>NZ_JBSFWB010000003.1:394303-545252 GCF_053592635.1 Streptomyces sp. NPDC002623 | reverse complement strand
CCGACGCTCCGCGTCGACGCCCTCCTCCGCCTTGCAGCTGCACGCACCACACCCCGCTCACCGGCGCTGATTCGGCACCGCCGATTTCCTGCGACCTGATCCAAACGACAGGCCCTAACCGGCACCTCTAGCGCGTCACCTCCGCCGACTCGTACTCGGTTCCTTGTGGGGCCAGACAGGCGAACCAGGCGTACGGGGAGCCGTCGGCCGGGCGGATGGCCGGGGCGGCGGCGCCGTCGCCGACGGCGTTCGAAGGGGCTCTGCCGACCTCGGTCTTCGTGCCGTTCTTCCAGGTGCAGGTCACCTGTCGGGCGGTCTTGGCCACATGGCCGATCACCAGCCGGTCGGGCCCTTCGGCGGCCGGGTCGAGCGGAACCGCGAAGGCGTCCATGTCCGTGCCCGACATGGTGTCGCCCGCGGCGGTCAGGCCGTGCAGGGTCAGGTGCTCCCGGGCGACGCCGTTGGCCTCGGCGCCGCGGTGCACGAAGTAGGCGCTCTTGCCGACCAGGTCGGCGGCCGTGTTCGCGGCCGTCGGGGTCTCGCCGTACTCCTCCATCGCGTTCATCATGGCCCGGGCGTCCCGGACGTCGGCCGGCGCCGGCCAGACGTCGAGCGTGACCTGCCACTCCTTGCCGCCGTCCGTGCCGGCCCAGAGGGTGATGCTGGTCGTCGGCCGGAACGCCGACGCCGTCCCGGTGGCCGTCGGCTGCGTCGCCGACGGCGTCACCCGCTCCCCACCGCCCCCTGGCAGGCCGCCCGCCGCCAGCGCCCCCGTGGAGCCGGCGACCACCAGTGCCGTGGCCGTGGCGACCGCCCAGCGGCGGGCCCGGCGGCGGCGGCCGCCGCGGATCAGTGCCTGGGTGGGGGCTATGCCGATCTCGACCTCGTCCGCGGCCTCGGCCAGCAGGACGGCGATGTCGTGCTGTGTCATGTCGTGGCTCGTCTCCCGGTCCGCGTTCATCACTTCCGCCCTCCGTACGTCACCGTGTCCGCCAGTTCCGGTATGGCACGCAGTTTCGCGATCCCCTTGGCCGCGTTGCTCTTCACCGTGCCGACCGAACAGCCCATCGCCTCCGCCGTCTGCGTCTCGGTCAGGTCCTCCCAGTAGCGCAGCACCACCGCCTCCCGCTGCCGTGGCGGCAGCGCGGCCAGCGCCTTCAGCAGGGTGTGCCGGTCGTCGGCCCGGGCGATCAGGTCGCCGGTGTCGGCGACCTCGTGCGCCGGGTCCGAGCCGTCGTCCCTCGGCGCGAGGAGCTCTCGGAGCTTCCTGCGGTACTTGCGGGCATGCGCGTTGATCATCACGCGCCGTACGTACGCCTCCGGCTCGTCGGCCGCGCCGACCCGGCGCCAGGCCACGTAGACCTGTTCCAGCGTCGACTGGACCAGGTCCTCCGCGGCGTGCTGCTCCCCCGTGAGGAGAAATGCCGTGCGCATCAGCCGCGGCCAGCGGCCGACGACGAAGGCCTGGAACTCCGTGTCCCTGCCGTCCCTGTCCTGCTTCCGATCCCGATCCCCCATGGGCACTGCACCTCCTAGATGTTCAAAGGAGGCCATGAGCGGCCCGGATCGTTGCCTCGGAACGAAGAGATTCTCCGCGCCGCTTTCCCAAGAGAACCTAAAGAAATCGTTAGTACGCCGAAGCATCGGAATAGTTGCCCATGCATACAGGTTCAGGTCCCATGTAATCCCCGAACCACCGCCCCGGAGGCACCCCCTCATGACGCACACGACCGACCGGCCCACCCGCCAAGCGAGCGGAGCCGTCGTCCCGGTGCTCGCCTTCGCGGGCATCGTGGTCGCGGTGATGCAGACCCTGCTCGTCCCGGTCATCAAGGACCTGCCGCAGCTGCTGGGCACCGAGCCCAGCAACGCCACCTGGGTCCTGACCTCCACCCTTCTCTCCGGAGCCGTGGCCACCCCGATCATGGGCCGCCTCGGCGACCTGTACGGCAAGCGGCGGCTGCTGATCCTCAGCCTCGCGGTGATGGTCGTCGGCGCCCTGGTCAGCGCGCTCACCAGCGACCTGCTCACGATGATCGTCGGCCGTACCCTCCAGGGCTTCGCCATGGGCGCGATCCCGCTCGGCATCGGCCTGATGCGGGACATGCTGCCCCGCGAGAAGCTCGGCTCGGCGATGGCCCTGATGAGCTCCTCGATCGGCGTCGGCGGCGGCCTCGCCCTGCCCGCCGCGGCCCTGGTCGCCCAGCACGCCGACTGGCACGCCCTCTTCTACGGCGCCGCCGGCCTCGGCGTCCTCGCCATCGGCCTCACCCTCCTCGTCGTCCCCGAGTCCCCGGCCCGGGCCGAGGGCACCTTCGACGTGCTCGGCGCGATCGGCCTCTCCATCGGGCTCGTCCTCTTCCTCCTGCCGATCACCAAGGGCAGCGACTGGGGCTGGACCTCCGGCACCACGCTCGGCCTGTTCGCCGCCGCGGCCGTCGTCCTCCTGCTGTGGGGCGTGATGGAGCTGCGGCTGAAGGCCCCGCTGGTCGACCTGCGCACCACGGCCCGCCCCGCCGTCCTCTTCACCAACCTCGCCTCGATCATGGTCGGCGTCTCGTTCTACGTCGTCTCCCTCGTGCTCCCGCAGCTGCTCCAGCTGCCGAAGTCCACCGGCTACGGACTCGGCCAGTCGATGGTCACCGCCGGTCTGCTCGTCGCACCGCTCGGTCTGACGATGATGATCACCGCGCCCGTCTACGCCAAGCTGTCCGCGAAGTACGGCCCCAAGGTGACCCTGATCCTCGGCATGCTGATCATCGCGATCGGCTACGGCGCCGGCCTCGGCCTGATGAGCGCCGCCTGGCAGAGCCTCGTCATCGCGGTCGTCCTGGGCGCCGGCATCGGCCTCGCCTACTCCTCCCTCCCCGCGCTGATCGTCGGCGCGGTCCCCGCCTCGGAGACCGGCGCGGCCAACGGCCTCAACACCCTGATGCGGTCCATCGGCACCTCGGTGTCCAGCGCCGTCATCGGCATGGTGCTGGCCAACACCGCGAACAACGTGGGCGGCGTCGCCGTCCCGACCATGCACGGCTTCCGCGTCTCCTTCCTGATCGCCACGGCCGCCGTCGCGATCGGCCTGCTCCTCGCGCTCTTCCTGCCCGGCCGGCCGCGCCCGTCGACGGCCACGCAGCTGCGCGCCAGCAGCGAGGAGGAGGCCAACTTGGAGCGCGCCGAGGCAGTCCTGCGGGGCTTCCGCGGCCGGGTCCTGGACGCCGCCGGCGTCCCGGTCGCCCGGGCCAAGGTCACCCTGATCGACCGCCGCGGCCGGCAGGCCGGAGCCACCCTGTCGTCCCAGGACGGCAGCTACGCCCTCGCCGTCCCGGCCCAGGGTGCGTACGTCCTCGCGGCCAAGGCCACCGGCCACGGCCCGCTGGCGAGCGCCGCGACCCACGCGGGCGACGAGCGGGCGGTGGCCGTGGACCTCACCCTGCCGCTGCCCGAGGAGACCGAGGAGACCCTCGCCGCCCACTGAGGACACGGGCGCGCCTATCCTTGGCCCCGGGGTTTCCGGGGCCGAGGATCGGAGGCGACGCATGCTGGGGACGGTGTTCCGCACCGACGACGTACCCGCGGAGGGCAGGCTCGACCTCTGGCGGGATCTGCTCACCACGACCCGCTCGCCCAGCGAGATCACCAGCGCGCACGCCGCGGACTTCTGGGCCGAGTACCACCTCATGGAGCTGGGACCGGTCACCGTGTGGCCGACGTCGTACCAGCCGTCCCGGTTCCGGCGCAACCAGCGGCTGGTCCGCCGGTCCGACCCCGAGCGCTACCACCTGACGCTGCTCCTCCAGGGCGGACTCGCGGTCGAGCACATCGGGCGGGCCAACACCTTCGGCCCGCGCGACCTGCTCATCACCGACAGCTCACGCCCCTACGACGTCCGCCCCCACGGCGCCCCCTCCTACGACGACCGGGACCGGCAGGTCGTCCAGGGCGTGGGCGTGGACTTCCCCAAGGCACTGCTGTCCGTGCCGCCGCACCTGGTCCGGGACCTGCTCTGCCGACGGCTGCCCGGACAGGACGGCATCGGCGCCCTGCTCACCGACTTCCTCGTCGGCCTGGACCGGCAGGCCCAGCACCTCGGGCCGTCCGACGCGCCCCGCCTGGGCAGGATCGTCCTCGACCTGGTGTCGGCCTGGCTCGCCCACCTCCTGGAGACGGAGGACGCCCTGGACCCGGAGACCCGCCACCGGGTCACCGTGGAGCGCATCCGGGCGTTCATCCGGCAGAACCTGCACGACCCGACGCTGACCCCGACCGTGATCGCGGCCGCCCACCACATCTCGCTCAGCTATCTGCACCGCATCTTCCAGCAGCGCACCCAGGGCGAGACCGTCGCCGCCTGGATCCGCGACCAGCGGCTGGCGGGCGCCCGCCGCGACCTGGCCGACCCCGCGCTGCGCGCCGCCTCCATCCACACCGTCGCCGCCCGCTGGGGCATGCCCCGCGCCTCCGACTTCACCCGCGCCTTCCGCACCGCGTACGGCGTCTCGCCCAGCGAGTACCGGCTCCGGGCGGCGAGCGAGCGGGAACAGGAGCAGGAGCAGGCGTAGGCGTAAGCGCAGGAGTAGGCGTAGGCGCAGGGGCTGGCTCAGGGGCAGCGGCTTGAGCAGGGGTCGGAGCACGAGCGGGAGCCGGAGCGGGAGTCGGCGCGGGAGCCGGGGCGGGAGCCGGGGCGGTAGTCCCACCCCCTCGGTCGACGGCCCGCGGGGCGTACGGCAGCATGGGCCGCCGACACCGTCGTACGACCATCGGAAGGCAGGCCCCCATGCCCGCGGCACCCGCGCCCGAGATCCTCGCCGCGTTCGAGGCGGCGAAGGGCTTCATGCCCGTCGACGAAGGGCTCGCGCTGTACGCGGCCGCCGTCGAGGCCGGTGCGCTCGGACTGCCGTTGCTGGAGGTCGGCACCTACTGCGGGCGTTCGACGATCCTGCTCGCCGACGCGGCCCGCGCCGCCGGGGTCACCGCGCTCACGCTCGACCACCACCGGGGCAGCGAGGAGCAGCAGCCGGGCTGGGAGTACCACGACCCGGAGACCGTCGACCCCGAGATCGGCCTGATGGACACGCTGCCCACCTTCCGCCGGACCCTGCACCGGGCGGGTCTGGAGGACCACGTCGTCGCCCTGGTCGGACGCTCGCCGCAGATCGCCGCGTTCTGGAACTCGCCCCTCGGCCTCGTCTTCGTCGACGGCGGCCACACCGACGAGCACGCCGCCTCCGACTACGAGGGCTGGGCCCCGCAGATCGCCGAGGGCGGCCTCCTCGTCATCCACGACGTGTTCCCCGACCCGGTCGACGAGTTCACCGGCCAGGCCCCCTACCGCGTCTACCTGCGAGCCCTTGCCTCCGGCGCCTTCACGGAGGTCTCGGACACCGGCTCACTGCGGGTGCTGCGCCGCACGGGCAAGGGGATCTAGGCTCGCTTCAGCCGACGGCGGTACCGCACCCCGGCAACGGCGACGACCAGCAGGGCACCGGCGGCCGTCCACACGACGGGGTGCCGGGACGGCCGGTAGAACGGCGCCGGCGACGCCTCCAGCGGGATGACGGCGACGTCGTTGGCGGGGGTGCGGTCGAACGGGTTGTACGTGCGGATGCTGCCCTTCGCGCCCGGGACCTGCCGGTCGATGCGGATGTGGAAGTCGATGGCGGTCGTGCCGTCTTCGTGCCGCACTTCGTAGAACGAGTCGTAGCCGATCTCGCAGACGAACGCCCCGCCGGGCTTCTCCGGCCGGTCGCACGCCCACTTCCCGCCGTCCCCCTCGAACTCGTACGGGATCGAGGTGACCGTGGTGCCCTCCGGCGGGATCACCTCGAAGCGGCCCTGCTCCTCGGAGTCCTGGATCCGGCCGGGGCCGAGGTCCTTCAGCCCGAGCCGCACCTTCACCGTGTCGCCGACCCGGCCCCGCACGGTCGCGGTGACCGGACGGTAGTCGGCCTGCACGGTGGTGGTGATCCCGACCCTGCCATGACTGTCGTCGAAGGCCTGGCGCGCGGTCGGGACCAGGGTGAGGGGGGCGCCCGTGCCGCGCACGGTGTGGTCGGCGGGCTTCTGCGGCGCCGACGACCAGCTGTAGCTCACCTCGCCGGTCAGCTGCCCGGGCGGGGTCAGCGTGTAGACCAGCGGGGCGCTCGTGCGGTAGGCGGCGCCCGCCGCGGCCTTCGTGGGGAACGTGCACCATGCCGAGGTGGGCGCGGGGCCCGCGTAGAAGCAGTTGCTGTGCCGGGCCGTCAGCGTCATCCCGTCCGACACGTTGACCTGCAGGGCGACGCCCTTCGTCGCGGGGAACCGGGTGTTGTTGGCGAATCTCGGGGTGAGGTTCGTGGGTCGGCCCGGCGCCAGCCCGCTCACGCCCTTCTCCTGCCCGGGCGCGGACAGCGTCGGACCGCCGACGGTCATCCGGGTGGCGCCGGTGACCGGGGCCGCGTTGTCGGCGGTCGCGGTGTACGTCACCGTCCCGGCGGCGCCCGGCCGGACGCCGTCCACCCCGAGGAGGGTGAGGGGTCGGTAGCTCTCGCCGTCGCCGTTCTGCAGGTCGCCGTACTTGCAGGTGTAGATCGGGCCTTCGGCCGTACACGCGCGGTTCTCCCCGAGCCGGGCGACGCCGGTCAGCCCCGACGCGTCCACCACGACCCTGACATTGCGCGCGGGCCCGCCCTTGCTCGCCTCGACGAAGACCGGCACGACGAATTCGTCGTTACGGGCCTCGGCTCCCTCGTCGGCGTTGTACATGACGTAGGTCGCCGCGGTCTCGAAGCGCAGCACGACCTGTCCGGAGCCGTCGGCCGCGGCGGGCGCCGAGGCCATGGCGAGGACGGCGGCGGCGAGACCCGACACCAGGGCGGTCATGCGCCGGACCACAGGCTTCCGTATCGGTAGGAGCATGCGGGCACTATGCCAGCGCCGGTCCGGAAGCCTTACGGCCGCCCCGGCCACCCCGCGCTACAACCCCTCGCTACAACCAGCCCTGTTGACGGGCCTCCCGCATCGCCTCCATACGGTTGCGGGTGCCCGTCTTGCCGATCGCGGAGGAGAGGTAGTTGCGGACCGTGGCCTCCGCGAGGTGCAGCGCGGCGGCGATGTCGGCGACCGTCGCGCCGTCCGCCGACGCCTTCAGCGCGTCGCGTTCGCGGGCGGTGAGCGGGTTCGGGCCGGCGCTCAACGCGGCGGCGGCGAGGGCCGGGTCCACGACCGTCTCACCGGTCAGCACCCGGCGGATCGCCGCGGCCAGCTCCTCCACCGGGCCGTCCTTGACCAGGAAGCCCGATGCCCCGGCCTCCATGGCCCGGCGCAGATAGCCGGGCCGGCCGAACGTGGTGAGGATCAGCACCCGGCAGTCGGGAACCTGATCGCGCAGCTCGGCGGCGGCGTCCAGGCCGCTCATGCCGGGGAGTTCGATGTCGAGGAGCGCGACGTCCGGACGGTGGAGGAGGGCCGCATCCACGATCGCGTCCCCCCGGCCCACCTGCGCGACCACTTCGAGGTCGGCCTCCAGCCCCAGCAGCAGGGCCAGCGCCCCGCGCATCATGCCCTGGTCCTCGGCGAGCAGCACTCTGACGGACTTGGCGGGACGATGGTCGCGGGGCATCTCGGTCACGGGGCAAGGCTATGCGTGGTGACCGCGTACGGCGCTCTGTCGTTGTCGCCCGCGCGGTCGCCCGCGTAGTCACCCCCGCAGTCGCTCCCGCGGTCGTTCTCGCTGTCTTCCACGGCCGTCGGCAGTCGCGCCCGGACCGTGAAGCCGCCGTCGGGTCCCGGGCCCGCCGTCAGGGAGCCGCCCGCCGTCGCGAGGCGCTCGCGCAGGCCGGTCAGGCCGGTGCCGCCGCCTTGCGCACGGGGGTCACCGGCACCCGTGCCGTTGTCCGTCACCGTCAGCCGGACCTGCTCCGGCTCGCCGGACACGGTGATCAGGCATCGGGTCGCCCCGCTGTGCCGGACGACGTTGGTGACGGCCTCGCGCACCACCCAGCCCAGCAGCGCCGCCGTCTGCGGCTGCGGCGGCGGACCCGACCTGCTCACCGACGGTTCCACGCCCGCCGCCGTCAGGGCCGAACGGGCCCGGTCCAGCTCGGTGGCCAGGCTGCCCTCGCGGTAGCCGGTGACTGCCTCCCGGATCTCGGTCAGCGCCTGACGGCCCACCGCCTCGATGTCCGTGACCTGGGAGAGCGCCGCGTCCATGTCCCGCGGCGCCAGCCGTCTGGCCGCCTCCGACTTCACCACGATCACCGAGAGGGTGTGGCCGAGCAGGTCGTGCAGATCGCGGGAGAAGCGCAGCCGCTCCTCCTCCACCGCGCGGCGGGCCAGCTCCTCGCGGGCGGCGCGCAGCTCCCGCACGGCCTCGGAGAGGGACAGGATCGCGGCCGTCACCATCGTCGATATCCAGGTGGCGTACGCGATGGTGAGGCCGCCCCAGCCGTCGTGGACGCAGGACACCGCGCCCGCCAGGACGGCGACGGCGGTGCCCAGGGTGCGCAGCTGCGGGCCGCGCAGGACCGCGCCCGTCGCGAGGCCGAGCAGAGGGAAGAAGAGCAGCCAGTTGCCGCCGTAGCCGAGGGCGAGTCCGCAGGTCACGAGGCCCATCAGGACGAGGGCCACCCGGGTCGAGGTCGCCTCGCGGGCCACCTTCACGAAGGAGCGGAAGGCGATGTAGATGTAGAGGGAGTTGAACGTCAGCAGGCCCAGGCCGCCGATCCACGGGTTCGCGGTGTCCCCCTGGAAGAGGGTTGGAGAACGCGCCCATCCCCATCAGCAGCCACGGCAGCAGGGAGAAGCCGTTGGCCGGCGGGCCCGGGTCCTCGACCTGGGCGGCTGCGGAGGCGACGGAGGCTTCGGAGGCTTCGGTGACCTGCCCGGCCTTGCACCGCTCCCGCCCGGCCTTCCAGCGCCGCCGCTGCTCCCGCGCGGCGGTCCGACGGCCCCTCACCGCAGTCCACATGGTCGTGTCCCTTCCCCCGGTCCCGCTCCGGGCTCCATGCCCGTCTTCGACGCTACGTTCCCGGGCGCGCGACCGGCAGGTCGGGATGTAACCGGTCGGGCATTACGAATGTCACGGCCGCCCACGACGGCGTCCGCCAGCGGGTCTGACACCCCGTCAGGAGCCTTCACAACTGTGGAGCGCTCGGCTATACAGGGGACGCCGGACTGGAACGCGTTCTAGATCGGCCACCGTGACGACCTCGGTGCGGCCGATCGGTGCGGACGGCCGTGCCGAGGTCTCTGAACGATCCGAGCGATCAGGAGTTCCATGCCCATCGACGCAGCCAAGGCGCTCGCCGCCGAGCCCCGGACCGGCGAGATCACCTGGGACCGCCGGGACGTCCAGCTGTACCACCTCGGCATCGGCGCGGGCGTCCCGGCCACCGACCCCGACGAACTGCGCTACACGCTGGAGTCCCGGCTGCACGTCCTGCCGAGCTTCGCCACCGTCGCCGGTTCCGGCTCGCCCGGCGTGATCAGCGGACTGTCCATGCCCGGCGTCGACGTCGACCTCGCCCGCGTCCTGCACGGCGGCCAGCGCCTGGAGATCCACCGCCCCATCCCGGCGTCCGGCCGGGCGACCGCCACCGGGCGCATCGCCGGCGTGTACGACAAGGGCAAGGCCGCCGTCCTCGTCATGCGCACGGAGGTCGGCGACCAGGACGGGCCGCTGTGGACCAACGACGCCCAGATCTTCGTCCGGGGGGAGGGCGGCTGGGGCGGCGACCGGGGCCCGTCCGCCCGGCTCGATCCGCCCGTCGGCGAGCCCGACAAGCTGGTCGAGCGGGCCGTCCGCGAGGACCAGGCCCTCCTGTACCGCCTCTCCGGCGACTACAACCCGCTGCACGCCGACCCCGAGTTCGCGAAGCTCGCCGGGTTCGACCGGCCCATCCTGCACGGCCTGTGCACCTACGGCATCACGCTCAAGGCGGTCGTCGACACCCTGCTCGACGGCGATGTGACCCGGGTGCGCTCGTACACCACCCGTTTCGCCGGGGTCGTCTTCCCCGGCGAGACCCTGCGCATCCGCATGTGGCGGGGCCAGGGCCAGGGCGAGGGCCAGGGCCAGGGCGAGGTGCGGGTGGCCGTGAGCGCCGTCGAGAGGGACGACGCGCCCGTCCTCGCCGACACGATCGTCGAACACTCCTGAAGCCCGAACGACCAGAAGCCCGAGCGACCCGAAGCCCTGACGACTTGAAGCCCTGACGACTTGATGACCCGATGACCTGATGACCTGAGGGGAGCCGCACCATGCGCGCAGCCGTACTGCACGAGATCGGCCAGGACAAGCTGGAGGTCCTCGACGACGTCGAGGCGGTGGGCTTCGGCCCGGGGCGGGTCAGGATCCGGGTGCGCGCCACGGGGCTGTGCCACTCGGACCTCTCCGCGATGGGCGGGGTGCTGCCGCAGCCCGCGCCGTTCGTGCCCGGCCACGAGGGCGCGGGCGAGATCATGGAGGTCGGCGAGGGCGTCACGAACGTCAAGCCCGGTGACCGGGTCGTGGTCTGCTGGCTGCCCGCCTGCGGCGTCTGCCCGGCCTGCAAGCGGGGCCAGACCGAGCTGTGCCTGGCCGGGTTCATGAACGCCGGCACGCCCAACTTCCGCCGCCCCGGCGGGGATCTGTTCGGCATGGCCGGCACCGGCACCTTCGCCGAGGAGGTCGTGGTGGACGCCCGCTGCGCCGTCCCGATCCCCGACGACGTGCCCTTCGACATCGCCGCGCTCATCGGCTGCGGGGTGACCACCGGTCTGGGCGCGGCGCTCAACACCGCGGACGTGGAGGCCGGTTCGTCCGTCGCCGTCATCGGCTGCGGCGGGGTCGGCATCTCGGCGATCCAGGGCGCGCGCCTCAAGGGCGCCGCCGAGATCGTCGCCGTCGACCCGGTCCTCTCCCGCCGCGAGGCGGCCCTCAAGTTCGGTGCCACGAAGGCGGTTTCACCGGACGAGCTGGGCGAGGCGAAGCAACTCGTCACCGGCGGCGAGGGGTTCGACTACGTCTTCGAGGTCGTTGGCCGCTCCGCCACCGCCCGCACCGCCTACGAGACCACCCGGCGCGGCGGCACCCTGGTCGTCGTCGGCGCGGGCGCACTCGACGACTTCCTCCAACTCAGCATGTTCGAGCTGTTCTTCGACGAGAAGCGCATCCTGCCGTCGATGTACGGCGGCGGGGACGTCCTGCGCTCCTACGAGCGGACCATCGCCCTGTGGCGGGCCGGCCGGATCGACCTCACCGATCTGATCACGCACCGGGTCCCGCTCGCCGAGATCAACGAGGCGCTGGACCAGATGCGCACCGGGGCCGCGCTGCGGACCTGCATAGAGATCTGAGGGGCGGGGAGTTGCGGATGACACTGCCACTGGAGGGGCTGTCGGCGATCGTCACCGGCGCCGGACGCGGGCTCGGCCGGGCCGAGGCGCTGGAACTGGCCCGGCTGGGCGCAGCCGTCGTCGTCAACGACTACGGGCAGCCGGGACGGGACGGCTCCGGCGAGGCCTCGGCCGGACCGGCGGAGCAGGTCGCGGCGGAGATCCGGGCGGCCGGCGGCACCGCGCTCGTCCACACCGGGGACGTCTCCGACTTCCGACAGGCCCGTGAGCTGGTCGAGTCGGCCGTCGACACGTTCGGCAAGCTGGACGTCGTCGTCAACAACGCGGGCATCCTGCGCGACCGCATGGTCTTCTCCCTCACCGAGGGCGAGTGGGACGCGGTGATCCGGGTCCATCTCAAGGGGCACTTCAACACCACCCGGTTCGCCGCCGCGCACTGGCGTGAGCGCTCCAAGGCGGCCGGCGCCCCGGTCTACGGGCGGATCGTGAACACCTCCTCGGAGGCGTTCCTGGCCGGGTCGGCGGGACAGCCCAACTACGCGGCGGCGAAAGGCGGAATCGTCGGGCTGACGACCTCGACCGCACTGGCCCTCGCCAAGTACGGCGTCACCGTCAACGCGATCTGCCCGCGCGCCCGCACCCGGATGACGGAGGACGTCTTCGCCGGGTTCGAGCAGCCGGCCGAGGGGCTCGACCCGCTCGCGCCCGAGCATGTCGCCCCGCTGGTCGGCTACTTGGCCTCGCCGGCCGCCGCCCGGATCAACGGACAGCTGCTCGTGGTGCACGGCGGCATGGTCGCCGTCGTCGAACGACCGCGCGTGCAGGCGAAGTTCGACAGCAAGGAGGACGTGTTCAGCCATGCGGAGCTGGAAGCCGTCCTCGGCGCGCACTTCGCGGAGCGGCCGACGGGGGAGACGTTCGCGGCGGCGGAGGTGCTGGGTCTGCGGAGGGGGCAGGGGCAGGAATAGCTGCGAGGGGGATGCGAAGGGGCTCCGGTCGTCCGTGGACGAGCGGAGCCCCTTCGGTTCTTCGGCGTATCTGTGTGTATCTATCTGTGTATCTGCGTTACGTCAGGCAGCCATTGAATGCTGTCCTACGCCTTGTCCTCGGTCTTGCTCTCGGCCGGCTTGCGGTGCCGGCCGTGGGGGGCCGAGTCGCCGTCGTGGGACGAGACCGGGCCCCGGTGCCGGCCGTGACCGGCCGTTTCGTGGGAGTCGGCGGACAGCGGCTGCATCGTGCTTGCGTCGCTCATCGGAAGTGTTCACCCCGTCAACATGATCTTTCTTACAGCCGGGCGATTTTATCCAGCACACCGAGGGGCGAATCCAGGCGGCCACGCCAACCGCAGCTAGTTCGTTACAAGTCTGCCGAGCGGGGCCTGTTGGAGGGGGACCGGGCGGGGGGCGGCGGTCGGCCGTTCCGCCTGCGCGGAGGGGTCCGACGGTTCCTCGGTGAGCGGGTCCGCGATCGGCGCCGGCAGCAGTGCCACCGCGCACGGCTCCGCCCCCGAGGCGTACGGCAGCCGCAGCACGCCCTCCGCTGTCCACAGCCCGCTGCCCGTCAACCACCCCTCCGGGGCGGCGAACTGGTGCAGCCGGCGCTCCGCCGGGCGCCATACGCCGACCCAGGCGCCGAAGTGGCCGTCGATCCGGAGCGCCACCGCGCAGGTCTCCGGCACCAGCAGTTGGCCCGGCTGGATCGCGAACGGGGTGACGGTGAGGTCGGGCAGCCGCAGGGACTCCGGGAAGCGGACCGGCAGCGTGCTGCCGATCACTCCCCAGCCCAGTCGGATCTCGCCCGGCGAGGGGGCGTCCGAGCCGATGAGCAGCAGGCCGCTGTCGGGGTCGGCGAGCAGCAGACGGTCGTCGCTGTCGGCGCTGATCTGCAGGAGGGGCGACACCTCGCCGCCGCGCTCCAGATCCACCACGACGGCCTTGGTCCGGCCGGCGATCTCCCGGTCCAGGGCGAGCATGCGGCCCGTACGGTCCAGCCAGACGCCGCCGGAGCAGCGGCCGGGGATCTCGGCGACGTGCTCGGGGCCGAAGCTGCCGCCCGCGACCAGCCACACGGCCGTGGTGTAGCGGCCGACGGCGAGGGCGTACGCGCGTTCGCCGCAGGGGGCCGGGGGGAGCAGGTGCAGCCGGGTGCCCTCGTCCGGGCACTCGACGCCGCCCAGCGGCAGTTCGCCCGTGCCGGGGCCGGTCGGATACAGCAGGGAGAAGACGTGCCGTCCGTCGATCAGCCGCCGGATCAGGACCCGGCCGTCGGCCATCGGCTGCACCTCCGTGCCGGGTTCCTCCGGCTGGTTGCCGGGCAGCGGCACGGCGTACGGCTCGGGGCCGTCCAGGGTCCAGCGCTCCGGGAACCAGGAGTCGCCGTCCCGGGCCAGGCGCGCGGCGTAGGCACCGTTCGCCGTGATCACGCAGCCGGCGGTCGGGCGGTCGACGGTCGGGCGGTTGGCGGTCGGTCTGTCGGCGGTCGGGCGGTCGGTGGGCGGGTGGTAGGCGGGCTGGCGGTCGACGGTCGGGCGGTCGGTGGGCGGGCGGTCCGCGGCCGGGCCGTCGGCCGGTACGCCGTCCGCGAGCATGCCGGCCGCGCGCATGCGGTCCGCGATCACGCCGTGCGCGTGCGGTGGGCGCTCGGCGGCGCCCCCCTCGTCGGGGTCTCCGGCCGCTCCGGGGTCTCGGGGGTACTCGGGGTACTCGGGGTTCCCGGAGACCTCCCCGTCCGCCCCGTCCGCTGCGGTGGGCTCGATCGCACAGGTCGGCGTCGTCATCGTTCGGTCACCTCCGGCGACGAAGCTAGTTTTCGTACGCACGGACGTGGGACCGCCGGGCGGTCTACTTCCCTCATAAGAGTGGCGCAGAAGCGATTCGCCTGAGGGGGGCGGAGGGGGTGTGCATGGGCAGCGGCGGCAGCGGTACGGGCCCGTGGGGTGGCCAGGTAGCCTTTCACCCGTGCCCCGTCTGTCTGAAGTCATCGCCGCGTTGGAGAACCTGTGGCCCGCCGAGTGGGCCGAGTCCTGGGACGCGGTCGGCACCGTCGTGGGCGACCCCGATCTGGACGTCTCCCGGGTCCTGTTCGCCGTCGACCCCGTCCAGGAGATCGTCGAGGAGGCCGTGAAGCTCGGCGCCGACCTGCTCGTCACCCACCATCCGCTCTATCTGCGCGGGACGACGACCGTCGCGGCGTCCGACTTCAAGGGCCGTGTCGTGCACACGCTCATCAAGAACGACATCGCCCTGCACGTCGCCCACACCAACGCCGACACCGCCGATCCGGGAGTGAGCGACGCCCTCGCCGGCGCCCTCGACCTGCGCGTCGTACGGCCCCTGGTGCCGGATCCGAGCGACCCCGAGGGGCGGCGCGGCCTCGGGCGCGTCTGCGAGCTGGACCATCCGCTCACCGTCCGTGAGTTCGCCGCCCGCGCCGCCGAGCGGCTGCCCGCCACCGCGCAGGGCATCCGGGTGGCGGGCGATCCGGAGGCGCTCGTCCGGACGGTCGCCGTCAGCGGCGGCTCCGGCGACAGCCTGTTCGGCCAGGTGCGGGCGGCCGGCGTCGACGCCTTCCTCACCTCGGACCTGCGCCACCACCCGGTCTCCGAGGCCCGCGCCCACAGTCCTCTCGCGCTGCTCGACGCGGCGCACTGGGCCACCGAGTGGCCCTGGTGCGAGCTGGCGGCCGCCCAGCTCGACGAGATCTCCGACCGGCAGGGCTGGGACCTCAGGGTCCATGTCTCCCGCACGGTCACCGACCCCTGGACGGCCCACGCGGCGTCCACCGCCACCTCTAGCTCAATGGGAGCCCCCAACTGAACGCCGCGCCCGCCGACCAGATCCGACTCCTCGACGTCCAGGCCTTCGACGTCCGGCTCCAGCAGCTCGCGCACAAGCGGAGGTCGCTGCCCGAGCACGCGGAGATCGAGTCGCTGAACAAGGACCTCATCCAGCTGCGCGACCTCCTCGTGGCCGCCCAGACCGAGGAGAGCGACACCGCCCGCGAGCAGACCAAGGCCGAGCAGGACGTCGACCAGGTCCGTCAGCGTGCCGCCCGCGACCAGCAGCGGCTCGACTCCGGGGCCGTCACCTCCCCGAAGGACCTGGAGAACCTCCAGAAGGAGATCGTCTCCCTCGCCAAGCGCCAGGGCGACCTCGAGGACGTCGTCCTGGAGGTCATGGAGCGCCGTGAGAGCGCGCAGGAGCGGGTCGCCGAGCTGACCGAGCGGGTCGGCTCCGTCCAGGGCAGGATCGACGACGCCACCGCCCGCCGGGACGCGTCCTTCGAGGAGCTCGACGGCGAGGCCGCCACCGTGACCAAGGAGCGCGCGGTCGTGGCCGGCTCCGTCCCGGCCGACCTGCTGAAGCTCTACGAGAAGCTGCGCGAGCAGCAGGGCGGCGTCGGCGCGGCCAAGCTCTACCAGCGCACCTGCCAGGGCTGCCGCCAGGAGCTGTCGATCACCGACATCAACGACATCCGCAAGGCGCCGTCCGACACGGTCGTCCGGTGCGAGAACTGCCGTCGGATCCTGGTCCGTACGTCGGAGTCCGGTCTGTAAGAGTTAGGTCTGCAAGGGTCCGGTCTGTCGGAGTCCGGTCTGTCGGAGTCCGGTCTGTGGAGGAGCTACGCGGTGCGGGAGTTCATCGTCGAGGCCGACGGCGGGTCGCGGGGCAACCCGGGGCCCGCGGGCTACGGCAGCGTGGTGATCGACGCGGGGACGGGGGAGACGCTCGTCGAGCGCGCCGAGTACATCGGCGTCGCCACGAACAACGTCGCCGAGTACCGGGGGCTGCTGGCCGGCCTGCGCGCCGCCCGTGAACTCGACCCGTCGGCCGCGGTGCGCGTGCGGATGGACTCCAAGCTGGTCGTCGAGCAGATGTCCGGCCGCTGGAAGATCAAGCACCCCGACATGAAGCCCCTCGCGGCGGAGGCGGCGCGGATCCTGCCGCGCCCCCAGGTCACCTACGAGTGGATCCCCCGCGAGCAGAACAAGCACGCCGACCGTCTGGCCAACGAGGCGATGGACGCGGGCAAGCGGGGCGAGCAGTGGGACGCCGAAGCGTCCCGGGCGGCGCTGCACCCTCGCCCCTCGGCACCCGCCGCCCCCGAGCCGTCCGGCCCGCCCGGCGACGCCACCGCAGGCGCGGCAAGGGCCCGCGAGGCGCTGGCCGCAGCCCGCCCGGCTGCCGCTGCCGCTGCCGCTGCCGCTGCGAGCGCGAGAGGGGCGACGGCTGCGGGATCGACGACGGCTTCGGCGACGGCTGCCATGTCGGGGTCCCTCGCCGGTGGTCCGGACCCGGCGGGTGACTCGAAGGACGGTGACGTGGTGGGCGGTGGCGCGGAGGACGGTGACGTGGTGAGTGACGGTTCGGTGGACGGTGACGCCGTGAGTGGCGGCGCGGAGGACGGTGACGCGGTGGGCCGCGACGCGAAGGGTCAGGCCGATCGGCGTGCTGCCCGTGCTGTCGGCGCTTCCGCGTCCCCCAGTCCCTCTGGCAGTCCCTCTGGCAGCCCCTCTGTCGGCTGGGGGGCCGCGCCCGATCTCGGGGCGCCTGCCACCTTTGTGCTGCTGCGGCACGGGGAGACCCCGCTCACCCCGCAGAAGCGGTTCTCCGGGAGCGGGGGCACCGATCCCTCCCTCTCCGACGTGGGCCGGGAGCAGGCCGAGCGGGTCGCCGCCGCGCTCGCCCGGCGCGGGACCGTCCAGCACATCCTCGCCTCCCCGCTCGCCCGGACCCGGCAGACCGCCGGCGCCGTCGCCGCCCGTCTCGGTCTGGAGGTCACCGTCGACGAGGGGCTGATCGAGACGGACTTCGGGGCCTGGGAGGGGCTGACCTTCGGCGAGGTCCGCGAGCGCCACCCGGAGGACCTGAACGCCTGGCTCGCCGACCCGGAGGCCGAGCCGACCGGCGGCGGTGAGAGCTTCGCGGCGACCGCCACCCGGATCGCGGCCACCCGCGACCGGCTGGTCGCGGAGTACGCGGGCCGCACGGTCCTGCTGGTCACCCACGTGACCCCGATCAAGACGTTCGTACGGCTCGCCCTGGGCGCCCCGCCCGAGTCCCTGTTCCGCATGGAGCTGTCGGCGGCCTCACTGTCGGCGGTGGCCTACTACGCGGACGGCAACGCCAGCGTCCGCCTGTTCAACGAGACGTCCCACCTGCGGCCCTGAGGGACGCGGCGGCCCGCGCCAGCTCCTCGACCCGCGACCAGTCCCGGGCCGCGAGCACGTCCGCCGGAAGCATCCAACTCCCGCCCACACAGGCGACGTTGGGCAGAGCCAGGTACTCCGGCGCGTTGTCCGGGCCGATCCCGCCCGTCGGGCAGAAACGGGCCTGCGGGAGCGGTCCGGCGAGCGACCGCAGATAGGCCGTGCCGCCCGCCGCCTGCGCCGGGAAAAACTTCATCTCCCGGACCCCGCGCTCCAGCAGCGCCACGACCTCCGACGTCGTCGACACCCCGGGCAGGAACGGCAGCCCGGACGCCCGCATCGCCGTCAGCAGGACGTCCGTCCAGCCGGGGCTGACCAGAAACCGTGCCCCGGCCGCCACGCACGCCGTCACCTGCTCCGGGGCGATCACCGTCCCGGCCCCGACGACCGCCTCCGGGACCGCCCCGGAGATCTCCCGGATCGCGTCGAGCGCGGCGGACGTCCGCAGCGTCACCTCGATCGCGGTCAGCCCGCCCGCCACCAGCGCCCGCGCCAGCGGCACGGCGTCGGCGGCGTCCTCGACGACCACCACGGGTACGACGGGAGCCAGATCCAGTACCGAGACAGCCGAAGGGGAGGGCAGAGGCGAGGTCATGCGCCTCATCCTGCCCCCGGTGTGCAACACGCGCAAAGGGCGTTGCGCATGTTGCAATGACTGTATGTGGGACGGGGACGGTCAGTGCACCTCGTCCACCAGCACGTCCAGCGACCAGGCCGTACCCGCCCGCGCCGGCGCCTGCTCCTCCACCACGTACCCGAGGTCCCGCAACGCCTCCACCAGCTCCGCCGGGCCCTTGGGGGCGATCCCCGCCGTCAGCAGGCTCCGGACGATCCGCCCCTTCGTCGCCTTGTTGAAGTGGCTGACGACCTTCCGGGTCGGCGCGTGCAGCACCCGCACGCTCGCCGTCCGCGCCGCGACCTCGCCCTTCGGCTTCCACGCGGCCGCGTACGCCGCCGACCGCAGGTCGAGCACCAGCCCGTCGTCGGCCACCTCGGGCAGCACGGACGCCATCGGCGCACGCCAGTGCGCGCCCAGCGCCCCCAGCCCCGGCAGCCGCACGCCCATCGAGCAGCGGTACGACGGGATCCGGTCCGTCACCCGGACGGCGCCCCACAGCCCAGAGAAGACGAGCAGCGACCTGGCCGCGCGCCTCTTCGCCGCCGCGTCCAGGGTGGCCAGGCCGAGCGCGTCGTACAGGACCCCCGTGTAGATCTCCCCGGCCGGCCGGGTGCCCGCCGTGCGCAGCTCCGTGTTCTTCGCGATCTCGCCGCGCAGCCCCTCGCTCAGCCCGAGCACCTCACGCGCCTTGTCCTCGTCGGCCGCGCACAGCTCGACCAACTCGTCGAGGACCGCCTCGCGGGCGGCGCCGATCCCCGGCAGGGAGAGCGCCTCCGGCTTGAGCGGGGCACCACGTCCGGAGGACGCCTTGCCTTCGGAGGGCGGCAGCAGGACCAGCACGGAAAATCTCCCTCGGACTTCGGTAGAACGTGCAACCGGGCGGAACATGAAACTGGGCGGAACGTGAAACCGGGCGGAACGTAAAACTGTGCTGCGACAGCGTACGGCGTGCCGCCAGGCCGCCCCGGTCCTACGCTCGTTGCATGCCCCGCCGCCACATCCGCGTGACCGGCGCCCCCGAAACTCCCCTCCGGGCCGCCCTCACCGCACTGCGCACCGAGCTCGGGGCGCCCGGCGACTTCCCGCCCGCGGCGCTGGCCGAGGCGGAGCGCGCGGCGCGACGGCCGACGCTCCCGTCCTACGACGCCACGGACATCCCCTTCCTCACCATCGACCCGCCCGCCTCCACCGACCTCGACCAGGCGCTGCACCTCTCCCGACAGGGCGCCGGCTACCGCGTCCGGTACGCCATCGCCGACGTCGCCGCGTTCGTCGTCCCCGACGGAGCGCTGGACGCCGAGGCGCACCGCCGGGTCAACACTCTGTACTTCCCGGACGGCAAGGTTCCGCTGTACCCGGCCGTGCTCAGCGAGGGCGCCGCCAGTCTGCTGCCGGGCCGGATCCGCCCCGCCGCCCTGTGGACGATCGACCTCGACGCGGACGGCCGTACCGTCGCCGTCGACGTCCGGCGCGCCCTGGTCCGCAGCCGCGCCAAGCTCGACTACGCGGGCGTACAGCGCAGGATCGACGACGGGACCGCCGAGGAACTGCTCCGACTACTCCCCGTGGTGGGGAAGTTGCGGGAGGGCCTGGAGGTCGAGCGGGGCGGGATCTCCCTCGACGTGCCCGAGCAGGAGATCGTCGAGCGCGACGACGGCTGTGAGCTGGCCTACCGTGCCTCGCTCCCCGCCGACGGCTGGAACGCGCAGCTCTCCCTCCTCACCGGGATGGCGGCGGCCGACCTGATGCTGGCCTCGGGCACGGGCGTCCTGCGCACGCTGCCCGCCGCTCCCGACGGCGCCGTCGGCCGGCTGCGCCGCACCGCGCACGCCCTGCGCATCGACTGGCCGCACCATGTCTCGTACGCGCAGCTCGTCCGCTCCCTCGACCCGCACGAGCCCCGCAACGCGGCCTTCCTCCAGGAGTGCACGACCCTGCTGCGGGGCGCCGGCTACACCGTCTTCCGGGACGACAAGCTCCCCGACATCACCACCCATGCCGCCGTCGCCGCCGCGTACACCCACTGCACGGCCCCGCTCCGCCGCCTCGCCGACCGCTACGCCACCGAGCTGTGCCTGGCCGCCGTCGCGGACGAGCCCCCGCCCGACTGGGTGCTCGCCGCGCTCGACGCCCTGCCCGAGGAGATGGCGGAGGGCGGGCGGCGCGCGAACGCCGTCGAGCGCGGCTGCGTCGACATCGCCGAGGCCGCCCTGCTCAAGGACCGCCTCGGCGAGGTCTTCGACGGCTGTGTGGTGGACGTGGAGGAGCGCCGTCCGTCCGTCGGGACCGTCCAGCTGGAGTCCCCGGCGGTCATCGGCCGGGTCGAGGGCGACCACCTCCCCCTGGGGGAACGGCTCAGGGTCCGGCTGACCCAGGCCGACCCCGCGACGCGGAAGGTACGGTTCACGCCCGCCTGACGGTCTCGCCCGACGGTCCCGACGCGGCGGTCAGGAGACGGGTGCGACGCGGCGGGTCAGGAGACGGGTGCGACGGGTTCGACGGGGAGGACGCGCTCGACCGGCGCGCCGAACCAGCGCTCCAGGGCCGCGTCGAGCGTGTCGTCGGGACCGTCGGCCGCCGTGTCCGGCGTGCTGTCGGCCGTCGCCGCCCAGGCCACGTACCCGTCCGGCCGCACGAGCAGCGCCGCCGGCTCCGGGCGGCCGGGGGCGACGGTCGTGCGGACGTCCACCCGGTCGCCGTAGCCCTCCGCGCGGGCCCGCAGCTTCGGGTCGTCGGCCAGGTCGAGCAGCAGGGCGCGCCCGCCGTGCAGGTGGTCGGCGAGCCGGGTGCCGTCGGCGAACTCCAGGTCGGGGGCGCTGCGGCCGACCAGCGGATGGTCGCCGGGCAGGTCGTAGTGCTGCCGGACGCCGGAGATCTTCTTGACGAGGTAGGTGGTGCCGTCGACGGTTCCCGCCATGCCGGTCACCACCTCGCGCAGGGCGCGCGCGTGCGACTCGGGGCGCATCAGCGCGATCTGGGCCCGAGTCCACTCCAGCACCCAGGCGCCGATCGGATGGCGTTCCCTCGTGTACGAGTCGAGCAGTCCCTCGGGGGCGTCCCCGCGTACCACCGCCGCGAGCTTCCAGCCGAGGTTCATCGCGTCGCCGACCCCTAGGTTGAGTCCCTGCCCGCCGAACGGCGAGTGCACATGCGCCGCGTCGCCCGCGAGGAGGACCCGGCCCGCGCGATAGGTGCTCGCCTGACGGCAGTTGTCGGTGAACCGGGTCAGCGAGCGCACCTCGCCCACCGTGACGTCCACACCGGTCACGCGGCGCACACTGGCCTGCAACTCCTCGGTGGTGACGGGCGTTTCGCGGTCGGCGGGCGGTCCGTCGAACTCCACGGTCAGGATGCGGCCGGGCATCGGACCGTAGGCGTACGTCCCGGACTTCGTCGTGTTCCAGCCGCCCCGCAGCCCCTCGACGCCGGTCAGGTCGGCGATCGCCTGGTAGCCGGTGATCTCCGGGGGCGTGCCCGGGAAGTCGAACCCGGCGAGCTTGCGCACGGTGCTGCGGCCGCCGTCACATCCGACGAGCCAGCCCGCACGCACGTCCTGCGCACCCGTGAGACGCACCGTGACGCCGCCGCCCTCCCCGGTGTCGCCGGTGTCGCCGGTTCCGTCGGTTCCGTCGGTGTCGAAGCCGGTCAGCTCGACCTGGCGGCGCACCTCCACGCCGAGCTCGCGGGCCCGCTCGCCGAGCAGCCGCTCCAGCGTCGCCTGCGGGATCAGGCCGATGCCGTCGGCCGGACCGAGGTCCGCGAAGGCCGGGTCCGACTCGTCCAGCAGGGCGGCGCTGAGCATGATCCCGGCGAAGTGCCCGGCGAACCTGGGCGGAGGCACGGCCGACGCGGCTGCCGCGGCCGGCTCGCCGCCCCGCGACTTCCGGAACTCATAGGACTCCCGGAACGCCCGGAACCGGTTCATCGCCGCCTCCTGCACCTCCGCGAGCGCGGGCAGCAGTCCACGCCGGTAGAGGGCGACGGCCGTCGGGGAGTTGATCGCGCCGGCCTTGATCGTCTCGTCCACCTCGGCCAGCCGCTCGACGACCAGCGTCCGCGCCCCGCCGAGCGCCAGCTCGCAGGCCAGCATCAGCCCGACCGGCCCGGCACCGGCCACCACCACGTCGTACTCCGTCACACCGTCACTCATCACACCGTCGCTCATCACGCCGTCATCCGTCATGAATTTCACTTTAGTCACTAAAAGTTTGTGGCCGCTATAGTTTTCCTCATGGTGGAGGAAAAGAAAGCGGAACCGTCCCTTCGGGAGCGCAAGAAGCAGGCCACGCGGCAGCGGATCTCGAACGTGGCGACGGGCCTGTTCGTGGCGCGCGGCTTCGACGAGGTGACCGTCGCGGAGGTCGCCCGGGTGGCGGAGGTGTCCGCGATGACCGTCTTCAACTACTTCCCGCGCAAGGAGGACCTCTTCCTCGACCGCATCCCCGAGGCCGTCGAACTCTTCACGGAGGCGGTACGGCGACGAGGCCCCGACGAGAGCCCGCTCGCCGCCCTCCGCGCCCTCGCGCTCCGACTCCTGGGCCGGCGGCACCCGTTGGGCGGGCTCGACGACGACTTCGCGCACTTCTGGCGGATCGTCGTCGACTCGCCGGCCCTGCGGGCCCGGGCCCGCGAGGGGGTCGAGGAGGTGGAGGAGGCCCTGGCGCGGACCCTCGCGGAGACCGCCCCCGAGCTCCCCGACCCGCACCTGGCCGCCGCCGTGACGGTCGCGGCGTACCGCGCGGTCTACGTCGCCACGGCGCGCCGCATGCTGGCGGGGGAGCGGGCGGCGACGCTCGTGGACGGACATCGGGCGCGCCTGGAGGCGGCCTTCGACGCGCTGGAGGGGGTGTTCGGGACGGGAGCCTGACGTCCGACGTCCAACGTGTCCAGCGGCATGGAACCGCGGCCCGAAAGCGTTGCAGTCCCAGAGGCACGAAGGGGTCGGCAGAGCATGAGGGGGATCGGCGCGTGAGCGGTGAACAGGCTGTGAGCCGCGAACGGGCTGCGAGCCGCGAGCGGGCCGTGAGCCGCGAACGGGCTGCGAGCCGGGAACAGGCTGTGAGCCAGGAGCGGGCTGTGAGCCGGGAGCAGGCGTTGTGGACGAGAGCCCGGCTGGGCCGCTGCGGCCCGCCCCTCGACCTGCTCACCGCCCGCTTCGACAAGCACGTCTACGCCCCGCACGCCCACGACGAGTTCACCGTCGGCGTCTGCGTCGGCGGCTCCGAGGTCATCGACTACCGCGGCGGCCACATCCGCAGCGGCCCGGGCGCCATCATCGTCCTGGCCCCGGGCGAGATGCACACCGGCGGCCCCGGCAACGACACCGACGGCTACGCCTACCGTGCGCTCTACGCGACCCCGGGGCTGCTCGGCGACGGCGCCCTCGGCACCGGAGTCCCACACTTCCGCGACGCCGTCGTGGACGACCCGGAACTGGCCGCCGCCCTGCGCCGCGCCCACACGGAACTGGCCGCCTGCCCCGACCCGCTGGAGGCCGAGTCCCGCTTCCCGTGGCTGCTGACGGCCCTGGCCCGCCGCCACTCCACGGCCCGTGCGGTCACCGACACCGTCCCCGGCGCCGACCGCATCGCCCACACCGTACGAGACCGGCTGGCCGACGAGCTGGTCGAGCCGCCCTCCCTGGCCGAAATGGCCGCCGACCTGGACCTGTCCCGCTACCAGCTCCTGCGGGCCTTCCGTACGACGATGGGGATCCCGCCCTACGCCTGGCTGGCCCAGCACCGGGTGGCCCGCGCCCGCGGCCTGCTGGAAGCCGGACTGCGACCGGCCGAGGTGGCGATCCTGGTCGGCTTCGCGGACCAGGCGCACCTGACCCGCTGGTTCCGCCGGGTGCTGGGGGTGACCCCGGCGGCGTACCGCAACAGCGTTCAAGACGGACGTCGCTGAAACGGTGAGCATGGCCGTATGACTGCACGTGGCTGGTTTCTGTTCTCCCTGATGGGAGTGGTCTGGGGCATCCCCTATCTGCTGATCAAGGTGGCGGTGGAGGACCTCTCCCCGTCCATGGTCGTGTTCACGCGCTGTGCGCTGGGCGCGCTGCTCCTGTTGCCGTTCGCGATCCGCCAGGGCGGCCTGATCCGCACCGTCCGGGCGCACTGGGCGCCCATGCTGGCCTTCGCGTGCATCGAGATCGTGGGCCCCTGGTTCACACTGACGGACGCCGAGCGGCACCTGTCGAGCTCCACCGCCGGCCTGCTGATCGCGGGCGTCCCGATCGTCGGCGTCCTGGCGGCCCGCTTCTTCGGCGACACGGAGGTACTGGGCGCCCGGCGGATCACCGGCCTGGCCCTGGGCCTGGCGGGCGTCGGCGTGCTCACGGTCCCGCACCTGACGGGAGGGGATGTGAAGTCGCTGGGCGAGGTGCTGCTGACGGTGATCGGCTACGCCACGGCCCCCCTGATAGCCGCCCGCCGCCTCAAGGACGTCCCCACCCTCCAACTGATCGCCCCCTGCCTGACCCTGACCGCCTTGATCTACGCCCCCGCGGCGGCGGCGTCCTGGCCGTCCACACTCCCGTCGACAGAGGTCCTCGCCTCCCTCGCAGCCCTCGGAGCAATCTGCACGGCAGTCGCCTTCGTGGCCTTCCTCGAACTGATCAAGGAGATCGGCCCGACCCGCTCGACGGTCATCACGTACGTCAACCCGGCGGTGGCGGTGGCGGTGGGCGCACTCTTCCTGGACGAACGCCTCACGGCGGGCATCGTGGCCGCGTTCCTCCTGATCCTGGCGGGTTCGGTGCTGGCGACGGCGGGCGGTCCGGGCAAGGGCACCCGCCCGGTAACATGGTCGACACGGCAGACGAGCCGGGCGGACGGCCGCGTGGAGTCCCCTTAGGGGGCTTCCCGAGGAACGTCCGGGCTCCACAGGGCAGGGTGATGGCTAACGGCCACCCGGGGTGACCCGCGGGACAGTGCCACAGAAAACAAACCGCCCGGCGCTTCGGCGCTGGGTAAGGGTGAAACGGTGGTGTAAGAGACCACCAGTGCCCAGGGCGACCTGGGCAGCTAGGTAAACCCCACCCGGAGCAAGGTCAAAAGGAAACACCCCGGTGTTTCTGCGTGGACGCCCGAGGGCTGCCCGCCCGAGTCCACGGGTAGACCGCACGAGGCCGGCGGCAACGCCGACCCTAGATGGATGGCCGTCTCCCCGGCCGCCGCGAGGCAGCCGGGCGACAGAACCCGGCGTATAGCCCGACTCGTCTGCCGCTAAGCCCCCCCGATCAGCGAAAGGGCTGGGCGTAGCACTGTTCGCCTGATTGTCGGCACCTTACCCGTAGTTGCGTCCCAGTAGACGCTGCAGGAACGGACTCGGCGTACCGTGCCAGAAGATGTCGAGGCTGTCGCGCGCCCTGGTCGCTGCCACGAACAGGAGAGATTGCGCCCGCTGAGCTTCCCGGCGATAGCGCGTGGGGTCCGTCCGGCGCAGCTGGTTCACCTGTTCGCGGGGGACCAGGCCGTCGCTGACTCCAGCGATGATCATGCGCTGGTACTCCAGCCCCTTGAACCGGAACATGGTACCGATGTGGATTCCGGGCTCGCCCCGAGCGCCGTCGGCGCCGATCTCCAAGGCTCGGATGCCGTGTTCCCCCAGCGTGCTCCCCAGCTCGCTCGCCATCTGGTTGGTGGGGACGCAGATGGCGATCTGCTCGTGCGCGATCCGTTCGTCCGGATGGGCGTCCCAGGCCAGGATGTGCACGGCGATCGCCTCGCGCTCCGACCGCCAGTCGGGGCACGGGTGCATACCGGGCGTGCCCCCGCTGAGCACGGAACGGTACCCGGCGAGGGTCTCCGAGCTTCCGTCGAGGTCGTCGTAGGTCTCCTCGCCCAGTACCTCCAGTGCGGAGCGCAGGATCTGCCGCGTCGTTCGGTAGCTGAGGCTCAGCTTCGCGGACCGCCCGCGGATGTTGATGCCGAGGCTGCCGAGTGTCACCTGGTTCTTGTAGATGCGCTGGTGGGTGTCGCCGACCAGGAACAGGTCGTCCGTGTCGCGGGCCGCCATCGCGCGCAGCATCTTCCAGTGTGCGGGGCGCAGGTCCTGCGCCTCGTCGACCACGATGTGCCTGTACCGGTAGCGCAGCCAGCCGCCAGAGCCGTCCTGGAGGTGGATGTTGTCCAGGCCGCCCGCCTCCTCCCGCTGGCGTTCGATGGCGCGGATGCGCTGTTCCCGCCCTATCTCCAGGCGGGCGGCACGCTCGGCTACTTGGTCCCACGTCTGACGTCCGAGCCGGTCCAGGCGCTGGGTGAAGCGCTCGGCAAGCTGCCAGATGGCGGCTCGTTCCGCCCGGCCCACGTTCTTGCCCCGTCCGGCGCGGCGGGCCCGGAAGTAGTCGGTGCGGGTGCCGACGGCCTGCCCGAGGATGACCTGTGTCCACTCGTCGTGGAGGAACTCCGCGTCCCAGTCGCTCTCGCCGAGTTCGTCGAGCATCGCCCGCCATTCTCGTACGGCCTGGCTGTCGTCGATGGTCTGCTTACGGCTGCCGGGCTCGGCTTCCCGTACGACACGCAGAGCGAGCTGGTCGACGTGGCTCACCTCTACCCGCGACACCAGTTGCTCGCCGCCCAGCTCCAGGAGCCGAGAGCGCAGGTCGGCGGCAAGGTTCTTGTTGTAGGTGGTCAGCAATACGGGCTTGGTGTGACCGGGCGGCAGCTGGGACACGAGGTGTCGGACGCGGTGCAGGGCGACGATCGTCTTGCCGGTACCGGGACCGCCGCCGACGCGAGCCGGGCCGGAGTAGCGGCGTTCGACCAGCTTGGACTGGGCGGGGTGGAGGAAGACCTTCCAACGGCCGAAGTCTCCGGCCTCCAGCGCCTCGCGCAGTGCGTCATCGGACGTGGTGACGACCGTGGCGGGCCGCTCGGCGGCCGTCCGGAAGTCCTCGGTGTCTACGGGGTCCGGGGCAGCGACGGGTGCGGTGACCTCGTCCCGTACCTCTTCGAAGGGCTTTCCGTCGTACAGCGAGAGCAGGACCTCACCGGTGAGCTGCGGCGCGTATTCGATCAGCCCGAGGAGCTGCTCCTCTGTGGTGAGAGTGCGGATGACCGGCACCAAAGGCTCTGCCACACCGAGCTCACTCAACTGCGCGTCGCTCCAAGCGGCGAACAGCGGCTGGGCGGAGGTGGGCGCGGCTTCGGCGGGCGCGGATGTGGGGGAGGCGGGTGACGGTCCCTGCGGCGGAATGCGTCGCAGGATGCTGTCCTCCACCACCTGGAGGTCGACGTACTCGATGCCACCGGTGACATGGTTGATGCCGTAGGCCAGCCGGTCGTAGACCTCCTTACGGTGCTTGACCGAGACGACGAGCCAGTCGTCCTCGGCCAGTCGGAGCAGCAGTGCCCGGTACTCGTCGTTGATGCGTGCGGACCAGATTCTGCTGTCACCCTTGAGCTGCTTGAGCTTCAGCCCTGGGGTGCGCGGATTGTCCTTGAACTTGTGCTGGAAGTCGAACAGGGCGCCCTTGACCGTGCGCGGCAGCCGGAGGATCTCCTTGTCCGCCTTGTCGAGCAGGCGCAGCGTCACGCCCCCGGTCCTCGTCATGCCGACTCCCCGTTCTCGTTCTTGTTCTCGTCATGTCCGGTCGTATCCATGCCCGGCCGGGCATGATCCGTGAGGCAGTTCGCAGGCCGCTCGCCGTTGACGCCGAGACGTCCGGCGATCTCCTCCGCGGTCCATCCGCCTGCCGGCCGTACGTCCCACTGCGCGGCTGCGAAGGCACGGTCGCGGTCATGGGCCTCGATGTCCGGTTCTTCGGCCGTGCCCTGCGGTGCCAGGACCACACCCAGCCGGGCGTGTGGCCAGGCCAGTTCGGCCTGCCAGCCGTGCTCGTCGAGTTCGAAGCCGTCCTCGGGAGCAGGAACGCCCAGCTCAGCGAGCGCGTGGGCCAGTTCGGCAAGCCCTGCCTCGTCGGGGTCCACGTACTCCAGTACGGCGTCCCAGGCGTCATCGCGCTTCGGCCGGGACCCGGAGGGCGTTTCGTCGGCGGTTGTCGCTGGTACTGCGGGCAGTCCGGTCGTGACGGCCACTGGCGGCAGGCTGTCCGGTTCCCGTGCTGAGCCGTCGGTGGCGGCCGCGACGATCCGGGTCGAGGACAGCCACCCCGCTCCGCCGGTCACGGTGAGCACATCGGCGGAGAAGCCGTCCAGCAGCGTGGTGGTGAGCTGTGCGCTGTCACCTCCGCCATGCTCCAGGAACTGCAGCACGTTGCTCCAGTACAGCCAGGCCCGCCAACGCCGCTTGTGGGTCTTCTCGTCCGCGACGGCGTGGGCGCTGTCGTCCAGGAGCGTCAGCCCGGTCCAAGCCGGTGGCCGGTGCCGTACGTCGGCGACCAGGACGAGTCGGCATCCGGACCGGTCTGTCGCCGTCAGGACGCGCAGGGGCCCCTGAGGCGCGCCGGAGTGTTCGCCGCGCAGCGCCGCTTCGACGACCCGACCCACCGCGTCCGCTCGCACCGCTGTGTCCCGCAGCCCAGGTGTCCCGAGGAGCCCGGCGACTGCGGCCTCGGCCCGGTGGTGCCACCGCCCGGCATCGGGGGCGCGGAGGTACGCGAGCAGCAGTTCGGCCGGGTTGATCCACACGGTCTCCGAAAGCTCGCCGGGGAGGCCGCCGCGCGTGCGCTCGTAATAGGCGCGTGCCCGCTTCTGCGCTTCCTGGTCATAGGGCAACCACACCGGGTCTGCGGGAGCGACCCCGGCGTATCCGGTGTCACGAACCCGGTTCCCCCACTCCTTGATGTCGTGGTACGTCAGCTGGAACACCCTTAGCCCGTCCGCCCTGAGCCGCGCGCGCTTCGTCGCGTCGTCGGCGAGACGGTTGTGCTCGGTGCTCGCGTGGTAGCGGTACCCGTCCAGATAGACGGCGAGCCGTGGGCCCGGTGCGTCGAGCCGCTCGAAGAGTACGTCGGGCCGGGTTCCGTCGAGGACGCGCTGCTGAGAGACCCGCCAGCTCAAGGTCGTTCCGTCACCGGTGGTCAGTCGCAGATCCAGCGCCCGCGTGCCCGCCGGCGTGGTGTACGTGTCCGCCGTCGCCCGGGACTCGGGGTGTTTCGCCCACTCCTCGAGTGTGTCGACGAACATGACCTCCAAGTCGCTCTCCGCCTGCCGTTCCAGCGGGATCTGACGGGTCGTCGATACCGGCGTGGTCTGCCAGCGTTCGCCGTGGGCACCGAGGAGTTCGTCCAGCATGGACTGCACTTCGCGGCGGGAGACACGGTCGTAGTCCGACGGCGGCACCCTGCGCAGCAGGCACTGGTGGCAGCCGTCCAGCTCCTTCTGCTGGCAGGCGCAGTTGTCGATCACTTCGCGCGCCTTGAGGAGTACTTCGCGGAACCCGTCTGCGGACGCCAGCCGGTGCAGATAGCCGGTGCCGCCGGGCAACCGGTCGTAGACGACGAGGAAGCGCCGCGGGAAGTCGGCGCCGAGTTGGTCCGGGCTGTCCGGCATTGAGGCGGCGGCGATGTCGATGTGGTCGGGGTCGCCGCCGTAGCGTGCCGCGATACCGGCGAACAGCGCCGCGGTGAATGAGGCGAGCCGTTCCCGGGCCCGTGTCACCGAGGCGGGCAGCAGGATCCTTACGGCTTCCGTGGTCAGCTCGTGGGCCAGCAGCAGCGGTACATCCTGGCCCGCCGCCCCTTGTCCCTCTCCGCGCCCGGAGCCGTGCGTGCGCCGCCTGGGGCACCACAGCAGATGGTGGGCGCTGCCCTTCGTGGCAGCGGCCCCCGAGTCGGTCAGCGCGTGCTGGGGCTGGTCGACGACCGGTCGGCCCTCCGCCGTCGCGCCGCCGCAGGTCGTGCAGACGTAGAACGGATTGATCCGTACTTCCTCGCCGGCCAGCGGCACCGTGGAGCTGCCGTCCTGCCGGTCGAGGCCCAGGTTCAGCGTTCTGATGACGGCTCTACGGGAGAAGTCCACGCCGAAGGTCGCCGTGTCGTGCCGCCAGGAGTCGATGGCCAGGTGGTCGGGGTCGATGTCCACGGTGGTGAGCACCGCGTACTGCCGGCGGGCCCGCTCGTCGCGGTCGTCCCGCACACGGGCGTCGTCCCGCTTGTCCCGAGCGACGACCCGGCGGGGCTGGAGCACGTACTGGACGCAGCCCGCGTCGGCGATCTCCCGCCCGTCGCAGCGCGGGCAGGGCGAGGTGTCGGTCTGCGCGTTCTGCGTACGCACGTATCCGCAGGAAGGGCAGAGCCGCCACACCGACCAGGCGCGGCGCTCCGGACTGCCGATGTCGAGGGCGCGCACCACATGTTTGTAGCCGTTGACGTAGAAGCTGTTGCCGGGGGCCAGTTCGGTGAGGGCCGCTTTGCGGGAGCGTTCGTAGTCGCGGGTCTCGCTGCGATGGACGCGCTCCGCACCGGCGGGCGGCCTGGCTTCCCTCGGGGCTCCTGTCTCGACAGGGTCGTCACTGTCCGAGGGAACCTCGGACCAATACAGGGTGGCCTCCAACTGGGTCGTGGTGTCGGCCAGGCTGTAATTCGGAAGGAGTCCCAGTTCGACGAGCGTGCCGTGCGCGCTGGTCCGGCTCAGCTCCCGCAGCAGGTCCCCGGTGCTGCGGCGCTCGGCGACCAGCTCCCGCCGTTCCCGGTCCTGGACCTCGTCGGTACGGGCCAGGGAGTCGACAGCCTCGTCGATCGCGGCGATCCTGCGCCGCAATTCCTCCCGCCGCCCCGTCCAGTCCTCCTCCGCCTCCTGGAGGGCCCGTACGACGCCGCCGGTCGCGTACTTCCGGAGTTCGTCGGCGGCGTGCGGGGACACTCCGGAGTCATCGCCGTCCGGAGCGGCGAGGCCGTCCGAGGCCGGCGTGGTGGGGGTGCCGCTCCCGGGAAACAGATTCAGAAACCGCTCGACGAGCGTCGCCCCGTGTGTCTGTGCGGCGTCCGCGAGGTCCTGGCACCAGCCCGTCGTACCGAACAGTGCGGAGGCCAAGCGGGGTACCGGCTGCAGGCGCTCGCCGTCCGCGGTCGTGAGCTCGCCGCGTGCGGCGAGGTCCAGCAGCCACGCGGTGTACTGGCGGCGCAGGATCTCCACCGCCGACAGGTAGCAGCCCGGCGGCACGATGTCGCCCGCGATCATCTCTCGCGGCTGGTCCAGGTAGTACAGATCCCGGGCGCGACGTCCGCCGAAGGCGACCACCAGCGCGTTGCCCGTCTTTCGCCCCGCGCGGCCCGACTGCTGCACGTAGTTCGCGGGACCCTTCGGCAGTGAGCCGATCAGCACGGCCGAGAGGTCACCGATGTCGATGCCGAGTTCCAGCGTGGGGGTGCAGGACAGCACGTTGGGGTCGGTGTAGTGCGTGCCTGCCCGGAAGGTCCGTTCTACCTGCTCCCGCTGCGCACGGGTCAGCATGCCTGTGTGCTCGGCCGTCACGACGCGGAAGGTGCCACCGGTCAGGTACAGCCGCCGGTAGTAGTCGTTCGTGTAGTCGCGCTCCTGGAGGGCACCGAAGCCCGCGCCGGTGACGCCCCCGCTGCCGCCGTGCGAGTCGATCGGCGTCGAGCGGTGCGTGCCTGGCTGCGGCGGTGTCAGGTACCCCTTGCACCGGTAGCGCGGGCACGGGTGGCCGTACCAGCGGGTGCGCCGCTCCGGCGGTACGACCTGCTGCCAGCCGCAGTCTTCGCACGCCACGAACGCCTTGTTGACGATCGAGTCGTCCAGCAGCCGTACCTGGATGTGGCCGGGCTGGAGACCGTAGACGCGCGTGGTGCGGTCCTTCGCCGTCCGCGCGCTGAGCACATGCTCCTCGGCGAGGGCGGGCAGCAGTCGGCGGAGGTACTCGGTGGCCCCGGCAGCGTCCAGCCCGAGGCAGCGGCGGGTCCAGTCCTGGAACCAGGCCTGCCGACCGGTGATCACGTCGAACTCGGTTCTGTCCTTCTGCCCGTCCAGCAGGAACCGCGGCGGGGCGACCCCTTCGGGGAAGGCGGGCATGCCGTCGGGCCGCCGTCCGCTGATGAGGAACCGGTCGGCGCCGGCCTCCCGCATCCACTGCTCCAGCCAACGGTGCCGGACCGCGCCGCGCAGCCGCAGCCGCTCCAGCAGGCCCCGCACATAGGCGAGATACCGCTCGGGTGTCGGGAGCCCACCTGTCATCACCATCTGGCCCGGCAACGCGAGGTGCAGATCGCGGGCGAGGTCGGTGACTCGCGCAGGGTTCTCGACGACGACCTCGGCGGCGGCCGTCCGCGTGAGTTCCAGGGTGCGGCCGAGCCGTGACCGCAGCCCGAACTCCATGACCGTGGCGAACGCCAGCCGTTCACCGATCAGCCGCCAGGTACGGGCGTCTCCGGTGCCGCGACCCGACAGCACCCGGTCGACGCCTGGCTCGTCGTGCAGATCCGGTGGGACCACGGCGGCCAGTGCCTCGGGATCGTCCACCGAGTCGAGGACGTTACCGATGAGGTCGTTGAGCGCGGTCGCCGCCCCGGACTCGTCGAGATTGTGCGCGAGCAGCGACCTCAGCGAGAACTTGTACGAGGCGTTGGCGACGTATCCGGCGCGGTGCGCGGCGTCCTGCGTGGAGTCGTTGAACAGCAGCGTCTTGCGTTCCTCCGGTACCAGCGCGATGTCTCCGCCCGTGAAGAGCTGGGTGACCGTGGCCGAGGCCAGCGCCGCCTGCGCCGTACCGAGGAACCGGATGCTGTTGTCGGTGTTGCACGCCGGACAGCGGTCGTCCTTGGCCGCCTTGTCGGCGGTCTTCTTGTCGAGCAGCGCGAGCGCGAACCAGGCGTCCATCAGGTCCCCGTCGTCTCCCGCCGTCGGCAGCCGATAGGTGCCCTGCGCCCCGTCGAGCACGACCACGGAGAGCGGATCGACGCCGCTGCCCGCGGGCAGGCGACCGGCCAGCGCGTCGAGCGCCTGGCGTCGCTCTGGCTCGGTCGCGGACACGAAGTAGCGGATGCGGCGCTTGTCGCGGCCGACGCCGGCCCGCCAGATCCGGTCCTGGGCCATGACGAGTTGCTGTGGATCTGCCTCCGGGGACAGCGCGGCCCAGCCGGATCGCCCACACGCGCGGCAGTACACGGCAGGTAGGTGCACCTGCGCGGGGCGCACCGCCGTATCCGTGCCCGCCAGAGGCTGCGGCCGGTTCGCGCCGCCCGAGGACCCATTGCCGGCGGAGGGACCGTCCTCCTCGTCCGAAGGGGGAGCGGCGGCCAGGGCAGCGCGGCGGGCCTGCGCGCGGTCGTCCTCGTACCAGCGGAACTCCGGTGTCCGGCCGACCCCACGCAGCACACGCCGCACCGGCCGCACCCAGAGATGGGCTTCCACGTGCAGCAGGGGACGCGGACGCCGTTCGTCGGAATCGGGGTCCCGGGCGACGGACAGCAGGGCCACGAAGCGGGCCAGGGCTTGCAGCACCAGCTGCGGATTCTCCCGGGCGGTGCGCCCCCAGGCGTATCCGAATCGCGCGAGCCGGTCCCGTAGGCCCCACTCGTCCAGCGGTTCGCCGTCGAGCAGTGCGAGCACGCCCTGCGTGAAGTCGTGCCGCTTCAGCAGACGGCCGATACGGAACGCGTCGAGGCCCTGCCGCCCCAGCATGCGGGCGGCGAGCCCGTCCAGGTCCAGCAGGTCCGGCTTCGACTCCACACCGACGCCGCCCGACGCCGCGATGACCTCCTGTGGAGTGGGCGGCTCGGGAAGCGCGTAGTCGACCTCGCCGGTGAACTGCTCGGCGGTCATCCGCTCCTCGCCGATGACGGCGTCCGCCGTGAACGGCATGCCGAACACCTGCCCTGCCACGTCCAGGATGCCCCCCGCGGACGTTCCCGTGCGCCCCGCCCCGAGCGTCGCGGAGGTCGCCACGGGGCAGATCCGCCCAAGCGGCCGGTCCGGCCGTGTCGCACCGACCGCCGTCGCCAGCCGGCGCAGCAGCATGGCCACGTCGGTGCCCTGAGCGCCGTCGTACGTGTGGAACTCGTCCAGCACCACGTACGCGACGTCCGCGCCTTCCCACAGGGCCCGGTCCTCACCGCGCTGCAGCAGCAGGTCCAGCATCTTGTAGTTGGTGATCAGTACGTCCGGCGGGGAGACACGCATCTCCTCGCGCCGTGTCATGACCCGCCGGAAGTCGGTGTCCGGCCGGTCGCCGATGTACAGCCCCGCGGTCACCTGGGCGAGGTCGGGCGCGGCCAGATAGTCGCTGATGCGGCCCGCCTGGTCGGTGGCGAGCGCGTTCATCGGATACAGCAGTACGGCCTTCACACCGCGCCGCCCGAGAGCCTTCTGTCGTCGGCAGTGGTCGAGCACCGGCACCAGGAACGACTCCGTCTTGCCGGAACCCGTGCCGGTCGTCACGAGCGTCGGCTCGGCCGCCCTGCCGCCCAGCGTGCTGAGCCGCTGCCACGCCTTGGCCTGGTGCCGCCACGGCGTGAACCCGGGTTGCCACTCCAGATGCCGCTCCCACCCGTCGTCCGCTTTGTGGAACGGCGTCCTGATCCGCAGGTACGGCCCCCGGAAGATCCCCGACTCGGGGTCCCCCAGGAACCGCTCCAGAGCCCGCCGGGTGTCGTCGTCGGCGAGCGCGTAGGTCGTCGTGAGGTACTGCGTCAGACTGCCCCGAAGCTGGGCGGCGGCCAGAGTGGGTTTCACGACGCTCCCCTTACGTCTGCGGATCCCGGGGCGCTCGCGCGGCAGCGGTCGCCCCGTGTGGTGCGGATCAACCGTATAGGGCAGGTCGGACAGTGTGTGACGGGGCGGGTACACCGGGGCCCGTTCCCGTCGGAAGAGGCTGTGACAGCCGTGCTCCTCGTCGAAGCGTGGCTGATTGGCGCCCTTTCGGGCTTTCCTCACTGGTTTCACCCTGAAGGAAGTCGGTCGAAGGAAGTCGAAGTAGGTCGAAGGAAGCGCGAGAGCGCGCAGAACGCAGGCGAGCGAAGAAGAACCGAGCACGGGCAGCGCCGAGGGGGAACGCCATGTCCGTACCGCTGTACGTTCCCGTCCTGCCGACCCGGCCGCACGCGGCGGCCGCCTACCGCGGGCTGGCGCCGGACGTACAGCGTCAGGTCGCTCCGCTGTGGACGCTGCCACCCCGCATCGGCATGCTCCCGAAACCACTGGCCGAACGCTTGGCCAAGGAGGCCGGCGATGTCTCCACCGCACAGCGCTTGGGCTCCGGGTGGCTGGACGCACCTTTCGCCGACGAGGACGAGGCAGCGGTACTGGCCGACGTCCTGGCCCCCGAGTGGTGGGACCACCGCAACCTGCGGCCGGTCACCGGACCCGGCCGCCCCGGCGCCCAGCAGTCACTCGCGCTGGCCGCGGCTCGCCACCGAGAGGACGGACTCGGTATTCGTATACGGCTCCCCGGCGACTGGAACGACCGCACGGTCTCGGACGTTGCCGCGCTGCTCGACCGGATGCCCGAGGACCACCCCGCCGACCTGTTCCTCGACCTCGCCACCGTCCTGCCCGACCGCCCCGATGCCGCCAAGGAGGCTGTGCGAGCCCTGGACACCCTGGTCCCACTCACCTCCTGGCGCACGGTGACCGTCATGGCCGGAGGCTTCCCCGAACCGCCCGAAGACTTCCGGGAGGGCGTCCCGTACGAGGCCCCCCGCACGGACTGGGAGGCGTGGCACGAGATCCGGCACAGCGAACGCCCGTATCTGCCCCGACTGCGCTACGGCGACTACGGCATCCATCCTGCTGCCTACGTCACCCAGCCCCCGCCTTCGCGCGACGGGGGCCCGCCATGGGGTGCTCTCCGCTACACGACGACCCGTTCCTACCACCTGTCCAAGGTGCCGCACGGCAGGCAGTACGACGATGCCAACCGGGAGGCCGCGCGCTGTATCACCAGCCTCGCGGACTTCCGTGGTGTGGCCGAGGGAGCGGGGGAGAGGTGGTTGCGCGACCGGACGGAAGGCTCCGTCAGCCCCGGCAATCACTCCACGTGGAACAAGGTGGGCAACATCCAGCACATGACGTTCATGGTGCGGAGCCTTGGCCTGTGAGTGTTCCCGATCCGGACCGGCCCGCGACCGCCAAGCTCTATGCCTCGGGGAACGTCTGCTGACCGGGAATGGGTGGTGCGTCACGACGCTGCCTGCGCAAGCGGTTGGCGAGCGCCTTGTCGTACCCCTGGGCGTGATTGCGCCTGTGTCGCTCCTTGACCGTCTCGCGTAGTGGGCCTGTGGCCCTCTCGACGGCGAGGACTACGGACATCTTGTCTTCCTCGGCCCGTTGCGCACCGAGTGCCGCGAGTTGCTCGATCGTTGTGCCGACGGTGCCCACCAGGCCGTTCTTGATGAGTGTGGTGAACTCGGTGTTCGTCAGATACCGGTCGATCTGGGGGTATCCGAGCAGCCGTCCGCCATTGGGGCCCCGTGTGACGTCGTCTTCCAGCAGCAGCCGTACGTATGGTACGGGCAGGTACATGCCGGGCGCGGGGCCTGGGTCAATGGTCTCCGTCAGGGGCCAGTAGGAGAGCTTCACAAAGCAGGGATCAGGGCCGAGCCGCCACTCGTGGGGAAGGCCCGCTGGGCGGCTGAGGGCGGCCACTCGCTCCAGTCGGCTCAGCTGGCTCAACAGTTTCTTGTCAACGCGAATCCAGCGGTTCCCGGCCTCGTGCGGAAGGCGCTTGTACTGCACCAGCACAAAGCTTTGCGTCGGCTCGTGGTAGAAAATCAGGTCGGTGCCGAGGCGAGTTTCGACCGGTGACGCGTTGACGTTCGCGATTTCGATTCGGCGGCCGAGGTGTTCGAAGACTTGGATGTCGCATCGAAAGGCGGAGCCGAGAGAGCCGCCAACATACGGCGGCCCCATGGACTGGAAGACGTCGTCTCCATCGAAGAAGTGATGCATGTCGTAGTCAAGTAGCGACGGCTCATACGGCTCGGCGATCAAACCAGCCAGAAAGGGCTTGTGACGATTGGTCGGGCGGCGCCAAGCGGCCAGCCGAGCCGGCGGAATCCCCACGGTTGCCAGAGCCAGCCGGGCAGCTTCGTATTGCTCCTGCCAAGAGGCGTCCTCGGCCCGGCTCAGCGGATCGAGGCGTTCTGGCGCGGCAGCCTCACCCAGAAAGTCGAGTAGTCGGCGGAGCTTCTCATGATGCTGGGTGAGAGCCGAAAGGAGGGCTTCGGATGCCACGTTGTCCAGGATGGTGAATTCTCTGCCCGAAGCGGCAAGGACCACATTGCGGACATGCAGGGGGAGTTTCTTTTCAATGGCCTGCAACGAGACAGAGATGGGGCACTCTCGTAGCAGTTCCACGTTGACCCGGGAGTCGACTGCCGCCACTTTGTCTCCGCGTGGCTGCCGCACGACCCCCAGCCAGACCAGCGGAGAGGTCTGCCCGGCTGTGGGCGACCGTTTGACGAGCAGAGTGATCTGAGGCTCGGAACCACTGGGCAAGGAATCGGCGGCGACAGTCTTGGTGAAGGACTGCTTCAGCCGTAAGTCCATGTCAATACGGTCGAGTTCCTTCTCACTGAGCGCTATGACGTAAACCATGCACGGAGAGTACGCGAGTCATCGCCGCATCCCGAGGGCGGGCGAGCGACCGGTGAGAGAGACCGTCTTCTCCACCCACACGGTCTTCCCGGGGCCCACCGCACGTGGCTCGACGCCCCATCGGTCGGCCAGCGTGGCTACGAGCATCAGCCCGCGACCGGACTCGGCGTCACCGGGAGCCTCCTGCAGCGATAGCAGCGGAACGCGCTCCCCACGCGTGTCGGAGACCTCCACGCGCAGCGTCTCGCTGGTAGCGACGAGCCGCACCTCGAAGTCCCGGCCGGGTACATGGCCGTGGCGTACAGCGTTGGCGGTCAGTTCGGCCGTGATGAGGGTCAGCCTCTCGTTCGCGGTGGACGTGTAGGGATGCCCCCACGCGTGGAGCCGGGCCGAGACCAGACGCCGGGCGAGGCGGGCGCCTCGGGGAGTCGAGCTGAAGCGCATGGTGAACTCGTCCGTCGTGGTGCCCACTTCTGCCGCGCCACACGATGCGGTCGCCGTCGTGGCAGTGGGTGAGTGCTCGCTGTTCATGCCGCCAACGCTGCCGGGCGCACACTGATGTGCCCAGGTCCGACGCGCACACAGCGAGCCGCCGTAGGCGACGGTGTGTGACGTGTAGGCGGCGGTGTGCGGCAGGGGGTTCCTGGATCTACTCCCCGTACTCCCTCAGCAACTTGTTGAGGTTGCGGATCTTGTCCACGTCGCCCTTCGGCAGAGGGTCGCTGCTGTTGAAGTGCATGACGTTGTTACGGATCTTGCGGATCTCGTCGAGCCGTTCGATGAACACCTTGCGGTCGAGCGGCCATCCGAGTTGCTCCCACAGCTCGGGGTTCTCCAGTACGCGTTTGTAGTCGCCGACGGTCATGTCGCCGAAGGACTTGATGCGTTCGCCCTTCGAGTCACAGAGTTTGGTGACCTCGGGCAGGGTGAAGGCTCCCGCGATGACCTGCCTCAGCCTGCGGTCCATCTCCCCGATCAGGAGGAAGTGTCCGGCCAGATCCCCGTAGGCCTGGGCCACGTCGGCGGCGGTGACGATGCCCGCGATGGCGTTCCGCTGGTCTCTGACGAGGACGAAGTCGTACTCGGCGAGAGTGGGAAGAAGGTCGATCAGGTCGTGGTCGTAGCGTACGTCCCGGGCGTCCACGACCGCCTGGGATAGGTGGGCTCCGGGGTCGGCGTGCCGGGCACGAGCTATCGATTTCCACGAGACGGATCTCGCCAGGCTGTGCGGACCGGCGAGGACGGGCAGTTGGGAGAAATCGTGGAGCACCATCAGTGTGATGACCTCCTCGAAGGTGGCCGTCGGTTTGACGCTGATGACGCCGCCGAGTGCGGACGGCAGGGTGCCCACGGTCAGTCCGGTCTCGCGTGCTTCCTGCTCTTCGGACGTGCCGACCGGAACTGTGCCGGTCGCCGGAGACCCGGTGAGAGGAACGTCCTTGGTGTCCTCTTCCGCGGCTTTGACCAGGTGGACCGTGGCGGTCAGGGGGACCTTGTCGAACTCGGGCGAGGTGATGAGGCTGTGGTTGGCGAGTTCGGCCTCGATCTGCTCGTTGACGAGCCCTCGGCCTGTCGCGCCCCACCAGCCCAGCAATTCCTGCACGGAGAGAGTGAACGGACTTCCCGCCTCGGCCGACTCACGGGCCTTCTTCAGCCGGGCGTGGCGCTCGCTGGGCGACAGCGATGTCTGCCGCTGCTCCTCCGGTTCTGTGGGGTCGGCTTCCTCGGCGGCCCGGTCCAGCAGTTCCTGGCGCAACTGCATCAGGAATCTGCCGTCGTCCACCTGCCACGCCTCCCATCCGTCGAACGTCCCGTACCCGACAGCGACCGTGGCCGCTTTGGACGGCGAACGGAACTCTTCCCCGTCCGCCAGCCGGATCCATCCCCGGGACGTGACCGTGGCGTCGTGCCTCTCGCCCATCCGGGGCCGAACGAACGACAGGCGCTGGCCTTCCGCCAGAAGCCCGGCACTGAGCAGATCGGTGAGGGTCACCCGCCGTCCGTCCAGGAGGTAGCGGGCGCGGGACTGCGTCTCTGCGGGACTGGCGGTGGAATCAGTCATGTCACCTGCGCCTTTGTCGATGGAGGGGGCCAAGAGTGTCTGCTTCAGAGGTGGCGCCCGATGTGAGCGATGCGGATGGCCTTCTCGTCGTGAACCAGCCGGAAGTAGATGCGGCCGGCGCCACGGTTCAGATTTCCGTGCAGCTGGAAGCATTCGTCCTTGCCGTTGTCCTCCCACATTCGGTCTTTGCGGGAGTTCTCGTGTTCCCCTCTGATGTTCGGGGCTTCCCAGTGTGGTCCGGTGGAGGAAGCCGGGTCCCATTGGGCGGCGGTGGTCTCAAGTTGTCGCAGTAGCTGGCGGGCACCCTTGAACCACCGCGGGTCGAGGTTCTCCAGATCGTCCTTCACTCGGTCGAGGAACTGGAGATGGGGGAAGAAGTCTGCTCGCCCGGCCCAGAGTTCGGCTCCAGTGGAGACGCGGTCCAGTCCTTCACGGAGGATCCAGTCCTGGTGCTCGCAGAGGTGCGCCTTCCGGGAGGTGTGCCGGACCTTGTCCGTGTACTCATCGACGACGATGTCTCCGGGCCCAGGGCCCTCCGACAACTCCTCGATGTCCAGGTCCAGCCAGGCGGTGTCCCAGTCCGAAGCCAGCGGCAGACTGAGCGCGAGCCCGTCCACCATCAAGGCCGCGCGAAGTCCGTGGACGTCGACTCCCTTGAAGCGATGCCATACGTCGTCCCGCTCGTCCGCAGCCGCTGCGTGCAGGGCGGCTGTGAAGGATGTACAGCGGTCGCGCATCCGCTGGAAGTAGAGAGCCTCTTCCTTGTTGCGGGCGTCATTGCGCCATTCCGCGTAGTAGTAGCCTCGTGCGAGTTCCGTCTCGTCGAACGGATTCTGGGTAGCGAGGCTGATGCCGCGCAGACGCTGTAACTGCCTGAGCACGCCCACGAAGGCGCGCATGCCCTCCGCGACTTCGTCCTCCTCACACTCGGACGCACAGGACCGTTCGTTGAGAAATACATGCAGCGGCACGCCCCACCCCATTCTCGTTCCGCGCCGATGGCCCCGACCCCCCGGGGCGCTTCGATGACTCCGTGCGCCTGCTCAGTCGAGCAGTTGGTCGAGGGAGTTCTCCCACTCGTCGAAGAAGCCCTCGGGCCACTCGGAGAGGCGCCCGTCCGGCCCGACGACCGGGCTGACGACCTCCGAGGTCTGATCCTTGCGTCGGAAGTAGTGCACGGCGGTCGCGTCGGTGCTCAGAAGCTCCTGCTTGACGCGGAGCCGTAGCCCGTTGAGCACGTGGTCGCTGTGCGTCTCCATCACGATCTGCGCCCCACTCGCCGCTGCCGCACTCGCCAGGTACGCCATCCAGGTCTGACCCTGCGGATGCAGATGCGCCTCCGGGTTCTCCAGCAGGATCAACGAGCCGGGCTTGGCCGACAGGCAGGCGACGACGATCGGCAGGACGTACGTGAGCCCGAAACCGACGTTGGTGGGGCGGTACCGGTTGGACTGGGAGACGCCCGTGCCGAAGCGGTAGCTGAGCCGGACCGTGTCGGTTCCGTCGATGCCGGCCGCCTCCAGGCTCACCCCGGGGCAAAGCTTCTGCATCCAGGCTTCTGTCTGACCGAGGAGCGTGGCGGACGCCGCGTCACGGACGAGAAGCGCGGACGACTCGACAGGGTCGTCCTGGTGGGCGCGCAGGTAGTTCACGGTGTGCTCGCCGTGCGCGCCGAGGAAGCCGCGCGTGGACACGGCGTGGTGCGAGCGGGGGTAACTGACCTGGGGCGAGACGCGGTCGGCCTTCAGGTACTGGAAGCCGGGTCCGAACAGGGTGGGCAGGCACCGGCTCGGTTCGCAGCCGCCCCTTTCCTCGTCGGGCAGCAGCTTGAGGTGGTCGGCCTCCCGCTCGTAGACGGCATTCCACTGCATGGAAGCTTCGTCGCCGCGCACCGCGAGCGTGATGTACGGACCGGTCTCGTCGTACGACTCGTGCCGCACGTCCTGCCCGATGCCGAGCTGTACCAACTCCTCGTTGAGCAGCAACCCGGCCTCACTGCCGCCGACCGGGGCAAGGTCACCGGACTCGTACGACTGCCGCAGGAGTGCCAGGGACTGGAGGACGGAGCTCTTACCGGAGGAGTTGAGCCCGGTCAGCAGGGTGAAAGGGGCCAGACGGAGTTCCTGGTGAGCGAACGCCTTGAAGTTGGTGAGGGTGAGCGACTCAAGCATCCGTGGACTCCAACACCTCGCGGAACAGGTCCTTCATGGACTGGAAGCGGTAGTTGACTTTGTTGGCGTCGCCGGTGCCTGAGGAGATGGCGTCGTAGAAGTCCGGGTCGTCCATCAGCTCCTCGAACTTCTCCTCAACGAGCGAAGCCCGCTCGCGCAGGACGTGGACCTCGTCGCGTGTACACCGGGCCACGCTCACTGCCTGCACCTCGAAGAGCGCCTTGTTGATGGGGTAGCGGCGAGTGATGCCGTGGAACTGTTTCCGGAAAGCATTCCTTCCGAAGACCTCCCGGCTGCGCTTCATCGCGACGTAGAAACGCGTTTCCAGCAATTCCAGATCCTCAGCCGGAAGGGCGTTGATGTAGTGCATGGTCGTGCGCAAAAAGCCGTCGAAGTCCTGTGTGACATAACGTCTTGGCGGGGTCATCCAGAAGGCGAGGAATCGAAGGCACAGTTCACGCTCCGCCATGCGCGCGGGAGAGATGCTGCCGGCCGTGGCTTCCAGGAAATGGCTGCTCTTCGCCAGCTTGGCCAGCAGGTCACGGGCCGGTCCGGGGATCAAGGCGTGTCGGAGTTCCTGCCGGGTGAGTGGCTGCCCGCCCGTGTTGATACGGGCGAAGATATTGAACTTGGCCTCTTCCGGCGTGCCTTTGCGGATGAGTAGCACGGAGAGTTCCGTCTCCAGGATGCGCGTTTGCATGCGACCGGGGAGTTCGTCAAAGCTTTTTCCCTCGTAGCCCCTGCCGTCGTGGCCCAGGTACTCCAGGTTCTCCAGCAGAAGTGGCTCCAGCCCAGCTGCCTCGGGCTTGACGAAGCGAACGATGGTGGAGAGTCGCTGAACCCCGTCCACCACAGACCAGGATTCGTCCTCTTCTTCCGCCACGTACAGCGTCGGCAGTGCGATGCGTAGCAGCAGTGATTCGATCAGCCGACTTTGCGCGGTGTCGTTCCAGATGCCCGACTGCCGCTGAAAGTCGGGCTGGAGGTCGAGCATTCCGCGCTTCAGCCGCTGGATGATGAGGTCGACCGTGGGGTTACGTGGATGAACCTCGATCAGTTCAGGGTTGAAGGGAAGCCTCCCGGCCTCGCCGATGTCCTCCACCTCGATGCCGGTGCTGCGTCCCGTATCGGTGAACTCCACCGCTGGTTCCTCGTTGCCGGACGCAGTGTGCGCGCTGGAGGGCGTATCCGACGACTCTTCCGGCTCCGGCACGGGAGCGCTGCCGACCACGATGTGCCCCTCCGCATATGTACGTGCCACCCATGATTCGAACGTGTCCGTACAGTAGCTGATCGACTACCGGCAGCGCCCGGCGTTGGCTCCGGAGCGGGCCGAGCCGCAGCCTTCAGGGAAATGGGCGGCCAGACGACTCCTACCGTCGGTCGGCGGTATCTGGTCCTGCCACTGCCCGAGCCCCTCATCTCCGCTGAGCCGGCGGCGCCGGATTGGGCACGCGCCGGTTGAAGACCCAGACACCCTGCGAGTGCGTGGCCCCCATGACCCTCCCCGCGTCCCGCAGCCACGGATTGGCCCGCTGGAACGGTGCGAAGTTGTCGTTGGAGACGATGACCCCGCCGACCTCGTGGGCGATGCTGATCACCAGCGCGTCGCCCCGTCCTTCGGTTCCGGCCGGGGGCTGCACCACGGTGCCGTCGGCGATGGCCGCCTCCACGCGGGGCCGTTCCTCGGGGGACACGTCGTGGCGGAGCGTGGCGTCGACCACCACGTGGATGTCACGGTCGGCGTGCTTGAACCGCAGCGACCGTACGGCGGCCTCCAGCGCCGCGAAGCTCGGCTTACCGCCCGTCGTGCGCGGCGGCCGTCCGTTCCACGCGAGGTTGGATCCATCGATGACGAGCGGCGGCGCGACCGTGGGTGCGCCGGCCGTCGAGTCGGCGGAACGAGGAGGGGCGGGCTTGGACACACCGTTGCTCCGACCGTCGGCGTTCCGCTGTTGGGGATGGGTCGGCGCGGTCGCGGGCCGCGCGGCAGGGGCGAGAGAGAGCAGCCGGTCGAGCTCCTTCTTCACCTCCGGAAGCACGTTCCCGTCCCCGAACACCTTCACCTCGCCGTCGAGGACCACCTCGCCGGTCTTCTGCAAGGTCGCCCTGACGGTCAGCAGGCCTTCCTTGCTGTAGGTGTACTCCAGGTCGAAGACACCGTCCTCGACCGTGCAGCGGCGGGGGTAGGTCAGGACGAGGTCGGTCAGCTTGACGTTGTCCGGGTGGCCGACCTCGCGGTCGGGGTCGCCCTCCCAGACCTCCACGGTCAGCTGGGAGACGTTGTCCTTCGTCGGCTCGTACGACTTCACGCGCTGCTGCGGAAGGCGCTGGTTCCGGTCGATGAGGGCGCTGAAGCTCCGCCTGCCCTCGCGGTCCTTCGTGATCGTGCCCAGGGCGTGCGTGTTGACCACCCGGATGATGCTCTTCAGCTCGCCGTCCATGGCCGCGGCGCTGATCGCCGCCCCCTCGGCCACCGCGGTCATCGGGTCGCACAGCGAGGTGTCCACGAGTTCGCAGTCGAGTGCTTCGGACACCGCGGCGCGCACTGCCGGGATCTGACTGCTGCCACCGATCATGAGCACCGCGGTGAGGTCCCGCGGGTCGATCCGAGCCTGCTCCAGGCATTCCTCCACCGGATCGAGGGCCTGGTTGATGAGGTCCTGGATGGCCTCGGAGAACTCGCCCTGCCCGATCTCGACGGTGACGTCGTCGGGCGTCTGGACACGGACCGATTCCTGATGGGAGAGGAGGATCTTGGCCCGCTCGATCTCCAGGGCGAACATCCGCTTCTCGGAATCGCTCCAACGCCCGCGTACGGGAGCCCGGTCGAGGACCATACGGCGCAGCCGGGCGTCGATCTCCAGGCCGCCGAGGCGGTTGACGCCCCGGCTCGCCTTCTCGTCGAAGAACCCGTCGTCGTGCAGGAGGAGGGTGGCGTCCATCGTGCCGCCGCCCCAGTCGAAGACCAGGAACTCGCCGTCGATCTCCATCTCGTGCGCGTACGCGATCGCCGCGGCCGTCGGCTCGTTCAGCAGAGTGCGGACCGTGAGGCCCGCGGCACGCGCGGCCTCGCGGGTCCGGAAACGGGCCGCGCCGGTCGCGTTGGCGGGCACGGTGATCACGGCCTCGCGGATCTCGGTGGCCGCCTCCTCCTCCGCCGCGCCCGCGATGGCGTGGAAGACGCCCGCGGCGGCCGTGGTCGCGGCGAACCGATCACCGCCCAGCGTGACGAAGGGCTCCTCGCGCAGCATCCGCTTACACGCCTCGACGGCCTGCTCCGAGCGGAGTTTCGCCTCCCAGCCGAACAGGGTGCCCGGCCGCAGGGAACTCGTGCCGACGACCGACGGGTAGAGCAGCTCGAAGCCCTCGCGCCGCCAGTTCGCGTCCAGCCCCTGTCCACCGATCTCCAGGACCTCGACGTATTCGCCGTTCCACTGGGCCGCGACCGAGTTGGTGGTCCCGAAGTCGATTCCGGCAGCCGTCATGCTTCCTCCCCCGCCCTCACACCCGCGGGCCCGGCGATGCGCCGGAGCTGCCCCGCGAGAATGACCTTCCCTGTCAACTCATCCACGTACGCCGGACTCAGCAACTCGAAGGCGTCTCCCTCGCCCTCCGTCACCACGAACCGGTCGCTCTCCTCGGGCTCCGTCACCCGCAGCAGCCGCAGTTCCCGCAGGTGCGCCGTCATCGCGCCCCCGACGGTCTCGCGGCTTTCTCCCGCTCGGGACCACAGCAGCGCGTCGATCTCGGCGAGACGACCGGCGAACTGGGCGCGTGTACGGAACTCGTCCAGGACCGCTCTGCGCACGGCCGCGGTGAGCGCGCCGGCCGGGGGCACTTCGTCCGCCCCGGCAGCCTCCAGGGCCTCCGGCACGCGGGCCGCCACCCCTTTGATGACCGTCATCGCGTCGAGCGGATCAGGACGAGGAGGAGCTTCGACGACACCGGTCTCCGTGGGCTTGTCCCCGGCATCCGTGTGCCGTTCCCGGCGGCGCTTCAGGCCTCCGGGTTTGTGCGGTGGCGGAGCGCCCTGCGCCCCGGGTTGCGTCTGGCCGCACGCGGGACACGGGCGGTGTGCTCGCTCTCTCTTGGGAGTCTTCTTCTTCGGAGGCATCAGGGCTGCTCTGCTTCGTTCGGCTCGGACGGTTGGTCAGGGCTACGACGCGGTCATAGCGCGGAACTGTGGCGGTCGAGGCGTGGCGCGGTGGTCCGGAAGTCTTCGAGCAGCTCGGCGGCGGCACGGGCACGGATAGCCTCCAGCTCGCCGCCACTGGTGACCGGAGTCCGGCGGGGCAGGGCCTCCACCGGGGGCACCAGATGGTTCGGCACCTGGGAGGGCATGATGTATCGCGACCGGTCGAGCGGCAACTGGTAGAAGACGTCCCAGCCCGCCTCGCCGCGCAGCGCGCCCCGGATGCGTTCCTCGGCCATGTTCAGTTCCGACTGGGCCCTGGCGTTACCTTCGCGCTCCCGGAAGATGTCCCGGCAGCGTTCCTCCCACCCGTCGGCTCCGTGATCGAGGCCGATGTCGAGGAAGGGATTGTTGAACGGACCACGGTCGTTCCTTCTCGTCCCCCGCCAGGCACGAAGGAGCCGGAGGTTGCGTTCGGCGACGACTCCTCCCTGCGCGGCGGCCTTGTCGGCGTACTCCTCGGCGGAGTCGAGAAGCCGGTCGCGTCCGGCGGGCGACTCGTGCTGCTCGCTCTGTGCCACGGCCACGTACGCCGCGAGGACGTGGGCCTCCTGTACCAGGTCCGCCGGAACCTTGCGGTTGCTCACACTGTCCCGGGTGAGGGAGCGAGCCTGCTCGGCCGCCGCTTCCAGGTCACCGGTCTTCACGAGGTCGTAGGCGCGGTTCAGGGCGACCAGGGCGTAGAACGGACTCCGTCCGGCGTCGACCAGATTCCTTGGGCGCCACAGGGCGGCCATCAGCAGCCACAGTCCTCGGTCCTCGGTCATGGCCAGCGGCCACTGTCCGGACAGCGCGCCCGACCTGAGGTCGCGGAGCTCGATCTGCTGGGGCCGGGGCAGGGCCGCGTCGAGTGCGTTGACGGCCGTCACATCGCCGTCCATGACGACGTCGTACAGCAGGTCCCACACGTCGTCCGGTTCCTGCCGGACGAGGGTTTCACCCAGGAGGAAGGACTGCCGGCGCAGATACGCATGCCAGGCGAGTCGCTCGGCCTGCTCGCCGGTGACCTTCGCCGGGGCGAGACGCGCCCGCAGGTAGAGGCCTTCCTCAGCGTCCCGTTTCGTCCAAGGTGTGTCCTCGGGCATGAGGCCACCGTGGTCGATCAGATCGTCGATGACGGACAGGGGCGCCCACGGGAGAAGCTCGTCGAGATAGCGGTTCGGCACGGGTATCGCGCCGCGCGTGGCCGCGGTCGCGAAGAGACTGAAGGCGGGTCCGCCCGAGACCGAGTGGGAGCGCTTGCTGACCAGGTCCAGGCTGGGTGCCGTCGAACACAGCACCCTGCACCGCTCCAGGCCCGCTTCGTTGAGCCATCGCACACCGTTGGCCCAGATGTTCCGCAGATGACCGAGGACCGACTCCGGCGACAGGAGGCTCAGCCCTGCGTTCACGGCGGGCAACAGGCTCTCCCGGTCCGGATCTCCTTCGAGGGCCTGCGTGAGAACAGCCCGTTCCGCCTCGGGTATTCCGTCGGCGGCCGCCGCCTCCGTGAGCATGGCCAGCACGGCTTCGACCGCCTCACTGCCACCGACGCCGAGCCAACGCCACTTGCGCTGAACGAAACCGCTCACGCCCGAGGAACCCCGGCTCTCCTTGCGTTCCCGCGCACGTTTCAGCCGCTCTTGTTCAGCGGCTTTCGCTGCCTGACGAGCGGCTACCGGGTCCGTCATGTCATACACGCCGTCAGGTTAGCTGCGCGGTCTGACAATCCATACGGCCTCGTACATATCGTGACCATGGACAATGGCGGATACGGCACGCGCCGGTCGCGAGGCGCCCAGGTGTTCTGCTCAGCACAAGCGGGAGTGCCGACAGCCGCCCCAGCCGCCTCCGCCGGACGAGCTGCTTGACGAGCCACCTGATCCACCTGACCCACCCGAGCCGTCAGGCAGGCCGTCCGGGAAGGTGCTGTTGCGGTTCCGGTCGTGGGGGAACGGGTCGAGGTAGTCCGGGTCGCTGTCGTCGTCGTGGTCGGGCAGCAGGGCCGATCCGTAGTTCTCCCCTGCCTGGGCTGGACAGTCGTTCTCCGGCGCGGACAGCCAGAGCGTCACCGACGTGCTGTCGGGGATCCGTTCCTCGCGAGCGGGATCGTGGGCACACACCTGCCACTCGTCGTACTCGCCCACTTCGGGGAGAGTGTCGTTTCCGTAGATCGTGGTCGTGTACGTCCGTTCGGACTGAACGTCGAGAGCGGCGAGTTTCTTCTGAGCCGCCTTCCAGGTCGCGCCGATCAGATTGGGCATCCTCGGCCAGGGGATGGGGCCGCCGTCTCGTGTGGGGCATGGCGTGCCGGTCTGCACCGCTCCGAAGTCGATCGTCCTCCTGCCGCTGGACGTTGTGCCGACCTGCTGGAAACAGACGGTCCAGTTGGAGCGCATCCAGATGCCCTTGTTCTGATCGGACGCGTCGTGGCTGCCGGCGGTGAATCCGTCGGCCTGTGCCCTCTCCTCTGCTCTGTCCAGCCGTAGGCCACGGTAGTTCGGGATGTCCTGGGCGGGTGTCGGCTTGGGTTGCTGCTGCGCCGGGGAGCTGACAGGGCTTCCGGCGTTGCGTGCCTTCGCGTTCGTCTCCGCCACGGTGTCCGACGTCTTGTTCTGGGGTGCAGGTGGCAGGACCGCCCCGAACAGCACCACGGCCGCGACGGTCGCGGTCACCTTCCACGACTTCCGCCAGATGTTGCCCCGCCACAGGAGGACGAGCGCGAGCAGCAGCATGAGGAACCCGAGAAACGCGTTGAGGAAACCGAGCACCGGTACGGCCAGGACGAAGCCGGCGCGTGCCCACCCGGTTCGCCACCAGGGTGTGCGGGGAGGGTCGGCGGGCGGCGGTGGCGGGAATCCTGGGACGGGTGCGGTGCGGGGCATGGCCACAAGGCCTTTCGGAGGGTGGCGGTTGATCCGTTGGGCAGTGGTCCGTACGGCCTCTGCCGACGGGACTGCTTGCGGGCCAACGGAGCGTAGTGAGCAGAGGGGGCCGTCTCACGCCCTCGGAGGGCCTGGGGGAGGGCGAGGAGGGGCTGGTGCCGCTTGTTGAGGTAGGCCGCAGAGGTGCATGCCCGCATGTGATCGAGGCGGAGGTCGGATGGCTCGGTGACCGGACATCTGCCCAGGTCGGCACCGGGGCGCGGGATTCCGTGACGCGGTCGTGCGCGATGTTCTTCAAAGCCTTTGGGGAAACTACCGACCCCACCAAACCCGGCCTGGTCGTCCGCGAGTTGGGGTGCCACTCGTTCGAGTGATCGGGCCGTCAGCGGGCCAGGCGGGTGGGGTACGGTCGCCGCACACAACCACAGACAGAGAACGGCCCCCGGCAGGACGGCAATCCCGGCGAGGGCCTGACCACACAGGAAGACATCACCTTCCCCATGGCTGAACCGCAGTCTAACGCGGCCCTGCCCGCGTTCCCGTTGTCCGAGCACCCGCCGCCCGTACCTCCGGAACTCCCGCCGGACGCACCCCGCGCCGGAGTCCTCCACGTACGGCACCGCCACACCGAGCGCTACACCGTCGTCGGCAACCATCTCGCCCAGCACCCGCGGCTCTCCGCTACGGCGATCGGCATCGGCGTCCACATCCAGTCCCTGCCGGACGGTGCCTCGGTCACCATCAAGGCGCTGACCCTGCGCTTCCCGGAGGGTGAGGTGACGATCGGCAAGGCGTTGCGGGAACTGGAGGCGGCTGGGTACCTCGTCCGCCGCCGGGTGCCGCTCGGGGGCGGCCGGATCGCCACGCGTACGTTCTTTCTCGATCATCCGGCAGCTGTTGTACGCGCGTTGGTGGCGGGCGGGGGTGGCTTGGGGGCTGTTGCCTCTACGGCGGCGGCCGGGCCTGAACCTGCGGTTCTGTCTGCACCCGGGCCGGTGGCTGTTCCGGCGGCAGCGGAGGTATCGGTGCCGGATTCGGTCCGTACGAGGCGTGCGGCCCCGGAACCCGTCACGATGCCCGCAGGCCCGGCGGCTGACCTGCTCGCGCGTCTACGTCTCGCCGATACCCGGCTGTGGCTGTCCGAACGGGACGTCCAGCGGCTTGTGCCTGCTGTCGAGACCTGGCTCGCCCGCGTCGCGACGCCGGACCAGATCACCCGCACGCTCACCGCAGGCCTGCCGTCCGAGGCCGTTCCCATCCACCACCCGGCGAGCTTCGTCGAATACCGCTTGAGCACCCTGCTCCCACCGCCATTGCCAGCGGTGCCTCTTCGTACGGCGGCGGCGACGCCCGCAGCGCAGCGGGTGCCGCTGGTCACCTGCGACGGGTGCGAACGTGCGATCCGTACGCATGATCCGCGCGCAGTGTGCCGCGATTGCAGGGAACGCCGTGACCACCGCACGGGCGGAGCGGTGCACTCGGCCGCCTGAGCACTTGTTCTGGTGAACTTTCGAGGTTCGGCGGTGTGGTGAGCGTGTGCTTTCTAGCGTGGGCATCGGTCGGTACGGGCGGTGGAGGTGAGCGGACGGTGAGTGAACTGGTGCGGGAGCCGGACGAGACCGGGGTTGCGGGCGTGGACTCGGACGTCGAGACGGAGGCGTCGGGGTCGCCTGAACCGGGGTCGGGCATCCTCCGGGTCTTCGGACGCCAACTGAAACGGTTCCGGCTGCGAGCGGGTCTGGAACGCGCCGAGTTCGGGTCGCGGACCGGGTACTCGGCGTCCACGATCGCGGCGTTCGAGCAGGGGAGACGAACGCCGTCGCCTCGCTTCATCGATGTGGCGGACGAACTGCTGGACGCGGGCGGCGTCTTGCAGGAGATGAAGGAGGAGGTCGCGAAGGCCCAGTATCCGGCGTTCTTTCGGGATGCGGCGCGGCTGGAGGCAGAGGCGGTTGAGCTGCATGTCTACGACACACACTTGATCAACGGGCTTTTGCAGACCCAGGAGTACGCGCGGGCGGTGTTCGCGATGCGCCGACCCCTCTTGGACGAGGAGACAATCGAGCAGAGGGTGGCCGCTCGGATGCTCAGGCAAAAGATCTTCTCGCAGTGGCCCGCGCCGCTGATGAGCTTCGTCATTGAGGAGGCTGTGCTGCGCCGCCCCATCGGTGGCGCTGAGGTTCATCGCGGCCAGCTTGAGCAGATCCTGCTCACCGGGCAGAACCGCAACGTCGAGATCCAGGTCATGCCGTTGCTGCGGGAGGACCACGCGGGACTTGCAGGTCCGTTCACCCTGATCGAGACCAGGGCGGGGCAGCGGATCGCATACGCAGAGGTTCAGAAAAGTAGTCACCTCTACACCGAGCGGACACCCGTTCGGGAGCTTGAGGCGCAGTATGGGATTATCCGGGCTCAGGCTCTTACTCCACGAGAGTCGATGGCTTTCATCGAGGGACTGTTGGGAGAGCTATGAAGGGCGCAACGGGACTGACCTGGGTCAAGAGCACCTACAGCAGTGGTGAGGGTGGCCAGTGCGTGGAGGTAGCCACCTGCTCTCAGGCTGTCTATGTACGGGACTCAAAGGACTCTGCTCGTCCCGGACTGGCTGTTGGCCAAGATGTTTGGGCGACGTTCGTCGGGTACGCCGTCGAACAGAACCACTGAGTCGCCGCGCAAGACGGGTTCGTGAACGACTCATCTGCGGCGGGGACTAGGCAGGGCAGGCGTGGGCCACTGGCCGAGTTCGTGGACGAAGTCCTTGTAGGAGCGGTTGGTACCGGTCGGGCCCGAGGCCAGTAGGCCCAGCGACCGAGCTTCCTCGGCGACCTTGGGTCCGTCGCTTTCCCGGAAGGCCGGGGAACCGAGCCTGCGCTTGAGTTCTTCCTTGGGGCTCTTGATGGTTCCGGTGTCGCGGCTTTGGAGCTGCGCGGGAACCTTCCAGTTGGGGCGGACGGCCGGGAAGGCGTCCGGGAAGAGTAAGAGCCAGGCTTCCGACTCCCAAGCGGCAAGCGCCAGCGCCGAGTTGCAGGGGCTTTCACGGGAGAGGGCTCCGGCGACGTTCGCACGGACACGGGTGTACTGGGCGTCGGTGTACCCGTCCAGGTCCTCGTGGATCACCAGGCCGACCAGCGGGCCCTTCGCCCGGAGCGCCCGGCCCTTCGCCTTGCCGATGATCGTGTTGACGCGGGCGGTGAGTTGGGGTCCTGTGGCCGTCTTGAGGCGGGTCTTGTCGCTGATCTCGACCAGGCGGGCGTTGCCCAGGTCCGGATGGTGCTGCTTGATGATCTCGGCGACGATCCGACAGTCGTTGGTGTCCTCGCCGGCCAGCACGATGACGCCACGCTCCTGCGGCCCTCTGCTCCCGGCCACTACAGCTCGTTCCCCGTCAGGTCGCCGCCGAGAACACCGGAGAACCACAGCTCGCCGAGTGGCAGGTCTCCGCTCTCCTCGACGATCGCGCGGACGTCGCCCGTGGTGATGGCGGGGATGAGTGAGGCACCGTCGTCATCACGCTCACAGATCACGATTTCCTCGGGCAGGAGGCGATCCGTGAGAGCGGGGGAGTGGGTGGCGACGATGAACTGAGTGAGCGCGCTGGCCTCCCGGAGCCGCTCCACGATCAACCGCAGCGCCTGAGGATGAAGGCCGTGATCGATCTCTTCGATGCACGTGAGGGCGGGCGGGTCGGGGTCGTAGAGCAAGGCCAGGAGACCGAGGAGGCGGACGGTTCCATAGCTGGCGTCGGCAAGGGGTGTGGGGCGGCGCAGACCGCGTTCGCGAAGGAAGACCGTGATCTGGTCGGTCCCGCCCCCGATCCTGACGAACTCAATGTCCAGCAACTGGGGAAGCACCGAACGCGCGTCTTCCACCAGCCGATTCCAGAGGTCTTCGTCATCGGTGTGGAGCAGGTACAGGAAGGCCGCCAAGTTGTCCGCGTTGGACGACAGGTCCTCGTAGTCGACCGGGGACGGCCGACGTGCCGCGTCCACACTCACATCGAACACTCGGAACGAGGAGAGTTGGTCTGCCACTCGCGCGACCTCGGTGCCGCCTTCCGTGCTGGTCAGGCGGGGAAGGGTGGAAAGACCGCTGCTGAGTCGCTGGATGCCGAACTCGCTGCTGTCCTCAAGGCCACTGCTCGGGCGGGTGTCGACCACGGTGGCACGCTCGCCCGACACGGTGATGCGGCGTCCTCGCCCCCGCGTCCGCTTGAACTGAAAGCTCTCACTGCGGGTGAGTCGGTATCGGCCGTTGTCCTTGTTGCTGGGGGCCGAGTACCGCCGGACCTTGAGGTCGTATTCGTCAGGGGCGTTGGGGCTGGAGTGGGTGGTCCAGGTCCCCTTGAGTCGAATCCGGAGGGTGGTCGGTGGCTTCGGTCCGCCCCAGAACGCGACTTCGTCGAACCCGCCCCGGGATTCGAGGGCGGGTTCGAGGTCGGTACGGATGATGTCGGCGAGCAGGTCGAAGACCTTGAGGACATTCGACTTACCGACACCGTTCGCACCGACGAGAACCGTCAGAGGACCTAACGGGATGGTGACGTCCCGCAGGCTCCGAAAGTTCTCCACGTGCAGTTCGAGCAACTGTCCTGGCATGGACGGAACCTATCGGGAGGCGTGGGGTGGCCGGGGGTACGGCGTGGCTTACGTCGGCGCGGGTCGCTGACGGTCAGCCGTCCACTCCCACCTTGTGCCGTCCGGCGGCCGGCTCGGGTGGGGTCCAACGCCCGGCGGCAATCTCGGCGTCCAGCCGGGCTTGGAAATGCGCGTGCGCCGCTCTCATCTCAGTCTCACGGTCCGCCCTGTAGAAGGGGGCCTGGTAGCCAACCGGAGGCGGGGCGTGTTCCGGGGCTTCCAGATGCGCGAGGAGATCGAGGTAGTCCTGCTTCGTCTGGCCGTGGCCGTAGGTGTTGAAGTCGGCTGCGATCTTTCGACCGTTGGCGTCGAAGTAGGTGGCTGCCTCGTAGTCGTGCAGCTGCGGGTAGCGCGAATTAAAGATGGCGACGAGCTGGTCGGCGGTGATGCCGAGCCAGACGGAGACGAGGGCGTCGAGCTCTACGAGAGCTGCGCGGCGCTCGTGCTCAGTGCGGAGCGGGGTTGCGTACTCCCAGGTGGACTTGAGGCTGGCCGCTAGGGGTTCGAGGTGGGGCCAGTTGGGGTTGGCCCAATCTTCGTAGCCTGCCCAGCGGGGGTCGAAGAGCTCAGCCCAGAGTGGGGCGTAGGGGGTGGTGAGGGCGTTTAGGCGGAGGGCACGGAGGAGTAGGGCGGGAGCTAGGGGGTGTTTCGGGTCGGGGGCGGGCATCTGCCTTGCGTTCGCCGACGTAAGATCGGCACGCCCAGTGATGCGCAATAGGTAGTCGAGTGGCAATGACGCCCAAAAGCCCGCGTTAAGGGCGGTGAGGCGGTTGTTTGCAAAGGCCATCGAGTGCACTGTGTGAACGTGGGCAGGACCGGGTGGGATGAGGGCAGCCTGTAGGCTGCGACTCGTATTAAATGGGATCATTCTCCGCCATGCCAAACGGAAGAATTCGGTGAACGGTTTTCCGAGCCAGCTGCTTTTTGCTGCCAGATATGTTGCCTCATCGCAGGCCCGGACGTAATTGGTTACGGGGACGTATGAATCGGGCAGCTCTGTCGGTGAGAGCAAGTCCCAGTCCCTGTTGCTCCGGCAGGGGATTCGAGGTTCCTTCGATAGGGGAAGTGCGGCTGCGAAGTGCGGCCCTTGGAGGATAACGTCCGTAAAATCGGAGGCTGCTTGATTTCCCCAGCGGATCAGGCCGTCCTTCTTCGCGACGCCTTCGTCAAAACCTATCGTAATCAGCGGGCCGTAATCGGCGAGGTTGCTGCGATAGGCGGCTAGGGCCTCGATCGCGCGCTGCTCGCCGGCGAGGACCGGGTATAGCAGGGGCGTCTGTGTCACGGCACCTGTTGAGCCCCTCAAGGCCTGCCAACTGGCCAGTAGCTCAGTGTTCGCGTGTACCAAGCGGTCGCGATGCGGTCGGATATCCCATGAGCCGTTGTGCTTGATTCCAGGTGTTGCGCCCCGGCCATCGTGGATCAATGAATCGGGAAGGACCTCGGCGTCGCGTAGCTCACTTAGGTGTAGGAAGTCAGGTTCTTGTGCCGTGCCGTAGATATGCACCCCAAATTCCCAACCGCGGTCGAGGTCTTCGAATGCCCAGTTCGCCGAGTTTACGAAATGTGCGTGTACCCGAAGATGTTGATATGCCGCAGCCCGGATTACACCCTCGTGTACACCGCCAAAGTGCGTGTCGGGGTGAAGCATGCCAGCACTACCGTGCCGGGCAGTATGCTGCCACACTCGGGCCATGAAGGCGCGGTATAGGTCACTCTTTGTCCCCACGAGGAGCGGATAGGTGGCGGAACTCGTCAGCGTTGCGACGACTCCTGTGTTCACTGTCAACTCGTCGAGAAAATAAATCTTGCTACCTTTTGTGGCGATCAGTAGCTCCTCGCGGCGCATGTTCCATTCCGCCGCGCTTGGCTTCTCGGTCAGCATGAACCACGGATCCTGCTCGGCGAGAACTTGATTCTCTCGCCATTGTGGCCGAACCCAAGGCGGATTCCCCACCTGCAAGTCATATCCGCCCCGCGCGAACACCTGCGCAAAGTCCAGTTCCCAATGGAAGAACCCCTGCGCCCGCGCCACATCCCCCGCCACCGAAGCCCAAGGGAACCGCAGCTCCAGCTGCTGGAAATGCTCCATGCCCATCAGGTCCGGCAGCGCATCCTCATAAGGCTCCAGCTCCGCCAACGACCCGAACTCCGCCACCAGCGAGTCCGCCGGTACATCCTCCGTGCCGATCAGTGACTCGGCGAACTCCAGCCAGTCGTCCAGCCCCGCCAGCGGAACCACCGCCCGCTTGCGCGCGCCCCCGATGGCCTCCTTGCGGCGACCTGTCCGCCGGCGCTCCACCGAGGCCGCCGTCAGCTCGCCGCCGCCCGTGACCTCGCCGAACAGATCCTCCGTCTCCCAGGACATCAGCACCCCGGACTCGTCCGCCGCCCGCAGCCCCTCAGCGACGGCACCAGACGGGAGAGCATCAGCCCCCCGCTCATACACCGCCGCCGTGCCGTCCAGCAGCCCAGCCTCCTGAACGGGCCAGAACCACAGCGCGCACCACGCGTCCATCAAGGTCTTCAAGCGCCAGTACGGGGTGTCCGGTGCCGTCAGGTCGGCGACGACTTTCTCCCGCTGCACCGCGACCTCCGGCGACCGCAGCCAGCCGTCCTCCGCGCCCCAGACGTCGATCCGCCGCGAGATGTCCCGCTCGGAGATCTCCAGGCGGCGTACGACCAAGTCCCACAGGAACTCCACCCGCCGGGCCGCCGCCTGAAGTCGTTCGGCCTGCTTGGCGGTGGGCGTCCGCGTGATCATCTTGCGCCAGTTGCCCAGCGTGCGGGCCGCCTCCGGGGCGAGGGACTTCGCCTCCTTCTCGGCCGCGACCGCGCCCCACTCCTTCGCGGGGAGCAGGAAGTGGTGGACGGCGTTCTCGGTGACGCGCTGCACCGACCCGCTCCGGGTCGTGCGCTCGGTCACCGTCGCCGGGAGGCCGTTCGCCGCCTCTGTCAGGGGGAAGCGTTCCGGGGTCGTCCCCAGCCAGGCCGCCTTCTTCAGCTTCTCCGCCGGGTAGACCTCACGCCGGCCGCCGATCAGCGAGTTGCCGCGTCGCAGGTGCAGGCCGAACCAGGGGGCCTCCATGCCGGGGTGCATGGTGTTGAGCCACAGGGACACCTCCGCCAGCTCCACGGCGGTCTCATTCAAGTCCACGCCGTAGGAGTTGTGCAGGGCGACGTACGCCTTGGCCTTCTGGAGCTCGACCGCGTACTTCTCCGTGTCGATCGGTGTGCCCAGTTCCTCCTGCCGGCGGCGCAGGTACTCCGCCGCGACCTGGTTGATGGCCTCGTTGAGGAACGCGCCCGAGCCGAGCGCCGGCTCGCAGATCTTCCAGTCGAGCAGCTCGCGTGCCTCGGTCGTCGTACCGTCCTGGTCCAGGCGGTGCTGGAGGGCCAGTTGGACCGTGACCTTGGTGAGTGACTCGGGGGTGTAGTACGAGGCCGAGGTCTGGCGGTCGCGGCCCGAGAGGCGGTAGACGAACGAGCCGGGTGTGTAGGTGACGCGGACGTCCTCTCCGGTCTCCTCGTCGCGGCGGTACACGAACACGTCGCGCGGATAGTCGTCGATCTTCGACTTCGGGATCAGCCAGGAACCGTCCTTCGGGTCGCCGCCCTTCGCGACCTCGTACAGATCCTCGTTGTCGGCCGCGATGAAACCGCTGTACGACATCAGGCCCTCGTACACGGCCCCGAGCTGGTTGATGCCGAGCTGGGCGTACGAGATGAAGCCGCCGCGCTCGCCCTTCTTGCCCCGCGTGATCATCAGCAGGCGCAGCACCTTGTAGAGGGTGGCGTTCCGCAGCCGGGTGTCCAGGAGGCGGCCCGAGCCTTCAAGGCCGGCCTCGGCGTCGTCCTCGTCGGCATCGTCATGCGGGTGCGGGATCGCGCCCAGGCCGATCAGCCGGATCGACTCCTGCTCGAACAGCTTGGAGTGCAGCGGCTCGAAACGCAGGCCCACGTCCTCGCTGGTCCTGACGGCGTCCACCTCGATGCCGTCGTCCGTCTCCACGGCCGCGGGGCCGTGCGTGCGGCGGGAACGGTAGCCCTCCTGCACCTTGCGGAAGAGCAGGTCCAGGGACTCGTACAGGTAGGTGCCCTGCCGGGACTTCTCGTCGACGAGGTCGCGTTCGGCGATCAGCTCGCCGAGGCGGCCGAGGCCGTAGCCCTGCTGGTACTCGGGATAGTCGGCGGGCAGGATGCCCAGCTCGGGGCGGGCCTCCGCGTAGAGCAGGAACAGGACGCGGTAGAGGTAGCGGAGCGACTCGCGGGTCAACTGCTTGCCGAGGTCCGACAGTTCGCCGATGTCCTCGGGGCGTACGTCCTGGTCGCGCAGTCGGGCCAGGACCTCGCCCGCGATCAGCTCGACGCTCAGGCGCAGACCGTCGCGCAGTTCGCTGGAGACGCCCACCGCGTGCTTGGTGGACTTGCCGACGAGTTCCGCGAGGGGGTTCTCGCCGCCCTCCTCCGGCGTGCGCAGCGAGTCCGCGCCGAACAGGGCGGCGATCGTGTCGAGTTCGCCGCCCGCCTTGGTGTCGTTGCGTTGCAGGGCCGCGTCGAGGGAAACCGCGAGGTAGCGGCCCTCGCCCCACACCATCCGGTCCGCGAGGACGACGACCCCGCCGACCAGCAGCAGCACGTAACGCGGCGCGTCCTCGGAGGCGAAGAGGAACGAGGCGAGCTTCGATCCTGTCGGCACGGTGTTGCGGCCGTCCAGAGGAACCGGTTCCAGGAGGCGACCGGGGCCCTCCGGGTCGAGGGCGGCGTCCGGTTCGGCGGCCCAGCCGCAGTCGACCGCGACCAGGCCCTTCTCGGCGTGCGCGACCCGTACCTCGTACGGCTGGTCGGCGCGGGTCACCGTCATCGTGCGCGGCTTGGCGTCGTAGCCGAGGGCGTGCAGGACCTCGGCGTTCAGGGCGCGTACGCGTTCGGCCCAGGCGGGGGAGTCGTACGTCGCCGAGTCGTCCTCGGTGTCCTGGGCGGCCGCTGTACCGTCCTCGTCCTCGGGGAGGGCGAAGGAGGAACGGGCCCGGAAGTAGCCGCGGCGCAGCTCCCGCAGACCGGCGCGAGGGGTGACGGGCAGGGCGTCGGCGTCAGGCTCCCCCGACGTCCCGTCGGCTCCTGCGGCCCCCGCGGCGGCCGCCCGATCGGCCTCCGCCTTCGCCTCGTCCTCGCGCTGCTTCCAGGTGGCCAGCAGGCCCGACTTGAGGTCCTTGGGCAGCACCTCGGCGAGGTAGTGCGCCGAGAAGTAGTCTCCTCGGTTGACCAGGGAGTCGTACGTCATGTCCGGTCTCTTCTCAGGGAATCTCAGGTCGGGAGGTCTGGCGAGCGTCGGCTCAGGCCGTGGACGGCGTCGGCGAGGACGACACCTGCGGGTCGGGAACCAGGACGGCGAGGACCCGCAACAGCGGGCGGCCGGTGGTCAGCAGCGAGTCCGCGAGCGAGGCGAGCGACTTCTTCGTCCGCTCCCCGGCGAGGGTGGGCTGCTCCCAGTCGCCCAGACGGGCCTTGTAGTCGTCGATCGGCTTGCGCAGCGGCTCGTCCCAGGCGTCGCGGTGCCGGTCGAGGAACCGCTCGGCGGCAGCGAGGGCGTCGGGAATGCCGGCCTCCAGCGCGGTCGCCGGTTCGCTGTGGCGCATCGGGTTGGCCATGGTCGGTCCGACCCCGGAGCGGCGCAGCAGCCCGACCATGTCGTCTTCGACCGTGCCGCCCCGCGTCACGCCCATCCACTTGACGACGGTCGGACGGCCCAACGCGTTGGAGTAGACGCCCTGGACGAGGTACGTGGGCTCGGGCACGTCGGCCGTGATGATCAGGGCCTCCTGGCGGCCCAGACGCACCAGGACCTTGTCCGTCAGCCACTCCACCACCGGATGCAGATCCGTGAGCAGCGAGATGTCCGGCCAGCTGGACGTGGACGACTCGCGGGCCCGCTTCAGGGAGTGTTCGGCGAGCCGGCGGTTGAAGGTCACCAACAGTCGCTCGCGCAGGCGTTGTTCGCGTACGTAGTCCAGCGGGAGTGCTTTGAGGCGGTGCACCAGATCGGTGGGCGGGCGGAAGGACAACAGGCCCGACTCGGTGTCCCGGTGCAGGTCCAGGCTGGTGGTCGCGTCGGGGAACACCTCGCGCAGCGCCTCGTCCAGGAATTCGGCGGTCGACGTGAACAGCCGAGGCACTGCCGCGTCGCCCGCTCCCGCGCCGCTCGGCGCCGAAACGTCGGCATTGCCTGCCTGAGCGTCCTCCGGGTCGTCGTCCTCCGCGCCCGGTTCGGCGTCACCCACCGAGCCGAAGAAGTCCGCCAGGAAGTCGTCCATGGCCGCGTCCGTCTCGGCCTCCGAGCGGTGCGCGTCCAGCGACTCGTCCACCGTACGGCCGCGCAGCAGATCCTGGATGAGGGACTTCTCCTCCGCCTCCGCGCGGTACAGGCCCGTCACCGCCTCGGCCGTGCCCAGGGCCTGATGTGCGTGGTCCTCGCGGTCCAGCAGCCGCTCGGCCACCACCGTGTCGTCCTTCGCCCCCTCCACCTCACTGGTGAGGATCAGCGCGCGAAACTGTGGCTGGTGCACCTGTCCGTATCGGTCGATACGGCCGTTGCGCTGCTCGATGCGGATCAGCGACCAGGGCACGTCGTAGTGGACGAGCTGGTGGCACTGGCGGTGCAGGTTGACGCCTTCGGACGCCACATCGCCGGTGAGCAGGATGCGTACGGGGGCGTCGGCCAGGCCGAAGTCCTCCACGCACTGCATCTGCTGCTCGTCGGACAGACCGCCGTGCATCACCCGCGTCGACTCCTCGGCCGCCCGGCCCCGGAAACCGAGCGCGGCCGGAAGGACCGTACGCAGCCACTCCAGGGTCTGCACCCGCTCGGAGAAGACCACCACCCGCGCGTCCGACTTCGGGCCGACGCCGATCGCTCTCAGCTGCTCGACCAGCGCCGCGAACTTCGCGGAGTCCGTCTCCGTCAGCGGTGCCACCAGTTCCTGGAGCGTGCGCAGCGCGGCGAGTTCGGCACGGGTCGCCGTCGGCTCGTCCTTCTTCTCCAGCGTCTTGATGCGCGCCGCCACCGTCGCCTTCAGCGCCGCGTGCGAGGACAGGAACGACTTCAGCAGCGTGTACGGGAAGAGGGGCACTCCGCTCACCGAGGTGCCGTTCTCGCCGGGCAGCCAGACCGTCGCCAGCTCCTCGAAGATCTTCTCCTCGGCAGGTGTGGCCGCACACCGCACCGACTGGGAGGGGCCGCGATCCGCCCACTGGCCCTTCATCTGCTCGCGGACCTCGGGGCTGACCTTCGTACGGCGGATGAAGAGGTGCTCGATGTCCTCCGCGCGGTAGTGCTCCGGATCGCGGATCGCCGCCGGGTCGAGGAGGCTGATCAGCTCCGCGAACGACTTGGCGTCACCATTGTGCGGGGTCGCCGAGGCCAGGATCAGGGCGTCCGTGCGCGGGGCGAGGATCTGGGCGAGCTGGTTGCGCAGGGAGCCGCGGTTGATCAGGTTGTGCGACTCGTCGATGACGACCGCGTCCCAGTTGATGCGCTCCAGGTGGTGCTTGTACTGGTCGGTGTTCTTCAGGGTGTCGATCGAGACGATGACCCGCTTGAAGTACGTGAACGGGTTCCGGCCCGCCGGGATCTCCCGCTGGATCCGCTCGATGCCGACCGAGTCCAGCCGTACGAGAGGGATCGCGAACCGGGTCCACAGCTCGTGCTGGAACTGCTCCAGGACGTGCTGTGGGGTGACCACCAGGATCCGTTCGCCACGCCCTCGCCGGATCAGCTCGGCCAGCGTCAGACCGATCTCCAGGGTCTTGCCCAGACCGACCACGTCGGCGATCAGCAGCCGTGGGCGCAGGTTGCGGCCCGACAGGGCCAGCTCGGCCGGGCGGCGCTGATAGGGGAGGGAGTCGAGAAGGAACGAGTCGGCGAGGGCCAGCCGGCGCTCGGACTGCGGCAGCGCGGTCTTGCGCAGGACCGCCTCCAGGAAGAGACGGGAGCGGCGGAAGTTCGACGACTCGTCCCGGACCAGCTTCGTACGGCGGGGGTCGATCAGCTCGATCGTGTCCAGGCCGGTGAAAAACACAGCCTCCTGGTCCCGTACGAAGTCGGACACGCCCACGACGTCGACCTTCGCGCCGTCGTGCTCGGTGCGCACGGAGTTCCGCACGAGCCACACCTCGTCGCGCACGAAGACCTGCGCGCCTGCCGGAAACTGGTCCTCCCCGGAACCCACCGGTGCGGTGCTGCTCTGCTGGGCGGTCACCCGCTGCCTCCCGTGTCCGTCGTGCTGTGCTGTTGTCGCGGTCGTCGCCCGGCGCGGGCCGACGTACCGCTCACGCTGTTGTACCGCTCCACTGTGCCGTATGGGCGGCAAAGCGCGTGAACCACCCTCACCGGGGCAGACCCGCAGGTCAAGGGCTCGCGGTGAGGAGCAGTCGCGGGTCGGGGCCTGGCGAGGTGCGCAGGGGCGCCGCGACGACGCACGTGCGTGTCGTGAGGGTCAGAAGGCGGCCCGTGCCGCGTAGGCCTCGCGCAGCTGCTGGGCTGTGCGCCTGGCCTGCGCGGAGTGACGAAGGGAGCGGACGGGAGGCCGGCCGGTGCCCCGAGCGCGTCGGGGCACGTCCTGTGGATTACTCGGGTCCTCCTTGCCTTGCTCGTCCTGTGCGCTTTGTGGTGCCTGGATTGTCTGCTCCGGTCGGGCAGGCGGCCCGGCCGGCGGTGCCTGATGAGGTGAGGTGAGGAACAGGGTGGGATCGGCTTCCGAGGAGGCCGTGTCCACGAGCATGGGCCGGGTTCCGTCACCGGGCGGCGCATCCACCAGGTCGGACGGAGCAGGAGCCGGAGGTACGACGCCCTCCGACACGTGTGCCGGAAGCAGCGTGAGGAACTCCTGAGGCGGCTCTGCGGTATAGGTCGTGAGGCGCCGGCGAGCCTGGGCGAGCTTCAGTCCCTGCGCCTCGACCAGGGCACGGCACTGTTGGACGACCTCGGTGATCGTGGGCCGAGCCTGAGCCTGGTGAGCCAGCATGGACGTCAGCAGGGGGACCAGCTCGGGAGGAGTGCCGGCCAGATCGGGTGCGGTCGCCGGATCGGTCACCATGTGGAAGAGCACATGGATGTTGTTCGCGTGGTACGGCAGATGGCCCGTCGCGGCGAACAGCAGCACTGTCCCGAGCGCGTACACGTCGACGGCGCTCGTCAGCGGCTTCTCACCGCTGGCCTGCTCAGGAGGCATGCACGAGGGGGTACCGACGACGGTGTTGGCCGCGGTGAGGGAGGCGCTCGACTCGGCGAAGACGGCCAGACCGAAATCGATGATCTTGGGGCCGTTCGGACCGAGCAAGATGTTCGCGGGTTTCAGGTCACGGTGCAGTAGTCCCTGCTTGTGCACATAACCCAAGCCCTCGGCGATGGTCGCGCCGAGCGAGAGGACGAGAAGCCCCGGCAGCGGGCCGTGCGTCATCACGTGCTTGCCGAGATCCGGTCCCTCGATGTACTCGGTCGCCAGCCACGGCTGCTCCGCGTCTGCGTCCGCGTCGAGAAGCTGCGCGATCCGTGCGCCCCAGACCGTCTTCAGGATCTCGATCTCCTGCGCGAAGCGCAGACGGGAGGTCGAGTCGACGACCGAAGGCTTGATGACCTTCACCGCGGCAGGCTCGCCCCCGGGCGATTCGCCCAGATACACCTGCCCCATCCCACCCTGACCGATCCGGCCCAACAGCTCGAAGCCACCGATCTGTGCCGGGTCTTCCGGGCTGAGCGGAGTCGTCTGCACGTCTGTCCTCGGGTCGGGTCCGTCCGGCGAAAGCCGGGGCGTCGGGGGAACAACAAGTTAGCCGATCGGACCCGCAGGCCGTCTCGTCCTCGTCGCATCTCCGGGACGGCAGCGAGCACTACATTTTGGATCTACTGCGTACGACTGTGCGCGCTAGCTGCGCATTGCCTCGGTTCGAACGTTCGTACATGCAGGTCAGTGTGTCTTCTCTGCTTCGGTGCGGCCCCGGCGTACAGCCCGACTCGTTTGTCGCTGCCTGTGGCTTTGTCGCCGAGGGGCCCGCACCAGTCGGGGCCGCCGCCCAGAACACCGGTCCCCGACGACCCGTCGGTCTGGGTGCGGGTGAGGGCCCGCCCGCTCGCCGGTCAGGCCTTGCTGGAGGCCTGGACACCCGGACACCTGGAGGCCCGGACGCCTTAGTTGTCCCGGAGGAACGTATGGGCCTGTTGGTCGCCCGGCCCCCGGCAACCCGTTCGGCAACAGCTCGACCTCGTGTGTTCAGTTACGGCCGTGACCTGATGCCCCGGCAGCAGGAAGGGTGCCTCCCACCTGCAATGATCTGGGTTGTCTAGACCAAAACCGTCGCAGAGAGAGACACCCAAAAGGTGCAGGCTACCGAATGGGATCACCGGCTTGCCGTGCGGGCCGACGGCAAGAACCTGATCGGTCATGCAGGCGTGGTGCTGCTGCGGAAGGTCGCCGATCGCGTCGGCCTGACCACCGCGCTGAGTGCGGCGTTGCCGAAGGGCGCCGGGCCGGGCCGGCGAGACCGGGGCATGGCGCTAATCCAGCTGGCCTGCGCGATCGTGCTCGGCGCGACGAACATCCTGGAAGCCGAGCAACTTCAGCACCACTGGCGGCCGGTGTTTGGCCGGCCCGTCTCGGACAGCACCCTGCGCCGCGCCCTGGCCGCGATCGACACCCCGGTCGCGGCCCGCGTCGAGCGAGCCCGCGCCGCGATACGCCGCGTGGTATGGACGCTGCTCGCTCTGAGCCCCGGCGGCTTCCCCTGGATCGAGGTGTGCGGCCGGCAGCTGACCGGCTGGTACGTTCTCGACCTCGACGCGACCATCGTCACCTGCACCAGCCGGAAACAAGGCGCGGCGGGCACCTTCAAGGGCAGCTTCGGCCACATGCCGCTGGGAGCCTGGGTGACCGGCTGGGCCGTCAGCGCCACGGACGAGCAGGCCATCGCGCTGCTGCCGGAGAACGTGTGGACGGCTACGCTGCGGCAGGACGGCCAACTCCACGAGATCAAGGGACCCGACGGCGAACGGCTCTCCTACCAGGTCGCCGAGCTGACCGGCCTGCGTGACCTGACTGGCCGGCCGAAGGGGATGCGGCTGATCGTGCGCAGGGTCAAGCCCTCGCGCCGGGATGCGAAGAAGCTGACCGCCTTCGAGAAACGCACCGGCCGGCGCTACCAGATCATTGCCACGAACATCCCAGCCCACCAGGGGCTTTCCGGGGCGCCCGGCACCGGGCAGGTGTGGTTCGTCGACGCCCTGTACCGCGATCACGCTGAGGTCGAGGACCGTGTCAAGACGATCAAGCGGATCGGTCTCGGGCTGCTGCCCTCGAAGTCCTGGCAGCTCAACGCAGCCTGGGTACTGGCCGCCACGATCGCCGCCGACCTCGACGCCTGGGTGCGGCTCCTCCTCCTGCATGACGAGCCCGACCTCGCCGCCGCCGAGCCGGACACGATCCGTACGAAGCTGTACCACCTGCCCGTCCGGCTCACCTCCCACGCCCGCCGCCGCACGCTGCACCTGGACCGCACCTGGCCCTGGGCACACGCATTCACCACCGCCTGGCAGCGGGCCACCCGGCTCCCGGCCCGCATGTGACGGCCGGCCACCGCCCCGACGACACCGAAAGGACAGGACGACCCACCCTCGGGCCCGTGGAACCCGACGCCTCCGCAGCGACACGCGACGGCCCGCCCCGACCGGCATAGGAACATTACGGGCGAACCGCCGAGCCGATCAGCGACCGATCATCGCTGACGAATCGAGGCCAGTGCCACCATCGCCCGCTGAGACGGACGGAGCTTGCACAACAACTCGGGGCCTCGCTCGTTGCGCTTCATGGACCGTCACCTGCTCGGTGGCCAACTCGAAGAAGCTCAGTGGCCCAGATTGGCCGATATTGATCCGTCTGACGGCTTATCGCCCTAGCGGTCCAAATGAAATGTTGGGCGTCTATTCCGCTTGTGCGGCATGGATGCCACTCCCGGATGATCGGTATCAATACCTTGCGATTCCAGACTGCGGACATGTCTGGATTGTGCAGTAGCGGGAATCGGTCATGGCGCATTCTCGTCGCGGTCAAACATGGAGGAACGGGGCATTGCTCGGCGCGCCCTTTGAAAGCTGTTGACTATTCCTTGTAGTCCCCAGTTAACTCAGCGCACTTGTGGGACTCCTGTGACGTTGGGGTGGGGATCGTGGCGTTGAGGTGGGGGCACAGTGCTGCCCGCGCATGGGGCCGGCAACTGCGCAGAAACGTCTGCGCAGTCACGGCGGTCGGTTTGCTGGCCATGTCGCCGGCGATCATAACCACCGCACCCGCGAGCGCCGCGGAGGACTCCACGCTGGACGAAGCTCATCAGGCCCTGGCGCAGGCGCAGGAGTCGGGGCAGCGGGTCGAAGTGATTGGCGAGCGAGGGGAGTACACCACCACGTTCGCCAATCCGGATGGCGTGACGATGACGATGGAGCAGTCCGTCGCCCCGGTGCGGGTCGCCAAGTCCGGTGGGGATTGGGCTGAGCCGGATGCCACGCTGGCAAAGGGGGCTGACGGTGCGATCCGACCGAAGGCCGCGACGGCGGACATGGTTTTCTCCGGAGGGGGCGACGGATCTCACCTGGTGAAGATTTCCGAAGCCGGACGCGCGGTGGAACTCGGCTGGCCGGGCGAGCTGCCGACACCGCGGCTGGACGGCGCACGCGTGATCTACGACGATGTGCTGCCCGACGCCAACTTGATCGTGACAGCCACGCTGGAGGGCTTCCAGCAGGTGCTGGAGGTGGAGACCCCCGAGGCGGCCCGTAATCCGGCACTGGCGGAGATCAATTTCTCACTCAGGACGACTGGGCTGAAGATGCAGAATCGCCCTGGTGGCGGCCTGATCGCCGTGGGTACCAATGGCCAGAAGGTCTTCCAGTCGCCCGCAGCGCGGATGTGGGACTCCTCCGGCGACACGCAGGTGAACCCGAGTCGTGCACTGGCCTCGATCCAGACCGCCGACGAGATTCCGCTGGATGCCAGCGGGGCCACCGAGGACCCGGTTGCTGGACCCGGCGTGGGCGACGAGGCGGCCGTGCTCGAACTCAACCTGAAGCCGGACTCCATCGCGGTCACCCCTGATCCGGGAATGCTCACCGACACCCCCGCGGCTTCCTTCCCGCTGTATATCGACCCCTCGGTAGAGATCAACGAATCCGAACGCACTCTGTTGTCCTCGGCCAACGGAACCCAGTACAACTTCTCGACCGGTACTGACGGGCTGGGTGTCGGACGCTGTTCCCAGAAGGTGATTGGCGACTACCTGTACTACTGCACGAAGGGTGCCGCTTACACGAACCGGATGTACTTCGAGTTCAAGCCGACCTCGTTGGCCGGTAAGCGGGTCCTGGGAGCCGAGTTCTGGATCACGGAACGCCACTCCTTCTCCTGCACGCCGTCATGGGTCGACCTGGAACGCACGAATCCGATCTCGGCGTCCACGAACTGGCCGGGCCCCACCAAGCTGGATCAGATGGGTGACCGAAGTGTCGCTGCCGGCAATGCGGCCTACTGCCCGTCACAGCCGGATGCTCCCATCAAGTTCGTCGACAACCTGCCTGACGAGCCGGACGAGAATCTCACCGCGACGGTGAAGTCTTTCGCTGAGGGCAAGCTGTCCTTGCTCACACTGATGCTGATGGCGAAGGACGAGTCGGACCCGAACGGCTGGAAGCGCTTCGACGACGACGCCGTGCTCAAGGTCACCTACGTCGGCATCCCGGCACTACCTCGCAGTGTGGGCTTCCCGTCCGGGAGCGGTTACATCTGCTCCACCGACCAGGCCAATCCGACGATCGTTGCTGCCCCCAAGCCGCAGGTGACAGGCATTCCACTGACTGCCGTGGGCGGCTCGGTGGGGGCACATCTGAGGATCAGGTTCCGCTTCGACAAGCTAGAAGGCGGCAGCTGGAAATCTGGCCCCCTTGTGGGAATCCCCGATCTGACCAGCCCATCCACAGGGTTCGTGGCCAACTTGACCAAACAGTCCCCCACCTTGGCCACTGCCCTGAGCGAGGGGGTGGTGTATCGCATGAAGGCTCTGACGATGTCGTACTACGACAACCAGACGTCGTTCCTGAACACCGGTTACACCGCAGCCTGTTACTTCAAAGTGGACACGTCGGCACCGAAGCCCCCGAATATCGCGGTCGGGTCGCCATACACAAATTGCGCGGTGACCTGCACGCCGGCCGGCGGTCCCAACCAGGGCGCGCAGTTCACCTTCACCCCGGCCGTCGGCGACACCAACACGCACTACCAGTACAAGTTGTCGACCGACACCACATGGTCGACCTGGCTTCCGGGTGCAACTGTCAACCAGACCATCACGCCCACCAGACCCGGCACCGCCACGCTGCAAGTGGTGGCAAAGGACTCCCTTGGCCGCCGCGGAGGTACCGCGCAAGTGGAGTTCCTCGTCAAGGAGGGGGAAAAACCGGTCGGGCAGTGGCACTTCGATGAGGCCACCGGTGCCGCGGTGGATACCTCCACTACTGATCCTGCGTTCCAGGACCCCATAACGCTGTCCGGTGCGAGCCGCTATGCCGGCGGTCGCCGAGGAGAACTACTCGACAGCAGCGGCACATACATCGGCGATGACAAGGCGATCCGGTTGACTGGGTCGGCACAGTACGGGGCCACCTCCGGTCCAGTGATCGACCCACGGGCGAGCTACACCATTTCTGCCTGGGCGCGTGTGGACGCGTGCGACAAGAGCTTTGCAGCAGTCAGCCAGGATGCCACCTATAAGAGCCCGTTCTGGTTGGGGTGCAGCCAGGGCAAGTGGAGGTTCAACGCTGCCGACGGTGACAAGCCGGATGGCGGTTGGACGGCGTCCGTGCTGTCCCAGGACGACGCGGCGCTCAAGGCGTGGGTGCATGTGGCCGGCGTCTACGACATGCCGAACAAGCAGATTCGGCTGTATGTCAACGGCAAGTTGCAGGGCAGTTCCTCCTACACCAGTGCCTGGACCGACCAGGGCGGGTTGCAGATCGGCCGCACAAAGTTGGCCGGGTCCTGGGCGGACTACTGGCCGGGCAGCATCGACGAGGTCACTGTGTGGCAGCGCTTGACCTCTGACTACGAGATGGGGCTGGCAGCCTCGATGCGGGATGACGGTAGCAAGCCCGGCCTGGCCAAGGTCGCCGACTGGCATCCCACCGAACCTGGGACCAATACCGTCACCGATGCGACCGGAAATCACCCGCTCAGCCTCCTTGGCGGTGCCGCCACTACGGCGGACGGCATGGTGTTCGACGGCATCGACGACGGCGCATCCACCGAGTCCCCGGTCATCGACGACACCGGTTCGTTCACCGTAACCACGCACGTGGAACTGGACGTGAACGCGATGGAGTCCAAACCGGACGGCTACCTGGCACAGGTGGTCGGCCACACCGCTACCAGTGGCGACTCGGCATGGGGGATCTGGTTCAAACGCACAGGCTTCCGCGTCGAAATAGAGGACAACGAACTGGGTGAGCCCGAAGAGGTAAAGATCCTTTCCGGACGGTGGTATTTCGGTCGGCTGAACGCCGACGGCACCATCACAGGCGTGGAGACCACGGCGGAAGAACTGTCTGCCTCCCAGGTTCATCTGACCGGTGTCCATGATGCCCAGGACGGCACCGTGGCCCTGTATATGAGCAACACCCCGCAGGAAGCCGGAGCAGAGCCCTTCACCGCCAAGATCGGCGGCGAGGGCATCAAGGTCGGCAAGAGCGCCATCGCAGGGGCCTCCCAGAACTTCCTGCCCGGGACGATCGAGGAGGTCCGCCTCTTCGCCGGTGCCCTGGAGGACGCAGAACACCTCACACAGGTTATCGGGATCACTACTTAGCCAGGCCTGCGTAGTGGCCCAGGGACGCACGCCTTGCCCTGGGCCACAACGAACGTGTCGAGGCACATCACCGTCGCATTGGACGTCGTCGCCGTATCAGCCCGTGATGCCAGCTGTCCCGGCACTGGACACAGGGCCCTTCGTTGGGGGTTGACAGGTTAATGAGCACATCGCGGAAAACCGATCGCCGCCTGGCCACAGGCCGACTCGCGACAGGGCGGGCACGCGTGGGCTGGCGGGGTGCCGTGGTGGGGGTCCTGACTCTGGCGTTGTTGGTACCGCTAAGTGGCAGTCCGTTGGCTCAAGCCGCGTCTCGGCCGGGAGTACCAGATGTCTCCGGTCAACGTGTCAGCAAGGTCCAGGCCGTCTCGCCGGGAGCTGAGAGGGCTCGGGAGCGGGCTGCGAAGTCGAAGGCAGCGGGTGACACCCGGGCAAAGAGCGCACTGGCCGAACAACACGTGACCTGGCCCGAACACAGCCGGGCCACGGTCAGGGTAAAGGCGACTGCGAGCTCGGACAACACCTCCGAGTTGAAGCCCACCCTGGTCGGTGGGCTGCCCGTCGCGATCACCCCGCACGGCAAGCACCCCATTGCTGGCACGGCGCAGATCGAGGTCCTCGGTCGCAAGGAGACACGTGCCACAGGGCTCAACGGCCTGCTGCTCACCGCCACTCCGGCGCAGCCCGGAGACGCTCAGCTCACCATCGACTACGCGGCATTCGCTTCCGCCTACGGTGGTGACTGGGCCGGTAGGCTCAGCTTTTCAAAACTTCCCGAGTGCGTACTGACCACTCCGGAGAAGCCGGCCTGCCGCACACTGACGCCTCTCACCACAGTCAACGATGCCGAGCGGCAGACCGTGACCGGTCGGGTCGGTTTCGGCTCTGCAGCGGTCACCTCCGAGGCTGACGGGTCGGTTGTGCCGGGGAAGGCCGCCACAGTTGTCCTGGCCCTGGCCGCGTCCGGTGAGACAGCCTCGGCTGCCGGATCCTTCAAGGCCACGGAACTCTCACCTTCCTCTTCCTGGACGGCGGGATCCTCGTCCGGCTCCTTCGGCTGGTCCTACCCGCTCGATACACCGCCCGTCGCGGCCGGACCCCTCCCCAAGCTGGATCTCTCCTACGACTCGGGCAGCACCGACGGCCGGACCGCCAACACCAATACGCAAGCGACGGTGGTCGGCGAGGGCTTCAACTCGCCCGGCGCCTCCTACATCGAGCGCCAGTACGGCTCGTGCGACGACGACGGCCAGGTCGACAAGTTCGACATGTGCTGGAAGTACGACAACGCCTCCCTGGTCCTCGACGGCAAGTCATCCGAGCTGGTCAAGGACGACACCAGCGGCCAGTGGCAGCTGAAGGACGACGACGCCTCCAAGGTCGAACAGCTCAAGGACACAAGTCTCGGCAACGGTGACGGCAACGGCGAGTACTGGCGGGTGACCACCGGCGACGGCACCAAGTACACCTTCGGTCTGCACAAACTGCCGGGCGCGCCTGACAGTGAGCGGACCAACTCGGTGTGGACCGTGCCAGTCTTCGGCGACGACACGGGTGAGCCCGGCTACAGCAGTGGGAACAGCTTTGCGGATCGCTGGGACATCCAGGGATGGCGCTGGAACCTCGACCTCGTCGAGGACACCCATGGCAACGCCATGACGTACTGGTACAACAAGGAAACCAACTACTACAAACGTGGCAACGGCTCCACCGCCAACGCCGCCTACACGCGGGGCGGCACCCTCCAGAAGATCCTCTTCGGGCAGAGCGCGGCGGTGCTGTTCACCACGAACGCAACCGCCCAGGTGGCCTTCACTTACGACGAGCGCTGTCTGGCGACCGGCACCGGCTGTGATTCCCTTACCGAGGACTCAGCCGACAACTGGCCGGATGTGCCGTACGACGCCATCTGCGCCAACGGAGACTCCAACACCGACTGCCTGGCCGTCAGCCCCTCGTTCTTCACCCGCAAACGTGTTACCAAGATTGCCACTGGGGTATGGAACGGGACTGCCTACACTCCCGTGGACTCCTGGACGCTCTCACACAAGTGGGAAGACGGCCAGGACATCGGCAACACCTCCGACCAGACCCTGGTTCTGACCGGCATCGAACGCACCGGACACGCCGGAACCGCCATCAAGCTGGACCCGGTCTCCTTCACCTACCAGCTACGGCCCAACCGCGTGGAGGGTGGCACCACCCCCGGCGGCGGCAACATCCTGCCGTACAGCCGCCCACGCATGCACACCATCACCAGCGAGACCGGCGCCATCACGACCGTCACCCTCTCGCCGGCCGAGTGCGTCCGCGGTTCCAACATGCCTGCCGCAGAGGACACCAACAGCAAATCGTGCTACCCGGTGTACTGGAACATCAACGGCTCCGACGAGGCCTCCCTCGACTGGTTCCATAAATACCGCGTCACTGCTGTCCTCACCGACGATCCCGTCGCCGGCTCGGCCATCGAGAACGAGTACGCCTACAGCAACCCTGGATGGCACTACGACGACTCCCCGTTCACACCAGCCGACGAACGTACCTGGTCCCTGTGGCGAGGCTACGGTCAGGTGACCACTTACACCGGCCGGGCCGACCGCACCCGGTCCAAGACCACCTCTGTGTACATGCAGGGCATGAACGGCGACCGGCTGCTCACCCCGGCCACGGACGACGCCAACGCCGTGGACTCCGGCACCCGCCGAAGCTCGGCAGTCAAAGCGGTTCCCGTATCTGGCCTGACCATCGCCGACTGGACCGATTCCGACCAGTACGCGGGTTTCCTCAGACAAGAGATCACCTACGACGGAACTGCTCCGATCACGGTGAGCGTGAACAATCCCTGGTCTCAGAGGACCGCTTCACAGCAGAAGTCCTACGCGCACACTGAGGCTTATTACGTCCGCCCGGGAAACTCCGCTACATACACTTACCTCACTGTTCCCAAAACGTGGCGAACCACAGGTACCACCACCAGCTACGACTCCTTCGGCATGGTCACGAAGGTGGGTACGGCGGAAACCTGCACCCGCACCTGGTACGCGCGCACTGAAGATGCCGCGGCCGGCATCTACATCAACTCCCTCGTCTCCCGCACCCGGACAGTCGGAAAGCCCTGTTCAACCTCGGAGACGGATCTCTCCTTGCCCACGGACACCGCCGGCCGCGGTGACGTCCTTTCCGACGCCGCCACCGTTTACGACAACCCCGACGCCACGACCTGGTCACCCAACCAACGCCCCACGAAGGGCGAGGCCACATGGTCCGGCCGCCCCACCGGCTACCCGGCGAGCGCAAGCGGCGGCGAACGGCATCCCATCAACTGGCAGACCCTCGCCACCAACGCGTTCGACGCGCTGGGCCGCCCTTTGGTGGTGAGTAACGGCAAGGACAAGGTCAAGACCAGTCGCACCACGTACACGCCGACCGGTCACGGCCCTCTGACCCGCATCCTCACGTACAACGCGATGGACCACCGGACGATCACCTACTACGACGGCCTGCGCGGCTTGAAGCTGCGGGAATACGACGCGAACAACAGGTTGACCGAGTCCGCCTACGACGCGCTCGGCCGGTTGACCGATGTGTGGCTGCCCGACCGGGCTCGCGGCAGCAATGACTCCCCGAGCGCTTCGTACGGATACACCGTCAAACGCGGGAGCGCACCGGTCGTATCAACCTCGCTGCTCAAGACGGCATCGGCACGGACCGTCTCCTACCAGATCTTCGACTCGCTGTACCGGCCGCTGCAGACGCAGAACCCCACCCCACTGGGCGGACGCCTGCTCACCGACACCCGCTACGACGACCGCGGCTTGATCTCCGAGGCCTACGACCAGATCTTCGACGACAAGAACACCCCTGACCCGATCTACACGAAGGCTCTCCACGGCGAGGCCCCCGCCCAGACCCTCACCGTCTTCGACGGCGTCGGCCGCCCGACGACAAGTGCCCTCCTCGTATTCGGCAGACAGAAGTCGTCCACGACCACCAGCTACACAGGCGACAGCACTGCTACCACGGCACCTGAGGGCGGCCAAGGAAGCCGCGTCATCAACGATGTGCTCGGCCGCATCGTGGAACGCCGGGACTACGCCGGTCCGATGACCAACGATCCCGACTACGGCGGAACGACTCCGGCACCGGCCTACACCAACCTCGCCTACCACTACACGCGCGATGGCAAAACGGACACCATCACCGGCAATGACGGTGCTGTGTGGTCCAAGACCTTCGACCTCTTCGGCCGTGAGATTCAGTCGACCGACCCCGACAAGGGAACCTCCACTACCAGCTACACCGATCTCGACACGATCGACTGGACGCAGTCCAACGCCGAACCCAAGGTCTACTACGAAATCGATGCCCTCGGCCGTACCACCGGCCTCTGGCAGAACGTCAAGGAGCCTGCCAACAAACTCGCAGAGTGGACATACGACAGCAAATACAAGGGCCAGCTGGAAACATCCACGCGATACGCCGACGGCCGTGCCTACACGGACACCGTCGTCGAGTCCGACCAGCTCTACCGCCCGAAGAAGACACAGCTCACTCTGCCCTCGGACGACCCCTTGGTCGCCTCCGGCGCGGCAGCCAGTACCTACACCGCGGAATCCTCCTATTATCTCGACGGAACGCTGGCCACCAGCACCCAGCCGGCCGTAGGGGGATTGCCTGCTGAGAAGATCACATACGGCTACAACGCCACCAGTCAGGTCAGCACCGTCTCGGGAGCCACTGGCTACCTTCTCCGCACCAGCTTCAGCGCTCTCGGCCAGGCTGAGCAGCTCATCCTGGGCACCTCGGAGGCCGACAGCGCCAAGCAGACCTACCTGACCAATGTCTTCGAACAGGGCACCGGTCGTCTGACCCACGCCGACGTCACCACACCGGCCATCGCCCCTTACAAGCCGCAGAACCTGGACTACACCTACGACCAGGTCGGCAACGTCACCAAGATCGCGGACACTCCCCAAGGTTCCACGGCTGACATCCAGTGTTTCGGCTATGACGGTTACCGTCGCCTGACCCAGGCACTCACTCCCGCCAACGGCGACTGCGCCAGCAGCGTCACCGGAGGAGCCGCCCCCTACCGAAGCGAATACGCCTACAACGACGCCGGCCAACGCACCAGCGAGACCACGTACAACGGCACCACGCCCACGACGCGAAAGTACTGCTACAACAAGGCTGACAAGCCTCACAGACTCACGGCCACGACAACCGGAGCATCCTGCGGCGGCGTTGAGGACGCGTACTCCTACAACGCAGCCGGTGCCACGACCAATCGCCCCGGTCTCACCGGAACGCCCCAGAGCCTGACCTGGAACTCCGACGGCGCCCTTGCTGGCCTCGCCGAAGGCGGCAAGAGGACCGACTACCTGTACGACGCCAACGGGGAACTGCTGATTCGTCGTGCCGGCGGCGAGGGCGAATCCGTCCTCTATCTCGGCGCAACCGAACTGCACGTCAAGGCGACGGGCACCACCACCAAGACCTGGGCCACGCGCAGTTACGCGGCCAATGGCACGGTCATTGCCGTCCGCAGCAACGAAACAGGCACCGACAAGCTCACGTTCGTCGCCAGCGACCACCACGGCACCGCGAACCTTGCCGTCGACGCTGCCACCCAGGAGGTCACTCGGCGTTTCACTACTCCGTTCGGAGCCGCACGCGGTACGGCTGTCGGGCCGGCGTGGATCGATGACAAGGCCTTCCTTGGTAAACCGGCCGACAAGTCCACCGGACTCACCCACATCGGTGCCCGCGAATACGATTCTGCGATCGGCCAATTCCTCAGCGTCGACCCCGTCCTGGCAGCCGACAGTGCCCAGAGTCTCAACGGCTATAGCTACGCAAACAATAACCCCGCGACCACCAGTGATCCCATCGGGGAATGCGCAGACATCGACTGCCCGACCCGGAATTGCCCTAGCTGTCTGAACTCAACTCCCGGACATTCGGATTCTTCGGCCGCCCATGATTACGAAGGCTCCGGAAGTACACCGACCAACGGGAAGAAAACCGGTGGCGGGGGTGTTTCTTACGGTGGCAGCGGTGTGGGAGCGGCAATACCGTACGCGGCAGGGGTCAAAGTAGTATCGACCTTGAAGCTTCCCTGGCCGCGTCGTCCGTGGGCGATGTCCACCGCTCAAAGCGTGGGCCAGTTCGCGTTCATGAACGCCCTCACTGAACTCCGGGACTGGTTTGGTGCGGAACCGAACGGAAGGCGCTATCGGACCGGACTCAACATAGTTCTCGCTCAGGTAATAGTCGACGGAGGGAAGAAGGGGGTGGTCCCGAGGACCATCGCCGTCCTCAACGCCGGCGCCAGCCCGAAAACGGTCACTGCCATCAAGGAGTTGCTCTCCGGTGTCAACGTTGTGGTGTTCCAGGCGACTGGTCAGAGAAGCGACGGCACCGCTGCGCACTCGGAGCAGGGGATAAGGGAGCTGGCGGAGGATGCGGGACTGCAACGGAAGAACCTCGGGGGGAAAATAATCAAATGGCAGAGCGCTTACTCGACGAACACCATATGCTCGGAGGAATGTGCACGTGACCTGGGAGGTGCCACCGGCCGAGACTGGCGGAAACTGCAGGGAACCAATGGATTCGTGGACGACGTACTCATCGACGACAGATTCAAAAAAGCGATGAGAAATCTTACATCCAGGGGCACGCCGGATGCTCATAGGGCGATCGTCCTCACGGTAAGAGGGATATCGCTGCTCAATAATTTGAGGAACCCTCCTGCGGCCGGCAAGGGGGATATCGCCTGGGGGATCCTCGATGATGAGATTGATAAACCCTAGGATGCAGATCCGGCGGATGGCGTAGTCTGCCGCCGTCGAGCTAGATGTCAGGGAGGCGTTGTGCAATCGGTGAGGACCGGAGCGGGCATGGAGATCACGGGCTTCGGAGCTCCGGTTTTGCCCTTGCTGTACCGATTGTCGACGGGCGAGACACAGTTGGTGACCGCCGCTTCGGGACGATTGCATCGTTGGGACCCGGACTCGGGGGAGCTCCTGGGGGAATTTCAGGCCCTCGAGTCCGGAGCAGGTGACGTGCCCAGTATGGCTGTGGCCGTTCTGCCTGACGGTCAGGTACGCATCGCGGCACCCGATGAAGACGGGTTGTGCCTCTGGGACGGAGTGAGCGGTCGTCTGCTTCGCGAGCCCGACAGCGGTGCCCACCATCTGTTCAATGTCGCCGCCGATGGGTCGGTCGAAGGCGGAGGTCTTCTCATCGGGGGTGGCGTAGGTGGTGTGTACCGGTGGGATCTCCTCACCGGCCACGCTGCCGGACCTGTCCCGGAGAAACCGCTCGGTTATGTCGTCGCCGTGGCGACCGCGGTGATCTCGAACGGCGTTCCTTTGATCGTGGCAAGCTCCGAAGACGGCCAGGTCCACCGGTGGCACGCGATTTCCGGACAGCCGTTCGGTGAACCGCTCTCGGCACCACACATCGTCCTCTTGAGGACCGCGTACCTACCAGACGGTCGCGCTGTGTTCATTGGGGCGGTGGATGACGGAGATTCTGTTTGTCGGTGGGACGCCGAGACAGGAGAAGAGGTGGGACCAATGACCTCGGCTCCGGAGACTGTGGTGGACATGGCGTTGGCTGTTGTCTCAGGGCGGACGAGACTGTTCACGGTGGATGAAAGTGACACGGTCAGACAGTGGGATCTGCTGACAGGTGTCCCGATCGCTCAGACGTTTGCCGGCCACGCGGTGTCGGTGTTGTCTTCCCCAGAGGGGGGTGCTCTGCTCGCGGTCGGTACGCGCGACGGAAGACTCACGACACATCGGTTGCACTGAACGTCTAGTAACCCACCTGTTGTCACCGCGAACCACGTCCGCAGCGTCTACCACCCCCAACCGGATGTCCTTGTTCCAGGCTTTCAGGGCGTTGTCCACCGCGATGTTCGTGGCGGACACCAGCAGGACCCGGTTGCTGCGGGTGAGTAGGTCGCCGATGGCGCACTTCAGTACGGTCGTCTTGCCGGTGCCTGGAGGGCCCCACACCAGGTGCACCCCCCTCGCCGAGACGGGCGCGGTAGGCGTCGGCCTGTGCGGGGTGGAACCCCGGGGGGCTCGGGTCGGACGACGACGTACCGCCGACCGAGCCGCCGGCCAGAGCGCTCGCGAGCGGGGCCTCGCCCAGCCCCGCGATGCCATCGCGCAAGGCCTCGACGAGGAACGTCGGCGGCTGCTTGAGGATCCACAGATACGGGTCCATGACGTCGGCGAACTCTGCAACCTTGACGGTGAGCAGAGAGCCGTTCTGCACCGTTTCCGCAACGGAGAAGCCACTTCCGTCGACACCGTCCGACTCGGGGCCGGCCAGTCGCAGACCCTTGAGCTGGTCCGGTCCTGGTCCGGTCCGATGTCCGAGCCGCGCACGTCGACCGCGTACCAGCCGTCCTCCCTGGTACGGACCGCGCGCCCGATCCGCTGCCAGCGCGGCTGTTTACCCGCACCCCCCGAGATCGCCAACAGTTCCCCCAGGGCCGTAGCGATCTCCTCGCGCCACCCACCTGTTGTTCCCCCTCGATTTCCCCAGTGCCAAGGAACCCACAGACGTGTACGCGTTCGGCGCCACGTTGTTCTTCGCGCTGACGGGCAGGCCGCCCTACCCTCAGGAGTCCCTGCTCACCCCGTCGCATCGGAACAGTGTCGGCGCGGACTTCCGTCCGCTGCTCACCATCGGCTCCGACCTGCCCCGGCCGAATCGGGGTCGAATCAGAGCGGTTTCCGCTGACTGCCTCCGGTCTTCGCCTGCGTAACCCGTGCTAGCAGGTCACAGCCGACCCGGCCCGCGAAGGTGCACGTCAGAAATGTGTGTCAGGAAAACCGGCGTACGGCCCGATTCGTCTGCCGCTGCCTGCGGCTTTGCCCGGGAACGGCCGCTGATCTCCGCGGCCTCGTGCAGTGAGCGGAGCAGTTGCCTCATAGCGCTCTTGTGTCCTACGTCTCATCCGCGAGGTTGTTACGCGGGGCCGACGGCCGGTGTCTCCATGTCGAGTCCATCACGGCACGAGGAGACATCATGAGCGCGAACGTCGAGGTAGTCGTCGTCGGCGGAGGGTACGGGGGTGTGACGGCGGCCAACAAGCTGGCTCGGCGCGACGGGGTGTCGGTGACCGTGGTCAATCCGCGTGCCGAGTTCGTCTCGCGGATCCGTCTGCACCAGCTGGTGACCGGCTCCGACGACGCGGTCGAGGGCTACGACGAGGTGCTGGGCGGGAACGTCCGGCTGGTGGTCGACACCGCGACCCGGATCGACGCCGCCGGGCGCAAGGTGTCGCTGGCGGGCGGCGGCACGCTCTCCTACGACTACCTCGTCTACGCGGTGGGCAGCGGCGCCGCCGATCCCGGCGTGCCCGGAGCGGCGGAGTTCGCTCACTGGGTGTCGGACTTCGAAGGGGCGCAACGACTGCGGTCGGCGCTGGAGGCGACGTCCGAGTCGGCTCCGGTGACCGTGGTCGGGTCCGGCCCGACCGGTCTGGAGACCGCCGCCGAGCTGGCGGAGGCGGGCCGCAAGGTCACCCTGGTCTGCGGCCGCGTCCTCGGCCCCTCCCTGCACGCCCGGGTCCGCCGCCCCGTCGCCCGCCGCCTCGCCAAGCTGGGCGTACACGTCATCGAGGGTCCCCGCGCGCGGGTCACGGAAGTGACCCAGGACGCCGTGCGGCTCGACGACGGCCGCTCGCTGCCCAGCGCGGTGACCATCTGGACCGCGGGATTCCGCGTCCCGGACCTGGCCGCCCGCAGCGGGCTGCGCACCGACGCCGACGGTCGACTGATCACCGACACGACCTTGACCAGCGTGGAGGACGTGCGCATCATCGCCGCCGGGGACGCGGGAGTCATGCCCGACCACCCCTTCCGGATGAGCTGCCAGGCCGCCACCCAGCTCGGCCCGGCCGCCGCCGACACCGTCCTGCGCCGGATCGCGGGCAAGAAGGCCGCCCCCGTCCGGATGTTCTTCGCCGGGCAGTGCCTCAGCCTCGGCCGCGACGAAGGCGTCACCCAGTTCTCCTACCTGAACGACAAGGTGAACGCGCTCAGCATCAGCGGACGCACCGGCGCCGGCGTCAAGGAGATCGCCTGCCGGTTCACCCTCGGCAAGCTGCTCTCCGGGGCGCGCAAGGCCAGTTCCCGCGCAACCCGTGCGACCCGCGCGTCCCACGGCGACGGCGCCGATCGTGTGGAAGCGTCTCAGTCGGAAGAGGCCCCCGCCGGCCCTCGGCGTGCCGCCTAGCCGTCGCCACCCCCGCTCCGGAGAGAACGAAACGCACGACATGAGCGACCACGTCACCGACCCCGCGACCGAGGCCTTCGTCGCCCACCGCAACCTGCTGTTCACCGTCGCCTACGAAATGCTCGGATCCGTGGCGGACGCCGAGGACGTCCTCCAGGAGACCTGGCTGCGCTGGGTCAAGGTCGACCTGGCGCAGGTGCGGGACCAGCGCTCCTACCTGGTGCGGATCACGACCCGGCAGGCACTCAACCGGCTGCGCACCCTCCAACGACGCAAGGAGGCCTACGTCGGCCCCTGGCTGCCCGAGCCCCTGCTCACCGCGCCGGACGTCGCCGAGGACGTCGAGCTGTCCGAGAACCTGTCGCTGGCGCTCATGCTCGTCCTCGAAAGCCTTTCACCGATCGAACGCGCCGTCTTCGTCCTGCACGAGGTCTTCGACTTCGGCTACGACGACATCGCGGCCGTCATCGACAAGAGCCCCTCCGCGGCACGCCAGATCGCCTACCGCGCCCGTCAGCACGTCGACGCCCGCCGACCGCGCACACCGGTCTCCCCCGAGGAGACCCGGGCAGCGCTCGAATCGTTCCAGTCCGCCCTCGCGACCGGAGACCTGCAGGGGCTGCTCGACCTCCTCGCCCCGGACGTCGTCTTCGTCAGCGACGGCGGCGGCCTCAAGCTGGCGGCCCTGCGGCCCGTCGTCGGCGCCGACAAGGTGCTCCGCTACATGGCCGGCAGCGTCGCCAAGGCCGACGGCGCCTTCACCAGCGAGCCCACGACGATCAACGGCAACCCCGGACTCGTTCTGCGCGTGGACGGCGTGATCGACGGCGTGCTGGCCTTCCGCGTGGACGACGCCCGCGTCACCGGCCTCTACTACGTCCGCAACCCCGAGAAACTCACCCACGTCGAGTCCGAGACGCCCCTCACCTCCCGCTGACCGCCCGCCTCACGACACCGCCGCGTCCTTGTACTGCCCCAGGTAGCGGAACCTGCCGTCGACGACCTGGAACACGAACATCGCGTCGTGGTTGAAGCCGTACCCGGTCTCGAACTTGAGGGTACGGCTGACGCCCGTGTAGGCGATCTCGCGGAGTCTGCGGGCGATCGCACCTCGTTCCCGCACCGCCGTGCCGTTCCTCGTGCAGGCCGCCGTCAGGAACATCAGGGCGTCGTAGGCCTCCGCCGCGTACCAGCCGGGGGCGGCACCGAACCGGGTGCGGTAGTCCGCGGCGAAGGCGCGGGCGGAGGGGGCGGCCGTCGGGTCGATGAAGGACGTGGCGAAGACCCAGCCGGTCGCGGCGGCGCCGGCGGCGGTGAGGAAGCGGGGGGCGAGGGCTCGTTCCGTCGCCAGGCGGGTTCCGGTGAAACCCGCCGACTTCAGGGCCGTCGCCAGGCCGGCCGCGCGGGGCGCGTCGCCGGTGAAGACGACCGCGTCCGCCCGCGCGGACATCACCTCGGCGGCCAGGGACGCGTAGTCGATCTCTCCGGCCGGGATGCTCTTCAGCGTGGCGTCCCGACCGACCCGGTCCAGTGCTCGCTGGGACTGGTCGCACAGGTTCCAGGCCGAGTCGCCCTGTGCCTGGTCGGCGATGAGGAACGCGTTCTGCGCGTTGACGTGGTTGCTGAGGTAGCGGGTGCAGGGGGCGGCGAGGAGCTCGTTCGTGACGCGCAGCAACGCATGGGACGGGAACTGCCCCGAGCCGACCGAACCGGGCTCCATGTCGACGCCCACCGAGACGGACAGAACGGGCAACGTCGCCTTGGCGTAGGTGGGTTCGGCGGAGAGCAGACAGGCGTCGGTCGTGGGGCCCAGTACCGCCAGGACGCCCGCGTCCTTCGTCAGCTGGGCGGCCACCGCGGACGATCGTTTCGGATCGCCGCCGTCGTCGTGCGGGAGCAGCTTGATGCGGAAGGGGTGGGCGCTGTCGGCGTTGACCTGCTCCACGGCCAGCCGGGCTCCGTTGAGCTGGGCGTTGCCGTACTCCTTCTGGGCGCCGGTCAGGTCGCCCTGGAAGGCGACGGTCAGTTCGGGGCGTGGGGGCGCCTCGGACGTCGACGTCGTTCCTCCCGTCTTCCGGCGGCTGCTCCACCACCACGCCCCGCTGCCACCGGCCGCCAGGACCCCCGCCGCCGAGCCCAGGAGAAGGGCGCGGCGGCCGACCGCGGGCGGTGCGGCGGGCCGCGGCGCCGTCGTGACGGCCGTCAGGGTCGCGGCTTCGGGTGAGACCCCGGTCGTCGGCGTCGTGGCTTCCGGTGAGACTCCGGTCGTCGGCTTCGGCACCTGGGTCGGTTCTATCGCCCCGACAGCCAGCACTGCCGCGGATCGTTCGTTGATCAGGCGGGTGACCTGCTCCGGCAGCCAGCTCGCGTGCCCGGGGGCGTCCTCCCGCGTTCCCTCCGCCAGCGCCTCCTGGAGTTGCGCGAGGGTGGGGCGGTCTGCCGGAGCCTTGTGCAGACACGACTGGAGGAGGGGGGCCAGGGGTTCCGGCATCGCGGTCGGGTCGGGGTCGTCGTAGACCGTGCGCAGCAGCATGCCGGCCGCCGCGCCGGCGCCGAACGGGCGCACCCCGGTCGCGGCGAACGCCAGCACACAGCCCAGCGAGAACACGTCGCTGGGCGGGCCGATCTCCCCGGCGCGCGCCCGGGCCTGCTCGGGCGAGAGGAAGCCGGGCGAGCCGACGATCACGCCGCTGGAGGTGAGCGCCGTGGCGTCCGGGGCGCGGGCGATGCCGAAGTCGATGAGCCGGGGACCGTCCGGGGCCAGCAGGACGTTGCCCGGTTTCACGTCGCGGTGGACCAGGCCGATCCCGTGCATCGCGTCGAGCGCCTCGGCGAGGCGTCGGCCCAGCGTGTGGACGGACGCGAGCGACAGCGGTCCGAAGGCGTCCACCGTTTCGGCGAGCGACGGGCCTGGCACGTATGCCGTCGCCAGCCATGGGGTCTCCGCCTCCGCGTCGGCGTCCAGCAGGGGGACCACCCAAGGGCTGTCCACCCGGCGGGCCACCTCGATCTCGCGGCGGAAACGGGCCCGAAAGCCCGCCTCCTCGGCGTACGAGGCGCGGACGACCTTGACCGCGGCGATCGCTCCGCCCGGCGCGCGGGCCAGGAAGACGACGCCCATGCCGCCGGCGCCCAGTCGGCGCAGCAGACGGTAGCGGCCGAGGCGGGACGGATCGCCGGTCCGCAACGGCTCCATCAGCGGGTGAGCGGCGCGGGGCCGCCGTACACGAAGTCGCCCTGCTCGACCCGCCAGAGGTAGCCGCCGTTGCCGTCGATGACGAGCTGGCCGTTCTGCTGGAAGGCGTACTGCTTGGTGATGCCCTCGTACTTCACCGCGCGCAGCGCCGCGAGCAGCTTCTCCCGGGTACGGCCCTTCGTCGGCAGCCCGGACAGCGACTTCAGCAGCATGCCGGTGACGTCGTAGGCCTCCGCCGCGTACCACGGCGGCGCCTCCTTCCAGCGCTCGCGGTACGCGGCCGCGAACGCCTTCGCCTCGGGCTTGACGGTCGCGTCGATGACCGGGGCCACCACCACCCAGCCCTCGGCGGCGTCCTGGGCCTCGGTCAGGAACCGTCCGTCGAGCAGCGCGGGGCCGGACACGCGGGCGCCCTGGAACTTGCGGTCTCGCAGCGTCCCGGCGATCAGGGCGCCCCGGTCGTACAGCCCGGCGAAGAACACGGAATCGACGCCGGCGGCGAGCAGACCGTCCACCGCGCTGCCGAAGTCGGGCCGCATCGCGCTGACGACCTCCGGCACGGACGGCTGTCCCGCGCCGGTGAGCGCAACGCTGAGTGAACTGCCCAGCTCTGAAGCGTAGTTACCGGCGGGGCGGTCGAGGACGATGCCGACCTTGCGTGAACGCGCGGTGCCGGTCAGGTAGTTGTGGACATAAATGGGGAACGCCGAGTCGGTCAGCCGTGCCTGGAAGAACGAGCGAAATCCGTAGAGGGCGAGGTTGACCCCGCCGGGGGACACGCCGACCACCGGCAGGAGCCCGGCGTCGTACTTCGCGAGGGCCGTCTGCGCCGTGGCGTCGGTGGTCGGGCCGACCACGGCGAGGACCGCCGGGTCGTCCGTGAGTTCCGTCGCGAGCCGCTCCGCCGTCGCCGGGTCGCCCGCGTCGTCGACGGCCTTGACCCGCACGGTGAACGGGGCGTCGGTGCGCGCGTTGAACTCGGCGACGGCCAGGCGCAGTCCGCGCTCCTGGGCCTTGCCCGCCTCCCGCTGCGGACCGCTGAGGTCGCCGTGCAGCGCGATGGTGTGCACGGGGCGCTGCGACGACGCGGAGGCGGCGGGGGCGTCGTCTCCGGAGTCATCGTCCCGGGCGACCGCCCACCAGGCCGCGCCGCCGCTCGCCGCGAGCGCCACGGCTCCGCCGGCGAGCAGCAGGAAACGCCGTCGGGCGGCCGGAGGGGCAGCGTCCTCCGGTTCGGGTTCCGCTTCGGGCGCGGCTGTCTGTGCCGACGCCTGACCGGGGGGCGTGTCCTGTGCTTCGGACTCGGCGGGTGCGGTGTCGTCGTCCGGTTGTGCCGGGGCACCGGCCGTCACGTGGGTGTGCTCGATGTCCGGTAGCGCGAGGGCGGCTGCCGAGCGTTCGGCGATCAGGCGGCTGACCGGCTCGGGCAGCCACCCCGATGTCGCCCCTGACTTCCCGGACTCCGACTGCTCCTCCGGTTCCTCCGCCAGCTCCCGCGCCAGTTCCTCCGCGGTCGGACGTCCGGCCGGGTCCTTCTCCAGGCAGCGTTCCACCAGTTGGAGCAGGTTCGGCGGCACTCCGTCCAGGTCCGCCGGGTCGTGCACGGCCCGGTACAGCAGGGCGTCGACCGCTCCGCTGCCGAAGGGCGCCCGTCCGGTGGCGGCGAACGCCAGGACGCAGCCGAGGGCGAAGACGTCGCTCGCGGGACCGATGTCGTCGCCGCCGGGGCCGCCGGCCTGCTCGGGCGAGAGATAGCCGGGGGTGCCGACGACCATTCCGGTCGCGGTGAGGGCGGTGTCCTCCGGGGCCCGGGCGATGCCGAAGTCGATGAGCCGGGGCCCGTCGTGGGCGAGCAGTACGTTGCCCGGCTTCAGGTCCCGGTGGACCAGCCCGGCGCGGTGCACCTCGCTCAGCGCCTCCGCCAGCCGGGCGCCGAGCAGCCGCAGCCCGTGCTCGGCCAGCGGCCCGTGTGCGGACACGGCCTCGCCCAGCGACGGGCCGGGCACGAACGCCGTTGCCAGCCAGGGTGCTTCGGCGTCGGCGTCGGCGTCCACCAACGGCACCGCCCAGGGAGTGTCGACCAGCCGGGCGACCTCGACCTCGCGGCGGAACCGCTCCTTGAAATCCTGGTCCTCGGCGTACTCGGCGAGCAGGACCTTCAGCGCGACCAGGGCGCCGCCCGGCGTGCGCGCCAGGTACACCACACCCATGCCGCCGGCGCCGAGCCGCCCGAGCAGGCGGTGGTCGGCGATACGGGCGGGATCGGACGAACGCAGCGGCTCCATCAGTTCTGTCCTCCGAGCTCGAACTCAGCGCGGTTGAGCATCGAGACGAGGCCCTCCGACATGTAATCGGTCAGCTCGTCGACGGAGTAACCCGCGGCGCCCTTCACCGAGACCGCGACGGTGAGCGTGCCGAGCCGGGCGACGTCCCAGCGGTACGTCTGCTCGCCGTCCGCGCTGAGGTAGGAACCTGCTTCCAGGACGTCGTCGTCGGCGTAGCTGTTGGCGCCCTGACCGTACGGTGTGCCGATCGACCGGAGTCCGGCGATCTGTTCGTCGGTGCGGACCTGCTGCACGGGGCAGCGCAGCGCCTCCTCCAGCGTGGTGGACAACTGCTCGTCCGCGTCGAGGACCGTGGCGTGCACGGTGACCGCCGCGGTCACCTTGAGCTCTCCCTTGCCCTTGACGGCCGGCCGCGCGCTGTAGAGGGACAGCGAGGCCAGGACGCCCTGGGGGAGCGACCGGCGTTGCCACCGGCACTGTTCGTCGAGGACGGCGGCGGTGCCGGGGGCGCTCTCGGCCGGCTGCTGGGCGACGAAGCCCGCTCCCCAGCCCTGCGGCCGTAGCGCGACCGCCTTCGCCAGGGCCTCGGCCTGCGCCTTCGTCCGGGGCACGGCCGCGGGGTCCGCCTCGAACGGAGTCAGCGACGTCGCGTCACTACCGGAAGTCGAACCACTGCCGGTGGAGGCGGAGGCTGTTGGGGAACCGGACCCGGACGGAGTGCCGGACGACGACCGGGCGGACGCCGAAGGGCTCGGCTCGGCCGTCTTGTCGTCCCCGGCGCCGCAGCCGCCGAGCAGCACGGCGACCGTGGCCGCCGACGCCATGGCCCTCAGCGGCCGCACCGACCGAACCGGCCGCACCGACCCAGCCGACCGAATCGGCCGAACTGGCCCAGCCGGCCAAACCGGTCCGGGTCTGCCCGAGTTGTCGTCCATTTCCGCCCCCTCCGTCTCGGCGCGCCGCCTCGCGTGCGGTGATCGTACAGAGGTACGTGAAAACGGGGTGAACGGTTCCAAGAACACAGGCAGTGCCTGAAGTCGGGAACCACCGGTGTCGCCCCCGGCCGCGCCGGGGGCGACACCGGCGAGGTCTACGACTCCGCCGCGCCGGTGTGCTCCGCTGAGCCGGTCCGCTCGTCCGGGACGTTCAACAAGCGTCCTCGGTCAGGAGAGTCGGCAGGAACCTGCCATCGGATCGGCCATCGGATCGGCCGCTGGATCGGCTGCTGGAACGACCGTCCGAACCGTCGGCGGATCTGCCACCGGGTCCGCAACCGGATCCCCGGCCCGGGCCGTTGCTCGCCCCGGCCCCCGCCCCGGCCCCCGGTCCGGTGCCCTGTGACGGGACCCGACGCTGGGTCAGCAGCCCCAGTTCCGCGGCCTTCAGGCCTGCTTCGAAGCGGGTGTTGACGCCCAGGGTCTTCAGGATCGCGGCCACATGCCGCCGGTAGGTGCGGACGGAGACGTTCATCTGCCGGGCCGCCGTGTCGTCCTTCATACCGCTGCCGAGCATGCGCAGGACCTGCGTCTGCGCTTCGTCCAGCCGTACCGGGCGGGCGCCGCGCCGGGGCTGCATCAGCTCCGCGGCGTGCTCCCACAGGGTCTGCTGGAACTGGTACAGCGCGTCGGTGGCCTCGCGGCGGACGACGACGATCTGCGGCCGGCCGTCCTGGCCGGCCGCGGTCTCCACCAGGGCGACCTCTCTGGCCAGCAGCGCCAGGTTGGGCAGCGAGCCCGACGAGACGCGGATCTGCGTCCCCTCGGCGGTGAGTCGGGTCAGGCGGGAGTGGGTCTCCGGCCCCGGCATGTCGGTCTGGGGCAGCAGCAGCCGTAGCCCGTGACTGCGCCCGAGGGTCTGCCCGCACGCGAATCGGGCGAGGTCCGAATCGGGCCGGTTGATCGCCTCGGCGGCGAAACGGCCCGTCAGGTGCACACTCCGGCGCGGAATCGGAAGTTCCGAGAGTGTCTGGCGCAATACCTCGCACGCCAGTGCCGGTGCGCAGATGCTGATCAATTGTGTCGTGGTCTGGCCGGTCAACGCGCGTTGACCGGCATGAACTTGTTCATGCCAGCGAACCGCCTGCATGACATTCCCCCCGTCGTGGTCGCCCATTGGTCTGGACTGGGCGGCCGTTTGGTTGTCATGTGATCGATTGCGATGTTTGTCGCCGTCAGATCGGGCGTGAGCGTAGCGTGTTCGACCGGCGAATATCAGGTGGTGAGGCTCACACCGTGACAGGTGTGACTCATGGTGGTCGTGCGCTGTGGGGTGTCGCCCGGATTCTGGTTCAATTACTCAGAAGATGCAGTCCCGTTCAAGTCCATCTTAACCGTACCGGAGTCGTGGGACGACGTAGAAATACAGCCCAAGATATGGCCTCTCTTGAGGGAACAGGATAGGTGCGAGGGGCACTTGTTTATGGGTGGATTATTTGCCGTTGCGGGACGGGAAAGCATTCGGTGCACCGAGCGCCCGCTTTTCGCTCCCGGGCCGGGGAGCGAAAGCGGGCGCGGCGGGTCTCCTCTCCTGGGGTCTGCCCTAACGGGCCGCGGCGGGCTCCGCCTTCTGGTGCAGGACGGCACCGACGTGCGCCCCGTTCGACACGTTGACCACGACGTCCCCGACCGTCTCCGGGATGGCGCGGACGCTCGCCCCCGCGAACCCGTTGGCGCCGGTGAACACGCCCCAGACCGGCCGGAACGGTCGCAGCTCGCCGTCGCCGTCGGGGAGCTGCTCCAGTTCGGCGCGAACTCGGCGCTGGAGGACGAACGGCTTGCCGAGCGCGGCGGTGAGCTGCTCGCGCCAGCGCTGCGGGGTGACGTCGTCGGCCCAGCCGAGCACCACGCCCCGGCCGCCCGACAGGGAGGTCGGCTTGAGCACCAGCTCCCGCTGGTGGGCGGCCGCGTACTCCAGCAGGTCGACGCGCTCGCCGCTCTCCAGGGTGACCGTGCCGGGGCGGACCATCCGGGTCCACGGCAGGATGCGGTCCATGCTCGCCAGCTCGGCGGCGCCGAACAGATCGCGGTTGCGCTCGTCCGAGAGCATCGCCAGGGCGCCCTTGCTGGCGTACGCCGAGGTGTCCATGGCCGTGAAGATCGCGACCTCGCCGCGGTTCGCCGCCGCGAAGACCGCCTCGGCGAGCGCGCGTACCTCGGGGGACTCCATGTCCCGGATGAGGAACGTCCGCACGACGATGTCCACGGGCTTCCCGCCGAGCCAGACCCGGTCGTCGCGGAGCTCCAACTGCCCGAGGTGACAGGGTTCGGCCAACAGGCCGAATTCACGCCAACGTTCGCAGAGGGCCGTCATGTACCGGACCTCGTCCTCGAAACAGCCCGGCTGCTCGGTCAGTGCGACCACCGGACGGTCGTCCGCGCTGAAACCGCTTTCCGCGAGGACGTTGTTCACCTGCTCGCGCAGTGAGTCCACGAAACCCAGTCCGTGCCGCTCGGCGAACTCGGCGAGCGCCGGGTGTGCGAGCAGCTCGCGGCAGACGTCGACGTTTTCCGCGCCGCCGATGGTGCTGCCCATATTCAGTTCCAAAAGCTTGAATCCGGAACTGTCGCAAATCATGTCCGCGCGGGACTGGCGCGTCATCGAGGCGCCCCTTCCCAGGAGAACTGCGGACACCTGCTCTTCGTTCAGGCCCACCGCACGGGCGAACGCGGCGAAATCGCCGTCGAAAAGGCGGTCGGGGAGACTGGACAACGCGGTCAGCAGGTTGTCCAGGTCGTCGGTGAGCCGCGCGAGTTCGGCGCCGCCGAGGAACATCGGACGCGCGAGCCACTTGCCCTTGCCGCCCGGCTTGTCGCTGTTGAGAATCTTGTTCTCCGGCAGCGCTCCCAGCAGTTCGCTCGACTTCAGATTGCTTTTCTCCAGCTTGCTCAGGTACTCGGCGGTGAGGGAGACGCGATCCACGGAAACCTCTCTTCTGGTGGTCGGTGGGCGATGTTTCTGTGTTTCTGTCGGAGGTGTTCCTGCCGGCGATGCTCCGGTCGGCGGTGCTCCGGTCGGCGGTCAGGCCGCGGTGACCGGCTTGCTCGGGGCGGGACGCGGGTAGCGGACGACGTCGTCGGGAAGCGAACGCTCCACGCGCATCATCAGCACCCCGCCCAGCAGCGCGGCCGCCGCCAGCAGCAGCCAGGGCAGCCGGCCGTCGACGGTGAGGAGGGAGGTCAGCAGGCTGGGCGTGAGGGCGTAGGCCAGGGTCCAGGACAGCTGGAAGGCGGCCATGTAGCGGCCGCGCATCTCCGGCGGGGCGGCCGCCTGGGACAGCGCGCCCGAGGCCGGACTGTGCACCAGCTCGCCGGCGGTCATGACGAGCACGCACGCGATGACCCCGGCCAGCGCCAGCGAGACGTGCTCCGGGCGGAACGTGCCGAGCGCGGCCTGCCCCAGGAAGGCGACCACGAACATCGCCGCCCCGCCCGCCGCGGCCCGGCTGCGGGTGCTGAACCGGGTCCGCACCAGCGCGCCGACCGGAACGCCGAGGGTGGCGCAGATGACCGTGTTGACGAGGAACGCGGTACCGGTCAGACCCTCGGGCATGTGCAGCCAGTCGGTGCTGTAGATGGGCAGCAGCACGGTCAGGGAGGTGTAGCCCAGCGCCACCAGGAAGTTGGCGAAGACCAGGGTCACGAAGGGCCGGTCCCGGCCGACGAGCCGGTAGGAGCCGGGGTTCTCCGCGCGGGCCTTGGCGCTCACCACGGGGCTCGGCGGGGTCCGCAGCGCCAGCAGCGCGGCCAGGAAGAAGCTGCCCGCGTTGACGAAGGCCGCGATGACGTAGCCGGTGTCGCCGCCCACCGCGATGAGGATCGACGCGATCAGGGTGCCCGCGCCGAGCCCGGCGTTGCCGAGGCTGCGTTGCAGTGCCTGCATCCGGTCCCGGTCCGTGCCCTCGACGAGTTCGGCGATCCTCGCCTGCAGCACCGCGGGGAAGGCCCGGGTGCCGATCGCGGTGAGCAGCGCCAGCACGGCGAAGGTCGGCAGATGCGCGGCGAGCGGGAAACAGGCGAAGCTGGCGCCGCGCAGCACGTACAGGAACAACTGCACTCTTCGGGCGCCGAACCGGTCCACGGCGACGCCGGCCACCGGCACCGCGCCGATGGCGATCAGCCCCGTGATGGTCAGCACCAGCCCGATGACCGGCAACGACAGCCCGGTGACGTGGTGGAAGAAGACCAGGCTGAAGGGGACGTACAGACCGGAGCCGGTCGCGTCGATGGCAATGCCGGTGATGAGGGCCCGTTCACCCGGGAAATGGGGGCGAAGGAAAGACATGGGTCTCCAGAGGGGGCGTGTCAGGGGGCGTCCGCCGCACCGGGCGCTCCGTGGGCACAGGCGTGGGTCGCGGGCGTGGGACATGGGCGTCGGGCGTGGGCGTGGGCATCGGGCGTGGGCGTGGACGTGGGCCCCAGGGGGCGGGTGCGGGCCGGTGGGGCTGGTGGGCGTGCGTGCCGTGCGGCGGAGGTTGGAGGTGGGTCATGGGCGTGGGCTGCCGTAGGACGGGGTGGTTCGGGGGTGGGCTGTGTCGCGTAGGGGGACGTCCGGGTCGGGGAGCAGGGTGACGTCGAGGGCGGCGCCGTCGGCGATCAGGCGGCGGCCCTGGACCATGTCGCGGGGGCGGTCGACGGTCAGGATCGCCTCCAGCCGGTCCCCGTCCAGCCAGAGGGCCGCCCAGCCGGCGCCGTCGGCGGAGGAGCGGAACACCATCCGTTCCGGCGCCGAGTGATGACCCGCGTACTGCACCGTCCGCCCGAACTGCTGCGACCAGAAGTACGGCGCCGGGTCGTAGACGGCGTCCCCGCCGAGCAGTGAAGCGGCCGCCACCTTGGGGGCGTTGAGCGCCGAGTCCCAGTGCTCGACCAGCAGTCGGCGCCCGTAGCGGTGCGACCACCAGGCCGCGCAGTCGCCCACCGCCACCACCTCGGGCCGGGCCGTCCGCATCGAGCCGTCGACCACCACCCCGCGTTCCACGGGGAGCCCGGACCCGGCCAGCCAGTCGACCTCCGGCCGGACGCCCACCCCGACGACGACCGTGTCGGCCGGCACGAACCGGCCGTCGGCCAGGGTCACTCCGCCGTGGTCCACCGACGCGACCCGCACCCCGCAGTGCAGCTCGACTCCCGCCTCGGCGTACCAGGCGGCCGTCAGCGCGCCGATCTCCGGGCCGACCACCTCGGCCAGCGGGGTGTCCGCGGACTCCAGCACCGTCACCCGGCAGCCCTTCGCGGCCGCCACGGTCGCCACCTCGGCGCCGATCCAGCCGGCCCCGACGACCACCACCCGCGCGCCTTCGCACAGCGCGGCCCGGACCACCCGCGCGTCGTCCAGGCTGCGGACGACGTGCTGGGGCCCCGCGCCGGGCAGCCGGACCGGCGTCGCACCCGTCGCGATCACCAGCGCGTCGAACTCCAGGGCGCCGGTCGCCGTCCGGACCACGCCCCCGGGCCGGCCGTCGTGCAGCCGCAGCCCCTCGGCCCGCATCCCGAGCCGCAGCCGGCAGCCGAGCCGTTCCCAGTCGGCGGGCAGCGTCGGGTCGTCGGCGTCGCCCGCCAGGACCTCTTTCGTCAACGGCGGCCGGTCGTACGGCTCGTGGGGCTCGGCCCCGAGCAGGGTCAGCTCGCCCTGGTACCCCTGGGCCCGCAGCGCCTCCACGGTGCTCAGGCCCGCGAGCCCGCCGCCGACCACGATCACATGCTTCATCGACCAGCCGCCCTTTTGTCGTCCTCGACCAGCCCGCTCGCCAGCCCGCTCGCCAGTCCGCTCGCAGGGCCGCTCGCCGGGCCGGGTGTCAGCTCGCTCGCCAGGCTTTCGGCCGCGGCTGTCGACCGTGCCAGCGCCGTCTTGAGCGGGATGCCGAGCTGCTGTGCCGCGTCGGCCACGTCCTCGTACTCCGGCTGGACGTTGACGACGTGCCCCCGCAGCCGGGCGATCTTGACCCGGACCGGGACGCCGTCCACGTCGGCCTTCCTCGTCTCGCGCGCCAACTCGCTTTTTCCCACCCGGTGTTCGCGGGTGCCGATGGTCGACGTCTCGCGGACCATCGACTCCCGTACGGCCGGCAGGGACGCCGGTGTGCACAGGACGGAGAGCGTGTGGGCGGGCCGTCCCTTCTTCATCAGGATGGGAGTGAGCCAGGCGTCGGACGCCCCCAGAGCCAGCAACCGGGCCAGGACCTGTGGCCACAGCCGCGGGTCCAGATCGTCGACGTTCGCCTCGACGACCACGGCCTCGATCATGGCTTCGGCTTCGGCTTCGGCTTCGGCCTCGGCCGCCGCCCCGGGCGGCAGCTCCGTTTCGGTCGGCGGCTTCTGCGGGACGGTGCCCAGGACCACCCGCACCACGTTGGCGACGTCGGGAAGGTCGCGCGTGCCGGCCCCCGTTCCGGTGCCGCGTATGTGCAGCGAGGGCATCTGGCCCCAGGCCGAGCAGAGCGAGAGGACGAGCGCCGCCCCGGTCGGTGTGCACATCTCCTGGGGGAAACGGCCGGACTCGGCCGGCGCCCCGTGGTCGGCCAGCAGCCGCAGCACGGCCGGCGCGGGCACGGACAGCTCGCCGTGCGCGGCCCGGGTGCGCCCGCTGCCCAGCACGAGCGGCGTCGCCGTCGCCGTGGCGATGCCCAGGTCGTGGAAGGCCGCGCACACGCCGACCACGTCGGCTATCGCGTCGAGCGCGCCCACCTCGTGGAAGTGGACCTCCTCGGCGGCCACCCCGTGCACCGCGGCCTCGGCCCGCGCGAGCGACGCGAAGACGGACTGCGCCCGGTCCCGTACGGGTTCGGGGAGCGAGGCCTTCGCCAGCAGCGCGCGGATCGACCGCCAGGTGCGGTGCGGCGGGTCCGCGACGGTGTCGACGTGCGCCTTCGTGGCCGCGAGACCGCATCGCCGGACGCTCTCCACCCGGAGCCGGACACTGCCGGGCGCGATGGCCTCGACCGCTTCGCGGACCGCCGTCAGCGACGCTCCGGCGTCGAGCAGCGCGCCCAGGAGCATGTCCCCGGCGGCGCCCGCCGAGCAGTCGAACCAGGCGTGCGTCGGCGCGCTCACGAAGCCGCCCCGACCGGCAGATCGGCTTCCGCGCATGCCGTTCGCGGCGTGCGGCGGCGGGTCATCCGCGCCGCCGCGACCGCCGCTCCGAAGCCGTTGTCGATGTTGCTCACCAGCACGCCGGGACCGCAGGAGTTGAGCATGGTGAGCAGGGGCGCGACGCCGCCGAAGGAAGCGCCGTACCCGACGCTGGTCGGCACCGCGAGCACGGGGCTGCCGACCAGCCCGGCCACCACGCTCGGCAGCGCGCCGTCCATGCCGGCGACGACGATCAGACAGTCCGCGGCGTCCAGTTCGTCCCGCACCGCGAGGAGCCGGTGCAGGCCGGCCACGCCGACGTCCCGCACGATGCCCGTCGCGCAGCCGAACTCGGCTGCCACGAAGGCCGCTTCCCGGGCCACCGGCTCGTCCGACGTGCCCGCCGAGACCACCAGCACCCGGCCCCGGCGCTCCGGTGGCTCCCCGCCCACGGCGGCGCACCGGGCCTCCCGGTCGACGCGCGCGGCCGGGAACGCGGCGGCGACCGCGTCCAGCGACGCGTCGGGCAGCCGGGTCGCCAGGACGGAACGGCCGCCCGGCTGCCGGGCCAGCTCCGTCAGCAGGGCGACCGTCTGCCCGGCCGTCTTCCCCGCGCCGTAGACCACTTCCGGGTCGCCCGTGCGCAGGGCGCGGTGCGTGTCCAGACGGGCGAACCCGAGATCCTTGACGCCGCTCCCGGCGGCGCCGCCCGCGAGCGGGCCCCGCACGAGGGTGCGCAGGGCCTCCTCGGCGGTCTCCGCGCCCGCGGACACACGCTGCAACAGGGCTCGGACTTCGTCACGATCCATGGCTGGGCCGCTCCCCGGTTTCGTCGTCATCGCTGCCGTTGTCATCGCTGTCGTCGTGGTCGTTGCCGTCGCGCTTGTCGTCCTCGTGCTTGTTGTCGTCGTCGGTCTCGTTCAGGGAGCCCGAGCGGAATCCGCGCGGGTCCACCTCGACGGAGGCGAACCCGGTCCGCCGTACCGCGTCCAGGGCCTCCCGGCAGGCCGTGACCTCGGGGACGGCCGACCGGTCGACCTGGATCAGCGCGTTGTCGCCGAGGTCGCGGACCCGCAGGTCGTAGCTGTCGACTCCGGCGCGGCGCAGACTCTCGCGCAGTGCCTGCTCGGCGGCGTCGACCCGGGCCAGGCGTTCCCGGGTGATGGTCAGGCCGTAGGCGACCCGGCTGGACAGACAGGGCGAGGCGGGTTTGTCCCAGGTCGGCAGGGACCACTCCCGACCGGCCGCCCGGACCTGATCCTTGGTCAGACCTGCGTCGGCCAGCGGGGTGACGGCGCCGTGGCCGGCCGCCGCCTGGATGCCGGGCCGGAACCGGTCGGCCAGGTCGTCGGCGTTGGTGCCGGTGGCGACATGGGCGAGACCGCGCGCGGCGGCCAGCTCCAGCAGCCGCCGGACCAGTTCGTCCTTGCAGAACCAGCAGCGGGCCCGGGAGTTCTCGCGATATCCGGCGCTCTCCAGCTCGTGGGTGGTCACGAAGACGTGCTCCGCGCCGAGCTGCCGTGTGATGTCCCGGACGGCGCTCCGCTCCCGCCGCGACAGGCTCGCGGAGTCGCCCGTGGCGGCGAGCACCCGCCCGGGACCGAGCGCGCGGACGGCTGCCGCCAGCAACAGCGAGGAGTCCACCCCACCGGAGAACGCCACCACGACCGACCCCAGCTCGCCCAGCCGCCGCCGCAACACGCCCAGCCGAGCGACGAGCACCTCGCCGGGGTCAGGCCCCTTGCCCGGGTCAGACCTCCCACCCGGGTCAGGCCTCCCGCCGGGGGCAGGCCCGTTGCCGGGGGCAGGCCTCTCGCCCGGGGCAGGCCTCTCGTGTGGCGGGGCCGGCGTGGCCGAGGCTGCCGTCGGGCTCGGGCTCGGTGCGGTGCGTCGGCGGTTGGGTGCGTCGGGTCGAGGGGCGGGCCTCTCGCCGGGAGCAGGCCCGTTGCCTGGGGCAGGCCCCCCGTGCGGCGGGGTCGGAGTGGCCGTGGCTGCCGCCGTGATCGGGCTCGGTGTGGTCGGGCGGCGGTTCGGTGTGTCGGGTCGAGGGGCGGGCCCCTTGCCCGGGTCAGGCCTCCCGCCCGGGTCAGGCCTCTCGCCCGGGTCAGACCTCCCACCCGGGTCAGGCCTCTCGCCGGGGGCAGGCCCGTTGCCTGGGGCAGGCCCCCCGTGTGGCGGGGTCGGAGTGGCCGTGGCTGCCGTCGTGATCGGGCTCGGTGTGGTCGGGCGGCGGTTCGGTGTGTCGGGTCGCGCGGTGGGCGGCTCGGCCGGTGCGAGCGGCTCCTGCGGGGTGAGGGGCTCGCCCGGGGCCAGGGTCTCGTGCGGGGCGAGGGGCTCGCCCGGGGCCAGGGGCTCGTGCGGGGTGAGGCTCTCCCGCGGCGGGGCCGGGGCCGGCCGCGGCAGGGCCGGAGCTGCGGACGGCGTTGATGTCGTGGGGGTCGGTGGCATGGGGGTCACTCGATTCCGAGGGCGGACATCATGGGGCGCAACTTCGCGCAGGTCTCCGCGTACTCGGCCTCGGGGTCGGAGTCGGCCACCAGGCCGCAGCCCGCGTACAGCGAGGCGGAGGTGCCGTCGAGCAGGGCGGAGCGGATGGCCACCGCGAACTGGCCCTGGCCGGCGGCGTCGGCCCAGCCGACCACGCCCGCGTACCAGCTGCGGTCGAGCCCCTCGTGGTCGGCGAGCCAGCGCAGCGCCTCCTCGCGGGGATGGCCGCCGAGGGCCGGCGTCGGATGGAGCCGCTCGACGAAGTCGAGGATGCCCGCCGTCGAGTCCCGGGCCAGCTCGCCGCGGACCTTCGTGGACAGATGCTGGACGTTGGCCAGCCGGACCACGCGGGGCGGGGTCTCGGCCGTGACGTCGGCGCAGGAGGCGCCCAGCGCGGCGCGGAGCATCCGGACGACGACGTCGTGCTCGTGCCGGATCTTGGCGCTGTCGACCAACTCGCGTTCCAGGGCCGCGTCCTGCTCCGCGGTCGTGCCGCGGGGCACGGTGCCGGCCAGGCCCAGCGCGTGCACCGTGCGGTCGGCGACCCGGACGAGGTACTCCGGGGTGGCGCCGAGGAAGGTGTACTCCTCGTGGTCGACCGCGAAGAGCGTCGTGCCGGGGTTGGCGCCGCGCAGCCGGTCCACCGCGGCCGGCACGTCGAAGGGCGCGGAGGCGGCGACCCGTACCTCACGGGCGAGCACGACCTTCTCGAACTCGCCCGCGTGCATCCGGTCGGTGGCCCGGCTCACGAGCCGCTTCCAGTCGGCGGAGGATGGCAGTTCCGTGGTGTCGCAGGTGCGTAGCGAGGTCTCGTGCGGGGCGCGGGCGTCGGTCTCCGGCGCCAGGCACAGGTTGGCGAGGTGCAGCAGGCCGCCCGCCACCTGCTCGGGGTCGCTGTCGTGCAACAGCACGGCGTTCAGGCGCAGTTCGGCCGCGACGGGCCGGTCCTCGGCGCCGGGGGCGGGGACCGCGCTGCGGATCTGCAGCGCGGGCACCCACATCAGCGCGTCGGGGAGCCGTCCCATCTCGTAGGGGCTCTCGGGCCGGAAGGAGAAGCCGCCGATCGCCAGCGGACCGGCGCCGGACGGGAGTCCGGGCACGGTGACGCCGCCGGTGACCAGATCGCGGACGAGGCTCTGCCAGCCCGCCCGGACCGAGGCGATACGGCGCTCGCCGCGCCCGCGCAGATCGCGGGCGGACCCGAGCGCGAGGACCGAGCCGTCGTCCCACGGCGACTGCCACAGGAACGAGCGCTGTGTGCTGCGCCGGGCCCGGCTCCAGACCGCGACGGGGTCGGCGAGCTCCAGCGGCCTGGCCCAGCTGGCCAGGACCGGACGGTGCAGCCGGCGGGCCTCGGCGAGCGCCCGTGCGCAGGTGGCGACCAGGCTGCCGAGGTCGGTGCGGCCGAGCCGCTCGACGGCGGCCGTGGGCGCGGAGGTCGACGGCATGCTCAGTACACCCCTTCCACCGCGGCCGGGCCGCCCTGGGCGACGAGCGGGCGCACATCGGCCAGTCCGTCCTGCGGGTACGCCGACGTCGGCTCGACGCGGATCACGGAGTCGCGCTCCAGCGTCCACGGCAGCAGCAGGTCCCGGGAGACCAGGCTGACCCTGGCCTGGCCGCGCTCGCCGTACCCGACCGGCGTCACGGTGTCCTCGGGGTCGACGACCTGCACCCGGCTGAAGGGGTGGTACGGCACGAACACGCAGGAGTGGGCCTCCCGTTCGCCGCCACCGCCACCGCCACCGCCACCGTCACCGCCACCGTCACCGCCGCCGCCGCTCTTCGGGCGTTGGGGGGCGATGCCCATCATCGTGTTCCCGTACAGCCCGACGAGGGCGGCCTGCGGGAACACCTCCTCCTCGAGGACGCGCAGGGTCTCGGGGCTGACGCTGGTGCCCGCCCAGACGATCCCGCGCACCTTGAGCCGGACGAGGTCCAGCAGCCGTTCGTCGGCGGCCAGGGCCTCCAGCACCGGCGGGGTCGCGAACAGCACCGACACGGGCTGGGTGGCCAGGACGTCCCGTGCCTGCGCCAGGATGTGCTTCACATAGCGGCCCGCCTCCTCCCCGCGCCCCTGCTTGACGCAGGCCTTGACCCAGCGCGGGTCGAAGTCGATGAAGTGGCAGAAGGTGCGGCGCAGTTGGGCCAGCAGTCCCACCGAGCGGCCCACGATGTGCGGGCCGGTAGGGCCGAGGTGCAGCCACTGCCCCTCGCCCTCGCCGGGCACCCCGTGCTCGGCGAGGACCTCGCTCACCCAGCGCACGCCGCCGCGCCGTGACGTCGACTCCACGATGCGCTTGGGCCGCCCGGTGGTGCCGCCGCTGTCGAACACCTGGAAGTCCCAGGCGTCCTGGCTCGCGCCGACCGGGACGAGGGCGTCCACGGGTATGTCCCGCCATTCCTCGCTGACGTCCGGGAAGCGGGCGAGGTCCGCCCAGGTGCGCACGTCGGTCAGCGGATCGAAGTCCAGCTCCGCGGCCCGCTTCAGCCAGTAAGGGGAGCCGGTGGCCGGGGAGAAATGCCAGCGCATTGCCGCGGGAACGAATTCCGCTTCGGAGACGAGGCCGGAGGTGAGGCCGGTGGTGAACGGGTGATCGACTGCGTGGTGCGCCATGTTCTCTCCAGAAAGAGGCGGTTCGGCCTTGGGCGGGTGCTCGGTTCAGACCTCGGCCAGGGAATGGGAATGCGAACGCGGTGTCGAAAGCGTCCGTTCCACGGCCTCCACGACGGGCTTCAACCGGCGCATGAGGGTGGTGAACTGCTCCTCGTCGAGCGCCTGTGCGCCGTCGCATTTCGCGTTTTCGGCGTCGGTGTGCACATCGATGATCAGACCGTCGGCGCCGCATGAAGCCGCGGCCAGGGACATCGGTCCGACGAGGTGCGGATGTCCGGTGCTGTGGCTCGGGTCGACTATGACCGGCAAATGCGTGAGCCTTTTCGCCACGGCCACCGCACCCAGGTCCAGGGTGAACCGAGTGCTCCGGTCGTAACTGCGAATTCCCCGCTCGCAGAGCACGATGTCGTTGTTTCCCATGTGCATGATGTATTCGGCCGCGAGCAGCCATTCCTCGACCGTGGCGGACATTCCCCGCTTGAGCAGCACCGGCCGCCCCGATTCCCCGGCCGCGCGCAGCAGATCGAAGTTCTGCATGTTCCGCGTGCCGATCTGGAGCATGTCGCTCTCCTCGGCGACCACCTCGACATCGCCCGGGGTGACGACCTCCGTGACCACCGGCAGTCCGGTGCGCCGACGCTGTTCGGCGAGCAGCGCGAGGCCGGCGACGCCCAGTCCCTGGAAGCTGTAGGGCGAGGTCCGGGGCTTGAACGCGCCGCCGCGCAGCACGACCGCGCCGGCCGCCACCACCGCGTCCGCCACGGCGTCCATCTGCTTCTCGCCCTCGACCGCGCAGGGGCCGGCGATCACCACGAACTCCGGCCCGCCGAACACGGCCTCGCCGGCCGGCCCGACCTTCACCCGGGTGTCCTCCGCGCGGAACACCCGGCTGGTGAGGCGCTGCGCACCGGGGACGATGACCACCCGGTCGACGCCGGGTGAATTCTCGACGGCCGCCGCGAGTTCCGGCGTGCCGCTTTCCTCGGTGATGAGGATCGTGGTATCCGCCGTCGTGGTGGTAACCGGGTTCGGGCCATGGTCCCGGATAATGTCGATGACGGATTCCAGCTGTTCGCGGGTGGCCCGCGGACGCATTGCCACGATCATGTAGCACCTTCCAAGTGGGCTGTCGTGCGGGAAATTCCACCGGTCCGGACTCGAATGCGAGCGGTTTCCGGTCCATGGCCCGCAGATGTGCTGGTGCGGACTCGTCCACTGAAGCGACCTTCGCCGGAAGGCTAGCCATGATCGGGGGAGGGAAGCACGTGGGTGGCAGGATAATGACAAGATCATCGACTTTCATTGCCGCGCACCGACCGCCGATGCTCTGATGACCGAGCCGCCTCAGCCCAGCGGTGAGCATCCCGCCGGTCGAGCAATGGAGTAGATCGTGAAGATGATTGATATCAGCCAGGGTTGGCACGAGGGCATGCCCTCCTATGACGCCCCCTGGTATCCGGACTTCGGAATCCGGAAGGCCATGTCTCCGGAAACCGACCCGGCCGGCGTGGGCCGGACCTTCTCGGATCTTCAGATATTCCCGCACAACGGTTCGCATGTGGAGTCGGGCTACCACTTCTACGCGGACCGCGAGAAGATCGACGAGGTCCCGCTGGAGACGTTCGTGGGCCGCGCCTGCGTGGCCGACCTCTCCGACAAGCGCGACCTCGACCCGGTGACGGGCGAGGACCTCGAGAAGGCGCTGCGCGACGTCTGGCGGCCCGGCGACCGGCTGCTGGTGCGCACCGACCACCCCAACCGCTATCTGGGCCGCGAGGACTACTGGGACAAGCCGCCCTACCTCACGCTCTCCGCCGCCGAGTGGATGGTGGACAACGGCGCCCGTCTCGTCGGCATGGACTGCATCACCGAACGCCCCGACGACCGCAGCGGCCAGGTCCATCTGCGGCTGCTGGGCGCCGGCATCCCGCTGCTGGAGAACATCCAGAACCTGGACCGGATCTCCAGTCCGGTCGTCCAGCTGATGGCCCTGCCGATCAAGATCGCCGGCGTCGAGGCCGCCCCCGTCCGCGCCGTCGTCTTCGAGGGCTGGCCGGTCTGATCTTCCGTCCGACGGCCCGGGACCCCTATCGGACGCACCGTCAGACAGGGGTCCCGGTAGAGGAGTTGCCATGAGAGCCCAGCCAGTCGCCAGGGAGACCGGCCCCACGCCCGTCGCCCTCGGCACAGTCGGTCCGGCCGCTGCCGCCGCGGCGGTCGACAGCGCGGTCGAAGAGGTGCTGGACCTGCTCGGCGACCCGTTGCGGGACGTCGGCAAGGGCGACCGCGTCGTCGTCAAACCCAATATGTTCCAGCGCAAACCGGGCTTCCGCACCAGCCCGGAGCTGCTGCTCGCGCTGGCCCGCCGGGCGTCCGCGCGCGGCGCCGAGGTCTTCGTCGCGGAACGCACCCATGTGCTCAAGGAGATCCTCGACGGCCATCCCCTCCACCGGTACGCGCAGATCGTCAGCTTCGACGACCGGCCGCTGCGCATCGTGCAGATACCGGGCGCCACCTCGCTGCGGGTGCCGATCGCCGTCCCCGACCTCGTCGTGGACTGCGACTGGTTCATCGGCGCCCCCCAACTGCGCACCCACTCCAGCGTGGTCCTCACCAACGCCATGAAGAACCTGGTCGGCCTGCTCCCGGGCTTCACCACGCGCATCGTGCACATGGCCGGGGTCGAGGAGGCCCTCGTCGACCTCAACCTGCTGCGCCCGCAGCATCTGGTGGTCTGCGATGCCATCACCGTCATCGAGGGCAACTACCCGATGGCGGGCGAGGTCCGCGAGGTCGGTCTGGTCGCGGCCTCGCGCAACGCCGTCGCCCTCGACGTCACGATGGCCGCCGTCGCCGGCGTCGAGCCCTGGGAACTGGCCTACCTCCGCGACGCCCACCGGCGCGGCATGGGCCCGGCCGACCTCGCCGACGTCGAGGTCAGGGGCGCCGCGGTCGAGGACGTCGCGTTCACGCTGCGGCGCGCCCCCGTCGACCTGACGCCCCCGCGCGAGGGCATCCATGTGCACGCCGACACCGCCTGCGACGACTGCCGCCGCTGGCTGGCCGCCGCCATGAACCTGCTGCGCGACGAACTGCTCGCCCACCCGGGCGAGTTGACGATCGTCTCCGGACCCGTGGCGCGGCTGCCCGAGCTGCGCGGCACGGTCGTCCTGGTCGGCAACGCCCTGTACGAGCACCGAGAGGCCGGCGTGTTCCTGGAGGGCTGCCCGCCGCGGGCGATCCAGACCGCCGGACTGCGCTACGCGATGGGCCGTCCCGTCACGGAGCAGGAACGCACCCAGTTCCGCGTCCCCTCCCGGGACGCGGACCACACCGGACGGGCGTCCTGGCCCGCACCCGAGGAGCTGGTCTGACATGCCGTCGTCCTCCTGCACGACCTCCCTGCCCTCGATACCCGTGCTGCGGGGCGGCGAACGGCGCACCTCGCGGGACACCCGCGTGCTGCACGGCGTGGACGGCGCCCCGCTCGCCACCGTCCACGAGGCCCCCGCCCTGGTCACCAGGCTCACCGCCCGGGCCATGCGCGAGGCGCCCCGCACCACCCGCGAGGAGCGGCTGACGGTCCTCGCCGCGGCGGGGCGGCTGTTCGCCGAGGCCACCCTCGCCGGACAGAGCCCCGAGGAATACTGCCGGGCGCAGGCCCTGGCCTCCGGCGTCCCCGTCCGCGTGGCCCGCCGCACCCTCGCCCGGGTGCGGGGCGACTCCGCGCTGCTCGGCGAGGTCGTCGGCCGGCAGGCCCCGATCGGCACCGGCCGCACCGCCCGCTGGGCCCGCCGCGGCCGGGTGCTCGGCGTGATCGCGCCGAGCAACCACCCCGGCACCCACGGCGCATGGCTGCAGGCCCTCGCCCTGGGCTACCGGGTCGCCGTCCGGCCCGGCGCCCGCGACCCGTTCACCCCGCTGCGGCTGGTCGAGGCGCTGCTCGCGGCCGGACTGCACCCCGACTGGATCAGCCTGCTGCCCGGGGCGCACGACTCCGCCGACGCCCTGGTCGGCGCGACCGACCTGGCCCTCGTCTACGGCAGCGAGTCCACCGTGGCCCGCCACCGCGGCAACGACCGCGTCCTGGTCCGCGGCCCCGGCCGCAGCAAGATCCTCCTGGACGGCCCCGTGGACGACGAGACCCTGGACCACCTGGTGACGGAGATCGCCGCGGACGGCGGTGTGCGCTGCACCAACACCACCGCGGTCCTCACCTCCGGCGACCACCGGGCGCTCGCCGAGGCGCTGGCCGAACGGCTGGCCCGGCTGCCCGCACACCCCGTCACCGAGGACGCGGCGGTCCTGCCGGTCCGCCCCCTGAAGGAGGCACGGGCGCTGCGCGACACCCTCGACCGCGCCGCACAGGGCGCCAGGGACCTCACCGCCCGCCATCACGCGGACGAGCCGCTGGCCGTCCTCGACGAGCACGCGGCCGCCCTGCGGCCCGCCGTGCTGTGCGTGGACGCCTGGGACCACCCCGGCCTGCGCACCGAACTGCCCTTCCCCTGCGTCTGGGTGGCGCCCTGGCGGCCGTCCGACGGAGTGGCCCCGCTCTCCGACTCGCTCGCGCTGACCCTCCTCACCGACGACGCCGAACTCGTCCGCGAGGCCCTGGACACGCCCGGCATCCGCACCGTCCTGCACGGCCGCGTCCGCGACTGGTGGACGGACCCCCACCTGCCGCACGACGGCTACCTCGGCCAGTTCCTCAAGGAAGCCCGCGGATTCGCCGCACCCTGACGTCCCCTGACGCCGGTTCCACCCACCGCCCATGACATCTTTCGAGGTGAGTCACGTGTCTGCCGCATGCCCCGACATCCCGATCGTGGTGCTGCCCGAGAACAACCTCGTGCGGGCCCGCACCCGTCCCGCCGCCGCCGTGGAGAGCGCCCTGAAGGAGGCGACCGCCGCGCTGACCCGCCTGCACGGCGCACTGCTCCACCCCAAGGGCGCGGGCGAGGCCCTCGGCTCCGCGCTGGACGAAGCGGTCGACCAGGTGAGTCGGCTCGCCGTCGAGGCCGCCGTCCCGCCGCTGGAGGCCGTCGCGTCCCTGCCGCCGATCGTCCCCAACCACGACTACTTCGGCGTCAGGACGGCGGCGATCGACGACGCCCGACTCGTCTCCGAGGTGACGACGATCATCGCGCGGACCCTCGTCGACCTGCGCGAAGCCCGGCTCGACCTCAACGACCGGGCCGCCGAGGTCCGCGCCATGCGCCACGTCCTGGAGGGCCTGGCCCCGGACGACGGCGCGCCCGCCCCGCAACAGGGCGCGCGGGCGATGCCGTACGTGCCGGGCAAGGACGAGCTGACCCGGTGGATCGTCACCCACCACTTCTACTTCGTCCTCAACCTCGCGGCGGCCGACGCGGTCTCCCGTGCGATCACCGCCCTCTCCGGCGCCGACCGCCCCGCCGCGACCGCCGCGCTGCGCGAAGCCGTCGTGTACGTGCGCGGGTTCACCGCGGCCATGATGCACTCCGGCGACATGTCGGCGCCCTGCTACGACGCCGAGGTCCGGCCCACCATGGCGCCGCCCGCCGTGCCCGTCGCCCTCACCGGCCGCACCCAGCCCGAGCACCGCGCCTACCGCAAGGCGATGCGCGCCCTCGTCCGGGTCTGCCCCGAACCCTTCGCCGAACTCGCCGCCGTGGACCCCGAGTTGGCGCGCGCCCGGGACGCCCTGCTGGACGCCGACCTGCTCGACATCGAACGGCATGTCATCGTCACCGCCGCGCTCGTCGGCGACGACTCCTCGATCGTCCAGGAACACGAGTCCGCGGAGAGCGCGATCGCCACGCTGCGCACCATGCGGCACACCCGGGCGGAGACCTACCGGGACCTCATGCGGTTCGGCGACCCGGTCACCCTCACCGCGCAGCTGCCCACGGAGCGGGTGAAGCCGTCTTGAGCACGGTCGTCATCGTCGACGCGTACGCGAGCGCACGCTGTCTGGCACCGCTGTTCCGGGCCCGGGGCGTCCCTTGCGTCCATGTGCAGAGCACGCCCGAGATCCCCGAGGCGTACGCGGCGAGTTACCGGCCGGCGGACTTCTCCGCGCACATCGTGCACCGGGGGGACGTCTCCGACACGGTCGCCGCCGTCGCCGAGCACGCCCCCGTCGCACTCCTGGCGGGCGTGGAACGCGCGGTCCTGCTCGCCGACGCGATCGGCGAGAAGCTCGGCCTGCCCGCCAACGGCACCCTGCTGAGCCGGGCCCGCCGGGACAAGTACCTGATGATCGAGACCGTCCGGGCGGCAGGCGTGCCGGCCGTCGACCAGATCCTCGCCCGCGACCTCGACACCCTCCTCGACTGGTACACCCGGACCGGCGGCGGCCGCGCCGTCCTCAAGCCGGTCAGCAGCGCGGGCAGCGACGGCGTCCACTTCTGCAACGACGCCGACCAGGTCCGGGCCGCCTACCACGCCCTGATCGGCACCGACAGCGCCCTCGGCCAGCGCAACCACGACGTGCTCGCCCAGGAGTACCTCGTCGGCAGCGAGTACATCGTGAACACCGTCAGCCGGGACGGACGCCACCACGTCTGCGACCTCTGGAAGATGCACCACCTCGGCGCCAACGGCGTCCAGGACCTGCCCGCCGGCGCCGAACTGCTGCCGTCGCGCGGCCCCGAACAGGACCTGCTGGTCGAGCACACCCGCCGGGTCCTCGACGCGCTCGGCATCCGCAACGGCCCCGCCCACACCGAGCTGAAACTGACCCCGCACGGCCCCCGGCTGGTCGAGACGGGCGCCCGGGTCTGCGGCGCCGACGTGCATGTGCCCACCGCGGCGGCCCTCGGCGAGAGCCAACTCGACTGGACGGTCGACGCCTGCGTCGACCCCGAACGGTTCCTGGCGCGCTGCGCCACGGACTACGAGGTGATCCGGCACGCCCGCATCGTCAACATGGTCTCGCCCGCCGCCGGCACCCTCGCCGACTACCCGAGGATGCCCGAACTCCGCTCGCTGGAAAGCTTCCACGACGTCCTGTACCGGGTGCGCCCCGGCGCCGCGATCTCCCGCTCCGTCGACGACTGGACGTTCCCGCTGCGGGTCTACCTGCTCCACGAGACCGCCAGCACCGTGGCCCGCGACGCGCTGACGACGCGCTATCTGGACGGCCAGGGCTTCTACGACATCCGCCTCCCGGAAGGAGACGTCCGTTGACCGCGGACCGCACCATGCTGCTCATCGGCGGCACGGACACCCACATCGAGCGGGCTGCCGCACTCGGCCTGCGCATCGTCCTGTTCCAGCACCCGGAGAAGATCAACTCCTTCCAGACCGGGCTCGTGGACGCCCTCCTCGTGCTCGACTACACCGAGTGGGACACGGTCCGCCCGCTGGCCGAGGCCGCCCGCGAGGTCTGGGCCTTCGACACCGTGGTCTCTCTCACCGAGGGCGGTCTGGACACCGCCGCCCGGCTCAACGACCTGTTCGGCTTCGACGGCACCTCCTACGAGGTCAGCAGGCGGCTACGGGACAAGTGGACGATGCGCAGGCACCTCGCCGCCCAGGGCAGCCGGCTCACCGTCGCCAGCGAGCGGGTCGCCGACCGCGCCTCGCTCCACGCCTTCGGCGACCGTGTCGGCTACCCCTTCATCGTCAAGCCGACCGACACGACCGCCGGCTTCGGCCTCGTCCGGGTGGACGGCCCCGGGGAACTGCCCGCCGTCTGGGAGCGCCTCGAAGCGCTGCGGGGCACCCGCACCGACCGCGTCACGACGCTGTTCACGGTCACCGAGTTCCTGATGGAGGCCTACGCCGACGGGCCCGAGTTCAGCGTCGAGGCGTTCAGCTTCGCCGGCCGCCATGTCGTCGTCGCCGTCACCGAGAAACTCGTGGACGAGACGCACTTCGCCGAACTCGGCCACGCCCTGCCGGCCCGCATCCCGCCCGGCGACCGGTCCGAGATCGTCGACGCGGCGACCGAGTTCCTCACCGCCGTGGGCCTCACCGACGGCCCCAGCCACACCGAGGTCCGGCTCGGCAGCCGCGGCCCGGTGGTGATCGAGTCCCACAACCGGGTCGGCGGCGACTACATCGGCGAGCTGGTCCGGGCCGCCTACGGCATCGACCTCGCCGCCCTGGGCGTCGGCTGGCCGGTGCGCATGGTCGACGAGCTTCCCGACGACCCGCAGCCGGTGGCGGCCTCCTGCGTCCGCTTCGTGGTGCGCGACCCCGGCACCGTCACGGAGGTGAAGGGCGTCGACGAGGTCGCGGCCCGCCCCGAGGTCCTCACCGCGCGGGTCTCCGTACGCCCGGGGGACACCGTCCGCCCGCTGCGCGACAACTGGGACCGGCTCGGCTTCGTCGCGGTCCGGGCCGCCGACACCGACACGGCCGTCCGGCTGTGCGAGCGCCTCGCCACCGACGACATCCGCATCGAGATCACCCCCTGACCCCCTCACCGGAAGGAGTATCGGTGTTCCGTTCCGTGCTCGACGCGATCGCCGGATACCGGCCGAGCAGCCCCGTACGCTCGCCCGACGGCCGCTCCTACCGGCTCGCCGCCAACGAGTCCGCCGACGAGCCGCTGCCCGCCGTGGTCCGGGCGATCGCCGAGGCGGCCCTGACCGTGAACCGCTACCCGGACAACAGCTGCGCCGAGCTCATCGCCGGGATATCCGGCGCCTTCGGCCTGTCCGAGGACGCCGTCGCCGTCGGCTGCGGCTCGGTCGCCGTCACCCAGATGCTGCTGGCGGCCGTCGCGGAGCCCGGCGTCGAAGTGCTGTACGCCCGGCGGTCCTTCGAGGCGTACCCGCTGCTGACGGGCTTCACGGGCGCGACGGCCGTCGAGGTCCCGCTCAGGGACGGCGTCCACGATCTCGAAGCGATGGCCGACGCCCTCACCGACCGCACCCGGCTGGTCTTCGTCTGCAACCCGAACAACCCGACCGGCACCGTCGTCGGACGGGCCGCCCTGGAAGCCTTCCTCGACCGCGTCCCCGCCGACTGCCTGGTCGTGCTCGACGAGGCCTACCGTGAGTACGTGCGCGACACGGACACCCCCGACGGGCTGACCCTGCTCGCCGGACGGCCCCATCTCGTCGTCCTGCGCACCCTCTCCAAGGCGTACGGTCTGGCCGGCCTGCGCGTCGGGTTCGCGGCCGGGCACCCCGAGGTGATCGCGGCCGTCCGCAAAACGTACCTGCCCTTCAGCGTGAACGGCGTCGCCCAGGCCGCGGCCGTGGCCGCCCTGCGCGCGAAGGACGAGCTGATGGCCCGGGTAGAGGACGCGGTGAAGGAACGCGACCGCGTACGCGCGGTGCTGACGGCCCGGGGCTGGACGGTCCCGGTCAGCGAGGCCAACTTCCTCTGGCTGCCCCTCGGCGACCGCTCCGTCCCCCTCGCCGAGCACCTCGCCGCGGCGGGCGTGGCGGTCCGGCCCTACGCGGGCGACGGAGTACGTCTGTCGATCGGCTCGGCAGCGGAGAACGACGCGTTCCTGGCGGCCGCGGCCGACTTCTCACCGATCTGAGCGGATCGGGCGAAGTCATCGGGCGGTCCGGCAGCGACCTTCGGGGGCGCGGGGAACTGCGCGACCAGGCGCGACGGCGCTGCAGCGGAACGATGACGGATCGCGGCGCCTCCAGCGGGCGGTCCGGCAGCGCCCTGAGGGGGCGCGGGGAACTGCGCGCCTAGCCACGACGGCGCTGCAGCGGAACGACGGCACCTCGCGGCACCCCAGCGGAGCGTCTAGTCGAACAGCACCTCCTGCTCCCCCTCCTCCCGTCTGCGCAGCCGCTGGGCGCGCATCCCCACGACCACCGCCGTGACCGCCGCCGTCACGCCGAGCGCCGCCGGGACCATCCAGCCCCGGTCGACCGTGTGGCCGAGGGCGTGGTCGAGGGAGAGCCGGCCGGGTCCGGCGATGGCGAGGCCCGCGGCGGCCAGGCCCAGGGAGGCCGCGTGCTCGTAGCCGCCGTTGGCCGCGAAGAACCCGTTGGGGGCGTGCACCGAGGACGCGCCGGCCATCGCGCCGGCCGCCGCCGCGCCCGCCGCCGGAGTCGCCAGGCCCAGCGCCAGCAGCGTGCCGCCGCCGGCCTCCGCCAGCCCCGCCGCCGTCGCGCTGGCCTTGCCCGGCGCGTAGCCGATCGACTCCATGAACTGGCCGGTGCCCTCCAGGCCGTGCCCGCCGAACCAGCCGAACAGCTTCTGTGTGCCGTGCGCGGCCAGCACCCCGCCGGTGCCCAGCCGGAGCAGCAGCAGTCCGAGATCACGTCGGTCGTAACAGGTCACGGTGACTCCCTGAGCAGAGACGGCGAACACGCGGCAACACACCCCCACGGGTCTCCACCGTCGCACTGCGCACACCCGCCCGGCCCGTCCTGGACGCCGTTCGGGTGGCGGGGCCCGGGCGGCGGTGTGAGTCTGGCTGGCATGACGATTCAGACCGCCAAACTCAGCGATCCGGCCGTCCGCGCCTTCGTCACCGCCGTCAACGCCCATGACCGCGAGGCCTTCCTGGCGCTTCTCGCGCCCGGCGCGACCATGGCGGACGACGGCTCCGACCGCGACCTCGACGAGTGGATCGACCGGGAGATCTTCTCCTCCCACGGCCACATGGACGTCGACAACGAGTCCCGGGGCGGGCGCGCCCTGGTCGCCCGCTACAGCAACGACACCTGGGGCGAGATGCGCACCAGGTGGAGCTTCACGGTCGCGGACGACGGCCGCATCTCCCGCTTCGAGACCGGCCAGGCCTAGCGACGGCGAAAGGGCCGTGCACCGCCGGGCAGGCGGTGCACGGCCCCTTCACGGACGGCCCCTTCACGGACGGCCTCGGCTCACCAGGAGGAGCGGGCGACCGCCTGTTCCGTCAGCGTGATCTGACCCGCCTTGATGGTGGCCAGACGCGGGGAGCGGCGGGCGATCGACGAGTCGTGGGTGACCATGATGAACGTCAGCCCGTACTCGTGCCACAGCCCTTCCAGCAGGGCCATGATCTCGTCGCGCATGCTCTCGTCGAGGTTTCCGGTGGGCTCGTCGGCGAGCAGCACCTTCGGCTTCTTGACCAGCGCGCGGGCGATCGCGACGCGCTGCTGCTGACCGCCGGACAGCTCGGACGGCGCATGCTTCAGACGCTCGCCGAGACCGACCGAGCGCAGTGCCTCCGCCGCCCGCTCGCGCCGCTCCGCCGCCTTCACGCCGAGCGGGACGAGCGCCGTCTCGACGTTCTCCTGCGCGGTCAGCGTCGGGATGAGGTTGAACGACTGGAAGATGATGCCGATCTTTTCGGCGCGCAGCCGGGTCAGCTTGGCCTCGCTGATGCGCGCGAGGTCGACGCCGTCCAGCTCGACGCTGCCCTCGGTGGGCCGGTCGAGGCCGCCGATCATCTGCAGCAGCGTCGACTTGCCGCCGCCGGTGGGGCCCTGGATGACGAGCTGGTCGCCGTCCGCGATCGTGAGGTCGACGCCGCGCAGCGCCTCGACCGTCTCCTTGCCCCGCGTATAGCGCTTGGTGACGCCGGTGAGGTTGTACATGGATGCTCCGGGTTTTTCGTCAGGCGTGAGGTGGGTGAGGGCCGGTCAGGAGACGCTGCGCAGGGCGTCCGCCGGGCGCATCCGCGAGGCGCGCCAGCCGCCCATCGCACCGGCGATCAGACCGCCGGCGACCGCGAGGCCCACCGCGAGCGCGATCGTGGTGAGGGAGACGGGGGCCGACAGGGCGATCTCCATCGTGTTCGACGAGGACTGTCCGCCCGGACCGCCGCCACCGCCGGGGCCGCCGCCCATGCCGCCGCCACCGCCGCCGGTGCTGCCGAGCTCCGCCGTCAGCTTCGGGCTGATCGCGGTGACCGCGTACGCGGCCGCCAGGCCGATGCCGATGCCGAGGGCGCCGCCGAGCAGACCGTTGACCATGGACTCGCCGACGACCTGCCGGGTGACCCGGCGGCTCGGCCAGCCGAGCGCCTTCAGGGTGCCGAACTCACGCACCCGGCGGGACACGGCCGAGGAGGTGAGCAGCGCGGCGACCAGGAACGCGGCGACGAGCACCGCGATGGACAGCCACTTGCCGACGCTGGTCGCCAGGTTGGAGGCGGTGGAGAGGGAGCCGGAGACCGTCTCGGCCAGGTCGGCGGAGGTGGTGACCGTCGTACCGGAGATGTTCTTCGTGATCGTCGCCTTGACGGTGTCGATCTGCTTGGAGTCGGTCGCCTTGACGTAGATCGTGGTGACCTGGTTCGCCGCGTCGGCGAGGGTCTGCGCCTGCTTCAGCGGCAGGTAGACGTCCGTGGTGGACTCGCTGCTGTCGGGCGTGGCGATGCCGATGATCTTGTAGCTGGTGCTGGAGATCTTCAGCGTCGAGCCGACCTTGTACGAGTTCTCCTTGGCGTACGACGCGCTGACGACCGCGACCTTGGCGTCGGTCTGCGCCGAGGTGAAGGTCACCCCCGAGGTGATCTTCGAGGTCGCGAGCGGGCCGAGGTCCTGGTTGGTGACGTCGACGCCGGCCACCGAGTACGAGTTGACGTCGAACGAGGCGCCGCCGCCCTGCACCTGGGGCGCCGCGGTGGAGCCGCTGTTGCCGCCGCCCGGGCCGCCGCCCTGACCGCTGTTGCCGCTGTTGCCGGTGGTGCTCTCCGCCTTGCCCTGGGTGAAGGAGCCGTCGACCTTGGTGACGTTCAGGGTGAGGGCGCCGACCGCGGCCGACACGCCCTTCTGACCGGCGACCTTCGTCACCAGCGTGGACGCCAGGGCCTGACCTCCCTGGGTCATCACCCGGTCGGAGCTCTGCTCCGCGTCCTCGTCGTCCTCGCCCTTCGCGTCGAACTCGAATCTGCCGCCGCCGCCGGCGGAGGCGTTGTCCGTGGGCGCCGTGCGGGCCTTGGTGACGGTCATGTCGGTGCCGAGGCCGTACAGCGACTGCAGAACCTTGTCCTGAGCCTGTGTCATACCGGCCGACACCGAGTTCACGGTGATGACCAGAGCGATTCCGAGCGCCAGACCCAGTGCGATGACCAGGGCCGCCTTCTTGCGCCGGCCCAGTTCGCGCTTGAGATAGATGCCAAACATCCCGTTCCTCGAAGGTTCTTGGCGCCCGCTGTGGGCGCTGCCACAAACTAGGGAGGAACCTTTGAGTCGCCCTGAGTAAAGGATGTGTAAGGACTGAGAATGCGGAGCCCCGGATCAAAATTCCCTGAGACAGCTGATTCCTAGGCTGCGGAGGGTGTTTTCCCAGGTGGCAGGGGTTGAGTGGCTGGTTTCGGCAGTACATTCGGCAGCGATTTCCTGTTTCGCCGAATTCCCTTGTACGGTCCCGCAGTGCACGCATTCTCGCGCCCCGCCGCGCGCCCCACCCGGCGCTCCCTGCTGGCCCTCGCGGCCACCGCACCCGTGACCGCCGCCTCCCTCGCCGCGGCCCCGGTCGCCGCCGCGTCCGACGTGGCGGTCGGCGGCGCGCGGCTCGTCGCCGACGGCGTCCAGGTGAACGGGGGCGCCGCGCTGCCGAAGCAGCTCACCGCCCGGGCCTGGCTGCTCGCCGATCAGGACAGCGGGGAGGTGCTCGCCTCCTACCGTGCGCATCTGCGCGTCGCGCCCGCCTCCACGCTGAAGATGCTGTTCGCGGACACCCTGCTGGGCAGCTTCGAGCGCACCGAGCGCTACACCGTGACCGATGCCGACCTGGCCGGCATCCCGTCCGGCTCCTCTCTCGTCGGCGTCAAGGCGGGCGTCACCTACACCGTCGAGCAGTTGTGGCAGGGCGTGTTCCTGCGCTCGGGCAACGACGCCGTGCAGGTGCTCGCCCGGATGAACGGCGGGGTGACGAAGACGGTCGCCCAGATGCAGGCCAGGGCGGTCGACCTCCAGGCGCTGGACACCCGCGTAGTCAGCCCCGACGGCTACGACCACGAGGGCCAGTCGTCCTCGGCCTACGACCTCGCCCTGTTCGCCCGGCACGGTCTGAAGAACGCCGACTTCCGCGCCTACTGCGGCACGAAGACCGCCCGTTTCCCGGCCGGGGGCACGAAGACCTTCGCGATCGAGAACACTGACCGGCTGCTGTCGGGCACCTACGGGGTGACGCCGTACCCGGGCATGATCGGCGTGAAGAACGGCTACACCAGCAACGCGGGCAACACCTTCACGGGCGCCGCGACCCGCGCCGGCCGCACCCTCGTCGTGGTCGTGCTGCATCCGAAGAGCGGCCACAACGCCGTCTACGAGGAGACGGCCGCGCTGCTCGACTGGGGCTTCGCGCAAGGGAGTTCGGCGCGTCCGGTGGGCACGCTGGTCGAGGCGCTGAGCGAGGGCGGGACGAAGGTGACGCCCTCGGGGGAGGCCCCGCCGGCCGGAGCGCAGGGTGCGGCGGCGAGTGACGGCGGGGGCGGCTGGGGGATGCTCGGCGGGGCCGCGGGGGTGGTCGCACTGCTCGCGGGCGGCGCGTACACGCTCCGCAGACGTCGCACTCGTGAAGCACCTGCGCCTGACGCGCCTGGAATACCTGACGCGCTCGAAATGCCTGAAGCACCTGACGCGCCTGGAATGCCTGACGTGTCTGAAGCATCTGAAGCACCTGAGGCGCCGGCCCCGGAGAGCGCTCGGGACTGATGGTGCGGCAGCCGTCCCGCGACGCCGGTGCTTTCCTCGCGGTCCCTTGCGAGGTCCACCCCCACCCGTGTCGCGGGACGGCTGCCCCTCCCCCCTCGGTGTGGCCTGTGGCCGTTCCTTGCGGAACTGTCGTGCCTCAAGTGTGAAGTTCTCGTGTAGAAGAGTTGAGCATAAGTCCGCTACCGGCGGCAATGGTGCGGACGACGAAACTCCGGTTGTGCAGGTTGTGAACCCGTCGGCGTCAGCCGCGCCCCACGTACGGCATCGCCGTCGCCAGCACCGTCGCGAACTGGATGTTCGCTTCCAGCGGCAGCTCCGCCATGTGCCGCACCGTGCGCGCCACATCGGCGACGTCCATCACCGGCTCCGGTGCGATCTCGCCGTCGGCCTGCAACGCGCCGGTCTGCATCCGCGCCGTCATGTCGGTCGCCGCGTTGCCGATGTCGATCTGCCCGACGGCGATGTCGTACGCCCGCCCGTCCAGCGACAGGGACTTCGTCAGTCCGGTGAGGGCGTGCTTGGTCGCCGTGTACGGCGCCGAGAGCGGCCGGGGCGTGTGCGCGGAGATGGAGCCGTTGTTGATGATGCGTCCGCCGCGCGGATCCTGCTCCTTCATCTGCCGGTACGCCCCCTGCGCGCACAGGAACGCCCCGTTGAGGTTGGTGTCCACCACGTGCCGCCAGGCGTCGTAGGGGAGTTCCTCGAACGGCACGCCGCCCGGCCCGAACGTGCCCGCGTTGTTGAACAGCAGGTCCAGTCGCCCGAATTGCTCGCGCACGGCGTCGAAGAGGGCCGTCACCTCCGCCGGGTGCGAGACGTCCGTCCGCACGACGAGACTCGGGGCGTCGGGCGCCAGCGCGGCCGTCCCCTCCAGGGTCTCGGTGCGCCGCCCGGCCAGCGCCACCGACCAGCCCGTGCGCAGCAGTTCGACCGCCACCGCCCGCCCGATGCCGGAACCGGCGCCCGTGACGACCGCGATCCTCGTCCGTTCAGCACTCTGCTTGGCATTCATGGCTCCGCAGCATACGGAGCATACGGAAGCCGCCGGTCCGTCATTCGACTGTTGTGTACGCGCCAACCGGGGGATGCTCCCAGGACGTTCCGGACCACTCGAATGCCTGGTGCACCCATTTCTCAGGGGAGGACCGGAATGACGCCCGAACTCCGCGCCACCGCCCGTCACCCAGGCCGCCGCCGCTTCCTCACGACCTCTGCCGCGGCCGCCGCGCTCGCCTTCACGGTGAACCTGCCCGCCGCCGGCGCCGCGGCCGCCGCCGAACTCGACCCGGCCCGGCTCACCGACGACCCCTTCACCCTCGGCGTCGCCTCCGGCGACCCGCTGCCCGGCTCCGTCCTCCTCTGGACGCGCCTCGCGCCCGCCCCCTACCAGGCGGACGGCGGACTGCCCGCCGAACGCGTCACCGTGCACTGGGAACTGGCCCGCGACGAGACCTTCCGCCGGCCCGTCAGGCGCGGCACCGCGCTCGCGCACCCCGAGTTCGGCCACAGCGTGCACGTCCAGGTCGACGGCCTCGACGAGAACCGCGTGTACTACTACCGCTTCAAGGCCGGTACTTGGATCAGCCGCACCGGCCGCACCCGCACCGCCCCCGGCCCCGGCGCGAAGACCTCCGCCCTCACCTTCGCCCTGGTCTCCTGCCAGCGCTACGACCAGGGTTACTACACCGCTTACCGGCACCTCGCCGAGGACGACGTCGACCTCGTCCTGCACCTCGGCGACTACCTCTACGAGTACGCCGTCAGCGGCGTCGGCGGCGCCCGCGCCTATCCGGCCGGGACCGTGCCGGCCGTCTACAACCACGAGATGACGACCCTCGACGACTACCGTCTCAAGTACGCCCTCTACAAGTCCGACCCCGACCTGCTGGCCGCGCACGCCGCCCACCCCTTCGTCGTCACCTGGGACGACCACGAGACGGAGAACAACTACGCGGGCGCGGTGTCGGAGAACGACGCCCCCGCCGAGGAGTTCCTCGTCCGCCGGGCCGCCGCCTACCGCGCCTACTGGGAGAACCAGCCGCTGCGCCGCCCCCAGCTCCCCGACGGCCCCGACCTGCGGCTCTACCGGCGTCTGAACTGGGGCCGGCTCGCCCAGTTCGACGTCCTCGACACCCGCCAGTACCGCTCCGACCAGGCCTACGGCGACGGCTGGCAGCTGCCCGGACCCGAGTCCGAGGACCCGGCCCGCACCCTCACCGGCGCCGCCCAGGAGCGCTGGCTGATCGACGGCTGGCGCCGCTCGCGCGCCCTGTGGAACGTGGTCCCGCAGCAGGTCACCTTCGCCCAGCGGTACAACACCACCGCCGTGCCCTCCCCGGTCTCCATGGACTCCTGGGACGGCTACCCGGCCTCCCGGACCCGGATCCTGGCGGGTGCGGAGGCGGCAGGCGTGGAGAACCTGATGGTCCTCACCGGGGACGTCCATGTGCACTACGGCTTCGACATCAAGCGGGACTTCGCCGACCAGACCTCGAAGACGCTCGGCACGGAGATCGTCACCTCGTCGATCTCCAGCGGCGGCAACGGCTCGGCGAAGCCCGCCAACTGGGCTGCCTTCATGGCCGCCAACCCGCACCTGAAGTTCTACAACGGCCTGCGCGGCTACGCGACGGTCGCCCTCGGCCGCGAAGCCGCCCGCGCCGACTTCAAGACCGTCCCCTACGTCACCACCCAGGGCGCCCCCCTCACCACGGCCGCGTCCTTCGTCACAGAGATCGGCAACCAGGGCCTCGAGCCGGCCTAGCCGCCGGGCGGACCCACGAAAACGGCCGGGCCCCCGGCTGCCCCTTGAAGGGGTGGCCGGGGGCCCGGTGGTGCGGGGCGGTTCAGCCGAAGGCCTTGACCGTGTTCCAGTTGAGCGAGAGGACGACCCTGACGGCCGCGTTGGTGTTGGTGCGGGAGGGGTTGTAGATCCGGGTGGCGCCGTCGGAGGAGAAGCGGGCCCAGATGTCGGGGATGTCGTCCTTGTTGACGTCGGGGATGCCGACGGCGGTGGGCACACTGGCCTCCGTCCAACTGGTGCCGTAGGCCTCGTCCTTGCCGGTGAGGGAGCTGGAGCCCAGTTTCAGGGATTCCAGGTCGACGCTGCCGGCGACGGTGCCGGGCTTGCCCTGGCGGTCGTACATGTTGCCGTTGTCGAGGTTGCGCCACAGCAGGTCGGGGGTGCCGTCGCCGTTGATGTCGGCGACGTTGACGATGTCGCGGCGGGCCCAGGCGTCGACGTTCATGAGGGTGGCCGTGTGGAACGTGGCGCCGGTGTAGCCGGAGAGCGTCCAGAACTGTGGCCCGGCGCGCAGGACGAGGTCGGGCAGCTTGTCGCCGGTGATGTCGCCGACGGCCTTGATCTGGGTCCAGGTCGAGGGCGCCGGCGCGTTCGCGGGCAGGCGGATCTCGAGGCGCTGGGTGACGTCGAAGCTGCCGTAGCCGTCGCCGGGGTAGAGCCAGAAGTGGCCGTCGGGGCTGACGGCGAACAGGTCGGTGGATCCGTCGCCCGGGTAGGTGTCCTGGTAGTGGGCGATCAGCGCCGCCTTGCCGGTGGCCGGGTCGTACCAGTGGCCTTGCGGGTCAGGCTGCTTGGCGGCGTCGTAGGAGGCGGCGAGGCAGTTGTAGAGGTCGCCGCTCTCGCCGCCGACGCAGGTGCGCAGGTCGCCTTCGGCGTTGATGATCAGCAGGTCGGGCGTGTTGTCGCCGCCGGTGTCCATCGGGCCGTCGGCCGTGTCCCGCGGGGGCACGAAGAAGGTGTAGTCGGTGCGCTTGCTGGGGTTGCCGAGGGAGTCGTAGGCGTAGACCTGGAGGGTGTTGGGGCCGGCGTGGGCCGGGCTGAACGCGGGCAGGGTCGCGGTGTTGGCGGTGGCGGGGAGGTCGACGGGGTTGTTGCCCTCGATGGACCAGCGGAACTTCGACGCGCCCTCGGAGGTGAAGGTGACGGCGCCGGTCTTGCCGAACTTGACCGTGGCCCAGGTCTGGGCGTCGGGGGTGGCCTCGGGGAAGGTGTCGCTGTCGACGGAGGGCGGCGGTGGGCCGGAGCCGTCGACGGTGACGGTGCAGCGGTTGCCGCTGGTGGGGTAGTAGGCGGACACCGCGGTGGGGGAGTTGCTGTCCTCGGCGCGGACGTCCCAGTAGTAGACGGCCTTGTCGACCAAGGTGCCGGCGGCGATGGTCAGGGTGGCCTTGCCGCTGGTCAGGCTGGTGACGAGGGTGCCGGCCGGAGCGGTGGCGCCGGACTTCCAGAACCGGAAGCGCAGGCCCTTGAGGTTGCCGTCGGGGTCGGTGGACTTCGCCGACAGGACGATGTTGGTCTTGCCGACGGTGGCGCCGGCGGCGGTGGTGTTGCAGGTGCCGCCGGGTGTGCTGGAGACGCTGGAAGGGGTGGCGGGCGGCCGGTTGTAGGCGACCTCGAGGGTGGCGCTGGTCGCCTGGAACTTGCGCCAGGTCTGGGTGTCGGACTCGCTGGTGGCCCGCATGCCGAGGGTGAGGCTCGACGAGCCGGCGTCGGCCGCCTTCTGCGCGGCGGCCTTGACGTTGAACGCCTCGTACTCGTTGGGGCAGGAGGACGAGGACCAGCCGTGCGCGAAGGACTTGCGCTGGATCTCGCTGGACCAGCTGGGCTGCTTGTTCCAGGTGGTGCCGGAGGAGATCGCTCCGGTCGACCAGAGCTGGAACTCGCGGGTGGTGCACGACCAGGAGTGGTTGTTGAGGACCTTGAAGGTCGCGGAGGTGATGTCCGCGCCCTTGAGGCTGGTGCTGTACTTCATCCGCCAGAACGAGCGGGCGGTGCCGCCGGTGTCGCTCTCGTGGCCGACGCGGGCGTCGGAGGTGCCGGAGGAGAAGTTGGTGCCGTTCCAGAAGCCGGTGTTCGGGTACGGCTTGTAGGCCACGGTCCACCCCGCCCAGCCGGTGATGAGCGGCGGGTCGACGAACACCGGGTACTTCACGTCGGCGTCGGTGAACAGACCGGTCTGCGCGGCGTGCAGGTCGAGGCGGGCGGCGCCGGTGCCGTCACCGGCCAGCTGCATCGGCATCGGGGCACTGTGCGCGCCCGGCTCGATGCCGGACAGCCCCGAGAGCTTCAGCACGTCGGCCGGCGTGGCGGTCGAGGTGCGCGGGGCGCCCTCGCCCTCGGCGAGCTCGGGGTCACGGCCGTTGGAGTCCCAGGCGAACGGGGTCGGGATGGAGCCGATCTCCTGGCCCGAGAGGTCCTGCACCAGGACGCGGCCACTGCTCTTGTCGTGACGGAACACGGCTGTGGACGAGCGCAGCCCGTAGGTCACGGTGGCCAGCGCCTTGCTCTGCGCGGCCTCCTTGTTCTTGACGATCAGCAGCTGGGCGAAACCGCCCTCTTCACGCGCGACCAGCAGCAGGTCGACGCCCGGCAGCACCTCCGGGTACAGGGCGCGCGGGCCGTCGAGCAGCGGCTCCGGCAGCGTGCCGGGCCAGGTGTAGGCGACGGTGTGCCCGGCGATGTCGACCTCGGCCAGCACCGTCTCCTGCGCCTGCGCCTGCGGGCCGTCGGCCAGTGGCAGTCGGGCGAAGGAGCGGTCGGCGCGGTCGGCGCGGTCGGCGGTCCGGCCGGGGGCGCCGCTGGAGAAACGGACCGGTTGGGCGGGGTTGGCCGGCTGGACGCCCAGGCCGCGGGCGGCGTTCTTCACCCGCCGCAGCCGGTTGTCGATGGGCGCCCAGGTGCCGTTGGCGGTCCTGGCCCGCGTAGCGGTGGCGGTGATCCTCGTCCGCAACTGGCCGTCGGGCTGCGCCCAGGTCTGGGAGGTGGCGGTGGTGGCGGTGTCGACGAGGACCGGCTTGCGGGTGCGTCGGGCCTCGGCCTGGGCGGCCTCCTCGTCACGGGGGCCGGTCGCGGCCTGCCGTGCTTCGGCGGCCTTGCCGGCTTGGGGAGGTGAGGGTTCGTCAGGCTGCCACCAGGGCAGCAGCGCGGCGGTCAGGGCGGCCAGTACGAGGCCGAGGGTGAGAGCCAGCCTGGTGCGCGTGCGCACGAAGGGGCTGAGATAACGAGGCAGCACGGACACGGCGGCGGTCTACTCCCGTGTGGACCAGGCGGATGGGCATGGGCGCACACACGCTCACACGAACCGCACAGAAGGTCTATGTATGAAGATTTTATGAATCTGTGACCATCGAATGGGGTGTGCGTGACCGGGAGTTGACTGTGTGTCATCTGTGGCTTTTGATCACCCAAAGCGCGGACATAGATGATCTTTTTCATCACCTTGTCGACTTATTCGCGAGTGTGACGATGTGACAGGCATGGTCCCGTGGTCGGGATCACATCGGCTGCGGGAACCCACATCTATCGATCTTGAATCCTGTGGCGGTCATGACAGAGGGTTCGGTCTCCATCTGTTGTTTTTCCGCTTTGGTGGGGTCGACGCGTATGCGTGCTCAAAGTCCACCGTCATGGCTGAGGCGGGCACGCCCGGCCATGACGGAGTCACGACGACGGCGTCGCCGGCAAAGCCGTGTGGCGACCGTCCTTCTGTTGTCCTCGGCCTTGTTGGCGACCAGTCTCGGCGCGGAGGCGTGGGCGATACCCGGCCCCGGCATGACGCGCGAGGAGGTCAAGCTCCCGGATCTGCCGGAGGACACCTCGCTGGCGGCGGACGAGGAGGCCGAGAAGAACCTCACCACCGCGCCCGAGATCCCGGTGAACCCGTACGTGCCGAACGCCGTGACGCCGTGGGCGGGGGACACGGGTGTCGCCGCGCTGAAGGCGGACGCCGTGCCGGGCACCACCGTTCCGGTCGACGACCTGCCGATCGCCCTGGGTGTGCCCGAGGGCGGCGATCCGACCACGATCGACGGTGAGTGGAAGGTCGACCTGGCCACGCCGGGCGCCTCGCAGGACGCGAACGTCTCCGGCCTGATCATGAAGGTCACGCCGCCGGCCGACGCCGACCCGGCCGCGCAGGTCGCGATCGCCGTCGACACCACCGGCTTCGCCGACCTCTACGGCCCGCAGGCCGCCGACCGCTTCGGTCTGGTCCTGCTGCCCAACTGCGTCATGGACGCCCCCGACAGCGGCGACTGCGCCGCCGACAGCGGTACGACGACCATGTCGGGCAAGACCGACGAACAGCCGGAGCGGCTCAACAGCTCGGTCGAGGTGGTGCCCGCCAAGAAGGCGCCCACCAGGACCACCGCCGCGAAGAAGGCCGCCACCCGCACGATCCTCACCGGCTCCGTCCCGGTCTCGGACCTGCTGGGCGACGGTGGTTCGACGGCGTCCGGTGCATCCGTGCGCACCGCCTCCGTCAGCAGCGGCGACGTTCTGCCGGTCGTGGACGCTTCCGGCCCGCAGGTCCTCGGTGCGATGGACACCGGGGCCTCCGCCTCCGGCGACTTCACCGCCTCCCCGCTGCTGTCCTCCGGCTCCTGGTCGGCCGGCTCCTCGTCCGGCGCGTTCACCTACTCCTACGACGTGCAGGTGCCCGAGACCGCCGGCGGTCTGATGCCGAAGATTTCCCTCGGCTACTCCTCGCAGTCCGTGGACGGCCGCACCTCGGCCACGAACAACCAGGCGTCCTGGATCGGCGACGGCTGGGACTACAACCCCGGCTCGATCACCCGCACCTACGCCAACTGCCGTGAGGACTCCAAGAAGGAGAACTCCAACAACAAGACGCACCGCACCGCGGACCTGTGCTGGGGCTCGAACAACGCCACCCTGTCGCTGGGCGGCATGACCACCGAACTGGTCTGGGACGAGAGCCAGAGCAAGTGGCTCACCGCCAACGGCGACGGCTCGAAGATCGAGCGGGTCCAGGACGGCGCGTCCGGCAACGGCGCCTACAAGGGCGAGTACTGGATCGTCACCACCCGCGACGGCGCCAAGTACCACTTCGGCAAGTACAAGCTGCCGGGCTGGAGTGCCGGTCAGCCGGTCACCGACTCGGTTCTCACGGTGCCGGTGTACGGCAACCACGACGGTGAGGACTGCTACAAGGCCGGCGACTGGAAGGGCTCGGCCTGCACCCAGGGCTGGCGCTGGAACCTCGACTACGTCGAGGACGTCCACGGCAACGCGATGTCGCTGTGGTGGAAGAAGGACCAGAACTACTACGCCCGCAACTTCGACTTCAAGAAGCCGGTCGTCTACGACCGCGACGGCTACCTCGACCACATCGACTACGGCCAGCGCGCAGGCACCCTCTTCACCGCGGTCGCCCCGGGCAGCGTCAAGTTCAAGGTCGAGGAGCGCTGCCTCCCCGAGAGCGCCACGCTGACCTGCGCGAACACCAACTTCGAGGACAAGGACCCGGGCAAGTACCGCATCTGGTACGACACCCCGGCCGACCTGAACTGCAAGGCCGTCACCGCCACCTACACCAGGAAGTGCTGGAACGCCGGCCCCTCGTTCTGGAGCCGCAAGCGGCTGACCGAGATCACCACCGAGGCGCAGCGGCTCACCTCCACCACCGCCCGCCAGCCGGTGGACAAGCACACCCTCACGCAGAACTTCCCCGTTCTGAAGACCGGCCCGAACACCGCCCTGTGGCTGGAGTCCGTCCAGCGCACCGGCTACGACCGAGCCGGCAAGAGCGCCACCGTCAACGCGGTGCGCTTCGAGTCCAACGCGGAGGACATGCCCAACCGGGTGATGCGCCCGAACGACCCGCGCCCCGGATTCTCCCGGCTGCGTATCGGCCGCGTCATCAACGAGTACGGCGGCGAGACCGTCGTCTCCTACAAGCCGGTCGCCGGCGACTGCGCCACGGGCACGGGACTGCCGGGCAAGACGGACAAGGCCGCGCTGAAGGCCAACACCCGGCTGTGCTACCCGACCTTCTGGTCCCCGGACCCCGACGTCGAGGACATCGACTGGTTCCACAAGTACGTGGTGGACTCCATCGAGGAACTTCCCAACGTCGACGGCGCGTTCGCGACCAAGACGGCCTACGAGTACAAGAGCCCGGGCTGGAAGCTCGCCGACGGCGAGTTCACCAAGAAGTCCACGCGGACCTACTCGCAGTTCGCCGGGGCCGAGCAGACCACGGTGATCACGGGCGCGGACAACGCCGACATCGGCTCCAAGCGCTCCAAGTCGGTCACCCGCTTCTTCCGCGGCATGGGCGACACCGTGTCGGTGAAGGACATCACCGGCACCGAGATCGCCAAGGACAGGGAGGCGTTCGCCGGCCGTATCGCCGAGGAGCTCGACTACAACGAGGCGGGCGACGCCGACACCGACTGGGTCTCGCGCAGCGTCACCGTCCCCGCCGCCACCGAACTGGGCCACCGCAACCGTGACGACGGTCTGGACCCGCTCTACGCCTGGCGGGTGACCGAGCCCACGGAGATCGCCTACACCAAGTCCTCCGGCACCAACAGCGACGACCCCCGCACCGAGCGGGTCGTCAGGACGAACACCGCCTACGAGTCGGCCTACGGTCTGCCCATCCAGGTGGAGTCGCTCGGCGACACCGGCAAGTCCGGCGACGAGTCCTGCACCAAGTCGGAGTACATCCACCAGACCGCCAAGAACCTCATCGGTCTGTCCAAGCAGGTCCTGGTCTCCCCGACCACCTGCGCCGCCGCCGACTTCACCGACCTCAGCAAGCTCAGCGGCGGCACCCGCACCGCCTACGACGGGCAGGGCTACGGCCTCGCTCTGGGCGCGGGCACGCTCGGCGAGGCCACGGAGTCGTGGTCGATCAACGACACCGCCACCGGCTGGCAGACCGGCGGCACCACCGAGTTCGACGACATCGGCCGTGTCACCCGCACGACCGACATGGACTACAAGACCTCCGGCACCATCGCCTACAAGCCGCCGCTCGGACAGGTCTTCCAGATCGTCGAGACCAACGCCCTCGGACACTCCGAGACGCGCGACGTGGAGCCGGGCCGTGGCACGACCCTGAAGTCGACCGACGCCAACGACCACGTCACCCAGGCCGAGTTCGACCCGCTGGGCCGGCTGTCGAAGGCCTGGGCGGCGGACCGCACACCGTCGGACACGGCCGTCCCGGACTTCCGGGCCGTCTACACGATCCCGGAGTACAAGGAGGGCGAGGACGAGGACCGCAAGCCCTCGTACGTCACCACCTACACGCGCGGCTACGACAACCGCGTCGAGACCTCCGTCACCCTCTACGACGGCCTCGGCCGCGAGCGGCAGACGCAGGAGGAGGCGGACGGCGGCGGCTACCTGATCACCGACACGCTGTACAACAGCTCCGGTGAGATCTGGCAGACCAACAACGCCTACCCGACGGACGAGGCCAAGCCCGGCGAGCTGTTCAGCCCGGTCAGCGACACCGTCGTCCCGAACATCACGCGCTACACCTACGACGGTTCCGGCCGCGTGCTGGAGGAGATGCCGGTCCTCAAGGTCGAGGACCCGCTGACCCACGAGTCGAAGTCGGAGCCGGTCCTGGCGCGGGCCACCCGGTACGAGTACGGCCTGGACTGGTCCAAGGTCGTCAACCCGCAGGGCACCTCCTCCTACCGGGTCTACACCGACGCCCTCGGCCGCACGAAGCGGGTGGACACGTTCAACCCGGACGCGCCCGGCGGCTTCACGTCGATGAAGTACGACTACGACATCCGCGGCCAGCTGGTGAAGGCGACCAACTCCGCCGACACCGCGCACCCGTGGACGTGGACGTACGACAAGCGCGGCCGTCAGGAGACCGCCACCGACCCCGACTCGGGCACCACCTCGACGTGGTACGACAAGTACGACCGCGTGCTCCACACCAAGAACGCCCGCGGCAACGAGGTCTGGAACACCTACGACCAGCTGTCCCGGCCCAGTGAGCAGCACCTGAACACCGCGGACGGCCCGCTCCTGGCCGGCTTCACCTACGACCAGGCCCCCGGCGGCAAGGGCATGCCCTACACCGCCACCCGCTACACCGACACCGAGGCGTACACCCAGAAGGTCGACGGCTACAACAAGGACTACCAGCCGACCTCGACCACGCTGACCCTGCCGCAGTCCGTCAAGGACACCTGGGGCCTGGACACGTCGTACAAGTACTCCTACAAGTACAGCGACAACGGCGTGGTGGAGGAGTCGACCCTCCCCAAGATCGGCAAGTTCGCCGAGGAGAAGCTCGTCGTCCGCTACAACAAGGCCGGCAAGCCGCTCTCCGTCTCCGGCAAGGACTGGTACGGCTCCGAGACGGTCTACGACCCCTACGGCCAGGTGCTGCGCTCCACGCTCGGCGCCCAGCCCTACCGGGTGTGGACGCAGAACACGGTCGACGAGTCCAGCGGTGAGCTGAAGCAGCAGTCGGTCTTCCGTGAGAAGCCCGTCGACACCTCCCGGGTCGGCCAGAACCCGAACAATCCGTGGCTCGTCTCCAGCCGGTCGTACACCTACGACCCGTCCGGCAATGTCACCGCCGTCCAGGAGGGCTCCACCGGCATCGAGGAGCGGCAGTGCTTCACCTATGACCCGCTGGGTCAGCTGAAGTCGGCCTGGACCTCCAAGGACCAGAGTGCCTGCACCGCGCCGAAGAACAGCGACGGCACGGTCAACGTGGCGGCCGGCAAGGACAACTCCGGCTACTGGCAGGAGTACGAGTACGACCTGCTCGGCAACCGCAAGAAGCTGACCGAGAAGGACCTCACCGGCAACACCGGCAAGGACGCCACCACCGACTACGTCTACGGCAAGGCCGACAACACCCAGCCGCACACGCTGACCAAGGTCGCCAAGACCTACACCACGCCGGCCGGCGTGCAGGTCAAGGCCGAGGCGGAGCGGCTGTACGAGCTCACCGGCGAGACCAAGTCCGTCACCTCCGTCGAGAACGGCGACAAGCAGTCGCTGTCCTGGACCTACGACGGCAAGGTCGACCGGATCACCGGCCAGGGCACCGGCGGCAGGACCCCGTACGTGGGCCTCGCCGACAAGTGCCTGGACGCCAAGGGCGGCCTCGCGGTCGCCGCGACGGCGATCCAGCTTTACCCCTGCAACGCCTCCGCGGCGCAGAACTGGCGCTTCACCCCCACCCCGGGCACGACGCAGACCGACTCCGACCGGGGCGCGCTCAGCGTCTACGACAACTGGTGCGTCCAGCCGACGTCCAACGCGGTCGGGTCCGCGGCCCAGCTGCAGAAGTGCAACGGCTCGGCCGGCCAGGAGCTCAAGCGGAACGCCTCCGGCCAGCTCATCCACCTGGCCTCCACCTTCTGCCTGGCGGTCAAGGACGCCAACTCGGCGACCACCACCCCGATCGTGCTCGCCACCTGTGACGCCACGAAGGCCGAGCAGCAGTGGGCGCCGCAGAACGACACCCGTCACATCTACGGCCCCGACGGCTCCCGCCTGATGACGATCAAGGGCAAGCAGGCCACGCTGTACGTGGGCGAGGCCGAGGTCACCGTCCAGCGGGGCGGTGTCCTGCTCAACACCCAGCGCACCTACTCCGCCCCCGGTGGCGCGGTCATGCGCTACGCCTACGGCAACGGCGGGGAGAACCTGGTCGCCCTCACCAGCGACCACCAGGGCAGCACCTACGCCGAGATCGCCCTCAGCGGTGACATGCCGGTCCGGATCCGCAAGCAGGACCCGTTCGGCAACCAGCGCGGCACCGACACGGCCGGCGCCAACATGCAGGCCCACACCGGGTTCCTCGGCGCCATCGAGGACGACGCCTCCGGCTACCAGCCGTTGGGCGCCCGCCTCTACGACCCGGTGGTGGGGCGCTTCCTGTCCGTCGACCCCGTCGTGGACCTGAACGACGTCCTGCAGTCCAACGGCTACGCCTACGCCCACAACAACCCGGTGACGATGTCCGACCCGACGGGTCTGGCCATCTCGCTGTCCGCCTCCGAGCGGGCCGCGGCCCTCGCGGGCGCGGGACTGTCGGCGGCGCAGGTCGCGCAGGCGCAGTCGATGATGGGCAAGTCCCTCACCTCGGTGATCCTCGCGGTCGCCTGGGAGACGCTGAAGGACTTCATCGGCATCAACGACGCCATGGCCTGCTTCGGCGGTGACATGTGGTCCTGCGTCAGCATCGCGGTCGACGCGATCCCTTGGACGAAGCTCGGCAAGATCCCGTCCGTCATCAAGGCCGTCAACCGCACGATCAAGGCGATCGAGTCCTTCCGCGCCGCGAAGAAGGCGGCGGAACTGGTCCTGAAGGCGGCGAAGGCCGCCGAGGCGGCCGCGCTGCGGGCCAAGAAGGCGGCGATCGAGCGAGCCAAGAAGCTGGCGGCGCAGAGAGCGAAGAAGAAGGCGGCCGAGGCGGCCAAGAGAACCGCCGACAGAGCGGCCGCGGCAGCCAGGAAGACCGGCAACCGCGTCCAGAAGCAGGCCCAGTCCAAGGCGGCCCCGAAGGTGTCGTCCCACGGCGGCGGGGGCGGCAAGGGCGGCGGCGCCAAGCCGGGCGGCAAGGCCGGCGGCTCCTCCAAGAGCAGCGGTGGCACCAGCGGCAGCGGCGGCTCCGGCAAGGCCGAGGGCGGCGGTGGCGGCTCCTGCCCGATCAACAACAGCTTCGTGCCCGGCACCAAGGTCCTCATGGCCGACGGCACCACGAAGCCGATCGAGAAGGTCAGGGCAGGCGACAAGGTCGTCGCCACCGACCCGAAGACCGGGGAGACCCGGATCCGGACGGTCACGGCCGAGATCAAGGGCCAGGGCCTGAAGCACCTCGTCAAGGTCACGATCGACGCCGACGGCACGAAGGGCAGCAGGACGGCCCAGGTCACCGCGACCGACGGCCACCCCTTCTGGGTTCCTGAACTCGGCAGGTGGATCGACGCCGCGGACCTGGAGTCCGGCGAGTGGCTGCAGACCAGCGCCGGCACGTACGTCCAGGTCGCAGCGGTCGAGCGGTGGACAAGCCCCGGGGCGACCGTCCACAACCTGACCGTCGGTGACACCCACACGTACTATGTCGTGGCGGGCAGCGTCCCGGTCCTGGTCCACAACTGTGGAGCGAACGAGGACGGGTATCTGTATCGCGGTCTCGCAAGGGGGCACACCAGCTATGACGCCGCTACTGAAGGCCGTGCGGTTCCCCTCGGAGGAAACTCGAGCATCGACGACCATACGGGTGGAGACAACACGGATACCAACTTCACGTCGTGGTCGGATGACCCCGAAGTTGCCGTAGACCGTGCCCAGAATCTCCTGGAAACCTATGTCGGCGAAGGCGTGATGATGCGCATCAGGGTGGCAGACATCGATCCCGCCATAGGACCGTCGAGAAACATTCAGATCCACGGCTCCCAGTGGGAAAGATTCTTCGAAGACGAGCATCTCATTGTTGGTGAAATCCAGGCTCACGAGATCAGCTTCGACTTCGGGAGCACCTGGCAACGCGTGACGAGGCGATGAGATGAACGGAGTATCCGCGAGTGAACTGCTGGCCGCATTCGAGCCCGACTCCGAGGTCAGCATTCAGGCCAAGAATGCACTGCTTTCCGGAGCGCATCTCAACGTCTGGCTCGAGCCCGTTCCGGCGTCGAGGCTTCTGGGCATCCTCGGCGGCAGGGTGAGAACCATGCAACGGCGTGGCAGGCCGATTGTCGGGGCCACGGAATGCCTTGCGAGTCTTGCCGAAATGGGCGAGCGGGGCCTTCTTGTGGCCGAGTTGGGCCATCGCGAACGAGTGGGATACTACTTTCGGCTCTACCTCGATCCGCACCCGCTCAAAGTAGTCGGATGCATAGGGATCGATATCTCCCCCGGAGATGACCCCGCCACTGGTTCCGCATAACACCGCGGGCAGGGGAGCCTCACAGTGCCCCAGCGGCCCCACCGGATCTGTTTCCGGTGGGGCCGCTGTGGTGTGTGACGGCAGGCGCGGGCCTCACCGTCCCCTCACCGCCCCCTCATCGGCCGGCCGGTGGCCAGGCGTCGCCCCAGTCGGCGTCCCTGGCCGCCTTGTACAGGTCACCGTGCTTCTTCGTCACCGTCGTCCGGCTCAGCCGCTCCTCGGCCTCGCACAGGTCGAGCAGCACTTGGCCCTTGCGGATCTGCGGTCGCCGGACCACCCGGGAGGGAGTCGGGGAGACCGGGAAGCGGGCGGCGGCGACATAGCTGAACTTCTCGTCCTCGTAGGGCAGCGAACCGCCCTTGACCTGCCGGTGCAGGGAGGAGCGGCTGACCCGCGCCGAGAAGTGGCACCAGTCGGAGCCGGGCACGATCGGGCAGCCCGCGCTGTGCGGACAGGGCGCGGCGATGCGGAATCCGGCGGCGATCAGCCGGTCCCGGGCCTCGATCACCCGGGCGTAGCCGTCCGGAGTGCCCGGCTCGACGATCACCACGGCCTGCGCGGCCGACGCGGCGGCGTCCACCAGGGCGGCCCGGTCGGCGGCGGACAACTCGTTGAGGACGTAGGAGACGGTCACCAGGTCGGTGGCCGCCAACGCGAGCGACGAGCCGATCCGGGCGCGCTGCCAGCGGGCGTCGCGCAGCTCCGGGTTCGCGGCGGCGACCTCGCGGCCCAGCGCGAGGGCGGGCTCCGCCCAGTCGAGCACGGTCACCGGACGCGCCCCGCCCCAGACGGCGTTCACCGCCCAGGTCGCCGCACCCGTGCCGCCGCCGACGTCCACCTGCCCGCCCGGCGTCCACTGGGGCGCCGTGTCCGCGAACGCCTCCAGCGCCGACCGCACCGCCTCGAAGGTCGCCGGCATCCGGTACGCGGCATAGGCGGCCACGTCCGCGCGGTCGCGCAGGATCGGCGCGTCGGTCGGGGTGGCGCCCCGGTAACTGGCGATGAGCCGCTCGACGGCCTGCGCGGCCTGCTTGGGCGGCAGCCCGTCGAGCAGCTCCGTCAGGGCGCCACGGAGAACCTCGGAAACGGATACGGAGACGTTCACCCACCGATTTTCTCAGGTCGCGGCCACTGCCCTCGCCCCACGGCCGATGCCACCGCCCTCACCGCACCGCCATCGACATCCGCGTCCCCGCCAGCGCCCGCGGCGAGCTGTCCGGCGGCCTGCGCACCGGGTGGACCGTGTTCGCCAGCAGGACCACGAACGTGTCCGTCGCCGGGTCCAGCACCAGCGAGGTCCCCGTGAAGCCCGTGTGCCCCGCCGCGCCCTCGCCCGCCAGCTCGCCCATGAACCACGGCTGGTCCACCGCGAAACCCAGCCCCGGCGGGGTCAGCAGCAGCTCCACGAAGTCGGGGCCGAGGATACGGGCGGGACCGTACGAGCCGCCCGCCAGCAGGGTCCGGCAGAACACGGCCAGGTCCCGGCCGGTCGAGAACAGGCCCGCGTGACCGGCCACCCCGCCCAGCGCCCAGGCGTTCTCGTCGTGCACCACACCCCGCAGCATCCCCCGGTCCGTCCTGGCCCACGGCCGCTGCTGGTGCTCGGTGGCCGCCGCGCCGGGGCAGGGCCCGAAGTCGGTCGAGGTCATCCCCAGCGGCCGGGTGATCCCCTCGTGCACGAGGACGTCGAGCGTGCGCCCGGTCAACCGCTCCAGAAGCTGCTGGAGCAGCAGCATGTTCAGATCGGAGTACACATACGTGCCCGCCTCGCCGACCGGCGCCTCCGCGCGCAGCAGCCGCATCCGCTCCGCGTCGTCCGCGCAGTCGTACAGCGGCAGCTCGGGACGCAGCCCGGAGGTGTGGGTGAGGAGCTGGCGGACCGTGATGTCGTGGGCGGCGGCCGCCCGGAAGTCGGGCAGATAGGCGCCGACCCGCGCGTCGATGCCGAGGGTGCCGCGCTCGATCTGCTGCACCGCCGCGACCGATGTGAACAGCTTGGTGAGGGACGCCAGGTCGAAAGGCGTGTCGACGGTCATCGGGACCCGCTGCGCCGGCGGCAGCTCCACGCCCGCGTCGGCCGCCGGGTCGTACGCCGAATACCGCACCGCCCAGCCCACCGCCTCCCGCACGGCGATCACCGCGCCGCGCCCCGCCACCACGACGGCGCCCGGCGCCCAGGGCCGGTCGCCGGCGGTGAGGTCCACGACGTCACGTACGAGGAGCCGCGTCTCCTCCGGGTCGAGCCCGGCCCGCTCCGGTGTGTCGACGCGCAGTCTCGGTGCGCTCAGCTCTCTGCTCCCTCCGGCCCCGAATTCGTCCAGGGACGGCACATAACCACGAAGCAGGCCATAGCCACCAGTACGGCGGTCAACTGGACGACGGCCATCGGGACGGCGGTGTGCTCGCCGGCGATCCCGACGAGCGGGGAGGCGATCGCGCCGATGAGGAACGAGGACGTGCCGAGAAGCGCGGAGGCGGAGCCGGCCGAGTGCCGCACCCGCATCAGGGCGAGGGTCTGGGCGTTGGGCATGGTGACGCCCATCGCGGACATCAGCACGAACAGCGCGACGGCCACCGGGGCCAGCCCGACCTCGCCGAACACGCCCGTCGTCATCAGCAGCAGGGCCGTCGCGGCCAGCACGACCACCGTCAGCCCGACGGCCAGCACCTTGTCCAGCCGGACCCGCCCCACCAGCACCTTGCCGTTGATCTGGCCGACCACCACCAGCCCGATCGAGTTCACCCCGAACAGCAGGCCGAACGTCTGCGGGGAGGCGCCGTAGATCTCCTGGACCACGAACGGCGAGGCGGAGATGTACGCGAACAGCGCGGCGAAGGTGAAGCCGCCCGTCAGCATGTAGCCGGTGAAGCGCAGGTCGGCCAGGAGCTTGCGCATCGAGCGCAGGGCCTCGCCGACCCCGCCCTTGTGCCGCTGCGCGGCGGGCAGCGTCTCGGGGAGCCTGGTCCACACGACCCCGGCCAGCAGCAGCCCCACCACGGTGAGGAGGACGAAGACGCCCCGCCAGTCCGTGGCCCGCAGGATCTGCGCGCCGATCAGCGGCGCCACGATCGGGGCGACCCCGGAGATCAGCATCAGGGTGGAGAAGAACCGGGCCATCGCCACGCCGTCGTACAGATCGCGCACGATCGCCCGGGCGATCACGATGGCGCCCGCGCCCGCGAGCCCCTGCAGCAGCCGGAACGCGACCAGCATTTCGATGGTCGGGGCCAGCGCGCACAGCGCGGTCGCCACGACGTACACGGCGAGTCCGGCGAGCAGCGGACGCCGCCGCCCCCACCGGTCGCTCATCGGGCCGACCACCATCTGCCCCAGCGCCATCCCGGCCAGACAGGCGGTCAGCGTGAGCTGCACGGTCGCGGCGGGCGCATGCAGCGAGCGGGTGACGTCCGGCAGCGCCGGCAGATACATGTCCATCGACAGCGGGGGAGTGGCGGTCAGCCCGCCGAGGACGAGCGTGACGAGAAGCCCGGCCCGCCGCCGGTCGCGCGCCGGCGCGGCCACGGCCGGCTCCGACGACACCCTGGGTTCGGGTTCGGCCCCACCCTTCGGCAACATGCCGCCCCTCCCTCTCCGACCCATCCGCCACCTATGCTCTCAGCTCGAACACACTGCTGGGACGTATGCGAGGGCGGAGCGGGGTATGACGACGGACACGGTGCGATGGGGGATCCTGGCGACCGGCGGGATCGCCGGAGCGTTCACGGCCGACCTGATCGACCTGCCCGACGCGGAGGTCGTCGCGGTCGCCTCGCGCACCGACGCCTCCGCGAAGGCGTTCGCCGAACGCTTCGGCATATCCCGGGCCTACGGCGACTGGGCCGCCCTCGCGGCCGACGAGGACATCGACGTCGTCTACGTGGCCACCCCGCACGCCGCCCACCGCGAGGCCGCGGGCCTGTGCCTGGAGGCCGGGCGCAACGTCCTGTGCGAGAAGGCGTTCACGCTGAACGTGCGCGAGGCCGAGGAGCTCGTCGCGCTGGCCCGCGACAACGGCCGCTTCCTGATGGAGGCCATGTGGATGTACTGCAGCCCGGTCGTCCGCCGCCTCAAGGCCCTCGTCGACGACGGCGCGATCGGCGAGGTCCGCACCGTGCAGGCCGACTTCGGCCTCGAAGGCCCCTTCCCGCCCTCGCACCGGCTGCGTGACCCCGCCCAGGGCGGCGGCGCCCTCCTCGACCTCGGCGTCTACCCGGTCTCCTTCGCCCAGCTCCTGCTCGGCGAACCGTCCGGCATCGGCGCCCAAGCCGTCCTGTCCGCCGAGGGCGTCGACCTCCAGACCGCGCTGGCCCTGTCCTGGGACTCCGGCGCGCTCGCCGCCCTGCACTGCTCCCTCACGGGCGGCACCGGCACCACGGCCTCCGTCACCGGCTCGCGCGGCCGCATCGACATCCCGTCCGGCTTCTTCCACCCCGACCGCTTCGTCCTGCACCGCGCCGGCCGCGACCCCGAGGAGTTCACCGCCGACCCGGCCGACGGACCCCGCACGACCTTCCGCCACGAGGCCCGCGAGGTCATGCGCGCGCTGCGGGCCGGCGAGACGGAGTCCCCGATGATCCCCCTCGACGGCAGCCTCGCGGTCATGCGGACGCTGGACGCCGTCCGGGAGCAGATCGGGGTCCGCTACCCGGGCGAGGACGCGTAACCGCTCCCACGCTCCTTGGCCCCGCACCGGCGAGACGTCCCGTCTCACCCCTCGGCGGCCGTTGGTACCGTCGACCCATGGTCACCCAGTCCGGAAAGCCGGCCCCCGACACCACCCGACGCAGCGAGCGCTCGCGGCGCGCCATCTACGCCGCGGCCCTCGCCCTCGTCGCCGAGGCCGGCTACCCGAAGACCACTATCGAGGGCATCGCCGCCCGCGCCGGAGTGGGCAAGCAGACCATCTACCGGTGGTGGGGATCGAAGGCCGACGTCCTCCTGGAAGCCTTCCTCGACCTCAGCGAACAGGCGGCGCGGGACGCCGGCGCCTCGGACGAGGAGCCGTACGTCATCCCCGACACCGGCGACCTCGCCGCCGACATCAAGGCCGTGCTGCGGGCCACCGTCGACCAGCTGACGGACCCCAGATTCGAGGCGCCCTCCCGCGCCCTGGCCGCCGAGGGCGTCGTCAACGAACAGGTCGGCCGCGAGTTCACCGCCAAGCTCATGGAACCGTCCATCCAGCTGTACGTGGACCGGCTGCGCGCCGCCCAGGAGGCCGGCCAGGTCCGCGCCGACCTCGACCCGCGCATCGCCCTCGAGTTCTTCATCTCCCCGCTCGCCCAACGCTGGCTCCAGTACACGGGCCCGATCACCTACGAGTACACGGACACCCTGGTCGACTACGCCCTGCACGGCCTGACCCCGCGCTGACCCGACAGGCATGCCACATGGGCCTCATAGACCCCTCTGGCCCCACCTGCCCCGTTTCACGGCTACGGCCCCCCGATGCGCAGGATGGTGGGACCATGAGGCATGCTGTCCGCACCACAGCGAGGCGAGGGGACAGATGAGCGCGGAGTTCGGCGGCCGGACCGGCCTGTGGGGCAAACTCTCGGACTGGCTGCGCGCGAGCGGCCCGACGGAGGCCGCCGACGACAGCGGCCGTGAGGCCCTGCTGCTGGCCGCCGCGGGAGCGGGACTCCCGCTCTCACCCGCCGCCCACCCGGCCCCCGGCTACCGCTGCTCCTGCGACCGGGTCGGCTGTCCGACCCCCGCCCGGCACCCGGTGTCCTTCGCCTGGCAGACGCAGTCCACCACCGACCGCGCCCAGATCGAACGCTGGGCCCGGCACCAGCCGCAGGCCAACTTCATCACCGCCACCGGCATGACGCACGACGTCCTCGACGTGCCCCTGGAGGCGGGCCGGTCGGCTCTCGAGCGGCTGGTCGAGGCCGGTGTCGAGGTCGGCCCGGTGGCCGAGAGCGACGACGGCCGCCTGCTCTTCTTCACCCTCACCCGCGGCACCCCCGAGGACGAGGACGAGTGGTGGCCCTGTGAGCTGGACTGCCACCCCGAGACCATGGACGAACACCCCGGCCTGCGCTGGCACTGCCGAGGCTCCTACGTCCTGGTCCCCCCGGCCCGCCTCCCGGGCGACGACGGCCGGTCGGTCCGCTGGCTGCGGGGCCCCGAGCACGCCCTCCCGGACCCCCTGACCCTGCTGGAGACCCTGACGGACGCCTGCGCCCGGCACGGAGCCCAGCAGGACCACGCAACCTCGGGATGGCAGCGCTTCTAGCCGGAGCTTCCAGCCGGACGACGGGCTACTCGCCCTTCGCCGCGGTCAGCCCCTCCAGCCGGCTCAGCATCGACACCTTGCCGCCGCCCGACCCCTTCGCCGGCGCGAGGGCGACCTCGTTCGCGACGAACTCCATGGTCAGCGACTGCTTCGTCTCACCGGTGGTCAACGCCTGCACGTTCTTGTTGGGCGTGGGCACCGCCGCCCCCGGCGCGGCCGTCTGCTTCATGTAGTGGTGCGTGGTGAAGAACACCACCGCACCCCCGTCGACCGTGCGCAACGCCAGCGGCGCATACTCGCCGTCCGTCAACTCCTCGTCGATGTACTGCGTGACGAGCCCCGGCTTGGTGGCGTTCTTCTCCCGCGTGGCGCGCATCTCGTCGGTGTACGCGCCGTTCGCGAACGCGCCCTGGCCGGTCCGCAGATACGCCGCGTAGTCCTTGCTCAGGTCCGCGGGCGCCAGCGCCAGTCCGGCGGTGTCCGCCGGCACGTCCTCGGCGAGGCCGTCCTTGTCCTTCTTGAACTCCGGCATCGAGCCCGCCGCGACGAACGTCAGATACGTCGCCTGCCACGGCTGCGACAGCTCGCTCCGGGTGAAGACCAGCAGCCAGCGCGAGTCGCCGCCCTTGTTGCCCTTCGCGTCGGCGACGAACCAGCGCGGCCAGCCCGCCTTCTCGGCGATCGTGTACTTCACGTCCGACAGCACCAGCGGCGTGTGCTCCGGGTTGCCGCCCGGGTTGTTGACCCGCCCCGCCTTCAGCCGCGCCCCGTCGATGATCCCGAGGGCGCCGGCGGTGTACTCGGCGTCGAGGGAGGCGTCGAACGCCGCGTCCGCCTTGTTGTACGCGGCCGTGAACTGTTCGACCGCCTTCACGGCCTCTCCCTGGGTGGCCCCCGGGAGCACCTCGAGCTCCCCGTGGACCACCACACAGCCGCTCGCGGTGAGCGAGACGGCGGTGAGCGAGGCCGCTATGAGTGCGTACCGGTCACGCCTGCGGAGCCTTCGACGCTGCGGAACCCCGGTCGTCAGGCTGCGTTCCCTGGTCATCAGGTGACTTCACCCTCCCCTTCCCGGAGGCGAACCCTACCGGGGCGAGGAACAGCGCGAGCGTCGGGACCAGGTACAGCAGCCACACCGTGACCTGGACGACCGTCGGATCCGGCTGGAAGTTGAACACGCCCTTCAGCAGCGTGCCGTACCAGCTGTCCGGCGGGATCGTGTCGCTGATGTCGAACGCCTTGTCCGTCAACCCCGGTACCCAGTCGGCCTCCTGGAGGTCGTGGACGCCGTACGCCAGCACGCCCGCGGCCACGACGACGAGCATGCCGCCGGTCCAGGTGAAGAACTTGGCCAGGTTGATCCGCAGCGCGCCCCGGTAGAACAGCCAGCCCAGCAGGACCGCCGTGGCCAGACCCAGCGCCACGCCGATCAGCGGGCGCGGGCTGCCGTCGCCGGCCGCGTGCACCGACGCCCACACGAACAGGGCCGTCTCCAGGCCCTCCCGGCCGACCGCGAGGAACGCGGTGGCGACCAGCGCGCCGGTGCCCATGGCCAGGGCCGCGTCCAACTTGCCGTGCAGTTCGGTCTTCAGGTGCCGGGCGGTGCGCCGCATCCAGAAGACCATCCAGGTCACGAGCCCGACCGCGAGGATCGACAGCGATCCACCGAGCGCCTCCTGCGCCTGGAACGTCAGTTCCTGGGAGCCGAATTCGAGGACGCAGCCGAAGCCCAGCGCGAGCAGCACCGCGACGGCGATACCGGTCCACACCGGCCTCAACGCGTCCCGGCGGCCGGTCTTCACCAGGTAGGCGATGAGGATGCAGACGACGAGCGAGGCCTCCAGGCCTTCCCGCAGTCCGATCAGGTAGTTGGAGAACACGGCTACGCCTTCTTTCCGCTACCGGAGAACAGCGTCCGGCCCCACCAGTCGTCCTTGTCGCGGACGCCCGGCGGGACGGCGAAGACGGCCGAACCCACGTGCTGGATGTACTCGTTGAGCGCGTCGGTCGCCAGGTTGCGCTGGATGCGGACGAAGCCTTCGCTCACATCCCGCATGTAGGCGAGGAAGAACAGGCCCGCCTCCAGCCGGCCCAGGCCGTCGGTGCCGTCGGTGAAGGAGTAGCCGCGGCGCAGGATCGTCGCCCCGTGGTTGGAGTCCGGGTGGGCGAGCCGTACGTGCGCGTCGGGCTTCATCGCCTTCAGGAACGGCTCGTCGCGCTCCTTGGCCTTGCCCACGGGAGCGCCCTCGCCCTTGTCCCGGCCGAAGATGTCCTCCTGCTCCTGGAGCGGGGTGCGGTCCCAGGTCTCGATGTGCATGCGGATGCGCCGGGCGACCAGGTAGGACCCGCCGGTCATCCACTGCGGCCCGTCCTTCTCGCCGACCCACACGAACTTCTTCAGCCGGTCGGTCTCGGTGCCCGCGATGTTGCGGGTGCCGTCCTTGAAGCCCATCAGGTTGCGCGGGGTCTGCGCCTCGGGCGTCGTGGACGAGGTCTTGCCGAAGCCGAGCTGCGACCAGCGCACGACGACCTTGCCCATGCCGATCCTGGCCAGGTTGCGGATCGCGTGCACGGCGACCTGGGGGTCGTCCGCGCACGCCTGGACGCACAGGTCGCCGCCCGAGCGGGCCGCGTCGAGGGCGTCCCCGGCGAACTGGGGCAGGTCGACCAGGGCCGCGGGCCGCTGAGCCGTGAGCCCGAACCTGGTGAACAGCGACGGCCCGAAGCCGACCGTGAGCGTCAGCCGCGACGGCTTCAGCCCCAGCGCCTCGCCGGTGTCGTCCGGCGGCGCCTCGGCGAGACCGCCGTACGCGCCGTCCCCGACCGTCTGGCCGGCCGTCATCCGCCGGGCCGCCTCGGTCCAGTCCTTCAACAGCTGGACGAACTCGGCGCGGTCGTCGGTCTGCACGTCGAACGCGGCGAAATGCAGCCGGTCCTGCACGGGCGTGGCGATGCCCGCCTGGTAGGCACCGTGGAACTGGACCGCGGCGCCGGTGTCGGCTGCCGTCGGGTCGACGTCGTCGCCGGTACGGGTCATGGCGACCGCGCCGCCGGCCGCGGCGGCGCCGAGCGCGAGCCCGGCCCCGCCCCAGCCGATCAGCGACCGCCGGGAGGGAGTGTCCGTCATGGTCGTCCCCCTACTTCGCGACGGCGGCGGCGAGCTTGGACAGCGGCTCGGCGAGCGCGTTGACCGCGTCCGACAGCTTCTTGCGGTCGGCGGCGCTCACCTTGTCGTAGGAGGTGAACTCGTACGACGACGTGTTGGGGCGGTAGGTGTCCAGCAGCGCGTTCAGCGCGGCGAACTGCTTGTCCAGCTCGGTGACCAGAGCCGCGTCGTTCTCCTTCGCGACCGTCTTGAGCAGCTCGTACGACTCCTGCGCGCCCTCGACGTTGGCCTTGAAGTCGACGAGGTCGGTGTGCGAGTAACGCTCCTCCTCACCGGTGACCTTGCCGGTGGCGACCTCGTCGAGGAGCTCCTTGGCGCCGTTGGCCATGGAGGTGGGGGTGATCTCGGCCTTGCCGACCCGCTTCTGCCAGTCGGTCAGATCGGTGACGAGCTGGTCGGCGAGGGTCTTGTCCTCGGCGGTGATCTTCTTGTCCTGCCAGAGGGACTTCTCCAGCCGGTGCCAGCCGGTCCACTTCTGCCCGGCCTCCAGGCCGTCGGCGCGGACGTCGACCAGCGGGTCGATGTCGCCGAACGACTCCGCCACCGGCTCGGTGCGCTCCCAGCCGATGCGGGAGGGGGCGTAGGCCGCCTTCGCGGCCTCGATGTTCCCGGCCTTGATCGCGGCCACGAAGGTCGCGACCTTGGGCAGCGTCTCGTCGGCCTGCTCCTGCGCGTAACTGCGGTAGGAGGCCACGGCCTTGTCCAGGCGGGGGTCGCGCTTGGCGACGGAGCCGCCGGTGACCTTGAGGGCCTGGCGGATGCCGTCGCCCTTCATGCCCGGCTTGCAGGCGATCTCGTAGTCGCCGGCCTTCACCTCGGCGGTGACCCGCTGCTTGGTGCCGGGGCCGATGTTCTCGCGCTCGCTGACGACCCGGTCGTCCGGGAAGAGGATGTAGACCTCGGTGACCTTGGAGCCCTTGTTCTCGATGGCGAGTTCGACGTGTCCGGCGGAGATCTCCTTCTTGGAGGTCTCGCACTTGGCGTCCGTGGCGGTCACGCCGATGACCCGGTCGCCGTCCTTCGCGTCGCTCTTCGAGGTGCAGCCAGTGACGGCGGTCAGTGCGGTCACAGCGGTAACGGCGGTGACGACGGACAGTCTGACGGCTCGCATTCGGGCTCCCAGCGGTGGCTGAAAAATCACGTGACAGGGCTCACACGGATTGGTGAGGCTCGCCTAACTTATCCAAGGCTTACCTGTGTAATACAGGCCCGTGCCGTGATTCAGCTCTCATAAATGCCGTAAGGGCACGAGCCGATCACGGTGTCTCAAAACGGACCCCAAGGAAAGGTCAAAGGAGATTCAAAGATTCCGCTTCGGGGTCACGAGGACGGCTCCGGTGCGGGGGTGCGCAAGCACCTCGACGGGCTGGTCGTAGACCTCGGACAGCAGCCCCTCGGTGAACACCTCGCCCGGCGGACCGTCCGCGGCGACCCGCCCGGCGCACAGAATCGCGACCCGGTGCGCATAGGCGGCCGCAAGCCCCAGATCGTGCAGCACGACGACCACGGCGTCCCCCGCGCCCGCCCGCTCCCGGCACAGCCGCAGCACCAGCTCCTGATGCTTCAGGTCCAGGGCGGCGGTCGGCTCGTCCAGCAGCAGCAGCGGGGTGCGCTGCGCGAGCACCCGCGCCAGTGCGACACGGGCCCGCTCGCCGCCGCTCAACGCGGAGAACGGCCGCCCGGCGAACGCGCTCACCTCGGTGACGGCCATCGCCTCCCGCGCCACGAGGTCGTCCTCGGCGGGCGAGGAGGCGTGCGGCGCCCGACCCATCCGCACGACCTCTTCCACGACGAACGGGAACGACAGCACCGCCGCCTGCGGCAGCACGGCCCGCCGCAGGGCCAGCTCCGGCGCACTCCACTCACCGGCGGCCCGCCCCTGGATCCGTACGACCCCTTCGGAGGCCGGCAGATCGGCGGCGAGCGCCCCGAGCAACGTCGACTTCCCGGCCCCGTTGGGCCCGACGAGCGCAAGCACCTCACCGGCCCGGACGCCGATGTCCACACCCCGCAGGACATCCCGGCCGCCGAGACGCACATACAGCTCGTCAGTCTCGGCGAGAAGGTCGCCGGGGGCGGTGGCGAGGGGAGGCGTGGGCCGGGAACGGAGGAGTCTCATACGGGGGCTCCTTGAAGAGGGAGGGGGAGGGGCGAGGGCTGGAGGGCAGGGGCGAAGCCCCGCCCTCCAGGGGCGCGGGGCTGTATCGATCTGCGGCTCCGCCGCGTGGGCGCGACAAGCCACAGCGCACCCGCAGTCGGCAACGGTCGGCGACGAACCTCACGCCCATCCCCCCTGCCGCCGCCGCGTCCGACGCAGCAACCAGAAGAAGAACGGGCTCCCGAGAAGCGCGGTGAGCACACCCAGCGGCAACTCCGCCGGAACGGCGACCGTCCGCGCCGCGAGATCCGCGGCCAACAGCACCAGCGCCCCCAGCAGCGCACTCCCCGGCACCAGGAACCGATGCCCCGGCCCGGCGGCCATCCGCAGCAGATGGGGGACGACCAGTCCGACGAAGCTGATGATCCCGGAGACGCTCACCGCCGCCGCCGTGAGCAGCGCCACCACCAGGATCAGCACGATCCGCAGCCGTTCCACCTCCACCCCCAGATGCCGGGCCGGCCGCTCGCCGAGTGCCAGCAGGTCGAGCCGGCGCGAGTACAGCGGCGCCAGCGCCAGCCCGATCGCCGCACAGGGCAGCACGGCCAGCACCTTCGGCCAGGTCGCCTGGGACAGCGAGCCGAGCTGCCAGAAGGTGATCTGCTGGATCGCCGCCGCGTCGGCGAAGAACAGACACAGCCCGATCAGCGCGCCCGCGAACGCGTTCACGGCGATCCCGGTGAGGATCAGCGTGACCACCTCCGTACGGCCGCCGGACCGCGACATCACGTACACCAGCAGGACCGTGCCGAGCCCGGCGGCGAACGCGAACGCCGACACCGTCCAGTTGCCGAGGAAGTTCAGGCCGAACGCGATCGAGGCGACCGCGCCGACCGCCGCGCCCGCGGAGATCCCGATGACGCCGGGCTCGGCGAGCGGGTTGCCGAACACGCCCTGCATCAGCGCGCCGGCGCACCCCAGCGAGGCGCCGACGAGCAGTGCGAGCACGATGCGCGGGAACCGCACGTTCCACAGCACCGACTCCGCGACCCGGTCCGGCTCGCCGCCCCCGAGCCCGATCCGGTGCTGCACGGAGGACAGCACGTCCCCGACCGGGATGGGATAGGCGCCGAGCGCACCGGCCACCGGTACGAGCACGAGGAGCGCCAGGACCAGCCCGGCGGTCAACAGCGGCACGGCACCGCGTTTCTTCGGGCCGGCCGGGGGAGCGGGGGCGGCAGGGCCGGCGGTGCCACCGGTGTCGGCGGGCTTCTCCAGGACGGTCATGGCCGAAAGCTTAGGTTAGCCTTACCTTCACCCGCTATAGCGCTCCGCCTGACCGGTGCTTCAATTCCCCGGTGACTGATTACGACGTGCTCCGTGTCTTCTGTGCGCCGAACGGCGGCTACGGCAACGAACTTGGCGTGGTCCGCGAAGGCTCGGTGCTGCCGGACCGCGAGGACCGACAGGGCCTCGCGGCGAAACTCGGCTTCAGCGAGACGGTGTTCGTCGACGACCCCGAGCGCGGGGTCATCGACATCTACACGCCCACCGTCCGGCTGCCCTTCGCGGGCTACCCGTGCGTGGGCGTCGCCTGGCTGCTCGACGTGCCCGAGCTCGTCACCCCGGCCGGCGTCGTGGGCACCCGCCTGGACGGGGAGTTCACCTGGATAGAGGCGCGCGCGGAGTGGGCCCCGCCCCGCACGTTGCGTCAGTACGCCACCGCCGCCGAGGTCGACGACCTGTCCGTGCCGCCGCCCGGCGAGTGGTTGTACGCCTGGGCCTGGGAGGACGAGTCCGCGGGCCGGATACGGGCCCGCGGCTTCCCGGGCCGCGGCGACGGCATAGAGGAGGACGAGGCGACGGGCGCCGCCGCGCTGCTGCTCACCGAGCGGCTCGGCCGTGCCCTGAACATCACCCAGGGCGCGGGCTCCCAGATCCTGACGGCCCCGCAGCCGTACGGCTGGGTGGAGATCGGCGGACGGGTGTTCCTGGAGCGCTGAGCCCTCCGGGCGAGGGCGGGAGGGCCGTACGGGTGGTCTCGCGTGTGCGGGGGAGGGCGAGCGGGGACCACTGGGCGTGATCGCTCAGCTCCGCGAGAGGAACACCATGCGCATCCGATCCGTCCTGGCCGCAACCGTCCTGGGTATCGCCCTGACCGCCGCCGGCGCCGCGACCGCCACCGCCGACGAGGGCCCCCGGCACCACTACGACAAGGACGACGCCGTGTGCAGCCCGTACGCCGGGTTCATCGACACGGTCTCCAGCGACATCTTCTGGGAAGGCGCGCGCTGCCACCGCTCCGGACACTGACGCGGCAGACGGGCGGGGCCCCATTTCTCACCGGGAAAAGGGGCCCCGCCCGTTTGCGTGCCGACGCTGCTCACGCCGAGAGCCGGAACTCCTCGCCCAATGCCTGGAAGACGGCCGTGTTCAGCGAGAAGGCGCGCTTGCACTCGCTCACGATCCGCTGTTTCTCCAGGTCGTCCGCGCGCACGCCGTCCAGCAGCTCCCGGTAGCCCCGCTTGAAGGCCGCCGGGTTGCCGATCTCCTCGAAGACGTAGAAGCGGACGCCGTCGCCCTTGCGCTCGAAGCCCCAGGTGCGCTCCGCCTTGTCGCGGATGATCTGCCCGCCGGAGAGGTCGCCCAGGTAGCGCGTGTAGTGGTGGGCGAGGTACCCGGCCGGCCACCGCTCGGCGCACTCCCGCACCCGGGCCGCGTACGCCTCGGTCGCCGGCAGGGCCGACAGTCCCGCCCGCCAGCCGGCGCCCCGCAGATGCGCGAGGTCCCGCTCCAGCGCGGCGAGCCGGAACAGCTCGGGCTGGATGAACGGCCCGGTCACCGGGTCCGAGGCCAGTCGCCCGGCGTCGGCCTCCAGCGCCTCGTACACGAACCAGAGCTGTTCGGTGTACCGGGCGTACGCGTCGACCCCGAGCCTGCCGCCGAGGAGGTCGCTCATGAACGTCGAGGTCTCGGCCTCCACATGCTGCTCGTGGGAGGCGGTGCGGATGACGGTCGAGAAGGAGTCCATGCGGCATATCCTCTAAGGTAAGGCTTGCCTAAGTCAATGCTTTTGCCGACGCCTTGTCGGTAAAAGCGTACAAGAAAAGACCCGCCCCGACAGCGGGACGGGTCCGGACGGGACTCGGGCCGTCACGGCAGGGTGAGGATCTCCGCCCCCGTGTCCGTCACCACCAGCGTGTGCTCGAACTGGGCGGTCCGCCTGCGGTCCTTGGTCACCACGGTCCAGCCGTCGTCCCACATGTCGTAGTCGTGGGTGCCGAGCGTCAGCATCGGCTCGATCGTGAAGGTCATCCCGGGCTGGATGAGAGTCGTCGCGTGCGGGCTGTCGTAGTGCGGGATGATCAGCCCGGAGTGGAACGACGAGTTGATCCCGTGCCCGGTGAAGTCCCGCACCACCCCGTACCCGAACCGCTTCGCGTACGACTCGATGACCCGCCCGATGATGTTGATCTGCCGGCCGGGCCGGACCGCCTTGATCGCCCGCTCCAGCGACTCCCGGGTCCGCTCCACCAGCAGCCGCGACTCCTCGTCGACGTCCCCGACCAGGTACGTGGCGTTGTTGTCGCCGTGCACCCCGCCGATGTACGCGGTCACGTCCAGGTTGACGATGTCGCCGTCGCGCAGGACCGTCGAGTCCGGGATGCCGTGGCAGATGACCTCGTTGACGCTGGTGCACAGGGACTTGGGGAAGCCGCGGTAGCCGAGCGTCGACGGGTAGGCGCCGTGGTCGCACATGTACTCGTGCGCGACCTTGTCCAGCTCGTCGGTGGTGACCCCCGGCGAGATCAGCTTGGCGGCCTCCGCCATCGCCTGCGCGGCGATCCGGCCGGCCCGGCGCATCGCCTCGATCGTCTCGGGCGTCTGCACCTCCGGGCCGGTGTAGGGGGTCGGCGCGGGCTTGCCGACGTACTCCGGGCGACGGATGTTTCCGGGCACGGAACGGATGGGGGACAGCTCCCCTGGGACGAGCAGCGACTGGCCAGACATGCCTGTGAGTCTAACGAGCGGCCATGGAGGCTCGTTCGCTTCGCGAGGCTGGTTGCCCATAGCTCCTTGTAGTCAAATATGTTCGGAACGTGAAGTACTCTGGGTGGGTGCGCCGACAAGGCGTCAATCACCAGACGGCTCGGGGCGGGAGAAGGTGCCGGGTGAAGAAGTTCAGGCCGCAGCCGGGTTTCGTGGTGCAGGCGTACCGGTTCGCCCTGGACCCGAGCGCCGCCCAGGAGGCCTCCCTGCGCTCGCATTGCGGTGCGGTACGTGCCGCCTACAACTGGGCCGTCGGTTGGGTGACCGCGTCGTGGTGGCAGCGCAAGGCTGAGGAGTCGTACGGCATCTCCGAGGCGGAGACGACCGAGTGGCGGTCTTGGTCGCTGCCCGCACTGCGCAAGGCGTTCAACACGGCCAAGCACAACCACCCGAGGTTCGCCGACTGGTGGGAGGAGAACTCCAAGGAGGCGTACTCCACCGGCCTCGCGAACGCGTCGGCCGCGTTCGACAACTACGCGAAGTCGAAGCAGGGCAAGAGGCGGGGTCGCGCGGTGGGGATGCCGCGGTTCACATCGAAGCGGAAGGCGCGCCCTGCCTGCCGGTTCACCACCGGCACCATCCGCGTCGACAGCGGCGGCAGGCATGTGACACTGCCGAGGCTCGGCGCGATTCGCACCCACGAACCCACCGCGAAGCTCCTCGCACGCCTACAGGCGGGGACCGCACGCATCCTGTCCGCGGCCGTCCGACACGAACGCGGACGCTGGTTCGTCTCCCTCCAGATCGAGGTCAAGCGCGACCTGGTGAAGGTCGCCCGCCCGGATGCGGCGGTCGGAATCGACCTCGGAGTGAGGACCCTCGCCGTCATGGCCGACAGCGCGGGCGGGATCCGCGAGGTGCCCAACCCGAAGCACCTGGACACGGCGCTCAAGCTGGTGCGCCGCGCCTTGAGGACCTCAACGTCGCCGGAATGCTCAAGAACCGGCGCCTTGCTCGGAAGATCGCTGACGCCGGGTTCGGGGAGATCCGGCGCCAGCTCACCTACAAGGCGAAGCGCAACGGCTGTCGCATTCTGGCCGCCGACCGTTGGTTTCCCTCCTCAAAGACCTGCTCCCGGTGCGGCGCGGTGAAAGCCAAGCTGTCGCTGCACGTCCGGACCTTCGAATGCGACGCATGCGGCCTGGTCATTGACCGGGACGACAATGCGGCCCGCAACCTCGTCGCACTCGCGGCGGCCGCAGCAACGGGTACCGGAGTGGCCGGAGACCCGGACATCCCCGTGGTGTCGAAGCCTCGTGGAGCCGACCACAAGACCCGCAGCACCCGGCCAGGCCGCAAGGCTGGGCCGGGGCGGGCAGGTGGCGCAATCCCCGCACCGCGCGGGAAGGAAACGAGAGACCGTACTCAAGCCGAAGCCCTCACACTTTGGTGACATGACGGACTGCCGGGCGGAAACGTTCGGACAGCCGAGATCCGAATACGGACTCGGTGACGGGAACATGTCGATGGCGAGAAAGAAGAAGAGAACGAAGAGAGGAGCCATCATGCCCCTGTTCAAGAAGCGGACCGTCGGCAAACCGGGCGAGTGGTACTACTGCCTGGAGCACAAGAAGGTCGAGGAGGGGCCCGAGTGCCCGGGCAAGGACCGCTTCGGCCCGTACCCGACCCGCGCGGAGGCCGAGCACGCGATGGAGACCGCCCGCGAGCGCAACCTCCAGTGGGAGAACGACCCCAACTGGCACGACGCCCCGACGGCCGACACAACGAACGCCGACACCACGAACGACGACTGATCACACGTCCAGGACGGGCGCGGCGGGCGGGGCGGCCGCGGCTGACGCGGCCGCGGCCGCGCGTTGTGCGCGCAGCCGCGCCGCGTGCTCGTTCGTCCGGGCGTCGTACGTCATCAGCCCCGGCAGACAGAGCGCCAGCAGCCCCACCGCGCCCACGCACAGCAACCCGCCCGACCAGACGGACGTCCGCACCCCCAGCCAGGCCGCGAAGCCGCCGCTGCGCAGCTGGCCGACCGTCGGGCCCACGGAGTAGGACAGCAACTCGATCCCGGCGAGCCGCCCGCGCAGCTCGTCCGGGATCGTCTGGTTCCACATCACCCCGCGGAAGACGCCGCTGACCATGTCGAACCCGCCCGCGAACATCAGACACAGCAGCACCAGCCAGACGTTCCCGGCGAGCGCGGTGGCGCCGATCGCCGCGCCCCACAACGCGGCCGACAGCACCACCATCCGCCCGTGCCGGTGCACCCGCGAGGTCCAGCCGCTGGTGAGACTCACGAGCAGCGCCCCGGCGGGGAGCGCCGCATACATCAGCCCCAGTGACCACTCGGCGTTCAGCTCGTCGGCGAGGAACGGCAGGACGGCGAGCGGCATGGCCAGGAACATCGCGGCCAGGTCGACGGCGTACGTGCCCAGGAGCTCCTTGCGGCTCCACGCGTACCGGGCGCCCTCGGCGATGGCCTTGAGGGAGGGCTTCGCCGCCTCGTGGGCGGCGGGGGAGGCCGCGATGCGCACGACGAGGGCGACCGACACGACGAAGGTGAGGACGTCGGCGGCATAGGCCCAGCCCAGGCCCGCGTACGCGACGACGACGCCGGCCAGGGCGGGCCCCGCGACCCCGCCCACGGTCCAGCGCAGCGAGTTCAGCGAGGTCGCCGCCGCCATGTGCTCATGGGCCACGATCCGCGGCCACAGCGAGTCGAGCGCGGGCCGCTGGACGGAGCCCAGGGCGGAGGAGAGCGCGGCGACGACGTACAGCGGCCAGAGGGCGGGGCCCGGCAGCAGCGCGTTGACCAGCAGCACCGCGCTGAGCAGACCCTGCCCGGCCTCCGTCCACACAATGAGCTTGCGCTTGTCCCAGGCGTCCGCGAGTGCCCCGCCGTACAGCCCGAACAGCACGAGCGGGACCAGCTCCACGGCCCCGATCGCACCCACCGCCGCGGCCGACCCGGTCAGCTCCTTCACCTGCACGGGCACGGCCACGAAGGTCAGAAAGCTGCCGAAGTTGGACACGGTCCCCGAGACCCACAGCCGCCGGAAGTCCCGGGACGCCCGCCAGGGCGCGAGATCGGGCAGCAGAGCCCGCAGACCGGAGGGAGCGGGAGACGAGGAGGCGGGGACATCGTTGCCGTCGGTCACGAGGGCTCATGCTCGGCGGGCCCGATGCCCACGGCAACTGTTTTTCGGGACGGTCACCAGGGCGGCGGGGGCGGGGCCGTCAGGCGTTCGGCCAGGTGGGAGAGGCGGTCGGCGAAGCGGCGGCGCCCTCTCGGGGGCGGGAGCGTCTCGCCGGCGGCCGCGCTCACCAGGTGCTGCACGGTGTCGAGGTCGAGCTCGGAGCCGTCCGGCACGGGGAGCGTCTCGTGCGCCAGGGACGCCAGGTCCGGGTCTGCCTCGCCGGGGCCGAGGGTCAGGATCGTGACGCCGGCGCGGCGGGCGTCCGACACCCGGTCCAGGAGCGGCGCGTCCCCCGACGGCGACGCCACCAGCAGCGTCTCGCCCCGGCGCGCCGCCTCGATCCGGCCCAGGCCGACCGCGAGATGCGCCGGGTCGCAAGGGCGCGCGTCATGCCGTACCAGCGTCGGCGCCAGCTCCGGAGTGCCCGACCATGCGGCCTCGTCCACCAGATGCGCCGCGAGATGCCAGGGCTCGTAGCGGGCGGTGCCCACCAGCAGCAGCCCGCCCCCGTGCGACACGACCGACCCCCGCAGCACCCCGGCGAACCTCCGGGTGGCCCCCAGCCACTCGGTCCCGGCGAGCACTTCCCGCAGCAGCGCGACCCGTACGGCGTCCATGCGGCCGGATACTGCACCAACCCGCCGCCGCCGTCCCGGGGTTCGCCCGTCGTTCACCCGACATGACGAAAGGCCGCTCCGCACGCCCGCGTAAAGTCGGCCCATGACCTCTACCGACAGTGCACAGAACGCCTCCGAGAGCGCCCCGGCGAAGGCCCCCGCCAAGGACCCCTGGGACCTCCCCGACGTCTCCGGACTGGTCGTCGGCGTGCTCGGCGGCACCGGCCCGCAGGGCAAGGGCCTCGCCTACCGGCTCGCCAAGGCCGGCCAGAAGGTGATCATCGGCTCGCGCGCCGCGGACCGCGCCCAGGCCGCGGCCGACGAGCTCGGCTACGGCGTCGAGGGCGCCGACAACGCCGAGACCGCGCGCCGCAGCGACATCGTGATCGTCGCCGTGCCGTGGGACGGCCATGGCAAGACGCTGGAGTCCCTGCGCGAGGAGCTGGCCGGAAAGCTCGTCGTCGACTGCGTCAACCCGCTCGGCTTCGACAAGCAGGGCGCCTACGCGCTGAAGCCGGAGGAGGGCAGCGCCGCCGAGCAGGCCGCCGCCCTGCTCCCGGACTCCCGGGTCGCCGCCGCCTTCCACCACCTCTCGGCGGTCCTCCTCCAGGACCCGGAGATCGACGAGATCGACACCGATGTGATGGTGCTGGGCGAGGCGCGGGCCGACGTCGAGATCGTGCAGGCGCTGGCCGGCCGCATCCCCGGCATGCGCGGCGTGTTCTCCGGGCGGCTGCGCAACGCGCACCAGGTGGAGTCGCTGGTCGCCAACCTGATCTCGGTCAACCGCCGCTACAAGGCCCACGCGGGGCTGCGCGTCACCGACGTATGAGCGCATGGGGGACACTGGACGGAGCCGGCCCAGCAGTGTCCCCCGACAGGAGAACCTCCACCGATGCCCCGCCTCGCCCTCTACACCCTCGTCGTCTGCGTGCTCGCCGTGGCCGCGGCGGTCGTCTCCTTCGCCCAGGGCAGCTTCCTGGGAGTCGTCTGGGTGCTGCTCGCGGGCCTGTCGTCCAACATGACCTGGTACTACGTGCGCCGGGAGAAGCTCCGCAAGGCGGCCGCGGCCGCGGCCGCCGACGTCACGGGCTGACCGCGCAGAACTCGTTCGTGCCCTCCCAGAAGCGGTACAGCGACTGCCCGCAGTACGTCTCCACATCGTTGATCCCGAGACCGCGCAGCACCGCGTCGACCGCGTCGAAGAACACGGCGTTCACCGACGGCACCCACAGCAGCGCGAACACGAACAGCAGCCCGAACGGCGCGAAGGGCTCCACCTGCCGCTTCACGTTGTACGACAGCCAGGGCTCGATGACCCCGTAGCCGTCGAGGCCCGGCACCGGCAGGAAGTTCAGGATCGCCGCCGAGACCTGGAGCAGGGCGAGGAACGCGAGCGCGAACCGGAAGTCGGCCGGCACGCCGTCCAGCGCGTCCAGCCAGAACGGCGCCGTGCACACCACCGCGAACAGCACGTTCGTCAGCGGACCGGCCGCGGAGATCAGACTGTGCCGCCACCGCCCCCGGATCCGGTCGCGCTCGATGAAGACGGCGCCGCCCGGCAGACCGATCCCGCCCATGATCACGAACAGCACCGGCAGAATGATGCTGAGCAGGGCGTGCGTGTACTTGAGCGGGTTGAGCGTCAGATACCCCTTCGACCCGATCGAGATGTCACCGCTGTGCAGGGCGGTACGCGCGTGTGCGTACTCGTGCAGACAGAGGGAGACGATCCAGGCCGCCGTCACGAACAGGAACACCGCCACGCCCGGCTGCTCCGCGAACCCCGTCCACGTCGCCCAGCCGGTGACCGCCGTCACGGCCAGGATCCCGAGGAAGACGGGACTGATACTCCGCTCGCCGCGGCTGGTGGCGGTGGTCATGGGGCCCCCTGAGTTCGTACGCACGTGTGGAACTGCCCGACCGTACCTGCCCCGGGCGTACCGGGAAAACGTCCATCACACGAACATCGGTTCCTTCCGCGGCCACAGATCCCGGCCGGACCGCCGCCGGATCCCGCCGGATCCGGGCCGTCCGCTCGCGCCACCCCGCCGAAACCCCGTGACCGCTTCCGATCCGACCGGAGAGAATGGACCCCGTGCGCTATCGCATCCTCGGCACCACCCAGGCGATCCGTCCGGACGGCACCCCCGTCGCCGTCGGCGGGGCGCGGCTGCGCGCCCTGCTCACCGTGCTCGCGCTGCGCGCCGGGCGGAGCGTCCCCGCGGGGCTGCTGACCGAGGAGGTGTGGGCCGGAGACCCGCCCGCCGACGCGCCGGGCGCGCTCCAGGCGCTGGTCGGGCGGCTGCGCCGGGCCCTCGGAGCGGGCGCGATCGAGTCCGCCGAGGGCGGCTACCGGCTGGCCGCCACCCCCGAGGACGTCGACCTGCACCGCTTCGAGCGGCTGACCGGCGACGGCGTCCGCGCCCTCGCCGACGACGACCCCGCCAAGGCCGCCGTCCTCCTCGACGACGCCCTCGCCCTGTGGCACGGTCCCGCACTCGCCGACCTGCCCGACCGCACCGCCGACGCGGCCCGCTGGGAGGCCCGCCGCCTCGACGCGCTGCGCGCCCGGCACACCGCCGCGATCGCCCTGGGCCAGGCCGAGCAGGCGCTCCCCGAACTCACCGCCCTGTGCGACGCCCATCCCCTGGACGAGCCCCTCCAGGCGCTGCGGCTGCGCGCCCTGCGCGACGCGGGCCGCACCGCGCAGGCGCTGGTTGCGTACGACGCCGTACGCCGACTGCTGGCCGACCGCCTCGGCACCGACCCCGGCCCCGAACTGCGTGCCCTGCACGCGGAGTTGCTCAGCCCGGACGACGACCCGGCAGGCCCGGCGCAGACGCCCTCCGCACCGCGGGCGCCGCAGGCCCCGCACCCCCCGCAGCCCTCGCAGTCCCCGCCCCCCGGCAACCTCCGGGCCCGCCTCACCTCCTTCGTCGGCCGGGAGGACGACATCGAGGCCATCCGCGGCGACCTCGCGAGCGCGCGGCTCGTCACGCTGCTCGGGCCCGGCGGGGCGGGCAAGACCCGGCTGTCGCAGGAGGCCGCCGAGACCGTGCGGGACACCGCGAGCGACACCGCGCGGGACGGCGTCTGGCTGGCCGAACTCGCGCCCGTCGCCGACCCGGACGCCGTGCCGCAGGCCGTCCTCACCGCCGTCGGAGCCCGCGAGACCGTGCTGTACGGCGCCGGCGCCGAGGAGATGCGGGCGGTCGCCGACCGCAACGACGACCCCGTGGAACGCCTGGTCGAACACTGCGCCCGGCGCCGCATGCTGATCATCCTCGACAACTGCGAGCACGTCGTCGAGGCCGCCGCCCGGCTCGTCGAGGAACTGCTGGCGCGCTGCCCGCACGTGACGGTGCTGGCCACCAGCCGGGAGCCCCTCGGCGTGCCCGGCGAGTTGCTGCGCCCGCTGGATCCGCTGCCGGAGCCGGTCGCGCTGCGCCTGCTCGCCGACCGGGGCGCGGCCGCCCGCCCGGGCTTCCGCACCGAGGACGACCCCGAGGCCTGCGCCGAGATCTGCAGCCGCCTGGACGGTCTGCCCCTCGCCATCGAGCTGGCCGCCGCCCGGCTGCGGATGCTGACGCCCCGCCAGATCGCCGACCGGCTCGACGACCGCTTCCGCCTCCTCACCAACGGCAGCCGCACGGTCCTGCCCCGCCAGCAGACCCTGCGGGCCGTCGTCGACTGGTCCTGGGACCTGCTCGACGAGGACGAACGCGACGTCCTGGCCCGGCTGTCGGTCTTCGCCCGCGGCTGCGACCTCGCCGCCGTCGAGGCCGTGTGCGGCCCCCCACCGGTGCAGCACACCCCCGACACCCACGAACCCGCCGCCGTCCGGGACGCCCGCGATGGCGGGGACAGCGGCCAGGACCGGGAAGCCGGCGGTGGCGGGGACACGGGCAGTGGCGGGGACGCTCGCAGTGTCGGGGACGTCGGCGGTGTCGGGGACGTCGGCCTTGGCCGGGACGGCGGCAGTTCCCGGGGCGCTCGCGGTGGCTGGGACACCGGCAGTGGC
>NZ_JBSFWB010000003.1:0-394206 GCF_053592635.1 Streptomyces sp. NPDC002623 | reverse complement strand
GGCTGGGACGCTCGCAGTGGCGGGAACGCCGGCGGTGTCGGGGACGTCGGCCTTGGCCGGGACGGCGGCAGTTCGCGGGACGCTCGCAGTGGCCGGGGCACCGGCAGTGGCTGGGACGCTCGCAGTGGCGGGAACGCCGGCGGTGTCGGGGACGTCGGCCTTGGCCGGGACGGCGGCAGTTCGCGGGACGCTCGCAGTGGCCGGGACGCCGGCAGTGGCTGGGACGCTCGCAGTGGCGGGAACGCCGGCGGTGTCGGGGACGGCGGCAGTTCCCGGGACGCTCGCAGTGGCCGGGACACCGGCAGTGGCTGGGACGCTCGCAGTGGCCGGGACGCCGACAGCGGGTGGGGTGGCGGCAGTGTCCTCGGGGCGCGTGGTCGTCCGCCTGCGCGCAGCGCCCTCGACTCCCTCGCCTCGCTGGTCGACAAGTCGCTCGTCGTCGCCGCGCCCGCCCCCGACGGCGACATGCGCTACCGGCTGCTGGAGACCGTCGCCGAGTACGCGGGCGAGCGGCTCGACGAGTCGGGCCGGCGGGCGGCCGCCGAGCGCGCGCATCTCGTCCACTACCGCGAACTCGCCCGTACCACCGAGCCGTTGCTGCGCGGCCCAGGCCAGCGCGCCGCCATCGACCGCTTCCAGCTGGAGTACGAGAACCTGCGCACCGCGCTGCGCCGCGCCGTCGCCGCACGCGACGAACAGGAGGCGCTCAGCCTGACCCTGTCCCTCGTCTGGTACTGGCAGATGCGCGACCTGCGCATCGAGGCCGGATCCTGGTGCCAGGAGGTCATGGCCCTCGGCCCCGACCCCTTCACCGAGCCCCTGCGGCGGGCCGCCCCGGTGTGGCAGCCCCTCACCGCCGCCCCGCCGCCGCTCACCGGCGAGGCCCTCGCGGAGGCCCGCCGAGGTGTCCACCTGACCCATCTCGCCTGTATGGAAACCGAGTTGGACACCTGGCAGACGCCGGCCGCGCAGGCCAAGATGCGGCTGATCGCCGAGACGTACGAGCCCGGTCTCCCGCAGACCTGCCGGGTGCCCGGGCTGTACTGGTTCTTCGCCGTGATGATGACCGACCTCGGCCGCATCCGCACCATCGTCGACGCCAACGTCGACACCTGCCGCCGGACGCCCGGCCATGAGTGGGAGCTCGCCGCCTGTCTGCAGATGCGCGCCAACATCCTCGCCAACCGCGCCGACTGGGCGGAGAACGCATTCCGTGACGCGGACGAGTGTCTGGAGATCTTCCGGCGCCTCGGCGACGATTGGGGCACCGCCGAGGCACTCTCCGCCCGTGCCGAGGCGCACGAGCGGGTGGGCGCCTACCGCAAGGCCGCCGACGACTACCAGGACGCCATGGAGTACGCCGAACGGCTCGGAGCGCGCGCCCAGTCGGCGGTCCTCGCCGCCCGGTTGGGCAGCGTGCTGGTGGAGGTCGGCGAGGAGGAGCGGGCCGAGCGCCTGCTGCGCGGCGTGGTCGACGGGCCGGACCACGCCGGAACCGAGGCCGTCCCCGCCGCCCGTCTCTTCCTGGCCGGCTGGCTCGGCATCAGCGGGCGCCGGGTCGAGGCACGCGAGCAACTCCGTTTGCTGCGCGCGGACTTCACCCGCGGGCGCGGCATCCTCTTCGACGCCTTCATCCTGAGCGCGGAGGCCTGCCTGGACGCGATCGACGACCGCGACGAGGAGGCGTTGCCCCGCATCCGCGTCGCCCTGGAACGCGCCACGGACCCGCTGCCCATCGCCGTCGCCCCGCACCTGCGGTCCTTCTACCTCTTCATCGCCGCGACCGCCCTCGGCGGGGTGGACGACGGCAGCCGGGCCGCCGACGGCGCCCGCTGCCTGGGAGCCGCGGACCGTCTGCAGCCGCCGCGCCATGTGTCCCCGCGCATGGAGCGCGAGGTGCGCGACCTGGCCGTGGCCAGGATCCGCGCCGCGCTCTCCGAGCGGGACTTCGAGACGGCATACGCCGAGGGCGGCGGCCTCTCCTACGAGGAGGCCGCCGCCCTGGTGTAGAGCGCTGTCCGAGCCGGATTCGAGCCGGATCCGAGCCGGATTCGAGCCGGATCAGCTCTTGGTGCGGAACTTGTGGATCGCGATCGGCGCCATCACCGCGGTGATCGCCACCGACCAGCCCAGCGTCACCCACAGATCGTGCGCGACCGGGCCGCCCACCATCAGACCGCGCGCCGCGTCCGCGAGCGTGGACAGCGGGTTGTAGTCGGTGAAGGCCTGGAGCCAGCCCGGCATCGAGTTCGTCGGCGCGAAGATCGACGAGCCGAACTGGAGCGGGAACAGCACCAGGAAGCCCATCGCCTGCACGGACTGCGCGTTCTTCAGCACCACGCCCAGGGTGAGGAACACCCACATGATCGACGAGGCGAACACCGCGGCCAGCCCCACGGCCGCGAACAGACCGGGCCAGTCGTTGATCTCGAACCCCACGAGCACGGCGACGATCATCAGCACGGTCGTCGCGAACAGCATCCGCACGAGCTCGACCGAGATCTTCGCGAACAGCACCGAGCCGCGCCCGATCGGCAGGGACCGGAAGCGGTCCATGACCCCGGAGTTGAAGTCCTGGCTGAAGCCGGTGCCGACGCCCTGGGACAGCGACATGCTCATCATCGCGATCATGCCCGGGATCACGTACTGCACATACCCGTCCTGCCCGCCGCCCAGGGCCTGCCCGATCGAGCCGCCGAAGACGTACACGAACAGCAGGGTGAAGACGACCGGCATGAGCAGGGCGTCGAACATCGACTCGGGGTCCTGCCGGATCCACAGCAGGTTGCGGCGGACCAGCGCGCCGGTGTGCCGGAGGTGGCTGCGCAACGGGATCCGCGCGTCGGTGAGCGTGCCGGCGTCGATCGTGCCGGTGTCCATCGTGCCGGTGTCCATCGTGGCCGCGCTCATACGGCGACCTCCTCGCGGGTGTCGGTGGGAAGGGCGTTCTGTGCGGTTCCGGCGCGGTGGCCCGTGAGGGACAGGAACACCTCGTCCAGGCTGGGCAGTTCGGTGGTGAGGGAGGTGAGGGTGATGCCGCGCGCGCTGACCGCGCCGATCACGGCGGTCAGCTGCTCGTCGCTGAGCACCGGCACCAGCACCGAGCCGCGCTCGGCGTCCACGACGGTGGCGGCGAGCCCGGTGATGCCGAGTTCGTCGAGCCAGCTCGCCAGCGGCCGCAGCTGCAGCGGGTCGGCGGGGCGTATCCGCAGCGCCCGGCCGCCGACCCGGGACTTCAGCTCGTCGATGCCGCCGTTCGCGATGACCTTGCCCCGGTCGACGACGGTCAGCTCATGGGCGAGCTGCTCGGCCTCCTCCATGTACTGGGTGGTCAGCAGCACGGTGACCCCCTCCCCGACCATCGTCTTGACCTCGCCCCACACCTCGTTGCGGGTACGGGGGTCCAGACCGGTGGTCGGCTCGTCCAGGAACAGCACGCGCGGCCGCCCGATCAGCGACGCGGCGAGGTCCAGCCGGCGGCGCATACCGCCGGAGTACGTGGAGGCCGGCCGCTTCGCCGCGTCGGTGAGCGAGAACCGCTCCAGCAGCTCGTCGGCCCGCGCCCGGGCCTCCTTGCGGGGCAGGTCGAGCAGCCGTCCGATCATGTACAGGTTCTCCCACCCGGGGAGCTTCTCGTCGACCGAGGCGTACTGCCCGGTGAGCCCGATCACCCGCCGCAGCTGGCGGGGCTGCCGGACGACGTCGTAGCCGACGACGGTCGCGTGCCCGCTGTCGGGAGCCAGCAGGGTGGACAGGATCCGCACGAGGGTGGTCTTCCCGGCGCCGTTGGGCCCGAGCACCCCCATCACGGTCCCCTCGCGTACATCCAGGTCGACGCCGTCCAGTGCCTTGGTCTCGCCGTAGTGCTTGACCAACCCCCGAACGGTCACAGCGCTTCCCGCGCCACTGGGGTTCATGTCGATTCGCGTCATGAGAGGAACGCTGACACCCCCTGCCGACAAACGACCGACATCCCGCCGACAGGGGTATGTCGGCAGGTCGGCAGCCCCCGGGAACGCGACCGCCCGCCGATGGGGGGAACATCGGCGGGCGGTTCGTGGTGCGGAGATGGCTCAGTGGACGCTGTGCTGCTCCAGCGGGAACGTCCCGCCGACGACGTCCTCCGCGAACGCCTTGGCGGCGTCGCCCATGACCTCGCGCAGGTTCGCGTACTGCTTGACGAACTTCGGGACCCGCCCGCCGGTGAGCCCGAGCATGTCGGTCCACACCAGTACCTGCGCGTCCGTCTCCGGACCGGCGCCGATGCCGACGGTCGGGATGTGCAGCACGCGGGTGACCTCGGCCGCCAGCTCCGCCGGAACCAGCTCGAGGACCACCGCGAACGCGCCCGCGTCCTGCACGGCCTTCGCGTCCCGCAGCAGCTGCTGGGCGGCCTCCTCGCCCCGGCCCTGCACGCGGTAGCCCATCGCGTTCACCGACTGCGGGGTCAGGCCGATGTGCGCCATGACCGGGATGCCGGACTCGACGAGGAGCTCGATCTGCCGGTGCGAGCGCTCGCCGCCCTCCAGCTTCACGGCCCCGACCCCGGCCTCCTTGACCAGCCGGGTGGCGCTGCGCAGCGCCTGCACGGGCCCTTCCTGGTACGACCCGAAGGGCAGGTCGCCGACGATCAGGGCACGGCTGGTGCCCCGGACGACGGCCGCCGAGAGCATGGTCATCTCGTCGAGGGTGACGGGCACGGTGCTCTCGTACCCCAGGTGGCAGTTGCCCGCCGAGTCGCCGACGAGCATCACGGGGATCCCGGCCTCGTCGAAGACGGACGCGGTCATCGCGTCGTAGGCGGTGAGCATGGGCCACTTCTCGCCGCGCTCCTTGGCGAGGGCGATGTCGCGGACGGTGATTCGGCGTGTGCCCTTGCCCCCGTACAGCGCGTTGCTGCCGTCGGTGGACTTCGTAGGGGCAGCCGGAAGCTGCGTCATTGCAACGGCTCCTTGTTGTCATCTCGGGGCGCCCTCACGGCGTCCCCGGACCACTCCCCATGGTGGCACTTCGTGCCAGGGAGGGCCAGAGCGCCCCCTGTGGGGAAAACCTCGTGGGTAAAAGCTCAGTAAGAGATTCAGATACGAGACGGTCTCGTATCGAAAAGGCTCTACCCTCGACCCCATGACTACTCCTGCCGTCCCCGCCCGTCCCCGGGTGCCGGAAGCCGTCCACCGGCGCCGCTGGGCGATACTCGGCGTGCTGATGTTGAGCCTGCTGATCGTGGTCCTGGACAACTCGATCCTGAACGTCGCGATCAAGACCATCTCCACCCCGGCCCCGGTCGGCCTCGGCGCGACGCAGAGCGAGCTGGAGTGGGCCATCAACTCCTACACGCTCGTCTTCGCGGGACTGCTGTTCACCGCGGGCCTGCTCGGCGACCGCCTCGGCCGCAAGAAGGTCCTGCTCGGCGGGCTGGCCGTGTTCGGCATCGGCTCCGCGCTGGCCGCCGAGTCCGGCTCGCCCGCGCAGCTCATCGTCTTCCGCGGGCTGATGGCCGTCGGTGCCGCGTTCGTGATGCCGGCCACTCTCGCCGTCCTGATGAACGTCTTCGAGCGCGACGAGCAGCCCAAGGCGATCGGCATCTGGGCCGGCGGCGTGGGTCTGGCCATCGCCATAGGGCCGATCACCGGCGGTCTCCTCCTCGACCACTTCTGGTGGGGCTCGGTCTTCCTGGTCAACGTGCCGATCGTGATCATCGCGTTCGCGCTGATGCTGTGGCTGGTCCCCGACTCCCGCGACCCCGACCCCGGGCGGATCGACCCGGTCGGCGTGGTCCTGTCCGTCGTCGGCCTCGTCCTGCTCGTCTACGGCATCATCAAGGGCGGCGAGCTGGCCGACTTCACCGACCCGACGGTGGTGGCGGCCATCGTCTCCGGTCTGGTCGTCCTCACCGCGTTCGTGGTGTTCGAGAAGCGCAGCGACCATCCGTCGATAGACGTCACCTACTTCAAGAACAAGGTGTTCTCGGCCGCCATGGCCGTCATCACCCTGGTGTTCTTCGCGCTGATGGGCGTGACGTTCTTCGCCGTCTTCTACACCCAGAGCGTGCGCGGCTACTCGCCGCTGCAGTCCGGTCTGCTGCTGCTCCCGCTGGCCGCCGCCCAGCTGATCTTCGCGCCGCGCGCCCGGCTGGTCGTCGACCGCTTCGGGGTACGGGCCACGACCACCGGGGCGATGCTCGTCCTCACCGCGACCCTGGTCGCGTTCGCCGCGCTGGACGCGGACACCCCGATCTGGCTCATGGAGATCGTCTTCTTCTTCATGGGCGCCGGGATGGCCCACGTCATGACGCCCACCAGCGTGGTCATCATGCAGTCCCTGCCCCGCGAGAAGGCCGGCTCCGCCTCCGCGCTCAGCAACACCTTCCGCCAGCTCGGCGGCGCGCTCGGCATCGCCGTCCTCGGCTCGGTGCTCTCCACGGCCTACCGCAACGGCATCGAGGGCAGCCTCGGCGGCCTGCCGGCCGGACTGCGGGACACGGCCGGCGAGTCCATCGAGGCGACGCTCGGGGTCGCCGCGAAGCTCGGCGACCCGGACCTCGTCGGACCCGCCAACGACGCGTTCCTGCACGCCATGCACGTCACCGCGCTGTGCGGGGCCGGGGTGTCGCTGGCCGGCGCGGTCGTGGTGGGCCTGTTCCTGCCGCGCAGAACGAAGACGCCCCAGGAGGGCGCCCCGGAGGAGGAGTTGGTGGGAACGGAGTCGTAACCGCCGTCCCGGCCCGCTGACCTAGGCTGGAGGACTTCCCGGTACGACGAATGCGACTGGTACGACGGTACGACGAAGGGACCGATGACCGTGAGCCTGGCCGGCAAGGGGATCGCCGTGGAGCCGCCCGCCCGGGGCCGGCCCCGCAGCGAGGCCGTGGAACGGGCCATCATCGAGGGCACGATGAAACTCCTGGAGGACGGCGTCCCGCTCGCCGAGATCTCCATCGAGCGCATCGCCCGCACCGCAGGCGTCGGCAAGGCCACCATCTACCGCCGCTGGAGCGGCAAGGAGGAGCTCTTCGTCGACGTCCTGCGCGCCGCCGAGCCCGAGGACCCCGAGCGCCTCCCGGGCACGTCCATGCGCGACGACCTCATCGTGCTGCTGGAATCGCTGCGGCAGCGGGGCCTGGCCAACCGGGACTCGGCCATCCTGCACAACGTCCACGCCCAGATGAAGAGCAGCCCGAAGATCTGGGCGGCGTACCACAACTCGGTCATAGCGCCCCGGCGCAGGATGGGCATCGAAGTCCTGCGCCGCGGTCAGCAGAACGGCGAACTCCGCGCCGACCTCGATGTGGAACTGGTGAACGACATAGTCGTCGGCCCCATGCTGGTCCGCGCCATCCTGCACCCGGACGCCGAACTCCCCGACGACCTCGCGGAACGCATAGTCGACACGCTGCTCGCCGGGCTACGTCCTGTCAGTTCGCCCGTCGCGTAGCCCGAATGTGCTCGTTTCGTCACAGACCGGTCCGTGTGTCGCAGGCTCGCAACCCCTGAGCAGCACCCGTTCGTCCTCGTGCCCGTACGGTCGTCACGGGACGGCGAGAAGACAGCCGATCATCCCCTAGGGTCGTACTCGGGGGACGGACGGTGAGCACGGCAGGCAGTGAGGCGACGGTATGGCGCAGCAGGCGTACATGACGGAGACGGACGACAACGGAGGTTCGGGACCCGAGCCTCGGGGAGTTCGGCTTCGCCGCCTGATCGGACGCCTGATCGGCCGGCTGACCACAGGCTGGCGCGGTGATCCGCGCGTCTGGCGGCGCGGCCTGGTCGTCGCCGGCCTCGCGCTGGCGCTCGCCCTGGTGATGTCGGTGCACTCGCGCATCCCCAACCGGTACGGCAACCTCGGCAGTCTGACGGAGACGTTCCTGCCCTGGATCGGCGTCTTCGTCCCGGTGCTGCTGGTGCTCGCGCTGGTGCGCAAGTCGGCGACCGCGCTGATCGCCGTCGTCCTGACGGCCGGGGTCTGGCTGAACCTCTTCGGCGGGCTGCTCGGCGACAAGACCGGCAGCGGCGGCGATCTCACCGTCGCCACCCACAACGTCAACGCCGACAACCCCGACCCCGAGGGCACCGCCCGTGATGTGGCGGCGTCCGGCGCGGACGTCGTCGCCCTGGAGGAACTGACCACCTCGGCGGTGCCGGTGTACGAGAAGGCGCTGGCGGCGACGTACAAGTACCACTCGGTGCAGGGCACCGTCGGGCTGTGGAGCAAGTACCCGCTGAGCGCGGTGGCGGCCGTCGACATCAAGCTGGGCTGGACGCGCGCGATGCGTGCGACCGTGGCGACCCCCGAGGGTCAGGTCGCCGTCTACGTCGCCCATCTCCCCTCGGTGCGGGTGAAGCTGCAGGCCGGGTTCACCGCCCGGCAGCGCGACAAGAGCGCGGACGCGCTGGGCGAGGCGATCTCCCACGAGCCGCTGACCCGGGTGATCCTGCTCGGCGACCTCAACGGCACCATGAACGACCGCTCGCTGAACGCCGTGACCTCCCAGATGCGCTCCACGCAGGGCGCGGCGGGCAGCGGCTTCGGCTTCAGCTGGCCCGCGTCGTTCCCGATGGCGCGGATCGACCAGATCATGGTGAAGGGCGTGGAGCCGGTCACCTCGTGGACCCTGCCGCAGACGGCCAGCGACCATCTGCCGGTGGCGGCGAGCGTGAAGGTCACCACGTAGGCCACCACACAGGCCACCACGTAGGCCACCACGTCTTAATCGACGGTTCACCGCGTTGGAACGCCGGGGAATAACGCCCGGGAGAGACTTTGTTCCGTTCGTGAACATACGAAACGTATGATGAACGAGACCCCGCTCTCCCCTCCTCCCCGGAAAGGCAAGTCCCCCATGCCCCTGGCCCTGCTCGCCCTGGCCGTGGGTGCCTTCGGCATCGGCACCACCGAGTTCGTGATGATGGGCCTGCTGCCCGACGTCGCGGCCGACCTGAACATCTCGATCCCGACGGCCGGACACCTGGTCTCGGCGTACGCGCTGGGCGTGGTCATCGGCGCACCGCTGCTGGCCGCCATGACGGCACGGATGCCGCGCAGAACCGTGCTGATGCTGTTGATGGCCCTGTTCATAGTCGGCAACGCCCTCTCCGCCTTCGCCCCCGGCTACGACTCGCTCCTGGCCGCCCGCTTCCTCAGCGGCCTCCCGCACGGCGCGTTCTTCGGGGTCGGCGCGGTGGTGGCCACGAGCATGGTCGCGCCGGAGCGCAAGGCCCGCTCGGTGTCGCTGATGTTCCTCGGCCTGACCGTCGCCAACATCGCGGGCGTCCCGGCGGCCACGCTGATGGGCCAGAACCTGGGCTGGCGGGCCACCTTCCTCGGCGTGAGCGCGATCGGCCTCGCCGCGATCGCGTCGCTCGCGCTCCTCGTCCCGCGGACCCTGCCCGGGGCGACGCCCGCCACCGGCCTGCGCGGCGAACTCGCGGCGCTGCGCTCGCTTCCGGTCTGGCTGGCACTGGGGACGACGGTCGCGGGCTTCGGCGCGCTCTTCTCGGCGTACAGCTACATCACGTCGATGCTGACGGACTCGGCGGGCTACGCCGACTCCAGCGTGACGCTGCTGCTGGCGCTGTTCGGCGTAGGGGCCACGATCGGCAACCTGCTGGGCGGCCGCCTCGCCGACCACGCGATGCGACGCACCCTGTTCGGCGGGCTGACGTCCCTGGCGGTCGTCCTGGCGCTCTTCCCGCTCCTGATGCGCACCCAGTGGAGCGGGGCCCTGGCGGTCGTCCTCCTCGGCGTGGCGGCGTTCGTCGCGGGCACCCCGCTCAACCTGATGGTCATGGAGAAGGCGTCCACGGCCCCCTCCCTGGCCTCCTCCGCCAACCAGGCCGCCTTCAACCTCGCCAACGCCGGCGGCGCGTGGATCGGCGGCCTGGCCCTGGCAGCCGGCTTCGGCGTGACGTCCCCGGCGGTCGCGGGGGCGGGGCTCGCGGCGCTGGGCCTCGGCGTGGCGGGCGTCGCGTACGGGGTCGACCGACGACGCGCTCCGGAGGGCTTCGGCCGGGAACGGATCGTGGCCACGCATGTGCCGCAGGCGGCGGAGGCGGCGGAGGGGACAGCGACGGCGGTGCGCCGCTGAGGCGGTCGCCGTCAGCCGGCGTCGGGTGCTGTCAGCCTCTGTCGGGTGCCTTCAGCCTCTGTCGGGCGCTGTCAGCCGGCGTCGGGCGCGTCGACGGTGTTGCCGTTCTCGTCGAGCGTGTGAGTGGTCCAGTACAGGTCCCACTTGTCGTCGACCTGCTTCGGCACCTTGCCCTCCGGGTACCGCGTCGTACCCGCGGGCGGCTCCTCACCGTTCTTGACGCACGAGCCCCCGGTGCCGCCCACCGCCAGGACGGGATACTCGCCGTTCGAGCAGATGGCCTCCACGTACGCGAAGGAACAGCCGGTGAGCGCCGCGACCGCCGCCACGCTCATGACGGCGGCAGCGGCGGCGAGCCGGATCCTGCCGGGCCGGGAGGCGGCGATGGGGCGGTGGTTCCTGCGGTAGGCGGCCACGATGGTCTCCTGGAGTAGGTCGCTCGATGTCACTCGATGTCACTCGATGTCACTCGACGGCGCTCGATATCGTTCGACGTGCTTGATGTGCCCCTACTCTCGCCGCGGACGACCGCCGATCCCTGAGTACGCGTACTCAGCCGCGCTTGCGCGCATGCTCAACTCGCCGCACCCCAGGGAGACTTCACACGCACCGCGGCGCGCGCCGGTCGACGTGAGCGCAACTCGGTGGCGTTCGGCGCGGAGATCGGGAAGGCTCGCGCGCATGGCCTCGGTATTGCAGAATGTGGCGATCGACTGTGCGGATGCCTACGAACTGGCTCGGTTCTGGAGCAGCGTGACAGGCCGTCCGCTGCATCCGGAGGCCGGTCCGGGCGACCGGGAGACGCAGGTGCCGCTGGCGGAGGGCCCGGTGCTGTACTTCAACCAGGTGCCCGAGCCCAAGACGGTCAAGAACCGGATCCATGTGTGTCTGCGCCCTGAGTCCTCGCGCGATCAGGAGGTGGACCGCCTGCTGGGCCTGGGCGCCGCCTTCGTCGCCGATCACCGGAACCCCGACGGTTCAGGCTGGGCAATCCTCGCCGACCCCGAAGGCAACGAATTCTGCGTGCTGCGCAGCGAGTCCGACCGCGCGGCCACCGACAGCGCCGAGCTTCCGGCGGTTCGCGAGCCGGTCGAGGCGAGCATGGAGGAGGAGGTCGAGACCGTCTGCCGGGTCTGCGGTTACGACGGCGAGGTGTTCTGGGAGGGCGGCTGGCCGACGGCGGCCGTCTGCCCCTGCTGCGGCAACGAGTCCGACGTGGGCGACGCCGGCGTCATGGGCCTGCGCAACTACCGTGGCTACTGGGTGGGCCGCGGTGCCCCGTGGGACAGCCCCCGGGAGGAACGCAAGCAGAAGCTTCGGGGCTGGAACCTGTCGCAGCAGCTGGCGAACATTCCGCCGGAGTGGCGCTGACCAGAAGCGCCGTGGGTTGCTGGACGGTGCCCTCCTCAGCGCGGAGCGTGCTCAGGGACGCTCCTTTCCCTCAGCTCGGCCAATCGCCGCTGGTACAAGGGGCCGGCGACGAACACCCCTCTTGCCTCGCTGGGGGTGGACTGCTCGATCAGGTGATGGGCGACGGCTTTGAGGTGTGCGGCCCAGGCCAACACGTGCTGTTGAGCGGGCCGCCCGCATTCCTGGGGCTCGCCGGGGAGACACAACGGGAGCTGCGGCCCGAGCTTGTTCGCCGTATGCCGGACGTAGCGAGCGATCGTGGCCCATTCTTCGTCGCTCCGCTGTGCGGTGTTGCTGGTGCCTTCCCAACCCCACGCGCCGAAGTCGTCCCCATGATCGTCCATGTGTGCGCTCCTGATCATCGCAGTGGACTAAGACCGTGCGCCGATCGTAGCCGCGCTGTCCGCCTCGCTGGGGTCACAGTGCGCCACAGCCGGAACACACGGGCTGCACGGACCGCACATGGGCAGGAATTGAGGGGGCGTGCACGACTGCGCCCCGTCTCCGAGTACCGCCCGGATATCGGCCAGTACCTCACCCATGCGCAGCCCGCCCCAGATTTCCGCGAGTGGCGCTTCCTTCACGTTCCCGATGTTCAGGAACCGGCCGAGAACACAAGGCCATACGTTGCCGTCCGGACCGATCGCGCATTTCTCGTGCGCGCAGTGCCCGCAGAGATCGGCGATGGCCGGCGCCGCCCCGGAGCTGCCTCGCCCGAAGGCCCGCGTACGGTCTCCGCCGACCTGTTCGACGCCGAGACCCAGAAGATCTTGTGTCGCCTCGAAAGCGCGCTGCCCGGAGCGCACCGCGACAACCCCGCCTCGAACCGGAATGCGGAGGCTCAGTGCCTTCTCGATGTTGGTACGCGTGCGCTTGTGGGAGCCCCGAAGGTTGGTGACAGCGTCATGGTTCTCGGGGTTGTCGGAGTAGTACGACGTTGCGATCCGGACGCCACACTCGATGAAGGTCTCCCATAAAACGTCCCGAATGTGGGTCAGGTTGGAGAATACCTCGACAGTCAGCCCGCGCCCGTGGGCATGCCGGATCAGCTCAGGCAAGTTCGGGTACAGCGTCGGTTCCCCGCCGATGAACTGGATGTCGGGCGCGCCCATCTCGGTGATCTCATCGATCACGCGCTGCCAGTCCTGGACGGTCATGGATCCGTGCGCGCCTTTGGGGGACGAGTCCGCGTAACAATGGTCGCAGAACTCGTTACAGAAACCCGTGACCTCCAACCATGCGAACTTCAACGGATTTTCGGCAACACACATTCCGGTCCCCCTTGCGGATTAGTCATGTTGCGAGGATCGTTCGGGTGTCCGTGGATCATGTGAGTTTGCATGCTGTGCACGGTTGTCACAGCCGAAGCGGGGTCTTGCTCGGCCAGCGCCAAAGCAAGACTCGCTCGAAGTCCCTTGCAGACGAGGCACGTTAGAGCATCAACCAACCCCGGGCGGGGAGTGTGCAGGTCAGTACCGACGCCCACTGGATTGAGGGCTGACAAGGCGTTCAGGAGTCGGGCGTTGATGCCCTTCCCGGAGTGTGTCACCGGGGGCACTCGAAATGGCGATAGATAGCGGCGGGCGAGCCCGATTTTCGCTCTATGGTGGAGCGGCGGCAGGGGTCAAGCTGTTTGATTCTCCGCTTGCAGTCGGCGCACAACGACCCATCAGGGGCGTACGTCACGTACTCCGTCGCGGTCGCCTCGACCTCATCCTTGAGTGCTCCGCTCGCTGCCATTCGGTCTCCTCTGCTGCTTGCCGATAGAGGAAAACTACGAACTGCCAGCGATCCAATCCAGGTGCGTGTATGCGTAGTTCAGTGACGTCATGCAGGGAACTACCACGTTCCGCAGTGCTTAACCGGCGATGCCGAGGTGAGCTGCCATGCTGCGCATGTCTTCCGTCAGTGTCCGCTTACGTGTGTTGAGGATTTCCGTCATCACGCGTCGCGCCATCGGCTGATGAGTGAGCCAGACGTCAGCGGTTTCGCGGAGGTTGACAAGTTCGTCCATGGCGTCCTGGTGAGACCCCAGCAGGGAGTGGGCGCGGGCAACGTCGAGCCGGTGGCGACCCCAATTATTCGTGTTCAACCGGCCGAAGTTCCTAATTGCCTTGACGCTGAGGGGGCCTTCATCGGCTCGACGGAGAACACCCCGGGCGTCACCCACAAGGGAAAGGTCTTCAACGGCTTTCGCCTCCGCAGTCACGGGGCCGAACGCGCTCCAATGAGTCGGGAAATCCGTGTGTTCCCGTTCCAGTGCGCCGCCAGCGGTAGCAGCCATGCGGCGGGCGTGATTCGCCACATCCGGCCGGTTGTTCCTCCGTGCGGCAGCCGCAACCCTGAGCCACAGTTCACCCCAGACGGCAAGCTGTGCGGGACTCGCCTGAGACATGCGTGGTTCGATCTCCGCCGCCGTCTGCGCTGCGAGTTGTTCGCTTTCGTCAAAGCGGTCCTGCCTCAGCAGGAGCCAGCACAAGCCCACCACCCCCGTAGCTGCCAGCTGCGTCTGGCCTGTCTCGCGGGCAAGTCGGATTGCCTCAGCGAGTGCGTAGTAGGCCATGTCGTACTGCCTGACCTGAGTCAGGTACTTGCCCGCGAGGAGCAACGAATGAGATCGCGCAATTCGGGCGTGCTGTTGCTCCTCGCCCTCAAACGCAGACACGGCAGCCTCGGAGCTACGCAACAGCAACGGGAGGCGCTTTGCCACGGCTCCGTATCGGTCGGCCTGGTAAAGCGCGTGGCTGTCCTGTACGCCCCGCCGAATGGCAGACGGTTCTTCCGGGGCGTCACCAGGCTCCAGCAGTGGCGCAGCAAGCCCGATGGGGGGCATGAGGGCGCGCCTCAGCTCGGCGAGGTACCGGCGGTTGGCTTCATCCCGCGCACCCACCACTGACCTGGGCGCTTCGCTCGCGAATAGGTCGGAGGTGGACACCCCCAGCGCACCGGCAAGGGCGGCAAGGGTGTCCATGCTGACGTGGCCGCCTTGCTCCGCCTTGCGGACCGTGCTGAGTGACAGGTCAGCGGCATCCGCCAACCCCTCTTGGCTCAGTCCCGCCGTGCGCCGGTACTTCCTGACGTTGTCTGCCAGCCCTGTGGACATCAGCACCACCTCACGTCAAGCGTATGCCCCGGCCTTAGCGGAGCAACGCGGGTTGGTCAAGGCCGAGACCATGGGCAGATCATCTGGTGCCCTTCCAGCCAAGGGTCGAGAGAAGCAGACCGACTGCCCCCGAGTAGCCGAGGAGCCAGGCATGCAGAGCCGCACTGTCATCCGTCCCTTCCAAGACGCCGATCTCCCCGGTGCCGCGGCGGCACTGACCGACGTATACGCCACCGACGGCTACCCGGTCGAGGGAGTCGCCCGCCCGGAGGACTGGCTGCGGTCCGACGACGTACTGGCCTCCTGGGTCGCCGAGGTCGAGCGAAGGATCGTCGGAAACGTCGCGGTGATGCGGCCACGCGGCGAGAGCGCCGTGTCCCTGTGGGTCGAACAGAGCGCGGCGGACGAGCGCCATATCGGGGTGCTGGCCCGCCTCTTCGTCGTCAAGGACGCACGCAAGCGAGCCGTGGGCGCGGAGTTGGTCCGGACGGCCATGGACTACGGGGTGAGCCACAGCCGCCGCCTGGTCCTCGACGTGATGGTCAAGGACCAGGCGGCCATACGTCTTTATGAGCGCCTCGGCTGGCTCGACACAGGGCGGACCACGCACCACTACGGTGCGGGCCAGAGCATCGAGGCCATCTGCTACGCCGCCCCCGACGACTGACCGGTTGATGCCCTCTCGGTCAGCGGCCTGCGATGGTGACCAGCTGAGAGAGGCTGTCGATCCGCCAGTCCGCGGCGGCCACGACCTTCGGGTCGTCGGCCCACAGACACCCCCACGGCCCACGCCGGAGGTGTGCGGTGCGCAGGCCCGCCGCCTTCGCCGGGAAGACATCGTTGGCCGGGTGGTCGCCCACATAGAGGGTTCTGTCCGGCGGGGCCTGGGCGACCTCCAGCACCCGCTCGAAGAACGCCGGCCGGGGCTTCGCGACTCCCCACTCGCCTGACGTCACGATCAGGTCCGCCGGGAGGGCCAGATCCCGCAGCAACTCACCTGCGCGCGCGGTCTGGTTGCCTGCGACGACGACGCGCAGTCCAGCGGCGCGGAGTGCCGCGAGGGACGGCCGGACGTCGTCGTAGAGGTCGCTTTCGTCGAGATGCTCGCCGCGTCCGGCGGCTTCACGTGCGCGGTATTCGGCTCCTACATCGATGCCGGGCTGCGCAAGCCGCAGGGCATCGGCGTTGTCCCGTCCCTCAGCGACGACTGCGCCGACCAGGGCGGACAGGGTGTGGCGGGGGATGTTCAGCCAGTCGGCCCAGGAGCCCCAGTACCGATCGTCCCGTGTGATCGTCTCGCCGACGTCGAACACGATGGTTTCCATCACATCGGGAGCCTACGGTTTTGCGCGCCCTTTCACGCTCTCGCCAGGAGCAGCCTCTGCCTGATGTGATCCCGAGAGCATGCGCAATCACTGGTAGTGGCGGCCCGGTTGGAGTGTAGGCCGCCGCTTCCACACCTGGCATCTGCCGAGTACCGGGCGGTGCCCGCGCCTCTCGGAGCCGTCCTCACTCCCGTCCCCGACCGGAAGCCCCCGATGTCAGTGCCCGCCGCTACCGTTCGGCCGTTCGTGATCTCCAGGGGAGGGCGGCTCGATGGGCGCCAGTGGGTGGGACTACGTCACCAGGTTCGACGGGGACGTCGAGGCGGCTTTGGCGAATCTGCACGCCAGTGTGTTTCAGGAGGAGTACGGCGACGGCGCGAGCTACCGCAGCCTCGAGGACCTGTACGCGGATGAGGAGTTCATGGGGGCAGAGGGCACTCATTCGATCCTCGACATCGACAGGGTCGTTGCCACAGATGACCCGCCGGTTTAGTCTCGTGCCTCTGACTACGGCACCCTGCGCCCGATGGCACTCAGCCGAGTGGTTCACCACTTCGCTACCGATCGCCCCACGGTCGAGCAGTACGAGGGGCTTGTCGCTGCTGCCGATGAGGCTCCGAGCCACGAGGAGCACCTGCGGAGCCTGCTCGGCGAGTGTCGGATGCGGTGGACCGGCTATTACGTCGTCCTCTACTCCGATGACAGGCCCACCCACCTGGGCATCTTCGGCTTCTCGGGCGACTAGAGCCCGCCGGGTCGATCGGGGAGGGGCACCTCTCGGCCCACCGAGTCGGGTGGGTGGGTGGGCCGAGAGGGTGGGGCGAGAGGGTTGGTCAGATCGACTCGCGCCAGGCGTTGGTGATCGGGAGGCGGCGGTCCTTGCCGAAGCCCTTGGCGGAGATCTTCGTGCCCGGCGGGTACTGGCGGCGCTTGTACTCGGCCGTGTCGACCATGCGCAGGGTCTTGACGACCAGCTCACGGTCGTAGCCCGCCGCGACGATCGCGTCCGCGCCCTGGTCGCGGTCGACGTACAGGTCGAGGATGCCGTCCAGGACGGGGTAGTCCGGGAGCGAGTCCGTGTCGACCTGGCCGGGGCGCAGTTCGGCGCTCGGCGGCTTGGTGATCGAGTTCTCCGGGATCGGCGGGGTCCGGCCCCGCTCGGCCGCGGCCCGGTTGCGCCACTCCGCCAGCCGGAAGATCCACGTCTTGTAGACGTCCTTGATGGGGCCGTAGGCCCCGACCGAGTCGCCGTAGAGAGTGGAGTACCCGACCGCCAGCTCCGACTTGTTGCCGGGGGCCAGGACGATGTGACCCTCCTGGTTGGAGATCGCCATCAGCATCGTGCCGCGCAGACGGGACTGGAGGTTCTCCTCCGCCAGGCCGGTCAGGCCGAGTGAGCCCATGTACGCGTCGAACATCGGCTCGATCGGCACCGTGCGGAAGTTCAGGCCGGTGCGGCGCGCCAGCTCCGCCGCGTCGCCCTTGGAGTGGTCCGAGGAGTACTTCGACGGCATCGACACGCCGTACACGTTCTGCGCGCCGATCGCGTCGCACGCGAGCGCCGCGACGAGCGCCGAGTCGATACCGCCGGACAGGCCGATCAGGACCGACTTGAAGCCGTTCTTCGCGACATAGGCCCGCAGGCCCACGACCAGCGCCGAGTAGACCTCCTCGGCGTCGTCCAGCCGCTCCGCGTACCCGCCGGCCAGCTCGGGCTCGTACGCCGGCAGCGGCTCCTCGGACAGGACCACCCGGTCGATGCGCAGACCGTCGTCCACGACACCGGTCGGCGCGTTCGCCGAGGCCGCGGGCAGGTCGAGGTCCAGGATCACACTGCCTTCGGAGAACTGGGGCGCACGGGCGATCACCTCGCCGTCCTTGTCGACGACGATCGAGTCGCCGTCGAACACCAGCTCGTCCTGACCGCCGATCATCGCGAGGTAGGCGGTGGTGCAGCCGGCCTCCTGGGCCCGCTTGCGGACCAGCTCCAGCCGGGTGTCGTCCTTGTCGCGCTCGTAGGGCGAGGCGTTGATGGAGAGCAGCAGCCCGGCCTCGGCGGAGCGCGCCGCGGGCACCCGGCCGCCGTCCTGCCAGAGGTCCTCGCAGATCGCGAGGGCCACGTCGACCCCGTGCACACGCAGCACCGGCATGGTGTCGCCGGGCACGAAGTAGCGGAACTCGTCGAAGACGCCGTAGTTCGGCAGGTGGTGCTTGGCGAAGGACAGGACCACCTCGCCGCCGTGCAGTACCGCCGCCGCGTTGCGCGGGGAACCGGCCGGGCGGCCGAACCTGGGCCGGCCGCTCTCGGACCGGTCGAGGTAGCCGACGACCACGGGCAGCTCGCCGAAGCCCTCCTCGGCGAGGCGCGCGGCGAGCGTGGTCAGCCCCGCGCGGGAGGCGTCGACGAAGGACGAGCGCAGGGCGAGGTCCTCGACGGGATACCCGGTCAGCGCCATCTCCGGGAACGCCACGAGATGCGCTCCCTGCTCGGCGGAGTGCCGGGTCCAGCGGAGGATCGTTTCGGTGTTGCCGACGAGGTCGCCGACGCGCGAGTCGATCTGGTTCAGAGCGAGACGAAGTTGAGGCACGGGTCCAGTGTAATCGTCAGAGCGACGCGATGGGGTGGCGTGCGGTGTCGTCCACCTCACGCTCACCCCATCTGTCGGTAACCGTTTCTCAGCCGGTAACCGCGTTTCAGCGTTTCCCCAGCGTTTCCTCAGTGCCTGCGGTACGACTCGATGTAACCGTTTGCCGGCGTTCCCACGCCGGTGACGTCGTCGTAACCCTTTACCGCGGACAGCGAGCTGTCCTTGCCGAGGCTGCGGACGGAGGTCAGCAGACCGTCCGTCGCGTCGTACCCGTTGGTGAAGTCGACACGGGCGACCGCGAGCCCGGAGCCCGTGGGGTTGTCCGTGACGTCGTGGTAGACCCGCGAGCCGAACTTCGAGTAGGCGGAGTAGATCGACGGGTTGGCGAAGCCGATCGCGCCGCCGCCGCGCGCCTCCTGGGCCAGCGCCTGCACGGCCGCGATGACCGGCGCGGCCAGCGAGGTGCCGCCGATGCGGTACTCGCTGTACTGCTGCGAGCCGTCCGGGAAGGTCTGGGTCTGACCGACCCGGAAGCCGGTGTTCGGGTCCGCGATCGCCGAGATGTCCGGGACGACGCGGTTGCCGGCCGCGCTGTTGGCCGTGGCCAGCGCGTTCGGGACGACGCCCTTCTGGTAGTACGGCTGCGCGACCGTCTTGCTGGTGCCGCCGCCCGCGCCGGAGGTGAACGCCCCCGGGAACGCCGTCCAGCTCTTGCCGTCGGCCGACAGGGACGCCTTCTCGGTGCCCCAGCCGGTCTCCCACAGATACTTGTCGCCCTTGCCGACCGCCAGCGAGGTGCCGCCGACCGCCGTCACCCACGCCGAGTTGGCCGGCGTGTCCACCTGCTTGACGCCGGTGTTCGCGACCTCGTCGCCGTTGTCGCCGGAGGAGAAGTAGAAACCGATTCCCTCGACCGCGCCGAACTGGAAGACCTGGTCGTAGGCGGCCGCGAGATCCGGCGTCTGGTTGGCCTCGATGTCGCCCCAGGAGTTGGAGACGATGTCGGCCAGATGGTTGTCGACGACCTTGCTGAGCGAGTCGAGGAGATCGTCGTCGTAGCAGGACGCCGCACCCAGGTAGGTGACGTTCGCGTCCGGCGCGACCGCGTGCACGGCCTCGACGTCGAGGGTCTCCTCGCCGTACCAGCCGGCCGCCCCGCACTCCTCGGTCTTCGTGTAGTCCGAGGGCAGCACCTGGGTCAGCTGGCCGGTCTTCCAGCGCGCGTCGCCGTGCGCCTTCGCATAGGTGGCCGCGTCGAAGGCGATCGTCGGCGAGGCGTACGCGTCGGTGATGGCGATGCGCACGCCCTTGCCGGTGTACTTCCCGGCCCCGTACGCGGCCCGCAGCTGCTTGCCGGTGTAGCCCTGGACCGCGTACGGGATCTTCTTGCCGTACGCGGCCGGGAGGGTGCTCGCCGTGGTGGAGCCGTAGTACGAGGAGAACGGCCCCGCGTTCTTGAACACCGCGTCCGGCGGCGGGAGTTGATCCTTGGATGCGGCCTTGTGCGGCGCGTTGTCCAGGCCGGTGACGGTCAGCACCGCGCCGTCGAGGCTCGCGGGGGCCGAGGCCGTCTGCGCGGGCGCGCGGTAGGTCTTCGTGCCCTTGGCGTAGTTGTGCAGCTGTGTGCCGAACGCCTTCTCGGCGGCGGCCACGTCACCGCTGACGGAGACGTAGTGCGCGGTCGTGCCGGTGACCTTCAGACCGGCCGCCGTCAGCCACGACCTGACCGCGGCGACCTGGGCCTCGGTCGCGCCGAAGCGGGTCTGCGCCTGCGCGGCGGAGAGGTACTTGCCGTAGGCGGCGGAGCTCGGGTCGGAGACCGACTTCGCGTACTGCGCGAGACCGGCGGCGTCCCGTCCTGCGAGGTAGACCCGGGCGGTGACCTGGGCTTTGTCCGAGGTCGAGCCCTTGTCCGTCTTGGTCGTGGCCCACGCGGGTTTGGTCCCGGCCAGCGTGTCACGGGTGGGGCTCTCCGCGGCGTGCGCCGCGGGTATGCCGAGCGCCAGCGCGCCGGCGATCATGGGCAGTGTCGCTGCCATGCTCGCTCCGGCGCGCAGCGCGGCGCGGTTGGATCTCATAGGACCCCCTGTATGTGGCCTGTATGTGTTTCGACGCGAGAAGATCACTCGACGTGCTGGCCACTCTTGCGATGAACCGTTCATGCCAGGGGAATGCGAACGCCAAGAAGACCCCAAGTGACCGCTTGCTGGGCCGATTTGACGGATACGTCCATGAAATCGAGGGAAAACCCTATGGGTTGCCCTCCGGCAGGGTCATCGCTCGGCTTCCGGCAGGGTTATGGCTTGCCCTCCGGCGAGGTCATGGCTTGGCTCCTCGGGCCTTCAACATGCCTGTCATCAGGTCGATTTCCGACTGCTGCGCATCGACCATGCCCTGCGCCAGTCGCTTCTCCACACCCACCGTGCACTTCTCCACACAGCCCTCGGCCATATGGATGCCGCCCTTGTGGTGTGCGGTCATGAGCTGCAGGAAGAACACCTCGGCCGCCTTGCCGTTCAGCGTCCCGAGTTTCTTGAGTTCGGTGTCGGTGGCCATCCCCGGCATGAGCGCGCCGTCCTCGCCGTCGCTCATCCCGCCCATGCCCATCCAGCTCATGGGCCCGTCGGACGACACCTTCGGCAGCGCCCACAGATCCAGCCACCCGAGCAGCATGCCGCGCTGGTTGGCCTGGGTCTGCGCGATGTCGTAGGCGAGCCGGCGCACCTCCTCGTCGGTCGTGCGGTCCCGCACGATGTACGACATCTCGACGGCCTGCTGGTGGTGCACCGCCATGTCCCGGGCGAACCCGGCGTCGGCGGAGTCGGCGGCGGGGGGTGTGACACCCGCCCCGCCGTCCTCGGCGACCGAGTAGGTGATGGCCCCGGCGGCGACCAGCACTCCGGCGACGGCGACCGCCACTCCCGCGTACCTCACCGAACCGACCTCGACCGGACCGACCTCGACTGGACGGACTTCAACTGAACAGACCTCGACCTAGCAGACCTTGACCTAGCAGACCTTGACCTAACGGACCTCGACCGAACCGACCTCACTGCGGCAGACCGCCCGTGCAGGCCGCGCCCGGCTCGGGCGTCTGCTCGCCCTGCACGAACTTCTCGAAGAACGCGTCGACGTTCGCGTCGCTCGCGCTCGTCACCGTGCGCTGGTTGCCCCACGCGGTGAGCATGATCGGGTCGGCCTGGGCGTCGTCCGGGCTCATGAAGGTGTACGGCGTCTTCTTGACCTTGGCGGCGAGGGCGGTGACGTCGGCCTTGCTCGCCTTGCTGTTGTACGTCACCCAGACCGCGCCGTGCTCGAGCGAGTGCACGGCGTTCATGTTGTTCAGCGCCTTGGTGTAGACGTCGCCGTTGCAGTTCATCCAGACCTGGTTGTGATTGCCGCCGACGGGAGGCTCGGTCGGGTACTTCACCGTCTTGGCGACGTGCGTGCGCCCCAGGGTGCCCTTCCACGTCTTGACCCCGTCCGAGCCGGTGACGAACTTCCCGGAGGACTTGGAGTCGGCGGCGGCGGTGTCGTCGTCGCCGGACTGCGCCTTCACGACGAACACGCCACCGGCGACGAGCGCGACGACGGCGACGACGCTGCCCCCGATCGCGAGAAACCGGTTACGCCGCTCACGGGCCTGCTCGGCCCGCCGCATCTCCTCTATTCGCGCCTTGCGCGTCGCGGTGCTGGTCTGGTCGGCGGAACCCATGAGGCCTGTCCTTCTGGGGGAAAGGGGCGGGACGGTGGAGGCATGAGGGCATACGAGTCCGCTGATCGTAATAGGGGAGTCGGGGGATTTCGTAGACAGGTCACAGCCAAGGGCTGACCGAGGGGTGACTCAGGGATAATTTGAAGTACAGATGCGTATTATCTACCCTTCTTCTCATGCGGCTGCTGCGATCCACCGACCTCGCCCTGCGCGTTCTGATGAGACTCGCGGTGGCGGGCGACTCCCCGGAGACCACCCCGACGACCCGTGACGTGGCCGCCGCGATGGAGGTCCCCTACACGCACGCGGCCAAGGTCGTGGCCGAGCTCCAGCACATGGGTCTGCTGGAGGCCCGCCGCGGCAGGGGTGGCGGCCTGGCGCTCACGGAGAAGGGCCGCACGGCGTCCGTGGGCGGTCTGGTCCGCGCCTTCGAGGGCGACGGCGACGTCGTCGACTGCGAGGGAGCCACCCCCTGCCCCCTGAACTCCGCCTGCCGTCTGCGGGGCGCGCTGCGCCGCGCCCAGGAGGCGTTCTTCGCCTCCCTGGACCCGATCACCCTCGCGGACATCGTGGCGGACCCTACGGGACCCCTGCTGCTGGGGATCCCTACCGTTTCCGGGCCCGGTAGTGCTTCATCAGCGCGGTGATCCGCTCCGGATCCGCCTGGCCGTTGAGTTCGTCCAGAAGACCGTCCGGGCACAGCTCGTAGAGATCTCCCCACCATCGACGTCCCCGGTTGTCCCAGATCCGGTAACCCCCGGGCACGCCCCTGGCGACGTAACGTCTCCTGCTCATCGCCCCGTTTCCCCCTGACATCACCATTGATCGCAGCCGGTCATGCCGGATTGGATGCCCCCATGGAACGCATCGAAGCAGAGCTGTTCACCGACGGTGGCAACAACGCCGTGGTCCGACTGCCGGATCGGCGGTTTCCCGGGGTTCTGGTGCAGGGGGACTCGCTGCACATCCTCCGCACCGATGTGGCCGAGCTGGTGGAGGCGTGCGAACGCGGCGACCTGGCCGACGCCCGCGACGGCGCCGAGCTGCTCCTGGCCGGCCTCGACGCGCTGCTGGATCGCTATGCGACGGCGTTGGCCGAGCACGAGATAGCGCGACCGTACTGACGGGACCGTCCTGACAGGACCGGAGTCGTCGAGACGGCTCAGAGCAGCGGCTGGCCGACGCCCAGGAGATTGCCCTCGCTGTCCCGGAACCAGGCTCCGCGTTCGCCCCGGGCGCCCTTGCTCGGGTAGTTGCCGTCGATCTCGGCGATGCCGCCGACGGTCCGGAAGCCGGGCACGTCGACGTCCTCGAACTCCACCCCGCGCCGCCGGAGCTCCGCCACCGCGGCCTCGATGTCGTCGACCTCGAAAGCCATCTGGGTGAACGCGCCGGTTGCGGCTCCCGTCGAGCGGAACAGCACGAACTCCGCGCCCCCGCACCGGTACAGCAGCCCGCCCGGGCGTTCGTCGACGGGGTGCAGGCCGAGCCGCTCCGCGTAGAAACGTCGCGCCCGCTCCAGGTCCTGGGCGGGGAGCCTGGTCGCCGCCCGGGACCGGGTCAGCGGGGTGCTGTCGGCTGTCGTGTTCGAGCTCATGCGTCCACTGTGCCGCGAGCGGCGGCCGGAGCTGCGGACGCGGAGGGGGTGTCAGTGGGCCGGGGCATCATCTGGCGGATGCGCTACCTACGTTGGACATCCGACCGCATGTTCGTCTCGTACTGCCAGTACTACCTCCAGGGCGACGAGTTCCTCACCGAGTACGACGACTCCGACACCGTCGAGCGGATCTTCGCGGGCAACAGCCTGGCGGCCGGCGGACCGGAGCACCTCACGCTGTTCGCCGGCACGCACACCGGACGGATCCGGCTGACGACCGAACAGTGCGCGCAGGAGCCGCCGTCGACCGGTGCCGAGGAGTGGGAGACCGTCGTCGACGTGAGCATCTGCAGCACCAGCGGGCTGCTGTGGCTGTCCCGGTGGGGCGGGGACGTCGAGGCGGAGGCCGGGAACTTCGCCACGGCCGGAGCAGGGTGGTACCGGGTCCGTGCCAGGGCGCGCGGCCGGGACGCGGGCGCGCGCCCGAGCGAGGACCCGGGTGACGAGCCCGTCGAGGAGCACTTCCTGAGCGTGTGGCCCGCCCCGCCCGAGCCGGACGTCGTCCACCGCGCGGACGACGCCTTCGCCCGCGCCCACTACGATCCCGCCCGGCCGCCGGGCCTGCCCATCGAGCCCTGAGCCCTGAGACCTGAGACCTGAGCTCTGAGCTCTGAGCTTTGAGCTTTGAGCTCTGAGACCTGAGACCTGAGACCGGGACGGCCGTTCTGACGAGCCTGTCTCAGGCTCGCGCCAGCCACAGATCCGGCCCGAACACCTCGTAGTGCACGTCCGCCGGGGCGACCCCCTTCTCGATCAGCTGGGCCCGCACCGCCCGCATGAACGGCAGCGGACCGCACAGGTACGCGCGCGTGCCCGGCGCGACGGGGACGTCGGTGAGGTCGGCGAGCCCCGTGCCGGCGCCCTCGGGGGCCTCCTGCTCGTACCAGAGGTGCAGGGAGGCGTCCGGCAGCTTCTCCGCATAGGTCTCGTGGTCGGCGCGCAGGGCGTGGGCCGCGGGGGAGCGGTCCGCGTGGACGACCGTGACCGGGGCCCGGTGGCCCGTCGTCGCCAGGTGCGCCAGCATCGCGACCATCGGCGTCACGCCGATGCCGGCCGAGGCCAGCAGCAGAGGCGTGTCCTCGCCGCTGTCGAGCACCAGGTCGCCGTACGGCTCGGAGAGCTCCAGGACGCTGCCCTCCTCCACGCGCGCGTGGAGGTGGTTGGAGACCTCGCCCTCCGGGGTCGTCGGGCTGCCGGGCTCCCGCTTGACGCTGATCTGGCGCAGGTTCGAACCCGGTGCGCCGGAGAGGCTGTACTGGCGGGTCTGGCGGGCGCCGTCCGGGAGTTCGACGCGGACGGACACGTACTGGCCCGCGCGGAAGTCCCGGACCGGGGCGCCGTCGAGCGGGCGCAGCCGGAAGGTGACGACGTCCGGGGTCTCCGGGACGCGTTCCACGACCTGCCACTCCCGTCGGGCGCCGCCCCCGCTCTCCTCGTACAGCCGCTTCTCGATCGCGATCAGCGCGTTCGCCATCAGCCAGTAGACCTCGGTCCAGGCGGCCGCCACCTCGGGCGTGACCGCGTCGCCGAGCACCGCGGCGATGGCGCCGAAGAGGTGCTGGTGGACGATCGCGTACTGCTCGGGGGCTATGCCCAGGGAGGCGTGCTTGTGGGCGATGCGGCCGAGCAGCGCGTCGGGCCGGTCGTCCGGGTGCTCCACGGTGTGGGCCGCGAAGGCGGCGAAGGATCCCGCCAGCGCCTGGCGCTGGGTGCCGGCGGCCTGGTTGCCGCGGTTGAAGACGTCGCGCAGCAGTTCCGGGTGGGCGGTGAACAGGTCGGCGTAGAAGCGTTCCGTGATCTCGCCGATCGCGGCGCCCACGGCGGGGAGCGTGGCGCGGACGGTGGCTGCGGACTGCTCGGACAGCATCAGGGCCTCCTCTGGCATCGCCGGCCTTACCCGGGCCGGCGCTCTGTCCGGCACACTAGCTAAACTTGCATTTGAGATGCAAATTAAGTGGGCGGGGTGAGACGGAGGGGGTCGGGCATTACGGATGTCGGTCCGAGCAGGCAAGATGGGCGGCAGAGCAGTACACCTGCCCGACGTGAGGCGTTCAGGCCCCGGTCGCCGAGGCGATCATGGTCGGCAACGCGCACGAAATGGTGTTGTGGTGTGATGCTCAGGTGCCCGACCGCCTCTCCGCGGGACGAGAGACAGGCGGCCTGACCAGCAAGGATGGGGAAGCGGAAGATGGACAAGCAGCAGGAGTTCGTGCTCCGGACGTTGGAGGAGCGCGACATCCGGTTCGTACGGCTGTGGTTCACGGACGTCCTGGGCTTCCTCAAGTCCGTCGCCGTGGCCCCGGCCGAGCTCGAGCAGGCGTTCGACGAGGGCATCGGCTTCGACGGCTCCGCGATCGAGGGCTTCGCCCGGGTCTACGAGTCCGACATGATCGCCAAGCCGGACCCGTCCACCTTCCAGGTGCTGCCCTGGCGCGCGGAGGCTCCCGGCACCGCCCGCATGTTCTGCGACATCCTCATGCCGGACGGCTCCCCGTCCTTCGCGGACCCGCGCTACGTCCTCAAGCGGGCCCTCGCCCGCGCCTCCGACCTGGGCTTCACCTTCTACACCCACCCGGAGATCGAGTTCTTCCTGCTGAAGGACAAGCCGACCGACGGCTCGCGCCCGACCCCGGCCGACAACTCCGGCTACTTCGACCACACCCCGCACAACGTCGGCATGGACTTCCGCCGCCAGGCGATCACCATGCTCGAGTCCATGGGCATCTCGGTCGAGTTCTCCCACCACGAGGGCGCCCCCGGCCAGCAGGAGATCGACCTGCGCTACGCCGACGCGCTCTCCACGGCCGACAACATCATGACGTTCCGCCTGGTCATGAAGCAGGTCGCGCTGGAACAGGGCGTCCAGGCGACGTTCATGCCGAAGCCGTTCAGCGAGCACCCCGGCAGCGGCATGCACACGCACCTCTCCCTCTTCGAGGGCGACCGCAACGCGTTCTACGAGTCGGGCTCCGAGTACCAGCTGTCGAAGGTCGGCCGGTCGTTCATCGCCGGTCTGCTGAAGCACGCCGCCGAGATCGCCGCCGTCACCAACCAGTGGGTCAACTCCTACAAGCGCATCTGGGGCGGCTCCGAGCGCACGGCCGGCGCGGGCGGCGAGGCCCCCTCGTACATCTGCTGGGGCCACAACAACCGCTCGGCCCTGGTCCGCGTCCCCATGTACAAGCCCGGCAAGACCGGCTCCGCGCGCATCGAGGTCCGCTCCCTCGACTCCGGCGCCAACCCGTACCTGGCCTACGCCATGCTGCTCGCCGCCGGCCTCAAGGGCGTCGAGGAGGGCTACGAGCTTCCGCCGGGCGCCGAGGACGACGTCTGGGCGCTGTCGGACGCGGAGCGCCGCGCCATGGGCATCGAGCCGCTGCCGCAGAACCTCGGCGAGGCGCTGTCGCTGATGGAGCGCAGCGACCTCGTCGCCGAGACGCTCGGCGAGCACGTCTTCGACTTCTTCCTGCGCAACAAGCGCGCCGAGTGGCACGAGTACCGGTCCGAGGTGACCGCGTTCGAGCTGCGGAAGAACCTGCCTGTGCTGTGAGGCCTCGGGGCGTCAGGGGCTGAAGGGCTTGCCGTAGGGGCGTTGGGGTTCGGTGTGGCGGTTGGTCCCGGTGGGGGCTGGTCGCCACACCGAACCCCGCGCCCCTGCGGTGCGTTACCGGGCTGCCAGGTCGGCGAGGAGTTGGTGCAGGGGCTCTGTCTCCCTGCGCTTGTACTCCTGGATCGCCCAGCCGTTGCCGTCCGGGTCCTTGAAGTACATGAAGGTCGCACCGTCCCGGGGGGAGAACTGCATGGGTTCGGTGACCTCCAGGCCTCGGGCGGTCAGCTCTGCGTGCGCCGCCTTCGCGTCCGTCACGCAGAGTTGCATGCCGTGGTACGTGCCCGGCTGCGGGGTTCCCGTCGGGACCTGGAGGCCGTCCACCAGGGCGATCGAACAGCCCGATCCCGGCGGCGTGAGCTGCACGATCCGTACGCCTTCCATCACCTCGCCGTCGAGATCGACGTGGAAGCCGACCTTGTCCCGGTAGAACTCCTTGGCGCGGTCCACGTCCGACACCGGCAGCAGGATCACTTCGAGGGTCATGTTCATGGCGTTCTTGGGGGTCATGCGGGACTCCTTCGTCGCGAACTGCACGTACCCAGCCCACAGAACCCGAAGCCGGGCCGGCGCGCCACCCTGAGGTGCGGGTTACGCTCGACCGGACGACCTTGATCGCACGACCTTGATCGCACGAGGAGGCCTGTGATGATGGCGCCGGGGCGCAGGAGCAGCACCTTCACCCGACTGCTGCGGCACGGTTTCACCGACCCCTCCGCCGCCGAGCGGCTCCTGGACGGGCCCGAGCTGTCCCCGGTGCGCGACGATCCCTTTCTGCTGGAGGCCCTGGGGGGCACCGCCGATCCCGATCTCGCGCTGCACGGCCTGGTCCGGCTGCTGGAAGCGCAGTCCGGTCACACCGCGCGACGGGAACTGCTCGACACGTTGATAGCGGCCAAGCCGCTGCGGGACCGGCTGCTCGGGGTCCTGGGGGCGTCCGCCGCGCTCGCCGATCACCTGGCCCGGCATCCGCGGGACTGGGAGGCGCTGGTCACGTACGAGCCCCGGGATCTGCATCCGGGAGTCGAGGAGTTCGAGCGGGGGCTCGCCGAGGCCACCGATCCGGTGATGCTGCGGGTCGCCTACCGGCGGTGCCTGCTGTCCATCGCGGCACGTGATGTGTGCGGGACGACCGATCTCGCCGAGACCGCCGCCGAGCTCGCCGATCTCGCCACGGCCACCCTGCGGGCTGCCCTTGGTCTGGCACAGGCTGCCGCGCCCGCGGATGCCGCGTTGTGCCGGCTTGCCGTCATCGCGATGGGCAAGTGCGGGGGCCATGAGCTCAACTACGTGTCCGACGTCGATGTGATCTTCGTCGGGGAGTCCGTGGACGGGGCCGACGAGGGCAAGGCGCTGCGGGCCGCCACGAAGCTCGCCTCGCACATGATGCGGATCTGCTCCGAGACCACCGTGGAAGGGTCCATCTGGCCCGTCGACGCCAACCTGCGGCCCGAGGGGCGCAACGGCCCGCTCGTGCGGACGCTCAGCAGCCATCTCGCCTACTACCAGCGGTGGGCCAAGACCTGGGAGTTCCAGGCCCTGTTGAAGGCGCGGCCGGTGGCCGGGGACCTGGAGCTGGGGGCCGAGTACGTCGCCGCCGTCGAGCCCCTGGTGTGGAAGGCCGCCGAGCGGGAGAACTTCGTCGTCGACGTACAGCGGATGCGGCGGCGGGTCGTCGAGAACATCCCGGTCGCCGAGGTCGAGCGGGAACTGAAGCTCGGGCCCGGGGGGTTGCGCGACGTCGAGTTCGCCGTGCAGTTGTTGCAACTGGTGCACGGGCGGGCCGATGTCTCGTTGCGGAGCGGTACGACGCTGGATGCGTTGCAGGCGCTGGTCGCGGGCGGGTACGTCGGGCGCGCCGACGCCGAGCAGCTCGACGTCGCCTACCGGTTTCTGCGGTCCATGGAGCACCGGATCCAGCTGTACCGGCTGCGGCGCACCCATCTGGTCCCGGAGAGCGAGGCCGACCTGCGGCGGCTCGGCCGCTCTCTCGGGCTGCGCACCGACCCGGTCGTCGAACTGACCCGTGAGTGGAAGCGGCATGCCGCGGTGGTGCGGCGGCTGCACGAGAAGCTGTTCTACCGGCCGTTGCTCGACGCGGTCGCCCAACTCGCGCCCGGGGAAGCCCGGTTGAGTCCGAAGGCCGCCCGGGAGCGGCTGGTGGCGCTCGGGTACGCCGATCCTGCGAGTGCGTTGCGGCACATCGAGGCGCTCGCCTCCGGCGTCACCCGTAAGGCCGCCATCCAACGCACGCTGCTGCCCGTGCTGTTGGGCTGGTTCGCGGACTCCGCCGATCCCGACGCCGGGCTCCTCAACTTCCGGAAGGTGTCGGACGCGCTCGGCAAGACGCCTTGGTATCTGCGCCTGTTGAGGGACGAAGGGGCCGCGGCGGAGAATCTCGCGCGCGTGCTGTCCGCCGGGCGGCTCGCCCCCGATCTGCTCATGCGCGCCCCGGAGGCCGTCGCGCTGCTCGGCGACGGCGACGGCGGGGGGCTCGAGCCTCGCGGGCGGGACCAGTTGGAGCAGGAGACGCTGGCCGCGGTGGGGCGGGCCGAGGGCGCCGTGCAGGCGGTCACCGCGGCGCGCGGGGTCCGTCGGCGTGAGCTGTTCCGTACGGCCGCCGCGGACATCGTCGCCTCCTACGGGACCGAGTCGCATCCCGTCGAGGCCGATCAGGGTGCGCTCGTGGATCTGGTGGGGGGCGCGGTCTCGGACCTCACCGCCGCCACGCTGGCCGGGACCTTGCGGGCTGTGGTGCGGGACGGTTGGGGGGACACCCTGCCCACGCGGTTCGCGGTGGTGGGGATGGGGCGTTTCGGCGGCCATGAGCTGGGCTACGGGTCCGATGCGGATGTGCTGTTCGTGCACGAGCCTCGGGACGGGGTCGACGAGCGGGAGGCCTCGGAGGCCGCCAACAAGGTCGTCTCCGAGATGCGGCGGCTGCTGCAGGTTCCCAGCGCCGATCCGCCGCTGCTGATCGATGCCGACCTGCGTCCGGAGGGGAAGTCCGGGCCGCTCGTGCGGACGTTGAAGTCCTACGAGGCCTACTACCGGCGGTGGTCGCTGGTCTGGGAGTCGCAGGCGCTGCTGCGGGCCGAAGTCGTCGCCGGTGACGAGGAGTTGGGGCGGCGGTTCATCGCCGTCGTCGATCCGCTGCGGTATCCGGCGGACGGGCTCTCCGAGGACGCCGTGCGGGAGATCCGGCGGCTGAAGGCCCGGATGGAGTCGGAGCGGCTGCCCCGGGGGGCTGATCCCAAGCTGCACACCAAGCTCGGGCCGGGTGGGCTGTCCGATGTGGAGTGGACCGTTCAGTTGGTTCAGATGCGGCACGGTGCCACGCATCCGGGGTTGCGGACCACCCGGACGCGTGACGCGCTGGCCGCTGCGCGCGCGGCCGGGCTCATCGGGGAGGAGGACGCCGCGACGCTGGACGAGGCCTGGGTGCTGGCCACTCGGGTGCGTAACGCGGTGATGCTGGTGCGGGGGCGGGCCGGGGACACGTTCCCTTCGGGCGTTCGTGAACTGGTCGCGGTGGGGCGGTACTTGGGGTACGGGCCTGGGCGGGTGGGGGACATGCTCGACGACTATCGGCGTACCGCTCGGCGGGCTCGGGGGGTTGTCGACGAGCTCTTCTACGGGGGGTAGCCGGCTCTTCTGCGGTGGGTGGCTCCGCTGGCTCTGCTGCGGTGGGTGGCTCCGCCGGCTCTTCTGCGGTGGGTGGCTCCGCCGGCTCTTCTGCGGTGGATGGCTCCGCCGGCTCGGCGAACGGCGGTGGGTGGGTCGGGGCCGTGGCGGTGCGTCGAGCCCGTCGCGTGTTGGGCGTACTGCTGCCCGTTGCCACAGTGGGACTTGGCTGTGACGAGCTAAGCGACGGGCTGCGACGCACCGCCACGGCCCGCTCCCGTCGTCTTGCCGGTGAGCGCCGTAGGGGCAGCCCCTTTCGGGTGCGTGCGTTCCTTTGCGCGGGTCAGTGCCACGCCCAGGAGTACTACCGCCATGCCTGCCAGGACCCGGGGGCCGATGTGTTCGTCCAGGATTGCCGCGCCCAGGGCTATGGAGACCACCGGGAGCAGGTAGCCGACCGTTGCCGCGGTGGTGGGGCCCTCGTCCGCTATCAGGCGGTAGTTGAGGTAGAAGGTGACTCCTGTGCCCAGCACGCCCAGGGCCGTGACCGCCAGGAGGGCGGTGATGTCGGGGTGGAAGGCGGTGGCCGTGGGGAGGGCCAGGGTGGTCCAGGCCGTGGCGGCCAGGAGTTGGGCTGCCGACATGGCCAGCGGGGCGTCCTGGGTCGTCAGGTGGCGGGCCATGTAGGCGAACGCCACGGCGTAGCTGGCCGCCGCGGCCAGGAGGGCCAGGGCGGGCCAGGTGAGCAGGCCCTCGTGGTGCCAGGGGGCGAAGATCAGGACCGTGCCGGCGAAGCCCAGGAAGAGGCCGGTCAGGCGGGCCGGGTGGGTCGTGCGGTCCGTGCCCAGCGTGATGCCGATGAGCAGGGACCAGAGGGGGGTCGTGGCGTTGAGGACGCCGGCCAGGCCCGAGTCGAGGTGCTGTTCTCCCACGGCGAAGAGGGCGAACGGGATCGCGTTGCAGAACAGGGCGGCCACGGCCAGGTGGCGCCAGACGGTTCTGGAGCGGGGGAGTCCTTGGCCTGCGCGGTGGGCCAGGAGGAGGAGTACGGCGGTGCCGAGGGCGCAGCGGATGATCGTGATCTGGGCGGGCGTCAGGCCGTGGGTCAGGGCCAGCTTGATCCAGAGGAAGCCGGAGCCCCAGAAGAGGGCCAGTGCTGCCATGCGGAGGGCGGAGGACATGCTCTCTACGGTCGGCTCTGCGATGTGTGAGGACAAGTGAAATGTTCTTGATGGTTCGTTAAGCTGGTCTGCATGCTTGATGTGCGGCGGATGCAGGTGTTGCGGGCGGTCGTGGGGAGTGGGTCTGTCACGGGGGCTGCGGGTGTGCTCGGGTATACGCCGTCCGCCGTCAGTCAGCAGATCGCTGCCCTGGAGAAGGAGGCGGGGGCTGTGCTGCTGGAGCGGGTGGGGCGGGGGGTGCGGCCCACCGCTGCCGGGTTGTTGCTCACCGAGTACGCGGACTCCATCGGGCGGCAGGTCGCCGAGGCCGAGGCTGCTCTCGCCGATCTGCTGGCCGGGCGTACGGGGCGGCTCTCGGTGCGGTACTTCGCCACGGCGGGGGCCGGGCTGGTCGCGCCGGCCGTGGCCCGGCTGCGGGCGGGGCATCCCGGGGTGCAGATCGATCTGAAGCTGACCGCCGACCCCGGGGACTCGCTGGCCGCGGTGCGGGAGGGGCGTGCCGATCTGGCCCTGCTGGTGAAGGGAACGGACGGGGCGGGGAGCGGCGTGCGGGTCTTTCCGCTGCTGGACGATCCCTACCTCGCCGTGCTGCCTCGCGGGCATCGGCTTGCCGGGCGGCGGAGCCTGCGGCTGGTGGAGTTGGCCGACGAGGCGTTCGTCGGGAGTGAGTGGCCCGGCCCCTGTCTCGACGCCCAGCTCGATGCCTGTGCCGCCGTCGGGTTCCGGCCCCGGTTCGTCGTCGAGAGCGAGGACTACGTGACCGCCCAGGGGTTTGTCGCCGCGGGGCTGGGTGTGAGTCTGGTGCCCCGGCTGGGGCTGGGGAGTCGGCATCCGGGGGTGGTGGTGCGGGAGGTGCGTGATCCGGTGCCGGTGCGGGGGATCTGTGCGGTGGTTCGGGAGACGGCGCCTGCGCAGCCCGCTCTGGATGCGTTCATCGATGCGTTGCGCGCGGCCGCGTAACCCGACACCCAGCACGCTGCGCCCGGCACGCGGCGCCCGGCACGCGGCGCCCGGCACGCGGCGCCTGACGTCAGGCGCCTGACGTCTGGCGTCGTCAAGCCTGTGTGGGGTGCTCGCGTTCCGTTCTTGCCTGGGTCATGACGGCCCTCAGGGCCACTTCGAACGCCTGGTCCGCTCTGCCCTCCGGCACCGCTGCCAGGGCCTCGGCCAGGTGGGGGGTGGGGGCGTCGTCCGTCAGTTCCCACATCGTCTCGGGGGCCGCCAGGTCCAGGGCCGAGCCCAGGATCAGGTTCTCGAGCGCGATGAGCAGGGGCATCACCGCGCGGGGTGCGAAGCCTGCCTCCAGCAGCAGGGTCACCGCGCGTTCGTACTGTTCCAGGACCCGGGGGGCTCGTACGGGTGAGGTCATGAGGAGCGGGATGGCCCTGGGGTGGGCGGCGAACGCGGCCCGGTAGGAGCGGGCCCAGGCTTCCAGGGCCGTGTCCCAGGGTGCGGTGGCGTCCAGGGTCTTCGGGTCGATCGCGGACGCCACTCGTTCGCGCAGTAGTTCGATTATGCCGTCCCGGCCGTCCACGTGGTGGTAGACCGAGCCGGTCTGGACGCCCAGCCGCTTCGCGATCTGCGGGACGCTGAAGTCGCCCTGCTCGTCGACGAGTTGCAGCGCGGTCGTGGTGATGCGCTCGCGGTCGAGGAGCGGTGTGCGCGGCCGTCCCATGTGTGCGGTCTCCCCCTGAAGTCTGAGAAGGGCTTCCCGGATGCCCAGGAGGAGGCTACATTGCCGAAACCGAAAGCCTTTAGATTTACGGGCCCGGGGCGGTCGCAGTGCTTCGTCCGCCCCGGGGAACGCCGGCCATCCCGCACGCCCGGAAACCTCCATTCCCGCCGCGCTCGAAGGGCTTCCCCATGTCCGACACCGCCCGTGAGCAGAGAACGCCGCCCGCCGCGGCGACCCTCCGCTCCGGTTCGCTCGGCACCGCCGACATCGCCTTCTTCGTCGTCTCCGCCGCCGCCCCGCTCACCGTCATGGCCGGCGTCGCCCCGCTCGCCATCCTGCTCGGCGGCATCGGCGCCCCCGCCGGATACCTCATCGCCGGCCTCACCCTCGCCGTCTTCGCCGTCGGCTTCACCACCATGAGCCGGCATGTGAAGAGCGGCGGCGCCTTCTACGCGTACATCACCCGCGGCCTCGGCCGGCCGGTGGGCATCGGCGCCGCCCTGCTCGCGCTGATCGGCTACGTCGGCATGGAGATCGGCGTCTACGGGCTGCTGGGGTCCGCCGGGCGCGACACCTTCCAGGCTCTGTTCGGCGCCGATGTTCCCTGGCTGCCCATCGCGCTGGTGGGGCTGGGCGTCATCTGGTACGGCGGTTATCGATCTATCGACTTCGGCGCCAAGGTGCTGGGCGTCCTGCTCGTCGCCGAGACCGGGATCCTGCTGCTGCTCGCGGCCGGCGTGCTGGTCAAGGGGGGTGCGCACGGGTTGTCCGGGGCGTCCTTCGCGCCGGACAACGTGCTGGTGTCCGGCACGGGCGTCGTGCTCGCCTTCGCCTTCGCCGCCTTCACCGGGTTCGAGTCGACCGTCATCTACCGGCGCGAGGCCCGTGACCCGGGGCGGACGGTGCCCCGCGCCACCTACGCGGCCATCGGGTTCCTCGGGCTCTTCTACGCCTTCGTCGTCTGGATCGTCATCCAGGCCTTCGGGGACGCCGGTGTGATCGCGGCGGCCGCCAAGGATCCCGGTGGGCTCTTCTTCTCCGCCATCACGACCTACGTCGGGGGCTGGGCGGCCGACCTGATGCACGTCTTCATCGTCACCAGCGTTCTCGCTTCGCTGCTCGCCTTTCACAACGCCATCAACCGGTACACCCTCGCCCTCGCGGAGGAGGGGGTGCTGCCCAGGGCGCTGGGACGGGTCCATCCGCGGCACCGGTCGCCGTATGCGGCCGGGCTCGCGCAGACCGTCCTCGGCGCGGTGGTCGTGCTCGGGTTCTGGGCGGCGGGGGCCGATCCCTACGGACAGCTCCTGCTGTGGGTCAACACCCCGGGCATGATCGGGCTGTTCGTGCTCCAACTGCTCGCCGCGATCGCCGTGCCCTGCTACTTCCGGCGGGTGTCGCACCAGGAGGGCGTGCTGCGGACGGTGGTCGCCCCCGTCGTCGCCGCCGTGCTGCTGGCCGGTGCGATAGGGCTCGTGGTCACCCATATCGACCTGTTCACCGGGGCTTCCGACGCCGTGAACACCCTGCTGATCGCCCTGGCGCCCGCCGTCTTCGTCGCGGGCCTCGGCCTGGCCTGGTGGCTGCGCCGCGAGCGGCCCCTCGTGTACGCGAACTTCGCCGCCGAGCCCGCCGAAGCCGTAGAACCCGTAGAGCCGGCCGAGCCCGCCGAGCCCGCCGAAGCCGTAGAACCCGTAGAACCTGCCGAGCCGGCCGAGCCCGCAGAGGAGTTCACCTCGTGACCGTCCCCGACCTGATCCTCGCCGGCGCCAAGGTGCGCACTCTCGACCCCGCCCGGCCGTACGCCACCGCCGTCGCCGTGCGCGACGGGGTCATCGCGGCCGTCGGCGACGAGAGCGACGTACGCGACTGGCGCGGGCCGGGCACCGAGGTCGTGCCCCTGGCGGGCGCCCACCTCGTGCCCGGGCTCGTCGACGCGCACAGCCACCCCGTGTGGGGGCTGGACATGGCGACCGGCGTGGATCTGTCGGGGGTGGCCGATCTGGCGGGGCTGCGGCAGGCCCTGGCGGGCGCCGAGCGGATCGACGGGTGGGTGGTCGGGTTCGGGCTCGATCACAACGCGTTCGAGGGGCGGGCCGTAGACCGGGCGCTCGTGGAGGACGTCCTCGGCGGCGCGCCGGCCTTTCTGCGGCTGTACGACGGGCACTCCGCGCTCGCCGACGGCGCGGCGCTCGCCGCGGCGGGCGTGACCGGGGCGCGCGTCTTCGCCCAGCGGTCGGAGGTGGTCTGCGACGGCGCCGGGCGGCCCACCGGGCATCTCGTCGAGCACGCCGCCATGGAGCTGGTGGCGGCGGTCGCGCCCCGGCCCTCGTACGCCGCCCGGCGGGAGCGGCTCGTCTCGCTGCTCTCCGCGATGGCGGCCACCGGGCTGACCGGGGCGCACGTCATGGACGCGGGGGATCCGGAGCTGGTCGCGGAGGTGGCCCGGGAGACCGTGCTGCCGGTGCGGCTGCGGTTCGCGCCCTGGTGCATGCCGGGCGTGGACGAGGCCGGGCTGCGGGAGCTGGTCGCGCGGCAGGGGCGGGGCGGACGGCACTGGGTCGTCGACGGGGTGAAGTTCTTCATGGACGGGACCGTGGAGGGAGGGACCGCGTGGCTGGAGCATGCCGACTGCCATGGACAGGGGACCGCCGCCTTCTGGCCGGATCCCGGGGCCTATGCCGAGGCGGTGCGGTCGCTGCACGCGGACGGCGTGCGTACCGTCACCCATGCCATCGGGGACGCGGCCGTGCGGCATGTGCTCGATGTGGTGGCCGGGCTGGGGGAGAGGGCCCGGGGGCGGCATCGGGTCGAGCACCTCGAGAGCGTGCCCGACGCTCTGCTGCCGCGGTTCGCCGAGCTGGGGGTGGCGGCGTCCATGCAGCCGCCGCACACCGCCTACACACGGGCCGACGGCACCGACGAGTGGTCCCGTCGGCTCGGCGCCGACCGGGCCGGGCGCGCCTGGCGGCTACGGGATCTGCGGGACGCCGGCGCGACGGTCGCCCTGGGCTCGGACTGGCCCATCGCCCCCTATGACGTACGCGGTGTGCTGGCCGACGCGCGGGCGCCGCGCGGTGCGGCTTCGGCACGGGCGGGGCTCACGGGAATGGAGGCTCTGGAGGGGTGCACCACGCACGCCGCCCGGGCCGCGGGGGAGGACGACTCGGCGGGACGTATCGCCGTCGGTCTGCGCGCCGATCTCACGGTGCTGGGACTGGACCCGGTCGAGGCCCCGGCGGACGAGCTGGCGCAGGCGCCGGTGCTGCTGACGGTGACCGGAGGGCGGGTGGCGCATCGCGGGGACTGCTGAGCGCATCGCGGGACGGCTGAGCGCATCGGGGGACGGCTGAGCGCATCGCGGGACGGCTGAGTGCATCGCGGGACGGCCGAGGCTCACGCCTTGGTGGGCAACAGCGGCCTGCCCCGCCGCTTCGTCCTCGGCGGGGCCGGCCGTGGCAGGGAGTACGGCAGCGCTCCGTACCAGACGCGGGCCACCGTGAAGCCGAAGGCCAGGCAGACGACGCCGCCGACCGCGTCCAGCCAGAAGTGGTTGGCGGTGGCGACGATGACCACCAGGGTCGCCGCCGGGTACAGCAGGCCCAGGACCCGTACCCACGGGACCGACGCGAGCGCGAAGATCGTCAGACCGCACCACAGGGACCAGCCGATGTGCATGGACGGCATCGCCGCGTACTGGTTCGACATGTGTTTGAGGTCGCCGGAGGCCATCGAGCCCCACGTCTGGTGGACCATCACCGTGTCGACGAAGTCGCCGCCCGGCATCAGGCGCGGCGGCGCCAGCGGATACAGGTAGTAGCCCACCAGGGCCACCGCCGTGGTGGCGAAGAGCACGAGGCGCGTCGCCGCGTAGCGGCCCGGATGGCTGCGGTAGAGCCAGACCAGGACGGTCAGGGTGACGATGAAGTGCAGGGTCGCGTAGTAGTAGTTCATGCCCACGATGAGCCAGGTCACCGAGTTCACCGCGTGGTTGACCGACTCCTCCACGGCCAGGCCGAGGTGGTGCTCCATCCGCCAGATCCAGTCCGCGTTGCGCAGTGCCTCGGCCCGTTGCTCCGGGACCGCGTTGCGCACCAGTGAGTACGTCCAGTAACTCACCGCGACGAGCAGGATCTCGAACCAGAGGCGGGGGCGGCGGGGGGTGCGCAGGCGGTCCAGCCGGCGGCGCCGGGTCCCGGCCGTGACAGGCTGCGGAACGGCCTGGTCACGGCCTTCCAGTGGCGTCACAGTCGATTCACCCATGGACATAAAGTCTGCCAGAAAAGCCCCCTCCGCCCGATCATCCCTCGGTCGGGTTCGCCCCGCACGTTCTACGGCGGGAGGACGCCTTCGTCTGCTACTGACGCACTGGGGGAGACCCTGAGGTCTCCGCCTTACGGACGATTCCGGTCCCCGGGGGCCGAAGCGGTCGAACCGCGCACCACCAGTTCCGGCATGAACACGAACTCGCTGTGGGGTGCAGGCGTCCCGCCGATCTCCTCCAGGAGAGTGCGGACGGCGGCCTGGCCCATCGCCGGGACCGGCTTGCGGACGGTCGTCAGCGGCGGGTCGGTGAAGGCGATCAGCGGGGAGTCGTCGAAGCCGACCACCGAGACGTCCCGGGGGACCGCGAGGCCGCGCTGGCGGGCCGCCCGTATCGCGCCGAGGGCCATCATGTCGCTCGCGCAGACGACGGCCGTGCAGCCCCGGTCGATCAGGGCCGTGGTCGCCGCCTGGCCGCCCTCCAGGGTGTAGAGGGAGTGCTGGACCAGCTCGGTCTCGATCGTCTCCGGGCTCAGCCGCAGCTGCTCCTGCATCGCCCGTACGAAGCCCTCGATCTTGCGCTGGACCGGCACGAACCGCTTCGGGCCGAGGGCCAGCCCGACCCGGGTGTGGCCGAGCGAGACGAGGTGGGTGACCGCCAGGGTCATCGCCGCCCGGTCGTCGGGGGAGATGAACGGCGCCTGGACCTTCGGGGAGAAGCCGTCCACCAGGACGAAGGGCACGCCCTGCGCGCGCAGCTGCTCGTAGCGCTGCATGTCGGCCGTGGTGTCCGCGTGCAGCCCGGAGACGTAGATGATGCCGGCCACCCCGCGGTCGACCAGCATCTCGGTCAGCTCGTCCTCCGTTGAGCCGCCCGGGGTCTGGGTGGCGAGCACCGGGGTGTAGCCCTGGCGGGTCAGCGCCTGGCCGATGACCTGGGCCAGGGCCGGGAATATCGGGTTCTCCAGCTCCGGCGTGATCAGGCCGACCAGACCCGCGCTGCGCTGACGCAACCGGACCGGGCGCTCGTAGCCCAGGACGTCCAGAGCGGCGAGCACGGACTGACGGGTGGTGGCGGCGACGCCAGGCTTGCCGTTGAGGACGCGGCTGACGGTCGCTTCGCTCACCCCCGCCTGAGCAGCGATGTCGGCAAGCCGTGTGGTCACAGGGGTGGACTGTACCGGTCGGGTGCCGGCTTGCACACCGATGGGACGCCGCGGACGGCCTGGTGAACGACCCGCGCCGGGCTGCTGCGTCATCGAGCTCCCTCGTGAAAGTGATGGCAAGAGCTTGCAGAGTCTTGCACAGCAGCCGTGTGCCCTGTCGTGAGGCCGCTCAACCGCGTCAACTACGGTCTCACGGCGGTCGAGGGGAGGTCACGCAGGGGTCACGTGCGGATAACTTCGGAGGCCTCTTGCACTTTTTTTCTGCAAGGTCTTTCGTGCCGCTTACATCGCTGTTACGTTCACGTCGCCCGACGGCAGCAACGGCGCGGTCGGAGTCGGCAGGGCGGCGGACGGGACCGCCTCCGGTAGCTGAACGGGCTCTCACCCTCAAGGAGAAACTCATGCGGCGTGGCATAGCGGCCACCGCGCTGGTGGCGTCCTTCGCCCTCGCGGCGACGGCCTGCGGCGGGGACGACAGCGGCAGCGACAACTCGTCCGGGCCGGTCACCATCACCTGGTGGGACACCTCCAACGCCACCAATGAGGCGCCGACGTACCAGGCCCTGGTCAAGCAGTTCGAGGCCGCCAACAAGGACGTCAAGGTCAAGTACGTCAACGTGCCCTTCGACCAGGCGCAGAACAAGTTCGACACCGCCGCCGGCGCGTCCGGCGCCCCGGACGTGCTGCGCTCCGAGGTCGGCTGGACCCCCGCCTTCGCCAAGAAGGGCTACTTCCTGCCGCTGGACGGCACCGACGCCCTCAAGGACCAGGCCAAGTTCAAGTCGAACCTGATCGAGCAGGCCAAGTACGAGGGCAAGACGTACGGCGTGCCGATCGTCACCGACACGCTCGCGCTGGTCTACAACAAGGCCCTCTTCACCAAGGCCGGCATCACCGAGGCCCCCAAGACCTGGGACGACCTGAAGACCGCCGCCGCCACCATCAAGGACAAGACCGGCGTCGACGGCTACTGGGGCTCCACCCAGGCCTACTACGCCCAGTCCTTCCTCTACGGCGAGGGCACCGACACCGTCGACGCCGACGCCAAGAAGATCACCGTGAACTCGGCGGAGGCGAAGAAGGCGTACGGCACCTGGCTCGGCCTCTTCGACGGCAAGGGCCTGCACAAGGCCGACACCACCGCCGACGCCTACGCCCACATCCAGGACGCGTTCGTCAACGGCAAGGTCGCCGCGATCGTCCAGGGCCCGTGGGAGATCACGAACTTCTACAAGGGCAGCGCCTTCACGGACAAGGCCAACCTCGGCATCGCCACCGTCCCGGCCGGCTCCACCGGCAAGGCGGGCGCCCCGACCGGCGGCCACAACCTCTCGGTCTACGCCGGCTCCGACAAGGCCCACCAGGCCGCCGCGCTGAAGTTCGTCAACTTCATGACCTCCGCGACCTCGCAGGCGACCATCGCGCAGAAGAACTCCACGCTGCCGACGCGCGACGACGCCTACACCGCCGCCGTCAAGGCCGACCCGGGCATCGCCGGCTACCAGACCGTTCTGTCCGCCGCCCAGCCGCGCCCGGCGCTGCCGGAGTACAGCTCGCTCTGGGGCCCGCTGGACACCGAACTGCCCAAGATCGCGGGCGGCAAGGAGAGCCTCGACAAGGGCCTGAGCAACGCTGAGCTCGCCATCGCCAAGCTGGTGCCGGACTTCAGTAAGTAAGCCCCGCGTGGCCGCCGGATCTCCCACTTCATGGGGGGAGAGATCCGGCGGCCACCGGCCTGTACGCCGTACACCCCGGCCGTACACACCCCGGCCGTGCACCACGGCCGTCCACCCCCGCCGTACCCCGTCGTGCACCCCGCCCGTGCACCCCGTTGAACTGCAGAGCCTCGAGAGGGTTGTCGAACCATGACAGTCGCCATCGACCGCGCGACCGGCAAGCGCCGCGGTGACCGTGAGCCAGGGCCCGGCCGCGCCGGACGCCTGAAGCGCGGCTATCAGAAACACTGGTACGCCTACGTCATGATCGCCCCGGTGGCGGTCGTCCTCGGGGTCCTCGTGCTCTACCCCCTGGCGTACGGCCTCTACCTCACCCTCACCGACGCCAACAGCCTCAACACCGCGCGCACGATCGGCGTCAACCACATCGACGCCACCTACAAGTTCATCGGCCTCGACAACTACGCCGACATCCTGTGGGGCCCGACCGCGTACGACCGCTTCTGGTCGCACTTCCTCTGGACGATCGTGTGGACGGCGACCTGTGTCGCCCTGCACTACGGCATCGGCCTCGGCCTCGCCCTCCTCCTCAACCAGAAGCTGCGCGGGCGCACCCTGTACCGGCTGATCCTGGTGCTCCCGTGGGCGGTGCCCACGTTCGTCACCGTCTTCGGCTGGCGTTTCATGCTCGCGGACGGCGGCATCATCAACTCCGCGCTCGACTTCCTCCATCTGCCCGCGCCGCTCTGGCTGGAGGACACCTTCTGGCAGCGGTTCGCCGCGATCATGGTCAACACCTGGTGCGGTGTGCCGTTCATGATGATCTCGCTGCTCGGCGGCCTGCAGGCGATCGACGGCTCCCTCTACGAGGCCGCCGAGATGGACGGAGCGAGCGCCTGGCAGCGCTTCCGCTACGTCACCCTGCCGGGCCTGAGGTCGGTCAGCTCCACCGTCGTCCTGCTGGGCATCATCTGGACGTTCAACCAGTTCGCGGTGATCTTCCTGCTGTTCGGCAACACCGCCCCGGACGCGCAGATCCTCGTCACCTGGGCGTACTACCTCGGCTTCGGACAACAGCCGCGTGACTTCGCCCAGTCGGCCGCGTACGGCATCCTGCTGCTGGCCATCCTGATCGTCTTCACCTCGTTCTACCGCCGCTGGCTGAACCGCAACGAGCAGCAGCTCGCGATCTGAGGCAGGAGTTCCCATGAGCAGCACCACAGCAGAGACCTCCGCCCGGGTCGCCGGAGAGCAGAGCCGCCCGAAGGCCCCGCGCCGGGTCCGGCGACGCGGCGAGAACAGCCTCGCCGGCTCTATCGGCTCGCACGCCGTCCTGATCGTCGCGAGCGTGATCGCGCTCTTCCCGATCGGCTGGCTCGTCTATCTGTCCCTCGGCCCGGACAAGGACGACTATCTCCACCCGGGCGGCATCTGGGACAAGATGACGTTCGACAACTACACGTTCGTCCTCGAGCACACCAAGTTCTTCGACTGGTTGAAGAGCTCGCTCATCGTCACGCTCGGGACGACCGCCATCGGCGTGCTCATCGCCGCCACCACCGGCTACGCCGTCTCCCGGATGCGCTTCCCCGGCTACAAGAAGTTCATGTGGGTGCTGCTGGTCACCCAGATGTTCCCGGTCGCCGTGCTGATGGTGCCGATGTACCAGATCCTGTCCGACCTGCAGCTCATCGACAACTACTTCGGTCTGATCCTCGTCTACTGCACGACGGTCATCCCGTACAGCGCCTGGCTGCTCAAGGGGTACTTCGACACCATCCCCTTCGAGATCGACGAGGCCGGACGCGTCGACGGACTCACCCCCTTCGGCACCTTCTTCCGGCTGATCCTCCCGCTCGCCAAGCCCGGCCTCGCGGTAGCCGCCTTCTACAACTTCCTCACCGCCTTCAGCGAGGTCGCGTTCGCTTCGACGTTCATGCTGAGCGACGACAAGTACACGCTCGCGGTCGGTCTGCAGTCGTTCGTCAGCGAGCATGACGCCCAGCGCAACCTGATGGCCGCGACGGCCGTGCTGATCGCCATACCGGCCGCGGTGTTCTTCTACCTCGTGCAGAAGAACCTCGTCACCGGGCTCACGGCCGGCGGCACAAAGGGCTGACCGCCGGTTGAGCCGCGTGGGGCCGTCGCTCGTCCGCGGCTTCGTCGTGGCTGGTCGCGCCCGCGCGGCGGAGCCGCATATCGACACAGCCCCGCGCCCCTATGGGGCGCTCCTCAGTCCCCTGAACTCGAGGCGGTCGTGGTGTTCATCCGACCCCGCCAGCACCGCGGCCGCCTCGTCCCCCATCCCCTACTTCACCTGATCCCATGACCCCGTTAGGTACCAAGGACGCCATGAGCCAGCAGCCCTCCGCAGCCCCGGCCCCCTCCCCCACCTCGGCCGTCGCCACCGTCGCCAAGCGCCGTGACTGGTGGCGGGACGCGGTGATCTACCAGGTGTACCCGCGCAGCTTCGCCGACAGCAACGGCGACGGCATGGGCGATCTGGAAGGCGTACGCTCCCGCCTGCCGTACCTGCGCGACCTCGGCGTGGACGCCGTGTGGCTCAGCCCCTTCTACGCCTCTCCGCAGGCCGACGCCGGCTACGACGTCGCCGACTACCGCGCCGTCGACCCGATGTTCGGCAACCTGCTGGACGCCGACGCGCTCATCCGCGAGGCCCGTGAACTGGGTCTGCGGATCATCGTCGACCTCGTCCCGAACCATTCCTCCGACCAGCACGAGTGGTTCAAGCGGGCGGTGGCGGAGGGCCCCGGCTCGCCGCTGCGCGACCGCTACCACTTCCGCCCGGGGAAGGGCGAGAACGGCGAACTCCCGCCCAACGACTGGGAGTCCATCTTCGGCGGCCCGGCCTGGACGAGGGTCGCGGACGGAGACTGGTACCTCCACCTCTTCGCGCCCGAGCAGCCCGACTTCAACTGGGAACACCCGGCCGTCGGCGACGAGTTCCGCTCGATCCTGCGCTTCTGGCTCGACATGGGCGTCGACGGCTTCCGTATCGACGTCGCCCACGGGCTGGTGAAGGCGGAGGGCCTCCCGGACCTCGGCTCGCACGAGCAACTCAAGCTGCTGGGCAACGATGTCATGCCGTTCTTCGACCAGGACGGCGTCCACGAGATCTACCGCCAGTGGCGGCTGATCCTCGACGAGTACTCCGGTGAGCGCATTTTCGTGGCGGAGGCGTGGACCCCCACGGTCGAGCGCACCGCGAACTACGTCCGCCCCGACGAACTCCACCAGGCCTTCAACTTCCAGTACCTGGCCACCGCATGGGACGCGGAGGAGCTGCGCCAGGTCATCGACCGCACCCTGGAGTCGATGCGCCCGGTCGGCGCCCCCGCCACCTGGGTGCTGTCCAACCACGACGTGACCCGGCACGCCACCCGCTTCGCCAACCCGCCGGGCCTCGGCACCCAGATCCGCACCGCCGGCGACCGCGAACTCGGCCTGCGCCGGGCGCGCGCCGCCACCCTGCTGATGCTGGCGCTCCCCGGCTCGGCGTACGTCTACCAGGGCGAGGAGCTCGGCCTCCCGGACGTCGTCGACCTGCCCGACGAGGTGCGCCAGGACCCGGCGTACTTCCGCGGCGCCGGCCAGGACGGCTTCCGCGACGGCTGCCGGGTGCCGATCCCATGGACCCGCGAGGGTTCGTCGTACGGCTTCGGCGACGGCGGCAGCTGGCTGCCGCAGCCCGCCGGCTGGGGCGAGCTGAGCGTGGAGGCGCAGACCGGCGTGCCCGGTTCGACGCTGGAGCTCTACCGCTGCGCCCTCGCCGTCCGGCGCTCCCGGTCCGACCTGGGCGCCGGCGACTCCGTGGAGTGGCTGAAGGCCCCGGAGGGCGTACTCGCCTTCCGGCGCGGGGAGTTCGTGTGCGTCGCCAACACGACGGGGGAGTCCGTGACGACCCCGGCGTACGGGCGGGTGCTGCTCGCGAGCGGTGAGGTGACCGAGACGAACGACGGCGAGGCCAAGCTCCCGGCGGACACGACGGTGTGGTTCACGACCGCCTGACGGTCGTCCCCCCTCACCGGGCCCGCCGCTCCGGCTCTTCGGCTGAGCGGCGGGCCTTCGTGGGGGTGATCAGGGAGCCTTCGTGATCAGGGAGGCTTCGTGATCAGGGCGCCTTCCAGAGCGTCAACTCCATCGTGTAGTCACGGGCCTTGTAGCCGCCCGAGTCCTCCTGGACGACGACGTCCTTGATCTTGAGCATCGCCAGATTGCCCTCGTCGGTGACCGTGCACAGCAGCGTGTCCTTGGTCAGTTCCTTCTCCTGGCCCTCGTCCGCGAGCTCGGAGGGGAGCGCGTTCGTCGCCGCGCCCTCGGCGCACTGCTCGGGGGTGACGCCCGCGCTCTTGCCCACCGTCGTCACGAAGCGGAGGGTGTAGGTGCCGCCGAACTCCTCGTACTGCAGCTCCGCCCCCTTCGTCGAGCTGGAGGCGTGCGTGTCGATCTCCGGCGCGTCCAGGTCGACGTTGGTGTACGAGCTGCGGCCCGTGGTGAACTGCGCCCGCAGGGTGAGGGGCTTGTCCTTGAAGACCACCGTGTAGCCGCCGCCGCTCGGCGTGCTCGCGGTGGAGGGGGCGGTGCTGTCCGACGAGGGGCTCGACGGGGCGTCGGCGGGGGCCTGGGAGTCGCCGGTCGCGGACGAGGACGCTGTTGCGCCGCCGCCCCGGGCCTCGGATTTCTTGTCGTCGTCCTTGGTGAAGATCCAGGCGGCTGCCGCGATCACTGCCACGGCGAGCGCGACGGCGCCGACCGTCAGCGAGGTCCGGCGGCGGGCGGCCGGTGCTCCCGGAGGGGCGGGGGTGGTGGACCCGGTCGGCGACGCCGGCGGGGCCGGAGCGTACTGCGGCTGCGGCTGCGGCTGCGGCTGCGGCTCCGGCTGCTGCTGCGGTGGCTGGGGGTGGTGGGCAGGTTCGTCCGGGCGGGGGACGTAGGTGGGCGGGTGCCCGCCGGGTGCGGTGGCGCCCGGCGGCACGGTCGCGGCGTCCGCTCCGGGCTCGGGGGCGGGCTCGGTCTCGGGCCACTGCTGGGCGAGCTGCTCCCGGCGGGCGATGTCCGCCGCAAGCGGCGCGGGCAGCCAGCCGCTGAAGTCCCGCAGCTGCCGCTCGCCCAATTCCTGGCAGAGTTCGGCCAGTTCGGACGGTGTGGGGCGGGCCGTGGGGTCGGCGGCCAGACAGCGTTGCAGGACGGTGCGCAGCGGCTCGGGATACGCGGTCAGGTCCGGCGGACGGAACTCGCTGTTGGCGATCTTGGTGGCCAGGGTGATGGCCCCGGAGTCGCCGTAGGGGTGGCGTCCGGTCGCGGCGACGGCGGCGATCAGGCCGAGCGAGAAGATGTCGGTCGCCGGGGTGAGGTCGGCGCCGTTGGCATGCTCCGGCGACATGAACTGCGGGGTGCCGATGAGACCGCCGCTGCGGGTGAGCTGGGTGGCGTCGGCGGCCCGCGCGATGCCGAAGTCGATGATCCAGGGGCCCTCGGAGCCGATGAGGATGTTGCTCGGCTTCATGTCGCGGTGGATCACGCCCGCCTTGTGCACGGCGTGCAGCGCCTCCGCGGCGCAACCGGTGAGCTGGAGCACCGAGGACACCGGAAGCGGCCCGTGCCCGGTCAGCACCTGGTCCAGGGCGAGGCCGGGGACGTAGGCGGTGGCCAGCCACGGCTGGGGACCGGTGGTGTCGTGGTCGACCACGGGCACGATGTGGTAGCCCTGCACCCGGCGGGCGGAGGTCGCCTCCTGCTCGAAGCGGCGACGGAACTCCTGGTCCTGGGCGTAGTCCCGGCGGATCACCTTCAGGGCGACCGGCTGGTTGCCGCGCGTCCGGGAGAGGTAGACGGACCCCATGCCGCCCTCGCCGATCCGGGCGAGCAGCCGGTAACCGGCCAGCTCCCGCGGGTCGTCGTCGCCCAGTGGTCTCAGCGGGTCACCGGTTCCAGCACTGTTCAAGACTTCAACCTTCCGCTCGGCGAAGCGCGATCGTACCGGGGCGTCCCAGCCTGCGGGAGGCATCCGGGGAGATCAAGGAAAATCGGCGAAGATCAAGGGGAAACACGGGAGTTGGCGGGATTTTTCCCGATGGCACGGCCCCGGCGGGCGGTCGTATGGTGAGGCCCTCCGCCGTCGGACAGCCCGGACAGACCGGGCGGCTCGGATGGACCGGGCGGCTCGGACAACACGGACAGCGAGGCGTTGATGGAACATCATCTGGCGGCGTCGGCGGAGCGTGCCGACTATCTGGTCGAGCTGTCCAACGTCGTACGCCAGACCTCCATCGGCCCCCGCGGACCCCGGTCCCTGCGCCGCCTGGGGCTCGTTCTGCGGGCCCTGATGGAACTCACCGGCGACCCCGACGTGTCCGTCTACCTGGTCGCCGACACCAGTCTGCTGGGCGGGCACCGGGAGTTCGGCGACCCGGACGAGGTCCGCCGGCTGCGCCGCTGGGTCGCCGAGGGCCTGGTGGAGGAGGTGGGCGACGCCGACGAGCGGATCCTCGAACTGGCCCGGATGACCGGAACCCGGGTCGTCACCGGCGACCAGTACGTCGACCATCGCGGCGAACACCCGTGGATCCAGGGCAACACCTGGCAGTTTCTGCGCCCCGAACCCCGCCCCGACCAGAGGGTCGCGCTCGTGCCGATGGACATGGGGGTGCGCACGGAGGCCGAGATCTCCCGGCGGATGGAGCTGTCGGCCCTGAAGAAGCAGGGGCTCCTCGGCCCGTCCCGGACCCCGCTGACCGACGTCATCATGCGGGCCTGGAGCTGCCCGGAACCCCGCTGCACGCTCTACGACCTCCACCGGGGCGACCGGGTCCTGCTGCCCCGCATCCGGCGCGGCGTCCCCACCTGCGAGCTCCACGGCACCCCGCTCACGGATGTGGGCGTGCGGCCGGCCGGCGCCCAGCTCAAGGTCGTCATCGACGGCGGCTGCGTGGCCCGGTACACCCTCGACGAGGGCTCCGAGGCGTACGTCGGACGGCTGCCCGGCCCGGAGGGCATCGCCCTGCACAGTCTGCTGTCCCCGGAGATCGCCGCGCGGGTCAGCCGCAGGCATGTGGCCGTCTCCGCGCGCGGCGGCACGGTCCTGTGCCGTGACGTCAGCAGCTACGGCACCCGGATGCGGCACGCCGGCCGCCGGGGCGGACCCGGCCCCTGGGAGAAGCTGCCGCCGGGCGCCGACCGGCCGTTCCGCCCCGGTGACGAACTCGAACTCGCCCCCGGCGTCGTCCTCACCCGCAGCGGCCGGCGCTTCCCCGCCGAACTCGCCGACGCCTGGCGCGCCGAGGCCGCCCGGACACCGGTCCCGCCGACCGCGGCGGCGCCCACCCGCCGGGTCTGACCCCTCCGTACCCCTCTGTACCCCTCCGTGCATTTCCGCTGCCCAAGTTTCCGCATCAACTTCACACGGCCCGCTGCCCTTTCGGGCGACGGGCCTTTAACATCTGCGTCACCGCAAGTTTGCTGAAATATTTCAGCAAGAGCCTTCAACGGAGAAGGACACCCCACATGGCAAGCAGCAGACCCCTTTCAGGCGCCCTCGCCCTGGCCGCCGCGGCCGCCGTCATGGCCCCCACCGCCGCGTCCGCCACCCCGCCCGGCACCAAGGACGTCACCGCCGTCCTCTTCGAGTGGAACTTCGCCTCGGTCGCCAAGGAGTGCACCAACACGCTGGGCCCGGCCGGCTACGGCTACGTGCAGGTCTCCCCGCCCGCCGAGCACATACAGGGCTCGCAGTGGTGGACGTCGTACCAGCCGGTCAGCTACAAGATCGCGGGCCGGCTCGGCGACCGGGCCGCCTTCCAGAGCATGGTGAACACCTGCCACACGGCGGGCGTGAAGGTCGTCGTCGACACCGTCATCAACCACATGTCGGCCGGGAGCGGCACGGGCACGGGTGGATCGTCGTACACGAAGTACAACTACCCCGGCCTGTACTCCTCCTACGACTTCGACGACTGCACCTCCTACGTCACCAACTACTCCGACCGCTGGAACGTCCAGCACTGCGAACTCGTCGGCCTCGCCGACCTGGACACCGGCGAGGAGTACGTCCGCAAGGCCATCGCCGGGTACATGAACGACCTCCTCACCCTCGGCGTCGACGGCTTCCGCATCGACGCCGCCAAGCACATCGACACCGCCGACCTGGCCAACATCAAGTCCCGGCTGACCAACTCCTCGGCGTACTGGAAGCAGGAGGTCATCTACGGCTCCGGCGAGGCCGTCCAGCCCACCGAGTACACGGGCAACGGCGACGTCCAGGAGTTTCGCTACGCCTACGACCTCAAGCGCGTCTTCAACAACGAGAACCTCGCCTACCTGAAGAACTACGGCGAGGGCTGGGGGTATCTGAGCAGCTCGGCCGCGGGCGTGTTCGTCGACAACCACGACACCGAGCGCAACGGCTCCACGCTCAACTACAAGGACGGCGCGAACTACACGCTCGCCAACGTCTTCATGCTCGCCTACCCCTACGGCGCGCCGGACGTCAACTCCGGCTACGAGTGGTCGGACACGGACGCAGGACCGCCCAACAGCGGGGCGGTGACCGCCTGTTGGCAGGACGGCTGGAAGTGCCAGCACGCCTGGCCGGAGATCCTGCGCATGGTCGCCTTCCGCAACGCCACCCGCGGCGAGTCGATGACCGACTGGTGGGACAACGGCGCCGACGCGATCGCCTTCGGGCGGGGCGCGAAGGGCTACGTGGCGATCAACCATGAGTCGAGCAGCCTGAGCCGGACGTACCAGACGTCACTGGCCGCGGGCACGTACTGCAACGTGCAGAACAACACGAGCGTGACGGTGAACTCCAGCGGGCAGTTCACGGCCACCCTGAGCTCGAACACGGCGCTGGCGATCTACGCCGGCAAGTCGAGCTGCTGAGCCACCGTCTTCCGGCCCTCCCTGTGACCGCGCGTTGGCCCATCCGGCGACGCGCGGTCGCACAGAGGCGTACTGAAAGTCCTTTCCATGGGTTGCAGGACTCTTGCTGTAAGCCTTGCGGCGGCGATACGGTCGCGCGGGGTCGGACCCAACAGAGCCGTAATCGCGAGGAGTTCCCGCCTGTGATACCGAGATGGCCGGCGCCGCCGACGCGCCGCAGCGCCCATGCCGGACGGGTCGCCACCGTCACCGTCGCCGCGCTCGCCGCGGCCCTCGTCCAGCCCCTGGCCGCCCGCGCCGCCACTCCGCCCCCGCCTCCGTCCGACGCGAAGCTCGCCGCCGCACCCGCCCGGCACGACGACACCCGCGAGCAGTTCTACTTCGTCATGCCGGACCGCTTCGCCAACGGCAGCACCGCCAACGACCGCGGCGGGCTCACGGGCTCCCGGCTGAGCACCGGCTACGACCCCACCGACAAGGGCTTCTACCAGGGCGGCGACCTCAAGGGCCTGACCCAGCGCCTCGACTACATCAAGGGCCTCGGCACCACCTCCATCTGGATGGCCCCGATCTTCAAGAACCAGCCCGTGCAGGGGACGGGGAGCAACGCCTCGGCCGGCTACCACGGCTACTGGATCACCGACTTCACCCAGGTCGACCCGCACTTCGGCAGCAACAAGGACCTGGAGACCCTGATCTCCAAGGCGCACGCCAAGGGCATGAAGGTCTTCTTCGACGTCATCACCAACCACACGGCGGACGTCGTCGACTATGAAGAGAAGTCCTACGGCTACCTGTCCAAGGGCGCGTTCCCGTACCTGACGAAGGACGGCGAGCCCTTCGACGACGCCGACTACGCGGACGGCACCAAGGCCTTCCCGTCCGTCGACGCCGACTCCTTCCCGCGCACGCCGACCGTGACGGCCGCCAAAACGGACGTCAAGGTCCCGTCGTGGCTCAACGACCCGACGATGTACCACAACCGCGGTGACTCCACCTTCGCCGGCGAGAATTCCGAACAGGGCGACTTCTCCGGGCTCGACGACCTGTGGACCGAGCGTCCCGAGGTCGTCAGCGGGATGGAGAGGATCTACCAGCGGTGGGTGCGGGACTTCGACATTGACGGCTTCCGGATCGACACCGTGAAGCACGTCGACATGGAGTTCTGGACCCAGTGGGCGACGGCCCTCGACGCGTACGCGGCCAAGCAGGGCCGGGACGACTTCTTCATGTTCGGCGAGGTCTACTCCGCCGACACGTCGATCACCTCTCCGTACGTCACCCAGGGCCGCCTCGACGCCACGCTCGACTTCCCCTTCCAGGAGGCGGCCCGCCAGTACGCCTCCCAGGGCGGCAGCGCGCAGCAGCTCGCGTCGGTCTTCGGCGACGACTACAAGTACACGACCGACAAGGCCAACGCCTATGAGCAGGTCACGTTCCTCGGCAACCACGACATGGGCCGCATCGGCTACTTCCTGAACCAGGACAACCCGAAGGCCACCGACGCCGAACTGCTCAAGAAGGACAAGCTCGCCAACGAGCTGATGTTCCTCAGCCGCGGCAACCCGGTCGTCTACTACGGCGACGAGCAGGGCTTCACCGGCTCCGGCGGCGACAAGGACGCCCGCCAGACGATGTTCGCCTCCCGCACCGCCGACTACCTCGACGACGACGAGATCGGCACCGACCGCACCCACGCGAGCGACGCGTACGACACCGACGCGCCCCTGTACCGGCAGATCGCCGCGCTGGCCGAGCTCCGCAGGGCGAACCCCGCCCTCACCGACGGCGTCCAGACCGAGCGCTACGCGGCCGACGGCGCCGGCGTCTACGCCTTCTCCCGCAACGGGACCGGCAAGGACACGACCGAGTACGTCGTCGCCTTCAACAACGCCGACACGGCGAAGTCGGCGACCTTCGCGACCGGCTCGGCGAACATGACCTACCGGGGGATCTACGGCACCGAAGCCACGTCGAAGTCCGACGCCGACAAGAAGATCACCGTGACCGTCCCGGCGGGCTCCGCGATCGTGCTGAAGGCGGCCGGCAGGCCGGCCGCACCCGCTGCCGTGCCGACGATCACCCTCAAGGCCCCGGCCGCCGGAGCCACCGGCACCGTCGAACTCACCGCCGACGTCGAGGGCGGACAACTGAACCGGGTCGTCTTCGCCGCCCAGGTCGGCAACGGCACGTGGCAGACCCTCGGCTCCGCCGACCACGCCCCGTACAAGGTCACGCAGATCATCGGCGAGGACGTACCGGCCGGAACCGCCCTGCGCTACAAGGCGGTCGTCATCGACTCGGCGAGGCGTACGGCGAGTGCGACCACTGAAAGCGTCAGTGGCGCCCCGCCCGCCGAGGAGGTCCCCACCGCCTCCTCCCGCGACTACGCGGTCGTCCACTACAAGCGCACCGACGGCGACTACACGAACTGGGGCCTGTACGCCTGGGGCGACCTCGCCGACGGCGAGGCCACGAACTGGCCGGACAGCCACCCCTTCGTCGGCCGCGACGCCTACGGCGCCTTCGCCTACGTCAAGTTGAAGCCCGGGGCTTCCAGCGTCGGCTTCCTCGTCATCGACAAGGACGGCAACAAGGACGTCTCCGCCGACCGCACGATCGACGTCACCAAGACCGGCGAGGTCTGGATCGAGCAGGGCAAGACGGACGTCGTCACCGAGCGGCCCGACTATCCCGCGCAGGACAAGACCAAGGCCGTCCTGCACTACCACCGCGCCGACGGGAACTACGACGGCTGGGGCCTGCACGTCTGGACGGGCGCCGCGAACCCCACCGACTGGTCGAACCCGCTGCAGCCGGTGAGGACCGACGCCTATGGCGCGGTCTACGAGGTACCCCTCACCGACGGGGCCACCAGTCTCAGTTACATCCTCCACAAGGGCGACGAGAAGGACCTGCCCAGCGACCAGTCGCTCGACCTCACGGCCAACGGCCACGAGGTGTGGCTGGTGAACGGCCAGGAGAAGTACCTGCTCCCACAGCCCGCGGGCTCCGCGGTCGCCCTCGACCTGACCACCTCCAAGGCGGTCTGGATCGACCGGGACACGGTCGCCTGGAACGGCTCCGACGCCGCGGTCTCCACCCAGCTCCTGTACAGCCGCGACGGCTCCATCGCCACGAAGGACGGCGCGCTGACCAGCGACGACGAGCGCTGGCTCCGGTTGTCGAAGACCACCCTCACCGACGCCCAGAAGGAGAAGTTCCCGCACCTGAAGAACTACACCGCCTGGTCCGTCGACCCGCGTGACCGCGACCGGGTGCGCGAGGCCCTGGGGGGCCAGCTCGTCGCCTCCCAGCGGGCCGTGAACGGTGCCGTGCTCGCCGCGACCGGCGTGCAGATCGCCGGCGTACTCGACGATCTGTACCCGGCCGCGACCAAGGCCGACCTCGGCCCGACGTTCGACAGGAGCGGCCGTCCGACGCTGGCCGTCTGGGCGCCGACCGCGCAGAGCGTCTCGCTGGAGCTCGACGGCTCCACGGTGAGGATGAAGCGGAACGCCACCACCGGCGTCTGGTCCGTCACCGGCCCCAAATCGTGGAGGGGCAAGGAGTACCGGTACGTCGTGAGGGTCTGGGCGCCCAGCGTCCGCAAGGTCGTCGTCAACAAGGTCACCGACCCCTACTCGGTGGCCCTGACCGCCGACTCCGAGCGCAGCCTCGTCGTCGACCTGGACGACAAGTCCCTCGCCCCGAGCGGCTGGTCGACGTACACCAAGCCGAAGGCCATCCCTCTCAAGGACGCCCAGATCCAGGAGCTGCACATCCGCGACTTCTCCGTCGCGGACAAGACGGCCAGTGACCCAGGCACCTACCTCGCCTTCACCGACAAGGACAGCGACGGCTCCCAGCACCTGAAGGAGCTCGCGAAGTCGGGCACGTCGTACGTGCATCTCCTGCCCGCCTTCGACATCGCCACCATCCCCGAGAAGAAGTCCGACCAGGCGACCGCCGACTGCGACCTCGCCTCCTACGCGGCCGACTCCGACCAGCAGCAGGAGTGCATCGCGAAGACCGCCGCGAAGGACGCCTACAACTGGGGCTACGACCCGTACCACTACACGGTTCCCGAGGGCTCGTACGCCACCGACCCCGACGGCACCGGGCGCACGGTCGAGTTCCGCAAGATGGTCAAGGCGCTGAACGAGGACGGCCTGCGGGTCGTCATGGACGTCGTCTACAACCACACGACGTCGAGCGGTCAGGCCGACACCAGCGTCCTCGACAAGGTCGTCCCCGGCTACTACCAGCGGCTGCTCGCAGACGGCTCGGTCGCCACCAGCACCTGCTGCTCCAACACGGCGCCCGAGAACGCCATGATGGGCAAGCTGGTCGTCGACTCGATCGTCACCTGGGCCAAGGAGTACAAGGTCGACGGCTTCCGCTTCGACCTCATGGGCCACCACCCCAAGGCCAACATCCTCGCCGTGCGCAAGGCCCTGGACGCGCTGACCCTCGCCAAGGACGGCGTCGACGGCAAGAAGATCATCCTGTACGGCGAGGGCTGGAACTTCGGCGAGGTCGCCGACGACGCCCGGTTCGTCCAGGCCACGCAGAAGAACATGGCCGGAACCGGTGTCGCCACCTTCTCCGACCGGGCCCGGGACGCGGTGCGCGGCGGCGGCCCCTTCGACGAGGACCCCGGCGTCCAGGGCTTCGCGTCCGGGCTCTACACCGACCCCAACTCCTCGAAGAGCAACGGCAGCACGGCCGAGCAGAAGGCCCGTCTGCTGCACTACCAGGACGTCATCAAGGTCGGGCTGAGCGGCAACCTCGCGAAGTACACGTTCACCGACACCGACGGCAAGGAGGTCACCGGCGCCGAGGTCGACTACAACGGCCAACCCGCCGGATACGCGGAAGCGCCCGGCGACGCCCTCGCCTACGCCGACGCGCACGACAACGAGTCGCTGTTCGACGCGCTGACGTACAAGCTGCCCGCCACGACCGGTGCGGACGACCGCGCCCGGATGCAGGTCCTCGCCATGGCGACCGCGACCCTCTCCCAGGGCCCGGCGCTGTCCCAGGCCGGCACCGACCTGCTGCGTTCCAAGTCCCTCGACCGCAACTCCTTCGACAGCGGCGACTGGTTCAACGCGATCCACTGGAACTGCTCGGCCGGCAACGGCTTCGGGCGGGGACTGCCGCCGGCCGCCGACAACGCGTCCAAGTGGCCTTACGCCAAGCCCCTGTTGGCTGCCGCGACGGTGGGCGTGGGCTGCCCGCAGATCACCGCGGCCACCGCCGCCTACCAGGATCTGCTGAAGATCCGTACGACGGAGAAGGCGTTCTCCCTCGGGACGGCCGCGCAGGTGCAGTCGGCGCTGTCCTTCCCGCTGTCCGGCAAGGAGGAGACGCCCGGGGTGATCACCATGGAGCTGGGTGACCTGGTCGTGGTCTTCAACGCGACGCCGACCGCCCAGCGGCAGACGGTCTCCGCGCTCGCGGGGACGGGATACCGGCTGCACCCGGTGCAGGCGGCGGGGAAGGACTCCACCGTGAGGTCCTCCTCCTACGAGTCGGTGTCCGGCACGTTCGCCGTCCCGGGCCGGAGCGTGGCGGTGTTCGCCCGCACGACTCGCTGACGGGGGCGCTCTGGACAGGGGCATTACCTTGGTGGAGCAGGCCAAGAACTCGGTCTGCTCCACCGGGGAGTCCGAGGGTTGACACATGAGCGTCAACAGCAGACGGACGGACCTGACCGTGTTGGTCGTGGACCACACGGCGGCCGGCCGGTTCGCCCTGGGCGGTGTGCTGCGGCGCGCCGGTCACCAGGTCGTCGCGGTCGGCACCGGCAACGAGGCACTTGTCGAGCTGGACGTACGGCTGCGCAAGGGCACCCTGCCGGACGTGGCCCTCGTCGACGTGGAGCTGGCGGACATGAGCGGCTTCGAGCTGTGCCGCCGGCTCAAGGCCCGGCCGCACATGTCCGGGCTGCCGGTCGTGCACTTCTCGGCGGGCGAGGCCGCCCCGGGCGACCTCGGTCAGGGGCTGGAAGCGGGCGGCGAGTCCCATCTGGCGCTGCCGGCCGAGCCCGAGGAGATCGACGCGGTGGTCCGGGCGGCCGTGCGGGCCGCGCGGCTGCGGGCCGACGACCAGGCGGCGGCGCGGCGGCTGGCGTCGCTGTCGGAGGCGATCGTCACCATCCAGTCGGCGCGTTCCCCGCAGGAGCTCGCCGACGCGGCGGCCGAGGGCACGGCGCGGCTCACCGGCGTCACCGCCGCCGTCTTCGTTCTCGGACCGGACGACGAGCTCTACCGTGGCACCTCGCGCAGCCGCACCTCGCTCGGGCTGCCGGACGCGGGCGCCCATCGGACGGTGACCGCGCTGCTGCGGCGGCTCGCCCGCGGTCAGGCGGGGGTGCGGATCACCACCGTGCCCGCGCCGTTGTGGCCCGCCGGGTTCTTCCGGCCCGGTGTGCAGCACGACGCCCGGCTGGTGGTGATGCCCACCCAGGACGGCAGGGCCGCGGTGTGTCTGGCCACCCCGACCCGCGGTGTCCGCAGGGTGGACCCGGAGAACGAGTCCCTGCTGGCCCGGCTCGCCCAGGCCACCGTGCTCGCCGCCGAGCCGCTGCTGATGTACCAGATCGAGCGGCATGTCGCCCTCACCCTTCAGCACAGCTTCCTGCCGCAGCCGCACCGGCTGCCCGAGCTGCCGGGCGTCGACGTCGTCGTCCGCTATGTGCCCGCGTCCCGGGAGACGGAGATCGGCGGCGACTTCTACGCGGCCCTGCGCACCGGGGAAGGGGTGCTGGCCGTGGTCGGCGACGTCGTCGGGCACTCGCTGGAGGCGGCCACCGTGATGGTCGAGATCCGGCACGCGCTGCGCGCCTACTGCGTCGACGAGAGCGACCCGGCCGTGCTCGCCGGACGCCTCGACCGGATGCTCCAGCTCTACCATCCCGAGGTCACGGCGACGGTCTGCCTGGCCCTGATCGACCCCGGCACCGGGCGCACCCGGATCGCCAACGCGGGCCACATCCCGCCGCTGATCGTCCGGGACACGCGCAGCGCCGACTACGTCAAGGCGGCCGGCCCGCTGCTCGGTCTGGGCGTGCCGCACCCCGCGCCGACCGAGCTGTTCCTCGAACCCACCGACCGGCTTCTCATGGTCACCGACGGGCTGATCGAGACCCGGGGCGTCGATCTCGCGGTCTCGATGGAGCACCTCCGCGCGGCGGCCATCGGCGCGATGCCGGGCCTGGACGCCCTGTGCGACACGCTCCTCACCTGCTTCGACCACGACCGGGACGACGACATCGCGATGCTGGCACTGCGGCTGGAGGGGGACGCGGCGGCTAGGGTGAGCCCTGAGACCTAGAACAGGAGTGCCCATGCCGCAGATCACCGTCGACTACTCGAGCACGATGGCGTCCGCCTTCGACCGGGCCGGATTCGCGCGGGCCCTGCACACCTCGGTGGTCGAGATCGCGGCCGCCAAGCCGGAGGCGTGCAAGACCCTGTTCCGGCCGGCCGAGTTCACCGCGTTCGGCTACGACGACCCCGAGGAACTGGGGCACGCGGTCGTCCATGTCACGCTGGGACTGCTCGCCGGCCGCACCGACGAGACGAAGACCAAGCTGACCGAGGCCGTGCTGGAGCATCTGCGCGAGCATGTGGCGGCGGACGGGTTCGTGCTGCACGCCTCCGCCGAGGTCCGCGACCTCGACCCGTCCTACCGCAAGTACGAGAGCTGAGCTTTCCAGGAGGCGACGGCTTCAGGAGGCCAGTGCGATGAGCCGGGTGACCAGGTTGCCGAAGGGTCCGTCGGCCGGCTCGCCGCCCAGCATGGGCCGCAGCAGGGTGCGCAGCTCGTCGTCGTAGGCCGCGCTGACGGCCGTCAGCGCGGCGAAGTCGTGCACGAGCTGGAGCTCCAGCTCCTCGCGCGGGATGCGCCGTCCGTCCAGCCAGATCAGCGCGGTCGACTCGGCGAGCGAGATCCAGGACCGGACGATCAGTTCCAGCCGCGGCGGTGGATCGGTGATATCCAGATGCGACAGGATCTGTTCGTAGGCGACCTGACGTACGGAGTCGACGAGCGCGTTGGTGGTCGACGAGCCGACCGCCGGGCCGCCGCGCATGAGCGCGGAGAAGCCCGGGCCGTGCGCGTCGACGAAGTCGAAGAACCGGTGCATCACACGCAGCAGCCGGGCGCCCAGCGGACCCTCGCGCGGCTCGACGAACCGACCCGCGAGATCCTCCGACGCCCGCTTCAACGCGGCCTCGTACAGGCTGAGTTTGCCGGGGAAGTAGTGATAGACGAGGGGGCGCGAGATACCCGCGGCCGCGGCTATCTCGTCGATCGAGACCTCGTCGGGCGAGCGTTGGGCGAACAGTTCGAGGGCGACGCCGATCAACTGCTGCCGACGCTCCTCGACTCCCATTCTGCGACGAACCCCGGTAGTCATACGAACACCTTACCGATCGGATCCGGACTCCAACGGACCGGACCGGAGCAGGTGTTCACCCCGATCGAAGGCGGAGTCGATCACATGTCCAGCACCAGTCGCCCACTTCGCGCCCGCGACACACAGATCAGCATCGAGTCCTCGCGCTCCGCGTCGGTGAGCAGTTCGTCCCGGTGCTCGACCTCGCCCTCCAACACCCGCTGCCTGCAGGTTCCGCAGAAGCCCTGCTCGCACGAGCAGACGGTGTTCGGCAGCTCGGCGCGCACGGCGGCCGGCACGGTCGAGTCGGCCGGAACCGTCAACACCCGCCCGCTGCGCCGGAGTTCGAGCTCGAACCGGTCGCCGTCGCGAACGGCACGCGCCGCGAACCGTTCCAGCCGGACCTGCGGCGCGCGTTCCCGGACCGCCGCCATGAGCCCGTCCGGACCGCACGCGTAGACGGCCGTCCCCGTGGGCAGATCCGCGAGCGCGGCGTCGAGATCCGGCCGCCCCTCGACCACCGTCACCCGGTCCCGGCCGAGCTTCGCGAGCTCCTCCAGGAACGGCATCGAGGCCCGCGTGCGACCGGCGGAAACCAGCCGCAGATCGGCGTCTTCGGGCAGGGCCCGCAGCATGGGCAGGATCGGCGTGATGCCGAGGCCTCCGGCGACGAAGACATGGCCGGGCGCCTCGACGAGCGGGAATCGGTTGCGCGGCCCCCGCACAACTCCCTCTTCGCCGCGGCCGGATCCGCGGCCGGATCCACGGCCGGATCCACGGCCGGATCCACGGCCGGATCCACGGCCGGATCTGCGGCCAGGTCCGACGCCAGGTCCGCGGCCGACGCGGTGGGGGAGGAGGCGAGACAGGCGACCGCCTGAAGGAGCCGCGGCCGTCGACGAGGGTCGGGTCGTTCGCGATGAAGAAGCGGACCCCGCGGGATCAGCGCAGGCCGCTGATCGAGCGCCCGTCCGTCAGCTCGCCCTCCAGGCCGGCCTGTGCGCCCTGCTTCGCCGGCACCGTCAGCAGATTGCCCTGCCCGGAGCCGGTCACCCCGCCCGTCGCCCGGATGGACGCCGTCTCCTTGTCGCCGGCCGCGAGGAGGTACCAGTCGCCGCCCTTCGACTTCCACAGCACCCCGGCCAGCACATGCGGATCGCGCGCCCCGCACGCCGGTACGTCCCCGGCCTTCGCCACGGCCGCCCCGAACGGCCCGCCCGGCGTGTGGAACTGGGCCAGCACCCGGTTGCCGTCGCCCCGCCAGGTCTCGGCCCGGGTGCACACCCAGGCCGCCGAGCCGCTCGCGTCGGGCAGCTGCTGCCGGGTGTAGCCCCAGGCGTTGACCGTCCGTACACCCTGTCCGCGCGCGTCGGCCAGCGAGCAGGCGAACGGCGCCCAGGTCCGCAGCGCCTCCGCGCCCGTGGCCTCGGCCGGCGAGGTCGGGCGGCCCGCGGTGAGGCGGGCCGGGACGAGTTCGCCGAGGTCGCTGAGGAGCAGCCGGCTGCCCGAGGCGTCCGTGAGCTGGAGGACGTTCCAGCTCGTGCAGGTGCCGGTCTGGGTGGCCGGGCTGGACAGGGGCGAGGTGATCCCGTCGGTCAGGGCCAGCTCCAGCACCCCGGCGCCCGGCTTCGACAGGTCCCGCTCGCCGGCCTTCGTCACCCAGGGGGCCGTCAGATAGCGGACGTTGCCGTCGGACCGGCCGAGCACCAGCGCGCCCGACTCGGCGCGGGTCGCGCCGTCGACCCGCGCGAAGTCGAGGGCCGCCCCGGCCGTGCCGTCCTTCGGTTCGGCGTAGCGGGCGATGCGCAGACCGTCGTAGAGGATCACCACGCGGGCGGCGTCGACCTCGCCCGCGTAGAGCAGCTGCGGCGGTCCGGCGGGGCCGCCGGTGGGGGTGTCCGGGGTGGCGGAGACGCGGACGCTCTCGCCGGGGCGGGCCCAGACGGCGAGCGCGCGGCGCAGCAGGGCGGTGTCGCGGGTGAGCGGCCCGCGCGCGGGCCAGACCGAGAAGTCGGTGCGGGCGGAGGTCTTCCAGGCGGCTGGGGAGAGCTTCACCAGCCGCCCGGGGTCGAGGGCGGCCTCGGCGGCCGGGTTCTGCGCGTACGCCGGGGCGGCCGCGCCGTCGGGTCCCCAGCCGCCGCCGGGCAGCGCGATCAGGACGCCGCACACGGCGAGCGCGGCCACGGCGGCCAGCGCGGCCCTGGTGTGCTGGCGGCGGCGCATCAGATCGGTGGGCCGGGCCTGCAGCGAGCAGGCGTCGAACTCGGGGGAGTCGAGCAGCGCGTACTGCGCGGCCGGGATCTCACCGGCCTCGCGCAGGGCCGCCGCCACGTCCTCGACGCCCGAGGCGGTCAGCACCTCGCGCACATCGCCGTCGGGGAGCTTCTCCAGACCGCGCAGGACACAGGCGGCCCGGGCCGGGCCCGAGAGGGCGGCGAGCCGCTGGTCGAGGGCGAGTTCGTCCGCGCCGCCGGAGCGGGGGAAGAGCCGCAGGCCCCACACCTGGGGGAGCGGCGGCGGCAGCTGGGCGCGCTTGGGCCAGGCCCGCAGCCTCAGCGGCAGCCCCGCCTCCAGCGCCGTACGGACCACCTGGAGGCGGACGTAGGCGTACCCGGGATCGCCGTCACGGCCGGTGGACTGGGCCGGGATGACGGGCGCGGAGGCGCGGCCGCGGGGCAGGGCGCGCTGGGCGAGCGCGTGTGCGGTCAGGACGCGCCGACCACGGCCGAGGCCGGGTGGCAGCACCAGATAGGCGAGCCGGACGAGACGCGGGTAGTGCTCGACGAGCGCGGCCTCGGCCTGCTCGACGTCGACGATCCGGTCGGCGGAGGATCCGGCTGAGGGGCGCGGGGCGACATCCTGTGACTGCACGTCCAGGCAAACGAGCGAAACGGTGGATGGTCACCGACGCCACCGCCGTCACCGCCGTCACCGCCGTACCGTCCCTGCCGTGCGGTCAGCCCTTCGGTCCGTCCGGCACGAGCGCTCGCGCGTAGTTGGCCATCGAGCGCTGATAGCGCGGCAGATGGGGGGCGAGTGCGCCGAGGACGAGGGACAGGCCCTCGCGGTCGCGGCCCAGGCTCGACAGACACAGGGCCAGACATGCGCGTACGGCGTCGTCCAACTCGTCGGACGGGCGGTCCAGTTCGGGGGTCAGCAGCTCGACGCCCTCCTCCGCCCGCCCGATGTTGCGCAGCGAGCTGGAGAGTTGGATCTTGGCGCGTCTGCCCTTGTAGCCGCTCACCTCGCCGAGACCGCGCGCGAGCGCCTCCCGGTAGAGCGGGGCCGCCCGATCCGAGTGGCCGGTCGAGTCCCAGGCGCAGGCCTGCTCGAACGGGCCGAGCGGACTGCCCTCGGGGAGTTCGGCGACGAGCGCGTCGACCACGGCCCGGAAGTCCGCCGCCGCCTCCTCCGGGTAGTCGTCGAAGGTCGCCCAGGCGGCGGTCACACGATCTTCCCAGTCCTCGTTCACCGGCTCACTCTCGCACGGGTGCGCCCGCCGGGACACCGGTATTTTGAGTGCACCGCGCGTGGGAGCCGTATCCAGGACGAGGCTCTTGCAGGGAGGAACAGATGAAGGTGACCCGACCGATGCTCGCGGCGGCCGCCGCCGCGGCGGCGCTGGTGCTGACGGGCTGCGGTTCCGGCGGGGCCACGAAGGCCGCCGCGACCGTGCCGGTGACCGCGACCGGCAGCCTGGAACAACTGGCCGCCAAGGTGAAGTGCACGCCCGACATGCAGACCGACGCCGACGAACTCCGTCAGGCCATCTGCAAGGTGACCGCCGGCAAGTTCATCCTGGTGACCTTCGCGACCGACCGCGGTCAGCGCGAGTGGATCAACGGGGCCAAGGACTACGGCGGCCACTACCTGGTCGGCCGCAAGTGGGTGGCCGTGGGCGAGGAGACCAGCACCGTCGACACCTTGCGCAAGACGCTCGGCGGTGACATCGAGGAGGGCACCGACCACTCCGCGCACGTCTCGGGCGAGCCCACCGACGGCGCGACCCACTCCGGTCACTGACCGAGCTCCGCACCACCACAACTGCGCACGACCACAACTTCACACAACTCCACACACACGAAAGAGCCGGCGGTGAGGAATCCTCACCGCCGGCTTTCTCAGTCGGTCCTACTCAGTCGATCACTTGCACTTCTTGCCGGTGTTGATGCAGTTGACCATCTTGTTCATCAGGTTCGTGGAGAAGAAGTTGATGAAGTCGTTGTGGTCGGTGATCGGCTTGTGCAGGTTCTCCGGGAAGGAGTCCACCGCGTAGGGGTTCACGACCGTCCCGTTCTGCAGCTTCGGGGCCGGGACGTTGTAGACGAGCCGGACCTGGAGCTGGGGGATCGCCTTGAAACCGTTGGCGCAGGTGCCGTCGGCCTGGACGAACGACACGTGCGTGCGGTGGTTGGCCGAGTCGATGTTCTGGCCGTCCCAGCAGCTCTGGAAGTTCGACGTGCGGACCACCTGGCTGCCCTGCGGGCAGATCGGGTACTGGTCCTTCAGCTGCACCTTGTTCTCGAAGCCGGTGCAGCTCCAGTTCACGTTGGCGTTGGCGTTGCCGTTGACGAAGGCCTTCGCGTCACCGGTGATGATGCGCAGGGCCGTCGGCATCGCGACGACGTTGCCCTTCTTGTTGCCGACGAACTTGATCTGCGCCTGGGAGGCCTGCAGGATCTTGCCGACGTTGCCTTCCTTGCCACCGCCGTCGTTGTTCTGGTCGAAGTCCTGCGTGCCGTCCTGGACACGCAGCACCGGCCAGAAGTACGAGGACTTGTCACCCTGGTTCTGGCAGCTGGTGCCGGCGCCGGCCAGTTCCTGGTCGCTCGCGAAGGCGTCGTTGTTCTGGTTGCCCACGTAGTCGTGCAGGTGGTGGGCGCCGTTGGTGACACCGGGGGCGACGATCACGTTGTCCGTGTTGTGGTTGTCGTTCCCGTTGGTGCCGCAGCTCGAGGTGAAGGTGCCCTTCGAACCGCTGTTGCCGTTCGCGGCGAGACCGTTCTGGCCCACGCCCAGCGCAGCGTTGCCCTGGACCTTCGTGATGTCCACGAAGTCCGCGGCCACGGGTCCGTTGCCGCCCTGGCCGTTCTGCGCCTGGCCGGCGTTGCCGTTGTTCTGCTGGCCGCCGTTGTTCTGACCGGCGTTGCCGTTGTTCTGGCCACCGTTGTTCTGGTTGCCGTTGTTGTTCTGGCCGTTGTTGTTCTGGCCGTTGTTCTGCTGGCCGTTGCCCTGGCCCTGGCCGGCGTTGGTGTTGTTCGCCGCCTGCGTGGTGCATGCCGCGAGCTGGCTCAACGCGCTGTTGAACTGGCCACCGGAGCGGGTGATGTTGATCCGGATCCGGTCGATCGTCGCGGCCCGCTTCTCCTTCAGGGGGCCGGTGATCGCGTTCTGGACGAAGCTGGCGTCGCCTGCCTGGGCCTGGCGGGTCGATGCGAGCCGGGTGTACGCCTCGGTGATCTGCTTGTCGAGGTTGGCCAGCTCGGTCGCGACGCCTTGCTTCGCCCCCTTGGGCACGTTCGTCAGCTTCTGCCCCACATCCGGGCAGGAGATGGTGGCCACCTGTGCGGCTGCGTTGGCGGCCTTCGTCTGGTTCTGGCCCGAGCTGTTCGACTCGTGCGCCGAAGCGTAGAAGTTCGCCCAGATCAGCCCGCCCCCACCGAGCGCTAGGGCCGCCGATGCTGCCACGGCCTTCGTGGCCATCGACGAACGGCGTTTACGTATGTTGCGTCCCATGGAACTCCTCTGACTTCCTTGCGGGGCAGCATCGAGGCGCCCGACAGGAGTGAAGCTGCCCCCTCACTTACGCACGCCGTCCCAGAGGTGTTCAGCGTCCTCAGAAATTGATGAGAGCTCCGTACGACAAAACAACCACAACACCCCCACATGGCACTGCAGTTGGGGTGCTCACCGATCTCGGTCCAGATAGGCCAACACCGCCAGCACCCTGCGGTTGTCGTCGCCGGCGACCTCCAAACCCAGCTTCACGAAAATGTTCGCGGTGTGTTTGGCGACCGCCCGCTCGGTGACGACCAGTTTGGCGGCGATCGCCGCGTTCGACCGGCCCTGCGCCATCAGCTCCAGAACCTCCCGTTCGCGCGGAGTGAGCCGGTCCACCGGCCCCTGTCCGTCGCCCGACCGCCGGGCCAACAGCTGCTGGATCACCTGTGGGTCCATCGCCGTGCCGCCCGCCGCGACCCGCCGTACGGCGTCCACGAACTGGTCCGCGTCGAACACCCGGTCCTTCAGCAGATAGCCGATCCCGCCGCTGCCGTCGGCGAGCAGCTCGCGCGCGTACAGCTGTTCGACATGCTGGGAGAGGACGAGCACCGGCAGCCCGGGCTTCGCACGGCGGGCGTCGAGCGCGCACTGCAGCCCTTCGTCCGTGTGCGTGGGCGGGAGCCGGACGTCGACCACGGCGACGTCCGGCTCCAGTTCGGCGAGCGCCCGGGCCAGTTCGGGCCCGGTCTCGACCGCCGCGGCGATCTCGAAGTCGTAGGCCTCCAGCAGCCGGACGAGACCGTCGCGCAGCAGGAAGAGGTCCTCGGCTAGGACAACACGCAAGGGATCTCCATGGTCACCATGGTGGGACCGCCGGCGGGAGAGCTGACGGCCAGGACGCCGTCGAATGTACCCAGTCGCCGCTCCACCCCGGTCAGGCCCGAACCGGCGCCGATGCTCGCCCCGCCCTGTCCGTTGTCGGTGACGGAGATCTGCAACCGGCCCTCGCCGTGATGGAGGTCGACCCAGATCCGGTCGGCGCCCGAGTGCTTGACCGCGTTGGTCAGCACCTCGCTCACCGCGAAGTAGGCCGCCGACTCCACGGGAGCCTCCGCGCGGCCCGCGCCGAGCTCCACGGTCACCTCGGTGGCGACCGGCAGCCGCAGCGCCAACGCCCTTACGGCGTCGCCCAGTCCGCGCTCGGCCAGCACCGGCGGATGGATGCCCCGCACCAGGTCGCGCAGTTCGGAGAGCGCCTCGGCGGACGACCGACGGGCCTGCGCCAGCAACGCCTTGGCTTTCTCCGGGTCCTTGTCCAGCAGCATCTCGACCGTGCCGAGGTCCATGCCCATGGCCACCAGCCGGGCCTGGGCGCCGTCGTGCAGATCCCGCTCGATGCGCCGCAGTTCGGCGGCCGAGCTGTCCACCGCGTCCCGCCGGGTCTGCGTCAACACCCTGACCCGCTCGGCCAGTTCGGTCTGACTCGGGGTCAGCATCGCCCGGGTGAGGAGGAAGTGGACCTGGAAGACGCGCACGGTGTAGCGATGGGCGACGAAGAGCAGGACCGCGCCCAGGGCCCCGGCGCCGAAAGCGGACGTCTGGTCGCTGACCGGCACGAAGAGGTACCAGTACGAGCCCTCCTCCGCCTCGAGGTACACCCGCCACAGCCCGACCGGCAGCGCCAGCCCCTCCAGCGGACAGAAGACCAGGACGGCAGGCAGCAGGGCGGTCGCGAAGCCGGCCGGCAGGTCCACCAGGAGCCACAGCAGATCCCGCCAGGTCGCCGGGTCGCGCAGCAGCGCGTAGGTGCGCCGGAACGGGTTGAGGGTCTCGGGGGCCGGCCGGTACGCCGACGGGATGCGCACCCCGCCCCACCGCTCGGCGAGCGCCCGCCGCCGGTCGGCGTAGGCACGCACCCCCTTCACCACATAGGGCGTGGTGAGGGCCCCGACCCCGATGGGTATCAGGGCCATGGAGACGAGGGAGAGGCACAGGCCCAGGATGCTCAGCGGCAGCGACACCACGGCCAGCGCGAGCCCCCGCACGGCGGCCAGCACCATCCCCCGTGCCCTCGAACCGCCCTCGCCGCTCTTCGTGTCGGTGTTCATGCCGTCAGTCTGGCCGAGCCGCGGACCGGCGGTCACTGGCCCGAAGCCCCCGGTCAGGAGGTGGTGCCAGGTACACCCCCCGACCCGGCCAGCACCTTCGCCTCGACCTCCGGGTCCAGGCCCTTGAGGGTGCGGTCCGGACGCTGGGGCGCCGTGCCGCCGATCGACCGGAGCCAGCTCCAGGTGTCGGCCGCGGTCTCCTCGACACGGCGGCAGGACAGCCCCGTCGCCACCGCCCGCGAGACGTCGGACGCGTGCAGGGCGTCATGCATGTCGCTGCCCGGCGGCACCCACACCGGCAGCTCGGTCCACGGCTCGATGCCCGCGTCGAGGATGATCTCGGGTGCGGTCCATCGCAGTTCGGCGGCCGAGCCCGTGGCCCGCACGCACGCCTCCAGCAACTCGCCCATCGTCGCGTGTCCCTGCGGGCCGGTCAGGTTGTACGGCCCGCCCAGCTCCCGCTCGACCGCCCCGAGGATCCACTCGGCGAGATCGCGGACGTCGACGTACTGCAGGGGCAGGTCGTGCGGGCCCGGCGCGAGGACCGGGCCGCCGCGCGCGATCCGGGTCAGCCACCACGGCAGCCGGCCCACGTTCTCGTAGGGGCCCAGGATCAGCCCGGCCCGGACGAGGACGGAGGCGTCCGCGCCGAAGGCGTCCACGGCGGCCAGCTCGCCGCCGAGCTTGTCCCGGGCGTAGTCGCTCTGCCCGGCGTCGGGCTCGGCCCCCTCGACGACGGGCGCGTCCTCGGCGTACCCGGCGGGCGGGGCCCAGGTGTACACCGAGCGGCTCGACACGTACACATACCGGCCGGCGCGGCCCCGCAGCAGCCGCGCCGCCTCGTGCACGACGCGCGGCGCCGCCGACCAGGTGTCGACGACCGCGTCCCAGTCGTCGCCGCTCCCCGCCAACGCGTCGAGGCCCCCGGGCGCGGTGCGGTCGCCGGACAGCGACCGTGTGCCGGGGACGGGCGTGTGCCGTCCCCGGTTCAGGACCGTCACTTCCCAGCCGCGCCCGAGGGCCGCCTCGACGACGGCCCGTCCCACGAACTCCGTACCACCCAGCACCAGAAGTCTCATACCGGTGACTGTGCCCCGTCCGGACGCGGGAGGGAACCGCGCTCTGCCGTCGGCAGACGGGCCGGGTCAGCGGCCGGTCGGCGGGGTGTACTTGTAGCCGACCCGGCGCACCGTCTGGATCGACTGGCGGTGCCGGGCGCCCAGCTTGCGGCGCAGCCGGGCGATGTGGACGTCGACCGTGCGCCCGTCGCCCACATGCCCGTAGCCCCACACCGTGGTGACGAGCTGGTCGCGGGTGTGCACCCGGTTCGGGTACGCCACCAGATGGGCGAGCAGCTCGAACTCCAGGTAGGTGAGGTCGAGTTGCTGCCCGTCCACCGCGGCGGTGCGCTGCGCGGAGTCGATCCGCACAAGCGGTTCGCCGGCCGTCTCGGCCCGGTCGGCCGTCGGCTGGTCCGGCACCGCCACCGGCAGGAACGGCGGCTGCTGGTCGGCCGGCACGAGCACCAGGTAGCCGATCATCGGCGGCTGCCCCGGCAGCCTGGGCAGGGTGTGCTGGGGAGCGGGCAGCCAGGTCGCGCCCGGCGGCAGGAGGTCCGCGACGTCGACCACCTCGTCCCGGTCCACGGCGCGCAGCCGGTGCCGGGGCGAGCCGGCAGGGGCGGTCGTGGCGGGTGCGGTGAGGGAGGGAGCGGAGGAGAGAGAACGGGTGTTCGCCATGAGAGGTCAGCTCTTTCGCGCGAGGGGTTCGTCATCGAGGGACGTACGTCGTGCGCGCTGGCCGAAGGCCGGGGTGTACGGCTTTAGAGGGCCGGCGCGTTCATCGCGCGGCAACACACCCGGTCGAAGTCGTGGTGCTGACGGGAGGGCCAGAAGGGCTCGAGGTCATGGCGACCTGTCGCGGTGTACTTCTGGAAGCTGGCCATGGCCCCATTGAAGCAGACACCGGCCCGTTGCAGGAGCCTCCTCTCACAGCTTGGACGGATCCATGACATCGGACCGGGACGCGAGGCCGGGGTCAGTCGACGACCGCGGCGGTCGCCAGCAGTGTGCGGACGGCGGCGCGCATCTCGTCGTCCGGGTGCGGTCCGTCGCCGTACATGTGGTCGGCGATGATCCGGCGCGGTGACTCGGCGCCCTCGCGCAGCGGGGCCACGGCGAAGCGGGGGAGGAGGCCCATCTCGGTGAGCGTCAGCACCGGGTGCGGCGGGCCGGGGTAGAACCTGTCCCACGCGACCGCCTTGCGGGCCAGCGGCTCCACGGTGTCCTCCGTCCGGCCCGCGATGCGCCAGACGGCCAGCGCGGCCTCGGCCCGGGTGCCCGAATAGGGGCTCGGCGCGAGGAGCGGCTCGATGAACGGCAGCAGCGGTGCGGCGGCGGGGCCGAGCCGGCCCGCGAGGATCGCCGTCCAGGCCGAGGCCGAGGCGCTCATCTCCCGCCGGAGGAGGGACAGCGCCGGCTCGGGGTCGCCGGCGACGGCGTGGAGCGCCACCGCGGCCTCCGCCGAGACCGAGGAGTGGGCGCCCGCCGCCACACAGTCGCGCAGCGCCCGTTCGGCCACGTCGCCCGCGGCGGGCCCGAGCCCGGCGAGCACGGCGACCGCGGCCGGCGGATAGCCGGTGCCGGTGCGCGTCAGCATCTCCGAGAGCTGTCCGACGGCGTCCTCGGCCACCTCGGGGAACAGAAGGAGCACCTTGACCAGTTCGGAATGGGCGTTGCCCAGTTGCCGGGCCACCGCTCGCCCCACGGGCAGCGCCTCGGCCCCGAACTCCTCGGCCACCGCGCGCACGGTGCGGAAGGTGTCGTAGGCGCCCGGCGTCTCCTCGGCCAGCCGCACCGCCTCCTCGATCGCGACCGGCACCCGCGCGCGTGCCAGCACGGTGATCGCCTTCGCCCGCTCCGCGGGGTCGGCGTCCGCGAGCAACGGCAGCACCCGCTCGGCCACACGCGCGTGCAGCTCCGACGGCAGGGAGCAGGTCAACTGGGCCAGCCGGTACAGATCCCAGCTCTCGCCGACCGCCTCGTGCAGGGCCCAGGGCAGCACGTCGGTCTCGCGGTCCCGCCAGCGCTCGGTGATCTCGAAGGCGAGCGGTATGCCACGGGAGAGGGCCCGCAGCGCGGCCTCGGGCTCCTCCAGGAGCCGGTCCTTGAACGTCCGGTGGGACTCCGGCCACAGATGGCCCTCCGTCTCGGACTCTTCCCGCTCTTCCGGCGGCTGCGCGCTGTACGCCCGCGCGCAGGCGTCGACCAGCGCGTCCGGCAGCGGCGGTTCGGTCGTGCGCAGCAGGTCCTCGGCGGCGGCGAGCACGACCCGGGGCTCGGGGTCGGTGAGCAGCGGGCGCCGCCAGTCGTCGTCGCCCGGCTCCAGCAGGCCGAGCGCCGTCACGATCCGGGCGCGCACCCGCGGGTCGGTCTCCGCCGCCAGCCGGTCCCGCAGCAGGGGCGTGGGGGCCGGGGCGTCCTGCTGTCCGCAGGCGGCGATCAGCAGCACCACCGCCTCGCGGACGGCGGGGTCGGGGTCCTGCGTCAGATGCAGCAGGGACGGCAGCGACCGCGCCGTGTCCCGCCGGCACCGTTCCTGTTCGTCCGTCGGCCCGGCCCAGTTCGCGAGGTTCGCGAGCAGCTCGAGCAACTCGGCCCGGTGGCCGGGACCGTGCAGGGCGAGCCGGATCAGCTCCGGCACCACCGGTGAGGTGCGTACGTTGTCCCGGTAGCACAGGAGGGAGTGCAGCCAGCTCATCGCCTCCTCGCGCACCGCCTCGTCCGTGGACTCCAGCCCCCGCAGCACCCCGGGCACGTCCTCCGCCAGGCCGTACGGGCGTACCGATCCTGTCGAGCCGCTCTCCATCCCCATGAGGGCGCACGATATGCGCAAGGGGCGCCCACCGGAAAGGCGGGCGCCCCTTGCACGCAAGCTGGTTGCACGGATCGGATCCGACGGATCAGACCTGGCCGGCCTTCTCCAGCGCCGAGCAGCAGGTGTCCACGATCAGGCGGGTCACCAGGTACGGGTCGACGTTGGCGTTCGGGCGGCGGTCCTCGATGTAGCCCTTGCCGTCCTTCTCGACCTGCCACGGGATACGGACCGAGGCGCCGCGGTTGGAGACACCGTAGGAGTACTCGTTCCACGGGGCGGTCTCGTGCAGGCCCGTCAGACGGTCGTCGATGCCCGCGCCGTAGTTCTTGACGTGGTCGAGCGGCTTGGAGCCCTCACCGAGCGACTCGGCCGCGGTGATGATCGCGTCGTAGCCCTCGCGCATCGCCTTGGTGGAGAAGTTGGTGTGCGCGCCGGCGCCGTTCCAGTCGCCCTTGACCGGCTTGGGGTCGAGGGTGGCGGAGATGCCGAAGTCCTCGGCGGTGCGGTAGAGCAGCCAGCGGGCCACCCACAGGTGGTCGGAGACCTCCAGCGGGGAGACCGGTCCGACCTGGAACTCCCACTGGCCGGGCATGACCTCGGCGTTGATGCCGGAGATGGCGAGACCGGCGGCGAGGCAGTTGTCGAGGTGCGCCTCGACGACCTCACGGCCGAAGATCTCGTCGGCGCCGACGCCGCAGTAGTAGCCGCCCTGCGGGGCCGGGAAGCCGCCCTTGGGGAAGCCGAGCGGGTAGCCGTCCTGGAAGAACGTGTACTCCTGCTCGATGCCGAAGATCGGCTCCTGGGCGCCGAACTTCGCCTCGACCTCGACCAGCGCGGCACGGGTGTTGGACTCGTGCGGGGTCATGTCGATGTCGAGGACCTCGCACAGGACGAGGATGTCGTCGCCGCCGCGGATCGGGTCGGGGCAGGTGAAGACCGGCTTGAGGACACGGTCCGAGGAGTGGCCCTCGGCCTGGTTCGTGGAGGACCCGTCGAAGCCCCAGATCGGCAGCGCGTCCAGACCGGCGGGCTCGCCCGCGATGATCTTGGTCTTGGAGCGGAGCTTGGCGGTCGGCTGGGTGCCGTCGATCCAGATGTACTCAGCCTTGAAGGTCACGGGCCACTTCCTTCGGGGTGTGTCTGACGCACTTGCGGGTGCTGCGGCGCTGCGGCACTGGGGCGCCGCCTGTTTGCCCGGAAGCTTGTCAACAGGCGATTTCCCGATCATTGCTCGAATGTGAACCCCGTGTTACCTGGTGGTTCTGTGGCGCGGCTCACGGTGTGAGCCCGGAAAAGCGGTGCAGGGCCGGACGTACGGCGGTCCTGCCGCTCGTGGCCGCGAGCGACAGGACCAGTGACACGTACGTGGGTTCTCGGCAGCCGAGCCTCACCCCACCTTCTCGATCAGGGCCCGGCGGATCAGGAACTTGCCGGGCTCACGGACCAGTTCGAAAGCGGCGTTGTTCAGCAGTGCGCAACTGCCGGAGGGACCGGTCACCTCGACCGTCGTGGACTTGTTGTTGTCCAGGTTGGTCACCTTCAGCTTGGTCCCCACCGGGAACTGGTTGCTGGAGGCGGCCGGCGCGCCGGCCTCGCCGGAGAGGGTGACCGTGGAGCCGTTGCAGACCTGTTGGCCGGAGGCCGCGCCGCCGTTGCCGGCGTTCCCGGCCGGAGCCGAGGCGGCCGGGGCCGAGGGCGCCGAGGCGGCGGGTGCTGATGCGGCCTGCGAGGGCTGCGTCGACTGGGAGTCCTGAGCCGACTCCCCAACGACGCACCCCGACGCCTGCTGCTGCACCTTGATCTGCGCGATGACCGCCTCACGGTTGGCGATCCGGGCCTGCGACTGCGCGTCCGGAGCAGCGCGTTGGCCGTCGATGAACTTCTGGTTGTTGCCGAGCGCGGTGGCGAGCCCCTGACAGACCGTCGAGTTCGCCGCGGACAGCGTGTTCGCGTTCTGCGCCGGCTGGGAGGCGTTCGAGGTGTTCGCCATCACGAACGCGCCACCGCCCGCCACCGCCGCCGCGCTGACGAGCAGCGCGATCTTCTTCTTCGTACCGACTGTTCTCCTGCGCGACATGCGCGCCTCCTGGGACGTAGGGGAACGTACGCCGGTATGTACGAGATCCCGAACGAGGTTACTCAGGGGTTTCGGGAGCCGTTTGGTGTGACGCGCGTCACGGCGTCCCGTACGGCCTCGTCGGTGCGGGCCACCACCGCCGTGCCGTCGTCCGCGGTGATGATCGGGCGCTGGATGAGCCTGGGGTGCTCGGCGAGCGCGCCGATCCAGCGCTCGCGCGAACCGGCGTCCCGCGCCCACTCCTTGAGGCCGAGCTCCTTGGCGACCGCCTCCGTGGTGCGGGTGATGTCCCAGGGCTCCAGCCCGAGGCGGTCGAGGACGTCCCTGATCTCGTCCCGGCCGGGCACGTCCTCCAGGTAGCGGCGGACGGTGTAGTCGGCCCCCTCGGCGTCGAGGAGCGTGAGGGCGCTGCGGCACTTGGAGCAGGAGGGGTTGATCCAGATTTCCATGCCCGTCACGGTAGCTCCAAACCGGCCCGAAAGCCCTTGTGATCAGGGGCGATTGTCAGTGGTGGGCAGTAGAATAGAAGCAGTGTTCGAGGGTCCGCCGGAGGTTCCGGGTCGGGCCCTGACCGCGACAGGAGGATGCCTGTGCCCGCTGCCGCACTGAAGCCGAAGCCGTCCGCGACCCAGTCCACCGCGAAGCGTTCCGTCCAGCTCGATCTGCCCTATGTGCCCGTCCAGAAGCGGCCGTTGCCGCCCGGGCGGCCGCGCGACTGGTACGTCATGCACAACCGTCGACTCAAGGCCATGCGCCTTGCCATCGCGCTGCTCGACCTGGGCGTGTATATGCCGAACCAGGCCCGCAACGAGAAGATCCGCAGCACGGCGGAGCTGATCGGCGTCCATCCGCCGTCGGACACGACGTGCCACATGGTGCGGGCGCTGCTGCGTTACTCGCGTTGAGCCGTGGCGCCGGGCGCCGTTCGTATGCGACGGCGCCCGGCGTCGGGGCGTTCGCCCCGCACTTCGCCCCTCGCTTCTCCTCCCCCCCCCGTTCGCCCCCGAGCTCAGCTCGTCAGCTCCTTCTCCACCGGTGTGCGGAACCTCGGCGTCACCCGGGTCGCTCCGACCCACGCCCCCAGCCGCTCCGCCGCCGCCCCGATCGCCGTTCTCGCCTCGCCGCCGATCCCCTCCTCGTCCAGGATCCGCCACACGATCTCCCCGTCGGCGCGCTGGGCCCAGCTGCCCACCACCCGGCCGTCCCACCACACCGTCGGCCCGACGTTCCCGCTGTAGTCGAACAGGGCGGGGCGCAGTTCCGGGGCCAGATACCAGTCCCGGCCCTGCCAGCCCATCGCCGTCGGGTCGAGGGCGGGCAGCAGGGCCGCCCACGGTTCCTCGGGGCCGGGCACGGGATCCACATCGCCGTCGACGACGTATCCCGTGCCCTCGTCCAGCGTCACCGCCCGCGCCCCGATCGCGGTCAGCGCCCGCCGGACGTCCGTCACCCGCCAGCCCGTCCACCACTTCAGGTCGGCCTCCGTGGCCGGGCCGCACGCCCGCAGCCAGTGCCGCAGCAGATCCGACTGGGCGTCCGCCGCGGGCAGTTCGGGGTGCTCGGGGGCGAGCGCCCAGCGGAACTGGCTCGACGTCCACGAGCCCAGCGGGCGCCCTCGGACCACCTTGCCCTCCACCCCCAGCACCCTCAGCAGCCGGGTCACCACGGTGTGGACGCCCTCGTAGGGCTTTCCGGCCGCGTACACGAACTGCTCCCGCAGCCGCGGCTCCTCGCGGGACAGCTCGGCGGCCGTCGCCTGGCCGAGCCGGCCCAGCGCGGCCAGCGCCGACTCCTCGACCTCCTTCAGCCAGGCCGCGTCCGGGGCGCCGGCCTTCGCCATGTCCTTCACCAGCGTGGCCCGCTCCCGCGCCGCGACCGTGAGGCCGGTCGAGGCGTGCACGACGGCCGTCGACGCCGTCGGGAACACGAAGACGGTGTGCCGCATCCCGTGCATACGGACGAGGGTCCGGTCCGTGTACAGCGCCCGGTCGGTCTCCGGGACGGTCACCGCCGGGTCGGCGAGCCGGGCGCCGATCGCCAGATACACCGCCGCCGGGTCCGAGCCGTGCAGGGCGAGGAGCGAGTCGGCCACCTCCTCGGGCGTCGCGGCCCGCGCCTGCGGCGCCAGCCGGTGCCGCAGCGCCAGCCTGGCCCGCCGCTCCGCCACACCGACGTATCGCAGTCCGTCACCCATTCAGGCCTCCACCCGTCGTCACCTCGTCGCCGTCCGCATCCTCCCCGACACCACTGACAATCGGGCCCCGGACCTCACCTGTTTGCCGTACCCGACATGCGGCCGTCCCCGTCCGGGCCTTCACTGCGAACAGGAGGCCGCAGGGAACGCAGGGAGTGCTGGGAACGCAGGAGTGCTCGGAACGCAGAAGTGCTGGGAACGCAGGAAAGCAGGGATCGCAGGGAGCGCAGGGAAAACCGGGAGTGCCGGGAGTGCCGTGGAACGGGAGGCGGACGTGGTGCGGAGGCGACGCGGATGACCACCCCCGCCGAACGGGCCGGGCGCGGCAAGCACGCCCGCAGACGCGTCCCCCGGTCCGCCCAGGCCGGCTGGCTCCCGCCCGTCGACCGACCCGACCCGGTCGCCGTCCTGGAACGGCAGGGCCGGGACCGGCTGCCCGAGCTGCTGCCGATCCGGTACGGGAGGATGACCGCCTCGCCGTTCGCCTTCCTGCGCGGTGCGGCCGCCGTCATGGCCGCCGATCTGGCGTCGCAGCCGCACACCGGGCTGACCGTGCAGCTGTGCGGCGACGCCCACCTGCTGAACTTCGGGGTGTACGCCTCCCCGGAGCGGGCCCTGCTCTTCGACCTCAACGACTTCGACGAGACCTTCCCCGGCCCCTTCGAGTGGGACGTCAAACGGCTTGCCGCCTCCGTGGCCGTGGCCGCCCGCGAGAACGGCCACCCCGAGCCCCGGGTGCACCGCGCCGCCCTGGAGACCGTCGCCGCCTACCGCACCGCCATGCGGCGGCTGTCCCGGCTCGGCGAACTCGCCGTCTGGCACGAGCGCATCGACGCCGAGCGGCTCCTGCCCCTGCTGCGCTCCGCCCGGCGCCGCGCACAGGCCGGGGCCAGCCTCACCCGGGCCCGTCGCCGCACCAGCCTCCAGGCCCTCGGCAAGCTCACCGAGGTCGTCGACGGTCGTCCCCGCATCGTCCACGACCCACCGCTGCTCGAACCCGCCGGCGTCTCCGACAGCGCGGCCCTGCGCAAGATCTTCTGCGACTACCGCTCCACCCTCGCCGAGGAGCGCCGTGTGCTGCTGGACCGCTACCGGTTCGTCGACGTCGCCCGCAAGGTCGTCGGCGTCGGCAGCGTAGGCACCCGCTGCTTCATCGTGCTGCTCGCCGGACGCGACACCGACGACCCGCTGTTCCTGCAGATCAAGGAGGCCCGCGCGTCCGTCCTGGAGGAGCATCTGCCGAACGGCCCCTACGCCCATCCCGGCCACCGGGTCGTCGCCGGGCAGCGGCTGCTGCAGGCCGCCGGCGACGTCTTCCTCGGCTGGATGACCGGGCCGCAGGGGCGCGCCTTCTACTGGCGCCAGCTGCGCGACACCAAGGGCTCCGCCGACGTCGCCGGCATGTCCCCGGCCGACCTCCTCGCCTACGCCCGGCTCTGCGGCACCGCCCTGGCCCGCGCCCACGCCCGGTCCGGCGACCGGTTCGCCATCGCCGGCTACCTCGGCGGCGCCGACACCTTCGAACGCGCCGTCGCCGACTTCGCCCTGGCCTACGCCGACCGGACCGCCGCCGACCACGCGACCCTGGGCAGAGCGGTCGCGGCAGGGGTGGTGACGGCGGCGCCGGACGTCTGACCGGCGGGGCTCCGAACCCGCCTTTGTCGGCATCCGCCTCCGTCGGCATCCGCCTCCGTCAACGCCGGCGCAGGCTCAACTCCCGTAGCGCGCCGCTGCTTTCGTCGTGCCCGGAGAAGCCGAAGGCGAGGACGCGGCAGCGGCCGTGCACCGCGAACTCCCGGGCCGACGGCACGACGCGGCACGACGCGGCAAGCCGAAAAGGAGATGCACGTTGAGTGACGGGTTCCGTACTCTGGAGGCGTCAACCCACCCCCACCGCTACGCACAGTCACCCGTCCCTGCCCAGGAAGGAGGTACGCCATGGGCACCGTCGTTCTCTCCGGGACCGTCGTCCTGGTGGTCCTGGGATTCGGAAACCCGCTCTACTGGCTCGCCGCCGTCGCCGTGCTCTTCCTGTACGTGCGCTACGGACTCGACGCGTCCTCGACGTCGTCGCCGCCGTCCGCCCCCGGGCCCGCCCAGGGCGCGGGACCCGCGCCGACCTCGTACAAGGCCTACCGCGAGCGCCGTGACACGCAGGCCAAGTGGGAGCGTCGCTACCGTCGCGAGCGTCCCCTGGAGTACCGCCGCCAGGAGCGCGAGCGCAGCAAGTAGCCGCACCGGGCCTACGGGCCGGGGAGCCCTACAGACCCGGAGCTCCCCACACCGGGAACCAGCGGCTCAGGTCCTGTTCCAGCCGCAGGTCGTTCCCGAGAGCGGCCTTCACCTGCAACTCCAACGCGTTGTCGCGCCGCTGCCCGGCACCGGGCAGCGGCGCGAACGGATAGAACGAGCCGCGCTTGTAGAGGTACACGAGCGCCAGCCGTCTGTGGTCCGCGTCCTCGAACCCGGCGAGGGAGCACAGCAGCTGCGGCCCGAAGCCGTTGACCTCCATCGCGCTGTTGACCGCGTGCAGATCGTTGACCAGCAGCGACAGCTGATCGGGCGCGCGTTCCGAGACCAGCCAGGAGTAGCCGAACTCGTCCCGCTGGAGCCGCACCGGGGGACCGGTGCGCTCGGTGTCCGCGTCGAGGAGCGCCTGGACCTCACGGTGCGTCTGTTCGAAGGCCGAGCCCTCGACGGTCGCGAAACACACGGCACCCTGCCCGGTCGGGGTGAACCCGGCCGCCGCCTCCAGCGTCACCGCCGCCGAAGGCAGCGCGAACAGCTGATCGAGATCGGGCACGACCGGCTTCGTCCGGCCGAGCAGGATGTCCAGCAGCCCCATGTCGCTCAGCCCGCCTTCCCGGGCGTGGCCGCCTCGCCCAGTTCGGCGGAGATCCGCCCCAGCTGGTCGAGCCGCTGCTCCAGGCTCGGGTGGGTGGAGAAGTACTGCTCGATGCCGGGCTCCTTGCCGGTGGCGGGGGTGAAGAAGAAGGCGTTGAAGGCCTGCGCGGTCCGCAGGTCCTTGGTGGGGATCCGGGCGATGTCGCCGGAGACCTTCGTCAGCGCGGAGGCCAGCGCCGAGGGACGGCCCGTCAGCTGCGCCGCGGCCCGGTCCGCCGCCAGCTCCCGGTACCGGGACAGGGCCCGGATGAGGAGGAAGCTGATCGCGTAGACGGCCGCCGAGACACCCATCACGGCGGCGAAGACGACCGCGGTGTTCTGGTCCCTGCGCCCGCCGCCGAACAGCTGCGAGTAGAACGCGAACCGCACGATCAGCCCCGCGATGACGCCCAGGAACGAGGCGATCGTGATCACGGCCACGTCCTTGTGCGCGACATGCGACAGCTCGTGCGCGAGCACGCCCTCCAGCTCGGCCGGCTCCAGCCGCCCCAGCAGCCCCGTCGTCACGCACACCACCGCATGCTCGGGACTGCGTCCGGTCGCGAACGCGTTCGGCATGCCCAGGTCGGAGACGGCGACCACCGGCTTGGGCATGTCCGCGATCGCACACAGCCGGTCGACCACCGCATGCAGCTCGGGATACTCCTCGCGCTCCACGACCCGCCCGCGCATCGCGAACATCGCGATCCGGTCGGAGAACCAGAACTGCGCGACGAACATCGCCGCGATCAGCACGACGACCAGCACCCACGATTTCAGCAACACGATCAACGCGGCGACGAACGCCACGTACAACAGCCCGAGGAGGAACAACGTGACCGTCATCCGCACGGTCAGCCGCCGATCGCTCCGGAAACGGCTCTGCATCTGCATCACCCCGCAGTCAGGCACTCGCCCCACTGCAAGTGTGCACCGCCCCAGCCCCATGAACGGGTCCGTAACGACCCTAGACGCAGCAAAAGCTCCCCACGAGCCCCCACGAGCCCCCACGAAGCCCGGCATCCCCGCCTGAGGCACCGCCACCCCGAGCCCCGACACGCCCGCCTCCGGCGGGGCTGCCGCCCCCTAGTAAGGCGCCCGGAAGCGCATGTACCCCAGCAGTAGGATCACCGCGGCCACGCCTCCCAGCACGAGTGTCGTCGACAGCCATGACGAGCGGACCCGGGCCACCGGGCGCGGGTCGCCGCGGAACGGGACCGGCTCGGGTGGGTTCTCCTTCCAGCGGGCGGCCAGCATCCGGGCCCGCGCCGAGGGCTCCTTGTGCACCGCGGCGTCCGCCCACTTGATGTCGAACTCCCGCTCGGCGTCGTCCTGTTCGGGCATCCCCGTTTCCCCCGTCATGTCTCTCGAACAGCAGTGCCAGAAACCATACGACGACGCCCCCGCTCCGAAAAACGGAAGCGGGGGCACCGGACGGCTCAGGGTTCGATCACGCGTCGAAGAAGTGAAAGGGCCGGGTCGGTGAGCACCTGCGGCGATGCCCGACGGGCCCTCTCTGAGTCAGGGGGCTCACTCGTTGGTTTCACAAAGAGCAAATGCCACGACCTCGAATTGGGCCCCGACAAACCAAGTGTCTTCCGGGTAGACTTCGGGGTCGGTCACCGAGTGATTTGCCCAAATTGCATATCCCGAAGCCGCCCCTGCGTTAATGGCGTCCTGGTTGGCCGCAGAGTATCCTCCGCCGATCAGGTGCGTGCCCGCCGGGCAGGTTGCATAGGACATGTGCCCGGGTTTCCCTTGAACCGTCGTCGAAGTCGAAGCGTCAGCTCCGGGAGCGGCTGCCAAACCTAAGGCAGTGAGCAGCAGGGTGCCTACTGCAAGGGCTCCGGCACGCGAACGCGCTGAACTCAGAGTCATGGCCTCGGTCCTTCCGATGAGAACTTCACCCTCCTGATCCAGCGTAGGCATACTCGCCACCCTTTGCAGTGTGGGCCGAATTGCAGCGGAACTTCCGGGGACTGCGCGGTGTGACTGTTTATATCGATAAGGCCAGGCGTGCTTTGCGAATGAGATCGGTGGGCGGCCGGCGTGCCGTAGGGAAGGTCCGGCCGAGGCGGACTGCGCCACCACTTCCGCGACCCGAGCGCAAAAGGCCGTCGGCCGTGCCCCTCCCGGAGTGGGAAGAGCACGGCCGACGGCCCACACACGGCCCAGGAGAACGGAAACCCGCTCTGACCTGGGGCGATATCACACGTCGAAGTACAGCTCGAACTCGTGCGGGTGCGGGCGCAGCTGCAGCGGGGCGATCTCGTTCGCGCGCTTGTAGTCGATCCACGTCTCGATCAGGTCGGACGTGAAGACGTCGCCGGCGAGCAGGAACTCGTGGTCCGACTCGAGGCGGTCCAGGACGGCCGGGAGGGAGGTCGGGACCTGGGCGACGCCCGCGTGCTCCTCGGGGGCCAGCTCGTAGAGGTCCTTGTCGATCGGCTCGGCCGGCTCGATCTTGTTCTTGATGCCGTCCAGGCCCGCGAGCAGCAGGGCGGAGAACGCCAGGTACGGGTTGCCGGAGGAGTCGGGCGCGCGGAACTCGACGCGCTTGGCCTTCGGGTTGGAGCCCGTGATCGGGATACGCATGGCCGCGGAGCGGTTGCGCTGCGAGTAGACCAGGTTCACCGGCGCCTCGAAGCCCGGGACCAGACGGTGGTAGGAGTTCACCGTCGGGTTGGTGAAGGCCAGCAGCGACGGGGCGTGCTTGAGGATGCCGCCGATGTAGTAGCGGGCCATGTCCGACAGGCCCGCGTACCCGGCCTCGTCGTAGAACAGCGGGGAGCCGCCGGACCACAGAGACTGGTGGACGTGCATGCCCGAGCCGTTGTCGCCGAAGATCGGCTTCGGCATGAAGGTCGCGGTCTTGCCGTTGCGCCAGGCCACGTTCTTCACGATGTACTTGAAGAGCTGGAGGTCGTCGGCCGCGGCGAGCAGCGTGTTGAACTTGTAGTTGATCTCCGCCTGGCCGGCGGTGCCCACCTCGTGGTGCTGGCGCTCGACCTGGAGGCCGGACGCGGCCAGCTCCAGGGAGATCTCCGCACGCAGGTCGGCGAAGTGGTCGACCGGCGGGGTCGGGAAGTAGCCGCCCTTGTAGCGGACCTTGTAACCGCGGTTGTTCTCGACGGCACCGGTGTTCCAGGCGCCGGCCTCGGAGTCGATGTGGTAGAAGGACTCGTTCGCGGAGGTCTGGAAGCGCACGCTGTCGAACACGTAGAACTCGGCCTCGGGGCCGAAGTACGCGGTGTCGGCGATACCGGTCGACGCCAGGTACGCCTCGGCCTTCTTCGCCACGTTGCGCGGGTCACGGGAGTACTGCTCGCCCGTGATCGGGTCGTGGATGAAGAAGTTGATGTTGAGCGTCTTGTCCCGGCGGAACGGGTCGACACGGGCCGTCGACAGGTCGGCGCGCAGGGCCATGTCGGACTCGTGGATGGCCTGGAAACCGCGGATCGACGAACCGTCGAACGCGAGCTCCTCGTCCGGGTCGAACGCCTCGACGGGCAGCGTGAAGTGCTGCATGACGCCCGGCAGGTCGCAGAATCGGACGTCGACGAACTTGACGTCCTTGTCCGCGATGAACTTCTTGGCCTCGTCGGCGTTCTGGAACATCCAGCTCCTCCTACTCCCGACCGTCGAGCCGGGGTGGTAGTTCGTTCGTGCGGCCAGTGCGGTGGCACACGCTGTCGTCGACCCTAGGGACGGGTGATTTCTCGGGCGTGACCCATTTGTTTCGCACAAGTTAACCGGCCCATCGTCCACCGTAGCCCGGACACACCAGGTCGCCACCCCCGCCCGTCACCGGTCATATGGGTGCGCAGTACCGTGGACGGGTGGACAACAGGCAAGCACTCGGATCATGGCTCTCCGGACCCCGTTCGGCCATGGAAGAAGCCGGTGCCGACTTCGGATACCGGGGCGAGCAGCTCGGTCTGCCGGAGGAGGGACCGGGCTCGATCGCCCGCCCGGGCCGCCGGCTCGGCGCCCTGGCCGTGGACTGGGGCCTCAGCGTTCTGATCGCATACAGCTTGATCACGGACGGCTACCGGCCCGCCACCAGCAACTGGGCCCTGCTCGTCTTCCTCGTGCTGGGCGTCCTGACGGTCGGCACGGTCGGCTCCACCCCGGGCAAGCGCCTCTTCGGCCTGCGCGTGGTCTCCGCCGAGACCGGCACCGTCAACCCGCTGCGCTCCGTGCTGCGCACGGTCCTGCTCTGCCTGGCCCTCCCGGCCCTGATCTGGGACCGCGACGGCCGAGGCCTGCACGACCGGCTCGCCCGCACGGTGGAAGTACGGATCTGAGAACGAAGCACACACGAAGCCGAAGCACACACGAAGACGACGATGGGGCGCCCGGAGTGATCCGGGCGCCCCATCGCTGTAAGGCCGTAAGGCCATAAGGCCGTATGAGATCAGCGGGACTTCGGGCTGCCGCCCTTCGGCAGGCGCATGCCCTTCGGCATCGGCCCCTTGGGCAGCGGCATGTTGCTCATCAGGTCGCCCATGGCGCGCAGCCGGTCGTTGGTGGCCGTCACCTGGGGGCCGGCCAGCACCCGCGGGAACTTCAGCATGGTGGTGCGCAGCTTCTTCAGCGGGACCTGGCCCTCGCCCGTGCCGACGATCACGTCATGCACCGGGACGTCCGCGACGATGCGGTTCATCTTCTTCTTCTCGGCGGCCAGCAGGGACTTCACCCGGTTCGGGTTGCCCTCGGCGACCAGAACGATGCCGGCCTTGCCGACGGCCCGGTGCACCACGTCCTGGCTGCGGTTCATCGCCACGGCGGGGGTGGTCGTCCACCCGCGGCCGATGTTGTCGAGGACGGCCGCGGCCGCGCCGGGCTGGCCCTCCATCTGACCGAAGGCGGCCCGCTCGGCCCGGCGTCCGAACACGATCGCCGTCGCGAGGAAGGCGAGCAGGAAGCCCAGGATGCCCAGGTAGACCGGGTGATCGATCAGGAAACCGATCGCGAGAAAGACGCCGAAGGTGAGGAGAAAGACACCCGCGAGCACGAGGCCGATCGTCTTGTCGGCCTTGCGGGTCATCTTGTACGTCAGGGCGATCTGCTTCAGTCGCCCGGGGTTAGCGGCGTCCGCCGCGCTGTCACTTCTCGCCATGCCACGAAGTCTACGTGGCCTCGGAAGCGCCTTCGACGGCAGGAGGGGAGGTGCGGGAACGCGTACGGGGTGCGGAGGGGCGGGTGGGTCAGGAACGGGCGGAGGTGACCTCTTCGAGGACGCGCTGCGCCTCGACACGGTCCTTGGCGCGACGGCGGTCCTCCAGCACGGAGGTCCAGGCGTTGCGACGGGCGGTGCGCTGGCCGCTGCTCATGAGCAGCGACTCGACGGCACGCAGTGCGTCGGTGAAGGTCGGGATCGCGGTGGCGCGAACGGGCGCGGCCTGCATGGTGAACGTCCCCCTCGTAGGGCTTCGGCATGGGTCTACGTGGTGTGATACGAGCGTTACTGATTGGTGTTACCAGTGCGTGACCGACCGGTCAAACGCGAATGAAGCCTTGGCGCGGGGGGCCGAAACGCTGACGCGGCCCTGACGGACGTCCTCATCTGCGAGGACGGTCAGGGCCGCGTCTTTTCGGTCACTACTGGCGAGTAGTAACTTGTGCGCGAATTCACACACTCGGCTTGCGGCCGTACGGCGCAAGGCGGGTGACGTTGTGTCAGACGGCCTGGGTGGCGATGAACGAACCGCGCTTCTCGACGGCCATCTGATACAGGCGTCCGGCGCGGTAGGAGGACCGTACCAGCGGACCCGACATCACGCCGGAGAAGCCGATCTGCTCGGCCTCCTCCTTGAGTTCGACGAACTCGTGCGGCTTGACCCAGCGCTCCACGGGGTGGTGGCGCACGGAGGGCCGCAGGTACTGCGTGATGGTGACCAGCTCACAGCCCGCCTCGTGCAGCTGCCGAAGCGCCTCGCTGACCTCCTCACGCGTCTCGCCCATGCCGAGGATCAGGTTCGACTTGGTGACCAGACCGTAGTCGCGGGCGGCCGTGATGACGTCCAGCGAACGCTCGTAACGGAAGCCGGGCCGGATCCGCTTGAAGATCCGCGGGACGGTCTCGACGTTGTGCGCGAAGACCTCGGGCCGCGAGGAGAAGACCTCCGCGAGCTGCTCCGGGACGGCGTTGAAGTCGGGAGCCAGCAGCTCCACCTTCGTGCGCCCCGCCTCCCGCTCGGCGGTCTGGAGGTGGATCTGCCGGACGGTCTCGGCGTACAGCCACGCCCCGCCGTCCGCCAGGTCGTCCCGCGCCACGCCGGTGATGGTGGCGTAGTTCAGGTCCATCGTGACGACGGACTCGCCGACCCGGCGCGGCTCGTCGCGGTCCAGCGCCTCGGGCTTGCCGGTGTCGATCTGGCAGAAGTCGCAGCGCCGGGTGCACTGGTCGCCGCCGATGAGGAAGGTCGCCTCACGGTCCTCCCAGCACTCGTAGATGTTGGGACAGCCGGCTTCCTGGCAGACGGTGTGCAGTCCCTCGCTCTTCACGAGCTTCTGCATCGCGGTGTACTCGGGACCCATTTTCGCCCGGGTCTTGATCCACTCGGGCTTGCGCTCGATGGGGGTCTGGGCGTTGCGGACCTCCAGGCGCAGCATCTTGCGTCCGTCGGGGGCGACTGCGGACACGACCGGCTCCCTAGCGATTGATTCTTCGGCGTCCTTAAGGGTACGCCCGTCGATTTGAAACCCGGCGCGGGTGCCTGCCTGCGCCGGGCAGGCTGCTCAGGCCGGTGTCTTCTCGATCGCCCGCGGCTGGAGCTCCGCGTTCTCGAGGACGTCCGTCAGGTGCCGTTCCACCACGGGCAGCACCTCGGCGATGGTCATGTCCCGGCCCAGCTCGCCCGCCAGCGAGGCGACGCCCGCGTCCCGGATCCCGCACGGGATGATCCGGTCGAACCACTTGTTGTCCGGGTTCACGTTGAGCGCGAAGCCGTGCATCGTGACGCCCTTGGCGACCCGGATGCCGATCGCCGCGATCTTCCGGTCCTCACGTCGCTGACCGGCGTTGGACGGCGCGTACTGCGGACCGTTCAGCCGCGGGTCGAACTCCTCGTCGGTGAGCCGGGGGTCGAAGTCCAGCGCCAGGCCGCCGAGCGACGGGCGTCGCTCCACCGGATCGCCGAGCACCCACACCCCGCTGCGGCCCTCGACCCGGGAGGTCTCCAGGCCGAATTCCGCGCAGGTGCGGATCAGGGCGTCCTCCAGCCGTCGCACATGGGCGACGACGTCCACCGGGCGCGGCAGCTTGAGGATCGGGTAGCCCACCAGCTGGCCGGGGCCGTGCCAGGTGATCTTGCCACCGCGGTCCACGTCCACGACCGGGGTGCCGTCCAGGGGGCGCTCGTCGTCGGCCGTGCGCCGGCCCGCCGTGTAGACCGGCGGGTGTTCCAGGAGCAGCACGGTGTCCGGGGCCTCTTCGGCGAACCGGGCCGCGTGCACACGGCGTTGCTCGTCCCACGCCTCCTGGTACTCGACGGCGTCCTCGCCGAACCCCATCCGGACGAACCGCAGCTCGCTCACGGCAAGCGCCTCCCTGGAAAGTCGTCAGGCGCGTCGAACGCCCAAGCCACTGTACGTCCGCGCGTTCCGCGTCAGCCGCACGGCCAATCCTCACACGATCGGATGAATGAACGTGGAGATGTGCGACCGAGTGGCTACGCTCCGCTACATTCGCGCCGTTCACGAGGCCAAAAGGGCTGCTCACACCCACCAGGGCACTTCAACCGGGCACGTCAGACGCCCGGAAGGCAGGAGACCGCACCGCAGATGACGGAACGACCCGCGCAGCGCAATCCCAACCGCCAGCTCGCCGCGCTCATCGCAGAAGCGGGCTTCTCCAACGCGGGACTGGCCCGTCGCGTCGATCAGCTCGGCCTCGAGCACGGGCTGGATCTCAGATACGACAAGACGTCCGTCACCCGGTGGCTGCGCGGGCAGCAGCCCCGGGGCACCACCCCCGCCCTGATCGCCGAGGTCTTCACCCGACGCCTGGGCCGTCGCCTCACCGCCCAGGACCTCGGCCTGGACGCCTGCGCCCCCGTCTACGCGGGCCTGGAGTTCGCCGGCACCCCCGAGGAGGCCATCGACATCGTCGGCGGGCTCTGGCGCAAGGACTCCGGCAGCCACGCCGAGCTCCGCAAGATCGCCTTCACCCCGGCCGGGCTCGTCGTGCCGAGCCGCGACTGGCTGATCGGACGGGCCGACGAGAAGGTCGCCCGCAGCGAACCGCCCGCCCGGGTGCCCGTCCAGGCCCGCCCGGCCGCCAGGCCCGCCGTACCCCAGCAGCCGTCGTCGCCCCAGCCCGCGACGGCGCCCGCCCAGGTGACGCCGGGGCTCGCGGCCGTGCCCCGGCAGCGCGGCCAGGGCAGCGAGCGCGGCCCCGGCCAGCGGGTCACCGGCGGCGACATCTCCGCGCTGCGCTCGGTCGGCGAGCTCTTCCGCACCCTCGACGACCGGTACGGCGGCGGCCATGCCCGCCAGGCCCTCGTGCGCTATCTGGAGCACGAGTGCGAGCCGATGCTGCGCGGCGCCTACGGCGAACAGACCGGCCGCCGCCTCTTCGGCGCGGCCGCCGATCTGACCCGCCTCGCCGGCTGGACGTCCTTCGACATCGCCGCGCACGGCCTGGCCCAGCGCTACTTCGTCCAGGCCCTGCGCCTCTCCCAGGCGGCCGCGGACCGGGCGTACGGCTCTTTCGTCCTCGTCACCATGAGCCGCCAGGCCGTCTATCTCGGCCACGGCCGCGAGGCGGTGCAGCTCGCGCGGGTGGCCCAGCAGGGCGTCGGCACGGGCGCCCCGCCCGTCGTGCAGGCGCTGCTGCACTCGGCGGAGGCGCGCGGGCACGGGGTGCTCGGCGAGGTGCGGGCCTCCACCGCCGCGCTCGTCCGGGCCGAACGCGCGCTGGAGGCCGCCAAGGCCGGTGACGAGGTCCCGCACTGGGCGCGCTTCTTCGACGAGGCGCAGCTCGCCGACGAGTTCGGGCACTGCCACCGCGACCTCCAGCAGTTCCGCGCGGCCGCCCAGCACGCGGAACGCTCCCTGCAGCTGCGCCCCGCCGCGCACGCCCGCAGCCGCCTGTTCTGCCGCGTCGTCCTCGCCTCGGCCCGCCTCGGCCTCGGCGAGCTCGACCAGGCCTGCCAGCTCGCCGCCGAGGCGGCGGGCCAGGCGGCGGAGATGCGGTCGGTCCGGGCCCTGGAGTACGTCAGGGACTTCGAACGCAGGCTGGAGCCGTACCGCGACGCGGCCCCGGCCCGCACGTACCGCGACAAGGTCGCAGCCCTGGGCTGACCGTGGCCCCCTGGGGGCTGCCGCCCCCAGACCCCCGCTGTCGGCCCTGAAGGGGCCTCGTCCTCAAACGCCGGACGGGCTGAAATACCTGGCCGTCGCCTTTTGACTTACCGAGACGGGCGGTGGGTGGGCATAGGCCCGGGGGTCTGGGGGCAGAGCCCCCAGCGGGTGGGTCACGCGGCTGCCTGCTGCTGACGGGCCGTCGGCAACGGCTCGGCCGAGTTCAGCGAACCCGCGGCGCGCAGGTCGGAGACGATCGCCGCGGCAGCGCGACGCGCCGAGTGCAGAGCGCCTTGCACCGTGCTCGTGTCCCGGTGGTCGCCGCACACGTACAGGCCCGCCAGCAACCGCACCGGGCGCCGCAGATCATGCGGCGCCCGCATCGCGGGCACGGCCTCGGCGGTGTGATGCACGGCCAGCGTCTCCCACCGCGCGGTCGATGTGCCGTACAGCCGGGACAGATGCATCCGCACGGCCGTGTCCACGCCTGGCGGCGGGGTGCCCAGCACCGTGGACGAGATCAGCGCGCGGCCCGCGGGCGCCCGGCTCGGATCGACCTCGCTGACCACCGCCGTGTGCGCGACCGGCCCTCCCCGGTCGGCGTCCAGCAGCAGCGAGGCGCCGGTCTGCGGCGGCTCGTCCGTCGTGTGGTGGACGACCGTCACCGGGTGGAAGTCGGGCACCCGCAGCCCGGGCAGCAGCTCCGCCGCGGTGCGCGCGTCGGTGGCCACCAGGACGGCACGGCAGCGGAACTCGCCGTGCCCCGCGGTGGTCACCGAGGTCGTGGAGACCGAGGTGACCCGCACCCCGGTGTGCACGGTGCCCGGCGGCAGCGTTCGCGCGAGCAGCTCGGGCAGCACCTCCGCCCCGCCCTCCGGCAACGACAGCCGGCCCGACGCGAAGGCGCGCAGCGCGAGGTCCGCGCACCGGCTGGACGTGGTGAGGTCCGGGTCGCAGAGCAGCGCGGCGAGCAGCGGTCGCAGGAACCCGTCGACCGTGCGGGCCGGCAGACCGCGGGCCGCGAGGGCCTCGGCGGCCGGCAACTCCGGGCGCCGCAGCAGCCGTTCGGCCGGGGTGGTCGCGAGCCGGGTGAGCGCGGCGCCCAGCCGGGCCTGGTCCACGGCGGTGCCCAGCGGCGCGCCCGCCCGGACCCGGGGCGGGGCCGTCGGACGGCCCGGTACGGGCAGGGAGCCGCCGGCGCGCGGCCTGGGCAGCCCGCCAGGCCGGGGAGTGCTCGCCAGAGCGCGTACGGCGTGCAGTGCGCCCCTTGCGCTCCCCGCGCCCGCCTGCGCGCCCGCGCGGTGATGTCGTCCGTCGCTGTGCAGCAGGACCCCCGGCGCGAACGGACGCATGACGAACGCGTCCAGCCCCGGTGTCAGGGCCAGTTCGGGATACGCCGTGGACAGCAGCTGTCCGATGCGGTCGAGCCGGAACCCGTCGATCTTCTCCGTCGCCATGCGGCCGCCGACGTAAGGGGCGGCCTCCAGGACGGCGGTCGTTACTCCTGCGCTGGTCAGCCGGTGCGCGGCGGAGAGTCCGGCGACTCCGGCTCCCACCACGACGACGTCTGCCTGGTACGCGGGCTCTAGCACGTGCCCCTCCTCGAGGTTGCGCGGCCGGTGGAGACGTCATGCCCCCAACGGCCGTCCCGGATGCCCGAGTTCGGATCGAGGGTAGGGCCGTGATCGGTCAGGAACAGTCGCGCATGAACAGGGCACGGTCGCACGGCGGTCGCATACGGTCACGCGGAGGATCAGGCTGCCCGGATCGCATCCTCGATCCCGGGAAACGCGAAGGTGAACCCGGACTCCAGCAGCCGCTTCGGCACCACCCGCGCACTGCCCAGCACATCCCCGGCCATCTCGCCGAGCACCGCCCGCAGCACCGGCGCCGGCACGGCGAACAGCGTCGGCCGGTGCAGCACCCGTCCCATGGCCGCGGTGATCTCACGGTTCGTCAGCGGCTCGGGCGCGGTCAGGTTGAACGCCCCCGACAGGTCGTCGCGGTCGAGGAGAAACCGGATCGCCGCCACCTCGTCGTGCAGCGAGACATACGACCAGTACTGCCGGCCGTCGCCCATCCGCCCCCCGAGTCCGGCCTTGAACAGCGGGAACAGCTTGCCCCAGGCCCCGCCGCCGCGCGCCACGACCAGCCCGGTCCGGGTGAAGACCGTCCGCACGCCCGCGTCCTGGGCCGGCGCCGCCGCCTGCTCCCACTCCACGCACAGCTCCGGCAGGAAACCGCTCCCGGCGGGCGCGCTCTCGTCCACGACCCGCTCGCCCGTCTCGCCGTACCGGCCGATCGCGCTGCCGTTCACGAACACCCGCGGCCGTTCGTCGAGCGAGGCGACGGCCTTCGCCAGCGCGGTCGTGCCGTGCACCCGACTGTCGTGGATCCGCCGCTTGTACGCGTCGCTCCAGCGCCGGTCGCCGACCCCTGCCCCCGCCAGATTGACCACGGCGCCGCACCCGGCCAGCCCGGCCGTGTCCACCTGCCCCTTCTCGGGGTCCCAGCGCACCTCGTCCGCGCTCCGGGGCGGGTGCCGCACCAGGCGGACCACCGTGTGTCCGTCGGCCGTCAGAGACCGCACCAGGGCGCTGCCGATCAGGCCGGACGCGCCGGCCACCGCGATTCGCGTACGTTCCATGCGGTCATCCTGCCCGTCGTCCGGATAAAACCCCGGTCAGACGGTCGCGTCCGCGCCATAGGGTGACGGCCATGCCCGAGCCATCCACGCTACGCATACGCACCGCGCTGCCCGCCGACGGCGAGGCGCTCGCCCTCGTCGACCGGCTGACCTGGTCGTACCTGCACGCGGTCATGCCGCGGCCACAGCCGCCCTACGCCCCCTTCTTCGACGAACGCCACGCCCCCGAGGACCACTTGGTCGCCGAGGCCGAGACCGACGCCGGGAGCGGCACCGAGACCGACGCCGGGAGCGGCGCCCGGGTCGTGGGCTACATCCGCCTCGGCTTCCCCACCCCGCTCGCCTGCAATGCGCACGTCCGGCAGATCCAGGGCCTCGCCGTGGCCGAGGAGGCGCGCGGCCGGGGCGTGGGGCGCGCGCTGGTCCGCGCGGCCGTCGCGGAGGCCCGCCGCCGCGGCGCCCGCCGCCTCACCCTGCGCGTCCTCGGCCACAACACCCCCGCCCGGGCGCTCTACGAGGCGGAGGGCTTCACCGTGGAGGGGATCCTCCCGGAGGAGTTCCTGCTGGGCGGCGAGTACGTGGACGACGTCTTCATGGGCCGGCCGCTGTAGCTCTCCGGAGGTACTCCGCAGGGCTCACGCGGTTCACGAGCTGACCAGGTCTCCCGTGTCCACGGCCTGCGTCGCCTTCGCCGCCCGCTCGGCGTCGCCGGCCACCTCGGCCGCCGTCAGCACGTACCCCGTCTCGTCGTCGGAGGTGGAGCGGGCGAAGACCACGCCGTAGACCCGGCCGTCGGTGGTGAGCAGCGGGCCGCCGGAGTTGCCGGGGCGCACGGTGGAGCGGATCGAGTAGATCTCGCGGGTGACGATCTCGTCGTTGTAGATGTTGCGGCCGGTCGCCTTCACCCGGTTGGCGACCGTGGCCGCCTGGAGGTTCAGGTCGCCGTCCTGCGGATACCCGGCGACGACCGCGGAGTCCCCGCGCGAGGCCTCGTCGTCGAAGCTCAGGACCGGCGCCTTCAGCTCCGGCACGTACAGCACGGCCACGTCCTTTTCGGGGTCGAAGAGCACCACGCGCGCGTCGTACGACTCGCCCACCCCGCCGATCCGGACGGTCGGGTCGTCGATGCCCGCCACCACGTGCGCGTTCGTCATCACATGCTCGCTCGCGTACACGAATCCGCTGCCCTCACGGCCCTGGTCGCCCGAGACGCCCTCGATCTTCACCGTGCTCAGCTTGGCCGCGCTGGTCGCGCTGGCCGTGACGCTGTCGCCGGTGGGCTTGGCGACCTCCGCCGTGGACTCGCTCTCGAAGGGGTTGAAGACCTGCGGGAAGCCCGCCTGGGTCAGCGCCGACGTGGCCCGTGAGAACCAGGTGGGCGTGGTGTCCGGCATCGCGTCCTGCACGGCCCCCAGCAGCCGGGAGTCCCGTATCGACGAGGTGACCACCGGCGACGAGGACGCGCCCAGCACGCTCGCCGCCACCCACGCCACGATCAGCACCGCCACCGCGTTCGCCGCCGCCCCGCCGATGCCGTCCGCCACCCTGAGCGGCCCGCGGTCCAGCTCCCTGCGCAGCCGCAGCGCCAGCCGCCCCGCCAGCTCGTGCCCGATCACCGCCGGCGCCAGGACCGTGAGGATGGCGGTCACGGTGGCCGCCGTGGTCCCCGGCGTCACCAGATCCATCAGCCAGGGCAGGACCCACACACCGATCACCGCGCCGCCCACGAACCCGGCCAGCGAGACACAGCCGGCCACCAGCCCACGCCGGTAGCCGGAACCGGCGTAGGCCAGGATCACCAGCGCCAGCAGGATGTCGAGCAGGTCCACACGGCCCCCTTTCTCTCAGATCCCCTAGTACGTGCGGGAAGGGCCCAGTGATCAGCTACCCATCGATCACGCGCGCGAGTGCGGCCAGAACCGGCCACGCACGCGCGTACCTCGAAAAACGCCATGGACCGGGAGGATGGTTCCACCAGGTGGCACACCACACATCGCGGGCGGAGCAGAACCGGCCGAGAGTGGGTGCATGTGCGCCCTCCGAGCGGCCTCCCGCGGTCCGCGGGGAACGCGAGGCCGGCTTCCGGCGCGGACGCCGGGCCCGCTCCTCGTGCTGCTGGGCTGTCTGCCGGGGCTGGCCGCCGTCGCCTCCCTGGGGCTGTGCGCGAACGGTGTCGAGGACGCCGTCACGGCCGCTCCCGCCCCGCGCGCGATCGCCCGTCCCGCCGTCGCGCACCAGGCGGCCCGGCCGCCCGTCGTGCCCCGCACCGCCTGGCTGGACGCGCGCGCCCGGCGCGAGCAGCCGCCCCCGCGCTACGACGACAAGGTCGTCGCCGTCTTCGTCCACCACACCGACTCGCCCAACGGCTACGCCTGCGCCGACGCGCCCCGCATCATCCGCGACCTGTACACGGGCCAGACCGGCGCCCGGGACTGGGACGACATCGGCTACAACTTCCTCGTCGACCGCTGCGGCACGATCTACGAGGGCCGCGCGGGCGGTGTCGGCCGCCCGGTCACCGGCGCCCACACCCAGGGCTTCAACCACCGCACCACCGGCGTCGCCGCACTCGGCACGTTCACCCACGGGGTCCCGGTGCCGCAGCCGGTGGTCGACGCCATCGCCGCCCTGACCGCCTGGAAACTCGGCCTGTCCGACATCGACCCGCGCACCACCGTCCGGCTCGTCTCCAGCAACGGCCGCAGCCGGTACGCCTCCGGCACCGCCGCCACCCTCCCCGTCCTGGCCGGCCACCGGGACGGCTTCATGACCAGTTGCCCCGGCGCCGCGCTCACCGCGCGCCTCCCCGAGATCCGGGAGACCGCCGCCCGTCTCCAGGGCAGAACGGCCGCCCAGGCACTCACAGGAACGCCTTAGGCAGCGTTCAGAGTTCTCCCATTCCCGCGTCCTACGGTCATGCACAACACAAGCGAAGCGAAGCAGCAGACCAGAGGCGGGGATCATGAACAGCAGTCGTACGCGGTCCGCGGAGACCACCCGGACCACCGAGCAGGGCGCGGGCTGGACGAAGGCCGCACGCAGCCCCTGGACCGTGCTCTGCGCCGTCGCGGCGGTCGTCCTGGGCCCGGCCGCGGCCACCGCGTCCGCCCTGGAGCAGGCCAACAAGGCGCCCCTGCACCACGCGGTGCGGGTCGACCAGACGCAGGCCTACATCCCGACGGACACCACCCGCCGCAAGCTCGCCGTCTGACCGCGGCCGGATCTATTCCTTGAAGCGCTGCCACAACCGGGGATACCGCTCGGCCAGCGCCCCCTCGTTCTCGAAGTCGACGGGCGAGCCCTCGGGTTCGGACGGCGGGGGCGGAATGCCCAGGTCCGGGGCGACGGTCCCGGTGAGCTGCTCATAGGCCTCGTCGGCCGCGTAACCGAGTTCCTCGCCGTCCCCGTCGATCTCCTCGTCGAAGTCGTCCAGCAGGTCGGCGAGCGAGTCCGGGTCGGCGTGCAGGGCGCCCTCGAAGACCTCCCGGCCCTGTCCGATCAGCCAGCACCGGAAGAAGTCGAACGCGTCGTCGCTCGCCCCGTCCAGGAGCAGCCAGGCGGCGCCCCACAGGTCCCAGCGGTACGCGCGGTTGTAGCGGGACTCGAAGTGCCGGGCGAAGTCGAGCACGGACTCCGGGTCCAGCCGGACCAGCCGCTCCACGAGCAGGTCGGCCTGCTCCTCGGGGTCACCCTCGGCCGCCTCGCGGGAGGCGTCCACCAGCTCCCAGAACTCCGTCTCGTCCATCACGCGTCCAGCATCGTGCCTCAGGGTGCGCGACGCACCCGGAGTGGCGGGTATTCCAGGGCGTTCGACGGGAATGTGGCCGGGATGTCGCCGGGAAGCCGTCGGGATGCCGTCGGGAACGTCATCCCTCCCGGGAACCGTACAGCGCCGTCAGCCGTACCGCGTCCGCGGCGAACCGCTCCCTGAGCGTGGCCGGGGACAGCACCTCCGCCTCCGGCCCCAGCGCCGTGAGCTGCGTGTACGCCACCTCCTCGGACTCGACCCGCAGGGTGACGGTCGTCCGCCCGTGCTCGTCCGGCTGTCCGGCCGCCGCCAGGGCGTCCCGCGCGGCCACCGGGTCCACGGCGTGGGGCAGCGCGCGCACGCCGGCCTCCGAGAGCCGCACCACCGTCTCGGCCCGCAGGATGGACCGGGCGAACCGCTCCGCCTGCTCGGCCCAGAACCCGGGCAGATCGAAGTCCATGTCCCGGCTGAAACGATCCTTCAGATGGTCGGCCGCCTCGACGGCCACGAACCGGTCGATGCGATACGTACGGAACGTCCCGGCCTCCCGGACCCGGGCGCACAGGTACCAGACCCCCGCCTTGAGCACGAGCCCGTACGGCTCCAACTCCCGCTCGACCTCGTCCTCCCCGCGCCGATAGCGCGCCCGGACGCACCGGTCGTCCCACACCGCGTCCGCGATCACCGTCAGCAGCGCCGGCGCCTCCGGCTCGCGGAACCAGGCGGGCGCGTCCAGGTGGAACCGCTGCGAGGCCGCGCGCGGGGCGTCCCGCAGGGAGGGCAGCAGGGCCGCCGACAGCTTCAGCCGCGCGGCCGAGGCGATGTCCTCCAGGCCCATCTCGCGCAGCGCCCCCGGCACCCCGCTCAGGAACAGCGCCTCGGCCTCCCCGCGCGCCAGCCCGGTCAGCCGCGTCCGGTACCCGCCGACGAGCCGGTACCCGCCGGCCCGCCCCCGCTCGGCGTACACCGGCACGCCCGCCTCCGACAGCGCCTGGGCGTCCCGCGTGACCGTACGCTCCGACACCTCCAACTCCCGAGCCAGTTCTGCGCCGGTCATGGTCGGCCGGTTCTGGAGCAGCAACACCATTTTGATGAGACGGGCAGCACGCATGCGCTCATATTGCCGGGTGGCCGGGTGCGGCCGCGTGGCGACTGGTCACAGCCTGGCCGCAGCTTTCGTACGGCCGGAAGACGGTGAAGGTACGGCCGGAAGAAGGTGAAGATACGGCCGGAAGACGGTGAAGGGGGGACGGTCGCGACCGTCCCCCCTTCAGCGCCGGATTACCGGGCCGGGCCTACAGCCCGTACTTCTCCCGGGCCTCCTTGACCGCCGTCGCCTTGACCTCGCCGCGGCGGGCCAGCTGGGCGAGGGCCGCGACGACGATCGACTGCGCGTCGACGCCGAAGTGGCGGCGGGCCGCCGCGCGGGTGTCGGAGAGGCCGAAGCCGTCCGCGCCCAGCGAGGACCAGTCCTGCTCGACCCACTGCGCGATCTGGTCCGGGACCTGGCGCATGTAGTCGGTGACCGCGAGGACCGGGCCCTCGGCGCCCTGCAGCGCCTGCCGGACGTACGGCACCCGCTCCTCGCCCCGCAGCAGGGCCGCGTCGGCCTCCAGCGCGTCGCGCCGCAGCTCCGTCCACGACGTCGCCGACCACACGTCGGCGGCGACGCCCCACTCCTCGGCGAGCAGCCGCTGCGCGTCGAGGGCCCAGTGGATCGCCGTGCCCGAGCCGAGCAGCTGGATGCGCGGGGCATTGGCCGCCGCCACGTTCACGCCCGCCGACTCCGCCGTGTTGAAGCGGTACAGGCCCTTGACGATGCCCTCGTCGACACCGGCCACCGACGGCTTCGCGGGCTGCGGGATCGGCTCGTTGTAGACGGTCAGGTAGTAGAAGACGTTCGGGTCCTCACCCGGGGCCGCCTCGCCGTACATCCGGCGCAGACCGTCCTTGACGATGGCCGCGACCTCGTAGGCGAACGCGGGGTCGTACGACAGGGCGGCGGGGTTGGTCGCGGCGATGACCGGGGAGTGGCCGTCGGCGTGCTGGAGGCCCTCGCCCGTCAGGGTCGTCCGGCCGGCCGTCGCACCGACGAGGAAGCCGCGCCCGAGCTGGTCGCCGAGCTGCCACATCTGGTCGGCCGTGCGCTGCCAGCCGAACATCGAGTAGAAGATGTAGAACGGGATCATCGCCTCGCCGTGCGTGGAGTACGCGGTGGAAGCGGCGATGAAGTCGGCCATCGAACCGGCCTCGGTGATCCCCTCGTTGAGGATCTGGCCGTTCTTGGCCTCCTTGTAGTACATCAGCTGGTCGCGGTCGACCGGCTCGTACGTCTGGCCCTTGGGGGAGTAGATCCCGAGGGACGGGAACAGGCTCTCCATGCCGAAGGTGCGCGCCTCGTCCGGGACGATCGGCACCCAGCGCTTGCCCGTCTCCTTGTCGCGGACCAGGTCCTTGACGAGCCGGACGAAGGCCATGGTCGTCGCCACGTTCTGCGCGCCCGAGCCCTTGTCGAAGGAGGCGAACGCCTTCTCGGCCGGGGCGGGCAGCGGGGCGAGCGCGTGCGTACGGCGGGCCGGGGCCGGGCCGCCCAGCGCGGCGCGGCGCTCCTGCAGGTAGCGGACCTCGGCGGAGTCGGCGCCGGGGTGGCCGTAAGGCACCACGCCGTCGACGAAGTCGCTGTCCTTGATCGGCAGCTCGAGCAGGTCCCGCATCGCCTTGAACTCGTCCACCGAGAGCTTCTTCATCTGGTGGTTGGCGTTCTTCGACGCGAAGCCCTGGCCGAGGGTGTGACCCTTGACCGTCTGGGCCAGGATGACCGTCGGCGCGCCCTTGAACTCGACCGCGGCCTTGTAGGCGGCGTACACCTTGCGCGCCTCGTGACCGCCGCGCGAGAGGTGGAAACACTCCAGGATCTTGTCGTCGCTCAGCAGCTTCGCCATCTCGACGAGCGCCGGGTCCTTGCCGAAGAAGTCCTGGCGGATGTAGGCCGCGTCACGCGTCTGGTACGTCTGCACCTGTGCGTCGGGCACCTCGCGCAGCCGTCGTACCAGCGCGCCGGTGACGTCGAGCGCGAACAGCTCGTCCCACGCACCGCCCCACAGCGTCTTGACGACGTTCCAGCCGGCCCCGCGGAACTGGGCCTCCAGCTCCTGCACGATCTTGAAGTTCGCGCGGACCGGGCCGTCGAGGCGCTGCAGGTTGCAGTTGATGACGAAGGTCAGGTTGTCCAGGCCCTCGCGGGAGGCGAGCGCCAGTGCCGCCGTCGACTCGGGCTCGTCCATCTCGCCGTCGCCGAGGAACGCCCAGACGTGGGACGCCGAGACGTCCTTGATGGCGCGGTTGGTGAGATAGCGGTTGAAGCGCGCCTGGTAGATGGCCGACAGCGGGCCGAGGCCCATCGACACCGTCGGGAACTCCCACAGCCAGGGCAGGCGGCGGGGGTGCGGGTACGACGGGAGGCCGTTGCCGCCCGCCTCCTGACGGAAGTTGTCGAGGTGCTGTTCGGTCAGCCGGCCGTCGAGGAAGGCGCGGGCGTAGATGCCGGGGGAGGCGTGGCCCTGGATGTAGAGCTGGTCGCCCGAGCCGTCGGCCTCCTTGCCCTTGAAGAAGTGGTTGAAGCCGGTCTCGTAGAGCCAGGCGGCCGAGGCGAAGGTGGCGATGTGGCCGCCGACGCCGTGTTTGCTGCCGCGGGTCACCATCGCGGCCGCGTTCCAGCGGTTCCACGCGGTGATCTTCCGCTCCAGCTCCGCGTCACCGGGCTCGGCGGGCTCGGCGGCGGTCGGGATGGTGTTGACGTAGTCCGTCTCGAGCAGCTTGGGCAGCGCGATGCCGTTGCCCTCGGCACGCTCCAGCGTGCGGCGCATCAGGTATGCCGCGCGGTGCGGCCCGGCCGCCTTGGCGACCGCGTCCAGCGAGGCCTGCCATTCGGCGGTCTCCTCCGGGTCCCGGTCGGGGAGCTGGTCGAGCGCGCTCGGCTGGATGGCGTTGGGGTCGGTCATGTCGCCGCCTTCCTCAGTCGAAGGGGGTTCCCTCACGGGTAAGGGTTCGGGGTTGCCCTTGGTCTTTGGCAGGACAGGGCGTAGGGCTTCGGGACGGCGCCGTTATGCGGCTCCGCCGTGCGGCCCGTCGGCGACAATAACTCCCTGATCGATGATCGATCAAAGGGTTCCAGGGCAAAACTTCTCGATTACGAGAAAGTAGGCACGGGGTGCCTTTCGGGCGGGCACCGGGTGCCGCATATTTTGGCTGTTTTCGCAGGTGAGCGGGGGCGTGCTCGGTGGAGTGCCCGGTGGAGTGCCCGGGGAGTACACGACTGCGTCACGCCCTCGGCGCGCACCCCAGCACATGGGCCTTCACCAGCTCGGCGATCTGGGGATCGCGCCGCTTGAACGCCTCCACCAGCTCCTCGTGCTCCTCGGCGTACGACTGCTGCTGCGTCCCCAGCCAGCGGATCGACAGCGCCGTGAACACCTCGATGCCGAGCCCCTCCCAGGTGTGCAGCAGCACCGAGTTGCCGGCCGCCCGCACCAGCTCCCGGTGGAAGCCCACCGTGTGCCGCACCTGGGCCGTGCCGTCCGCCGCGCGGTCCGCCTCGTACAGCGCCGCGACATGCGGCTCCAGGGCCGAGCAGTCCTCGGCGAGCGCCTGGGCGGCCAGCTCCGCCGCGATCGCCTCCAGACCGGCCCGGACGGGGTAGCTCTCCTCCAGGTCGGCCGCGGTCAGGTTCCGCACCCGCACGCCCTTGTTCGGCGCGGACTCGATCAACCGCAGCGACTCCAGCTCGCGCAGCGCCTCGCGCACCGGCGTCTGGCTGACCTCCAGCTCGGTGGCGATCCGTCGCTCCACGATCCGCTCGCCCGGCTTCCAGCGCCCGCTGACGATCCCCTCCACGATGTGCTCGCGGATCTGCTCGCGCAGCGAGTGCACGACGGGCGCGGTCATGAGGGCTCCTTAAAGAGGGGCCGCCCATGGGCCCCGGGGCGTTCGACGTTTAGACAATACGGCCGCGAGCGCTTTCCCGACGGGCGCGCGGGGACGCTTTTACGCAGGTGAGACGAGACTTACATGACCGGACGGGGCGCCTTGGAACCTGCTGTGTCCGACCGTGGGGCGGCGCGACGCCGAGTGTGGCTGGTCGCGCAGTTCCCCGCGCCCCCGGAGGCTGCGCCCCAGGCCTGAAAAACAAGCGCCCCCGTCCGGAACGCTCCGGACGGGGGCACCTGCTTGCTGGACCCTGGGATCACAGGCCGAGTTCGACCTCGAACTCGCCGGCTTCCAGGATGGCCTTGACCGAGGTCAGGTAACGGGCCGCGTCGGCGCCGTCGACCAGACGGTGGTCGTAGGACAGGGTCAGGTACGTCATGTCGCGGACGCCGATGACCGTGCCCTCCTCCGTCTCGATGACGGCCGGACGCTTGACCGTGGCGCCGATGCCGAGGATCGCGACCTGGTTCGGCGGCACGATGATCGTGTCGAAGAGCGCGCCGCGCGAACCGGTGTTGCTGATGGTGAAGGTCGCGCCGGACAGCTCGTCCGGGGTGATCTTGTTGGCGCGGACCTTGCCCGCCAGGTCGGCCGTGGCCTTGGCGATGCCGGCGATGTTCAGGTCGCCCGCGTGCTTGATGACCGGGGTCATCAGGCCCTTCTCCGAGTCCACCGCGATACCGATGCTCTCGGTGTCGAAGTAGGTGATCGTGCCCTCGTCCACGTTGATCCGGGCGTTGACGGCCGGGTGGGCCTTCAGCGCCTGGGCCGCCGCCTTCACGAAGAACGGCATCGGGGAGAGCTTGACGCCCTCACGGGCCGCGAAGGAGTCCTTCGCCTGCGCGCGGAGCCTCATCAGCCGGGTGATGTCGACCTCGACGACCGAGGACAGCTGCGCCTGCTCGTGCAGCGCCTTGACCATGTTGTCGCCGATGACCTTGCGGATGCGGGGCATCTTGACGGTCTGGCCACGCAGCGGGGAGACCTCGAGCTTCGGGGTCTTCTTCGCGGCGGCCGGCGCGGCGGCGACCGGAGCCGGGGCAGCCGCGGCGGCCTTCGCGGCCTCGGCGGCGGCGAGGACGTCCTGCTTGCGGATCCGACCGCCGACGCCGGTGCCCTTGACGGAGCCCAGGTCGACGCCGTTCTCCGCGGCGAGCTTGCGCACCAGCGGGGTGACGTACGCACCCTCGTCGGTGTCCTGCGCGGCGGGCGCGACCGGAGCGGCCGGGGCGACCGGAGCCGGAGCGACCGGCGCGGGGGCCGGGGCGACCGGGGCGGGCGCCGGAGCGACCGGAGCCGGAGCCGGGGCGACCGGGGCCGGGGCGGCGGGCGCGACCGGAGCGGGCGCCGGGGCGGCGGCGACGGGCGCCGGAGCCGGGGCGGCGGGGGCCGGGGCGGCGGCGGGCGCCGCGCCCGGGGCGCCGATGACGGCGAGCTTGGCGCCGACCTCGGCGGTCTCGTCCTCGGCGACCGTGATCTCGAGCAGCACACCGGAGGTGGGCGCCGGGATCTCGGTGTCGACCTTGTCCGTGGAGACCTCGAGCAGCGGCTCGTCGGCCTCGACGCTGTCGCCGACCGACTTCAGCCAGCGGGTGACGGTGCCCTCGGTGACGGACTCGCCGAGCGCGGGCAGGACCACGTCCGTGCCGGACGCGGCGCCCGCGGGGGCGGCGGCCGGAGCGGGAGCGGCGGGGGCCGGGGCAGGCGCGGCGGGCGCTGCGGCCACGGGAGCCGGGGTCGGAGCCGCGACGGGCTCGGCGACCGGGGCGGGGGCGGCAGCGGGGGCCCCGGTGCCGTCGTCGATGACGGCCAGCTCGGCGCCGACCTCGACCGTCTCGTCCTCGGCGACCTTGATGGAGGCCAGGATGCCGGCGGCGGGGGAGGGGATCTCGGTGTCGACCTTGTCGGTCGACACCTCGAGCAGCGGCTCGTCGGCCTCTACGCGCTCACCCTCGGCCTTCAGCCAGCGGGTGACAGTGCCCTCGGTGACGCTCTCGCCGAGCGCCGGAAGGGTTACGGAAACCGCCATGGTTTCGGTTGCTCCTAACGAATTGCGGAAGTCTGAGTCGTCGCTTCGTCGACCGAGGGTCAGTCGTGCGAGTGCAGCGGCTTGCCCGCCAGGGCCAAGTGGGCCTCGCCGAGCGCCTCGTTCTGCGTCGGGTGGGCGTGGATGAGCTGCGCGACCTCGGCGGGCAGCGCCTCCCAGTTGTAGATCAGCTGGGCTTCGCCGACCTGCTCGCCCATGCGGTCGCCGACCATGTGGACGCCGACCACGGCGCCGTCCTTCACCTGGACGAGCTTGATCTCGCCCGCGGTGTTCAGGATCTTGCTCTTGCCGTTGCCCGCGAGGTTGTACTTCAGAGCGACGACCTTGTCCGCGCCGTAGATCTCCTTGGCCTTGGCCTCGGTGATGCCCACGGAGGCGACCTCGGGGTGGCAGTACGTCACCCGGGGGACGCCGTCGTAGTCGATCGGGACGACCTTCAGACCGGCCAGGCGCTCCGCTACCAGCATGCCCTCGGCGAAGCCGACGTGCGCGAGCTGGAGCGTCGGGACCAGGTCGCCGACGGCCGAGATGGTCGGGACGTTCGTCCGCATGTACTCGTCGACCGGGACATAGCCGCGGTCCGTCGTGACGCCCTGCTCCTCGTAGCCCAGACCGGCGGAGACGGGCCCGCGGCCCACCGCGACCAGCAGGACCTCGGCCTCGAACTCCTTGCCGTCGGCCAGGGTGACCTTGACGCCGTCGGCGGTGTACTCGGCCTTCGAGAAGAAGGTGCCCAGGTTGAACTTGATGCCGCGCTTGCGGAACGCGCGCTCAAGAAGCTTGGAGGAGTTCTCGTCCTCGACCGGCACGAGGTGCTTCAGGCCCTCGATGACCGTGACGTCGGAGCCGAAGGACTTCCACGCCGAGGCGAACTCGACGCCGATGACGCCGCCGCCCAGGATGATCGCGGACTTCGGCACCCGGTCCAGCACGAGGGCGTGGTCGGAGGAGATGATCCGGTTGCCGTCGATCTCCAGCCCCGGCAGCGACTTCGGCACGGAGCCGGTCGCCAGCAGGACATGACGGCCCTGCACGCGCCGGCCGTTCACGTCGACGGAGGTGGGGGAGGACAGTCGGCCCTCACCCTCGATGTACGTCACCTTGCGGGACGCGATGAGCCCCTGCAGACCCTTGTACAGGCCGGAGATGACGCCGTCCTTGTACTTGTGGACGGCGGGGACGTCGATGCCCTCGAAGGTGGCCTTGACGCCGAACTGCTCGCTCTCGCGGGCCTGGTCGGCGATCTCGCCCGCGTGCAGCAGGGCCTTGGTGGGGATGCAACCCCGGTGCAGGCAGGTGCCGCCGACCTTGTCCTTCTCGATCAGGGCGACGTCAAGCCCCAGCTGGGCCCCGCGCAGCGCCGCGGCGTAACCGCCACTACCACCGCCGAGGATCACTAGGTCGAAAACGGTGCTGGCGTCGTTCGCCACGTCACGTCCTCCATGCATGTGCGCCGTACGCCGGTCGTCGCTGACCGGGCGGCGGCTGGTGTCCGGCCGCTCTTTCTTCGGCCCTGTGGTGGGGGCCCTGTCCTGCCGAGCCCCATCTTCGCACTTGCAGAAGACGAACGAGACGCCGGGCCGGGGTGTGAGACACCCCACGCTCACTTGTGACGGACGTGAGGGGACGTGCCCCAGGGGCGCGGGGAACTGCGCGACCGGCCACACACGGCCCGCACCCGCCACACGGACGGATGGACCCGAGTGACCAGGCGCACAGTCCCCGCACCCACCGCGACTAACCGAGATCGCCCGCGGCGGTCAGCTCAGCAAGGCGCACCAGCGTCCGCACCGCCGTACCCGTGCCGCCCTTGGGCGTGTACCCGAAGGGGCCGCCCTCGTTGAACGCGGGCCCGGCGATGTCCAGATGCGCCCAGGTGACGCCCTCGCCGACGAACTCGCGCAGGAAGAGCCCGGCCACCAGCCCGCCGCCCATCCGCTCGCCCATGTTCGCGATGTCCGCGACGGTCGAGTCCATGCCCTTGCGCAGGTGCTCCGGCAGCGGCATCGGCCACGCGGGCTCGCCGACCTCCTCGGCGGCCTCGTGCAGCGCGGTGCGGAACGCGTCGTCGTTCGCCATGATCCCGAAGGTCCGGCTGCCCAGCGCCAGCATCATCGCGCCGGTCAGGGTCGCGACGTCCACGATCGCGTCCGGCTTCTCCTGGGAGGCCGCCCACAGCGCGTCCGCCAGGACCAGCCGGCCCTCGGCGTCGGTGTTGAGGACCTCGACCGTCTTGCCGCTGTACATGCGCAGCACGTCGCCCGGACGTGTGGCGGAGCCCGACGGCATGTTCTCGGCCAGCGCCAGCCACCCGGTGACGTTCACCTCGAGCCCGAGCCGTGCGGCGGCGACGACCGCGGCGAAGACCGCCGCCGCGCCGCTCATGTCGCACTTCATCGTCTCGTTGTGCCCGGCCGGCTTCAGCGAGATGCCGCCCGAGTCGTAGGTGATGCCCTTGCCGACCAGGGCGAGGTGCTTCGTCGCCTTGGCGGACGTGTACGACAGCTTCACCAGGCGCGGGGCGGACGCCGAGCCGGAGCCGACGCCCAGGATGCCGCCGTAGCCGCCCTTGGCGAGCGCCTTCTCGTCGAGCACCTGCACCTTGATGCCGTGCTCCTTGGCCGCGGTCTGGGCCAGCGCGGCGAACGCCTCGGGGTTGAGGTCGTTCGGCGGCATGTTGATCAGGTCGCGGGCGCGGTTGAGCTCCTCGCCGACGGCGGCGGCACGCAGCACCGCGGCCTTGTGGGCGGCGTCGCGCGGCTTGCCGCCGAGCAGGGCGGCCTCGGCGAGCGGCGCCTTGCCGCTCTTGGCCTTGGCATCGTTGCCGTTCTGCTTGTAGGCGTCGAAGGCGTACGCGCCGAGCACCACGCCCTCGCCGATCGCGCCGATGTCGGCGGCGTCGGTCACCGGCAGGGCGAAGGCGGCCTTCTTGGCGCCGGTGAGGGCGCGCGCGGCCACACCGGCCGCCCTGCGCAGCGCCTCGCCGTCGAAGGAGGAGTCCTTCTCGGGCTCGGCTCCGAGGCCCACCGCGAGCACGAGCGGCGCCTTGAAACCGGCCGGGGCGGGCAGCTTCGTCAGCTCGCCCTCGGCGCCGGCGGCGCCCAGGGTTTCCAGGACTGCGGCGAGTCGGCCGTCGTAGGCCTGGTCGACGGCTTCGGCGCCTGGGGCAACGATCGGGCCCTTCGCGCCCTTGGCGACACCGATCACGATCGCGTCGGCCCGGAGGCCGGGCGCCGCGGCGGTGCTGAGAGTGAGAGCAGTCACGGTGGTGAAATCTCGCTTCCGATGTGGAGTTGCTGTGGCCGGAGGTGTGGGTCGACCGGGCCCGACAGCCGACCCTAGATCCGGGTCGTGGGTGCGGTCGCATCCGGGGGTCTGCCTCACCGGCGCGGCGAACCGGCTTGGCGAATCCCGGAATGAGCGTACGCGTGCGTGTGCGTTCGCCCATGCACGCGAGTGTTCACCTGTCGGTGGCGTCGTAGCCACTTCTGGATCCTCGCACTCCATGAACTGGGTCACACTCGCCGGGTTCCGCCATGGGCGATCATGCTGGAGTCCGTTGCCGCACCCCCTGGAGTCACTCCGGTGAGACGCCCGACCCTGCTGCTGCCCCTCCTCGCCCTGCTGCTCGCGGGCTGCACCGCCGCACCTGACGACAAGCCGGACGACGAAGCGGGCCGAACCGGAGATTCGGGCGGGACGAGTCTGTGGCAACCGGCCCCCGGCATCGGCTGGCAGTGGCAGCTCAGCGGACGCCTGGACACCTCCGTCGACGTGCCGGTCTACGACATCGACGGCTTCGACCAGACCGAGGCCACGGTCGCCGGCCTGCACAAGGACGGCCGCAAGGTCATCTGTTACCTGTCCACCGGAGCCTGGGAGGACTGGCGGCCCGACGCCGACGACTTCCCCGAGTCGGTGATCGGCAAGGGCAACGGCTGGGAGGGCGAGCACTGGCTCGACATCCGCCAGGTCGACATCCTCGAACCCCTCATGGCGGCCCGCCTCGACATGTGCCGCGACAAGGGTTTCGACGCGGTCGAACCGGACAACATGGACGGCTACAAGAACACCACCGGCTTCCCCGTCAAGGCCGCCGACCAGCTCCGCTACAACCGGCTCATCGCCGACCTCGCCCACGACCGGGGCATGTCGGTCGGCCTGAAGAACGACCTCGACCAGATCCCCGAACTCGTCGACGACTTCGACTTCGCGGTCAACGAACAGTGCGCCCAGTACGACGAGTGCGCGGACCTGACGCCCTTCATCGAGGCGGGCAAGGCCGTCTTCCACGTCGAGTACGAACTGCCCACGAGCGAGTTCTGCGCCGACTCCCGCCGTCTGCGCCTGAGTTCGCTGCTGAAGAAGTACGAACTCGGCGTCTGGCGCGAGGCCTGTTAGGGCAGGCGTCAGCCGAGCAGGGCCAGCGCCACGAGGGCGGTGGTCGCCGCCGTCTCCGCGAGGCCCCCGAACACATCGCCGGTGACGCCGCCGAAGCGGCGGGCGCAGTGCCGCAGGAGCAGTTCGGCGGCGGCGAGCGCGGCCAGGACCGCGAGAGCCGGACGGACGGCGTCGTACGGCTCGAGGACCGGCCCCGCCTCGACCGGCCCGATCACGGCAGTGGCGCCGACGCCGACGTCGTACGGGCCGAAGTACGCTCCCGCGCCCGCCGCCGCCAGGACGACCGCGGCCGCGACGAGCACCGCGCCCCGCACCGGGACCACGCCGGCCACCGCCGCCCCCAGCCCCTCCGGCCGCGCGGCCGGCACCCCGACGCGGGCCGCCAGGGTCAGCGCGAGGCGGGCGGCGGCCGCCGAGACGACGACGGCGACCGCGCCCAGCGCCCAGGACTCGGCGTAGAGCTGCGTCAGCGCCGCCACCTGCACCAGCAGCACGAGAACGAGCGTGAGCACGCCGAACGGCCCGATGTCCGACTGCTTCATGATCCGCAGGGCGTCCTCGGCGGGCTTGCCGCTGCCCAGACCGTCCGCGGTGTCCGCCAGCCCGTCGAGGTGCAGACCGCGGGTGAGGACGGCGGGCACGGCGGCCGAGGCGACGGCGGCGAGCAGCGGGCTCGCGCCCAGGCGGAGCATCAGCAGCCCCAGCCCGGCCGCGCAGCCGCCGACGACCAGCCCCACCAGAGGGGCGGCCAGCATGCCCCCGCGCGCGGCCGGACGGTCCCAGCGGGTCACCCGGACCGGGAACACGGTCAGGGTGCCGAAGGCGAAGCGGAGGCCGTCGAGAGGCGAGGTCGTTGACACCGCGGCAGAGTAGCCCGGACGCCCCGTCCGCCAGGCAGCCCACCCCCGGCCCCGGAAGACTGTCGACATGGGCGACTGGCTGCAGCGCAACATCGTCGAACCGGGCAAGGTCCCGCTGCTCGTCGCGCTGACCGCGTTCGTGCTCACCTTCCTGATCACCCGGGTCATCACCCGGCTCATCCGCGCGGGCAAGGGGCCCTTCGGCAACATCAGCAGCGCCGGCGGGGTGCACATCCACCATGTGGTCCCGGGCGTCGTCCTGACCGTCGCGGGCGGCTTCGGCGCGGTGGCGAGCGGCCGGCACGGCTTCGGGGCGAACGCCTTCGCGGTGGTCTTCGGCATCGGCACCGGCCTTGTCCTGGACGAGTTCGCGCTGATCCTGCACCTCGACGACGTGTACTGGACGGAGGCGGGCCGCAAGAGCGTGGAGGCCGTGGTCCTGACGGCGGCGCTGGTCGGACTGCTGCTGGTGGGCTTCTCGCCGTTCGGCGTCAACGACATGAGCCAGGACGAGCTCCAGGACCGGGGCAGCGTCATCTCGACGGTCGTGGTCAACTTCCTGTTCTCGCTGGCCGTGCTGAGCAAGGGCAAGGCCCAGATGGCCGTCTTCAGCGTGTTCATCCCGTTCCTCGGCCTCGTGGGCCTGGTGCGGCTGGCCCGGCCCGACTCGCCCTGGGCCCGGCGCTTCTACCGGAGGCGGCCACGCGCGCGTGCGAGGGCGCTGCTGCGGGCCTACCGGCACGATCGACGATGGGCGGGACCGCGCCGGGTGGTCGGGGACTGGCTGGGCGGGAAGACGACCGCGGAGCTCGCCGAGTCCGAGGCGTCCGCCGAGCGGAAGTGAGGGCGCCCCGACGGCACCCCAATGGCACCCCAATGGCGCTCCGACAGCGCCCCGAGGCCGCCTCACCGCCGCCTCACCGCCGTCTCAGCGGTTGCGGATGCGCCTGCCCCCCGACCGCCCGCGCCCGCCCCGCCACCGCGCACAGGGCCAGCACCGCCGCGATCGCCGCCAAGTGCTCCTTGCCCGCCAGGTTGTTCTTCAGCAGGACCTCCACCACTATCGCGACGATCACCGCCGCCGCCGTCGCGTAGGCGCGGTACCGCAGGCACAGGAAGACCGCGAGGCCGACCACCGCCGCCGACGGGCCGGTGTCCACCACCAGGCCGTCGGAGGCGGGCAGCCGGCCCAGGGCGATGCCCACGCGCGCGTACAGCGTGCCCGCGAGGGTGGCGGCGTAGGCGATGACGAGCGTGCGCCACCGGCCCAGGCAGAGCTCCGCGATCCCGAACACCAGCAGGATCTGCGCGAGAGCGCCCCAGACCGGCAGGTCCAGCGCGGGGACGAACAGCGACAGAGGAGTGCGCAGCAGGGCGAGCCACAAGGGGTCCTCGGCCCGTACCGCGCCGAGATCCTGGACGGGCTGATAGCCCCACGACCGGTTCTGCACGATCTGCGTCACCGCCGTCAGACACACCGCCCCGAGCGTCATGGGGACCGCCCGCCACCGCCGCTCCGCCAGGGGGTCGCGTACGGCCTCGTACAGCGGCCCCCACTCGGCGCGGGCCCGGCGGGCGATCCGCCTCACGGCAGGAACCCCTCCGCCCGCGCCGACGCGATGCCGATGCGGGGCAGGTCCGCGCTCTTCTCGAAGAGCAGGAACCGGGGCTCCCAGATGGGCCGGTACTTGGCGTTGGCGCGGTACAGCGACTCGATCTGCCACCAGCGGGAGAAGAAGCTGAGCAGCGACCGCCACAGCCTCAGCACCGGCCCGGCGCCGAGCCGCGCGCCCCGCTCGAAGACCGAGCGGAACACGGCGAAGTTCAGCGAGACCTGCGTGATCGCCTCCCGCTCGTCCCGGGCGCGCAGCAGCAGCTCGATGACCATGAACTCCATCAGACCGTTGTCGCAGTCCCGGTCGCGCCGCATCAGGTCCAGCGAGAGCCCGCGCGGGCCCCACGGCACGAAGGAGAGCAGCGCCCGCAGCTCACCGTCCGCGTCGTGGCACTCCAGCAGCACGCAGCGCCCGTCCTGCGGGTCCCCGAGCCGGCCCAGCGCCATGCTGAACCCCCGCTCGGCGGCCCCGTCGCGCCAGTCGTCGGCGCGCCGCAGCAGGTACGCCATCTCGTCGGCGGAGACGTCCTCGTGGCGTCGGACGCACACCGTGTACCCCGCCCGCCGGACCCGGTTGTGGGCCTGCCGGACGGTCCGCATGGCGCGTCCTTCCAGGGTGAACTCGGCGACCTCGACGATCGCCTCGTCCCCGAGTTCCAGCGCGTCCAGCCCGTGCCGGGCGTACACGGTCCCGGCCTCCTCGCTCGCGCCCATCACCGCCGGGATCCAGCCGTGCGCCCGCGCCTCGGCGAGCCACGGCCCGATCGCCCCCGGCCAGGCCTCCGGATCCCCGAGCGGATCCCCGGACGCCAGCGACACCCCGCCGACGACGCGGTAGGCGACGGCGGCCTTCCCGGTCGGCGACCAGCAGACGCTCTTCTCCCGCCGCAGCGCGAAGTAGCCGAGCGAGTCCCGTTCGCCGTGCCGGTCGAGGAGCTCCCGCAGCCGTTTCTCGTCGTCGTCGGTGAGCGGGTCGACGGCCCGCCGGGAGCGGAACGCGGCGTACAGGACGGCGAGGACGAGCGCCGTGCTCAGCACGTTGACGGCGACGTCGACCCAGGTCGGCGTGACGATCCCGGCGACGCGTCCCTCGTCGGCGGCGACGGAGACCAGCCGCAGCGTGCCGTACCGCCAGCGATCGAGGAACGTGGAGGGCCCGGACGCCCGGTTGGTGACCGTCACCAGCAGGGCGGCCAGCAGCGAGGCGCCCAGCAGCCCACCGACCCCGACGGCCGCCGCGAGCCTCGGATTGGCCCGGTCACCCTTGGCGTAGAACTCCCGCCGCCCGAGCACCAGCGCCCCCACGAAGGCGGCTGTCAGCGCCAGCGAGACCCAGTTCTGCGGGTACCGCCGGATCTCCGGGAACACCATGGCGAAGCCGAGCAGTGCGAGGAACGCCCCGCCGAGCCCGAGGTTCAGGATCCAGGCGGCGCGCTTGCGACGCCGCATGGTGATCGCCAGGAACACGGTGAACACGCCGGAGGCGAAGCCGGCGGTCAGCAGATACGGCGTGAACAGATCCTCCTGGTTGTGCCGCCGCACGTCTTGTCCCAGGGACACCCACACCGCGCTGAGGAGGTTGACGAAGGCGACGGCTCGCAGATACCAGACGGCGAATCGGGCATATCCCATAAGGTTTGATCATATGGGCCCATACCTTTCCCTCCCCGTAACGCCGCCCAGTACCCCCCGCTCTCGCGCGGACTACTCCTCGTCGTCCTTCTCCTCCTCCTTCTCCTCCTCCTTCTCCGGCTCCTCGGCGGCAGCCTCCCTCTCGGGAAGTTCCGCGGCGAGTGCGGCCGCGGCCTGGACCAGCGGCAGGGCGAGCAGCGCGCCGGCGCCCTCGCCGACCTTCACGCCCTGGTCGAGGAGCGGCTCCAGAGCCATCCGATCGAGTGCCTTGGCCTGTCCCGGTTCACCACTCTTGTGCGCGGCCAGCCACCAGTCCGGCGCCCGGAACGCGATCCGCTGCGCGACGAGCGCACAGGCGGCCACCACGACCCCGTCCAGCACGACCGGCAACTTCCGTACCGCGCACTGGAGCAGAAAGCCCGTCATGGCCGCGAGGTCCGCCCCGCCCACGGTCGCCAGCAGTTGCAACTGCTCGCCGAGCACCGGCCGGGCCCGCCGCAGCGCGTCCCGGATCGCGGCGCACTTGCGCATCCACGCCAGGTCGTCGATCGCCTCGCCGCCCCGTCCGGTCACCACGGACGCGTCGGTCCCGCACAGCGCGGCCACCAGCACCCCCGCGGCCGTCGTCCCGCCGACGCTCACATCGCCGAGCACCACCAGATCCGTACCGGAGTCGGCCTCCTCGTCGGCGACGGCCATGCCCGCCCTGAAGGCGGCCTCCGCCTCCTCCACGGTCAGCGCGTCCTCGATGTCGATCCGGCCGCTGCCGCGCCGCACCCGATGCCGCACGACGTCCTCGGGGAAGGCCTCCGGATCGCAGTCCAGGGCCATGTCCACGACCCGCACGGGCACGTCGAGACGGCGGGCGAGCACGGAGACCGGACGGCCGCCCTCCAGGACCTCGCGCACCAACTCCGCGGCACTGCCCGCGGGTCGGGTTGAGACGCCGAGCTCGGCGATGCCGTGGTCGCCGGCGAACAGCACCACCCGCGGTCGCTCGACCGGTCGCACGGGCGACGAGCCCTGCGCCGCCGCCAGCCACTCACCCAGGTCGTCCAGGCGCCCCAGCGATCCGGGCGGCACGATCTGACGTTCCCGGCGGGCCTCCGCGTCACGGCGGACACCGCCGTCCGGGCGCTCGATCAGATCGGTGAAGTCGTCGAGATTAAGCGAGCTCATTCGCCGAACAGTACCGGCACCGATCGAACAGTTCCGCGCCCCGTCGCCACCACACACGCGTGACGTCATTGCACCCAAGATCGGGATCCCATACGTTCCAGTTTGCCGCAAATTGTCGACCACTCTCCCTCTTCGCCCTTCGTGCCCCTCCCCGTCCTCCCCGGAGCCGCTCATGCCCCCCAGGCCCGTCCACGAGCCGCGCCGCGACGACTGCCCCTGGTGCGGCTCGAAGCGGCTGCGCACCCGGCTGCGCGCACCCGATCTGCGCCACCGCAGGCCGGGCACGTTCGTGGTCGACGAGTGCCTGGACTGCGCACACGCCTTCCAGAACCCGCGCCTGACCGTCGAAGGGCTGGAGCTCTACCCGGCGGACGGGGAACGACGGGCCGTCGCCCGCAGGCAGCTCAGGGCGACGGCCCGGGCGATGCTGCCCTTCCCCGAACCGGAGAGCTGGCTGGACGTCGGAACGGGCGACGCGCCCTTCCCCGAGGCGGCGAAGGAACTGTTCGCCTACACGGCGTTCGACGGGCTCGACCCGACCTCCAGGGTGGAGCGGGCGCACGCGGCCGGCCGGCTCGACGAGGCCCATGTCGGCCGGTTGACGGCCCCGGAGGTCCTCTCCCGGCTGCGCGGCCGCTACGACGTCGTCAGCATGCTCCACCACCTGGAGCACACCCGGGACCCGAGAGCGGAACTCGCGGCGGCGCTGACCGCCCTGCGGCCGGGCGGCCACCTCCTGCTGGAGCTCCCCGACCCCGCCAGCGCCTCCGCGGCCGTCCTCGGCAAGTGGTGGCACTCCTACGACCAGCCCCGCCACCTGCACCTGATCCCGCCGGCCAACCTCCGGGCCGAACTCCAGGCCCAGGGCTGCGAGATCGTCGTGACGGATCGCAGGGCCGCCCACACCCCCCACGACCTGGCCGCGGCCGTCTCGCTCTACGCCGAGCGGAGCCGTCTGCGCCCGGCGGCCGGGCCGCTCACCGCCCTGGCCGCGGCACTCGACCACCTGCTGGCCCCCGTCCTGCGCCGCACCCGCTTCTCGAACGCGTACCGGATCATCGCGCGCCGCGGCTGACGGCCCCCCCGCGACGGAAAGTGCCCGCCCGCGACGGAAAGCGCCCGCTGAAGTCGCCGGGCGGGCGGCCGCTCAGCCGCGGAGCACCAGCGCCTGCCCCGCCACCACCAGCACGACCTGCTCGCACTCGGCCGCGACCGCCGCGTTCAGCCGCCCCAGCTCGTCCCGGTACCGCCGCCCCGACGCGGTGGCCGGCACGATCCCCGACCCCACCTCGTTGGACACCAGTACGACGGTCCGCCGCGCCGAACGCACCGCCGCCGCCAACTCCGCCACCCGTGAGCGCAGCGCCCGCTCCCCGCCGTCCGCCCACACCGCGTCGTCCCACGCCCCGACCGAGTCCATGACGTCCGTCAGCCACAGCGACAGACAGTCGATCAGCAGCGGCGCCCCGTCCTGCGCCAGCAGCGGCGCCAGGTCACAGGTCTCCGTCGTGCGCCACGACCCCGGCCGACGCTCCCGGTGCGCGGCCACCCGGGACGCCCACTCGGTGTCGCCGCCCCGCGTCCCCCCGGTGGCCACGTACAGCACGTCCGGGAAGGACTCCAGCCGCCGCTCGGCCTCCACCGACTTCCCCGACCGGGCGCCGCCCAGCACCAGCGTCCGGCGCGGCACGTCCGGGACGTCCTCGTACACCCCCACCGTCAGCGTCGACCCGTCCGGCACCGCCCGCGCGCCCGCCGCCGCGAGCCGTCGCCGCAGCTCCGCGCCCGGCGGCACGTCGTGGCCCAGATGGACGGCGACCACGTCGGTCGTCGGTCCGACCGCTCCGACCGCCCGCAGCTTGGCCAGCGCATCCGGCCGCCCCACGAGATCCGCGAGGACCATGTCGTACCGCTCGACGGGCCCCGGCCCCTCCTCCAGGCCGGCCGGCGCGCCCCCGGGCGGCAGATACAGCAGCCGCTGCCCGTCCGGCCCGGTCACCGCGTACCCGGTGCCCGGCGCGTCCATCGCCACCGCCCGCACCCGATGTCCCGTCAGCAGCGCCAACTCCCGCCCGTCCGGCACCCGGCCGGGCTGCGGCAGCCCGGCCGGCACCTCCACCGGCGGCCCGTCGTGCGGATGCGTCAGCAGCACCTGCCCGACCCCGCCCAGCGAGTGCCCGGCCCGCGCGGCCGCGAACGCCGCACCCGGCGTCAGATCGAGCAACAGGGCCCCGTCGACGAGCAACGCGGTCGCCGCCCGCGCATGCACCCCGAGCGAGACCGCGCACACGGCGCACGAACAGTCGGGGCGGGGCAGCCCCGCGGGGGCGCCGGTACCGAGCAGAGTGACTTCCACGAAGCTGATTTTCGCGTGTCTGACCTGGTCTTGCGCACCCGACTAGGCTGACCGCAGAAGCCGGACCTTGATCCGGCTTCTGCTCTGCACGTGGTCACAGCTGGGAGGCGTACATGGCGGCATGGACGTGGCGGTTCGAGAAGGCGGACGGGACGGAGGTCGAACCCGCGGTGCAGCCCGAGGAGTTCACCACCCAGGGGGACGCCGAGTCGTGGATCGGGGAGATCTGGAAGGACCTCGTCGAAGGCGGCGCGGACCAGGTGCGGCTCTTCGAGGACTCCACCGAGATCTACGGCCCGATGAGCCTGCACGCGAACGAGTCGTAACCGGCCCTACCGTCGCGTCGGGGTGGCCGCGGCCCGGTCACCCCGACCGCCGGCCGGGTCCACCCCGTCCGCCTCTCACTCGAACGAGTGAACAACGGGAGCGACGGGAACAACGCAGGCTCAGCCGCGCACTCCGCACAGATGCAGCAGCGCCGCCACCTGCCGGTAGGGGTCGGTCCGCCCCGCCCGCTCCTCGGCGGACAGCAGGGTCTCGACGTCCGCCGGGATCTCCGTGTCGTCCGCCGCCGTGTCCGTGAAGACCCGCACGCCGTACCAGGCCTGCAGCGGCGCCCCGATCCCGGCGAGCGCGCCGGTCAGCGTCGCCAGCCGGTCCGCGCGCACATCGAGCCCCAGCCGGTTGACGTAGGCCGTGGTCTCGAACGCGCCCAGCGCGCCCGCCCAGTTCCCGGACAGGCCCGGCCGCATGGCCAGCGCGTCCGCGTTGCGCACCAGCAGCGACAGCAGTCCGCCCGGCGCCAGCATCCGCCCCAGCCCCGCCAGCAGCGCGTCCGGCTCCTCGACGTACATGAGCACGCCGTGGCACAGCACCACGTCGAAGCTGCCGGGCAGGAAGTGCACCCCGGTGTCCCGGCCGTCGCCCTCGATGATCCGCACCCGCTCCCGGATGCCCTCCGGCTCGTCGGCCAGGGCCGTACGGGCCGCGGCGACCATCGTCGCCTCCTGCTCCAGACCGGTCACCTGATGTCCGAGCCGGGCCAGCCGCAGCGCCTGCGTGCCCTGCCCCATGCCGACGTCGAGCACCCGCAGCCGCTGCCCGACCGGGTAGCGCCCCGCTATCTGCTCGTCGAGCTGCCGGGCCACCAGCTCCTGTCGTACGACGTCACGCAGCCCGCCCAGCCTGTTCAGCCAGGCCTCGGCCGCTCCCCCGGAGAAGGCCGCAGCGCTCAGGGCCGCGCTCCACGCTTGATCTGCGGCTTGGGCAGCCGGAGGCGACGCATCTGCAGCGAGCGCATCAGCGCGTACGCCACCGCGCCCCGCCGGTTCTGCCCGGCGAAGCGTTCGGCGAGCTGCTTGCGCAGCCGGAAGGAGGTGACGAACGAGTCCAGCACGATCAGCACGATCACGACCAGCCACAGCAGCAGCGCGATGGTCTGCAGCGAGCCCACCTGCACCATGCTCAGCACGAGGATGATCACGGCCATGGGCAGGAAGAACTCCGCCACGTTGAACCGCGCGTCGATGAAGTCGCGAGCGAACTTGCGCACGGGACCCTTGTCACGAGCCGGCAGATACCGCTCGTCGCCCCCGGCCAGCGCCTGGCGCTGCCGGTCCATCTGGGCGCGGCGCTCCTCGCGCTGACGCTTGGCGGCGTCCTTGCGCGACGTCGTCGTGTTGGCGACGCTGCGGCGCTGGGTCTGGGCCTCACTGCGCTTGGGCGTGGGCCGACCCTTCTTCGCCTGAGGGTCACGGGTCTGCTTGGAGTCGGTCACCACCGCGTCGGCGGGGGCCTTCTCTTCCTTGGCACGGCTACGGAACACAAAACCCAAGGGTAAGCGCTTCTGGGCATGGACCCCAGCCCGGAGGGGAACGATCCGGCAACACCAGTCGTCTGTAGAGGGGACAGACCGACCAAGAACGAGGGAGAAGGGACACAGGGTGACCTACTGCTCACCCTGAAGGTCACCTACTCCCTACGCCGGAGCAAGGGCTTGGTCAGTCGTCCTTGGGGATGAGCGCATCCGTCCCCGAACAGTGCGTCAATGGATGCAGGGCCCGTACTGTGGGTTCTGTCGCAAGGCTGGAGCCGGAGTCCGTCAGAAGGGGGCGCGCGAAGCCCATGAGCGGTGTCATGAAGCGTATGGGGATGATCTTCCGCGCGAAGGCGAACAAGGCCCTTGACCGGGCCGAGGACCCGCGCGAAACCCTCGACTACTCGTACCAGAAGCAGCTGGAGCTGCTCCAGAAGGTCCGCCGTGGCGTCGCCGACGTGGCGACCTCGCGCAAGCGCCTGGAACTCCAGCTGAACCAGTTGCAGTCGCAGTCCACCAAGTTGGAGGACCAGGGCCGCAAGGCGCTCGCGCTCGGCCGCGAGGACCTCGCCCGCGAGGCGCTCTCCCGCCGCGCCGCCCTCCAGCAGCAGGTCACCGATCTGGAGACGCAGCACTCGACGCTCCAGGGCGAGGAGGAGAAGCTCACCCTCGCGGCCCAGCGCCTCCAGGCCAAGGTCGACGCCTTCCGCACCAAGAAGGAGACGATCAAGGCCACCTACACGGCCGCCCAGGCCCAGACCCGCATCGGCGAGGCCTTCTCCGGCATCTCCGAGGAGATGGGCGACGTCGGCCTGGCCATCCAGCGCGCCGAGGACAAGACGGCCCAGCTCCAGGCCCGCGCCGGCGCCCTCGACGAGCTCATGGCCTCCGGCGCCCTGGACGACCCGACGGGCATCGCGAAGGACGACCTTCAGGCCGAGCTGGACCGGCTCTCCGGTGGTACGGATGTAGAGCTGGAACTGCAGCGCATGAAGGCCGAACTCGCCGGCGGAAGCTCCTCCGGCCAGCAGGCCATCGAAGGTGGCACGAGCCAGTCGCAGTCCCAGCAGCAGCCGCAGGACACCCCGCGCTTCGACAAGCAGTAGCCCGGCGCCGGGGCCCGGAGCCGAGGAGAGCGACATGATCGTACGGATCATGGGGGAGGGCCAGTGGACGCTGGCCGACTCCCACTTCGTCGAACTGAACAAGCTGGACGACGAGCTGCTGGCCGAGATGGAGAGCGGCGACGAGGAAGGCTTCCACCGCACCCTCGGCGCCCTCCTGGACGCCGTCCGCCGCCTGGGCACCCCCCTGCCGGACGACGCCCTGGAACCCTCGGAACTCATCCTCCCGGCCCCGGAGGCGAGCCTGGAGGAGGTCCGGGAGATGCTGAGCGACGACGGCTTGATCCCGGGGTGAGACGAGCAGCACGGCACGGAAAGCGACGGTAACCAGGCAGTGACCCTCCTCGCCCGTGCCGAGTGCCGGCTCAGGGCCCACCCCCTGGCCCTGGACGCGACCCTCGCCGCCGGAGTCCTCTTCTGCATGCTGGCCGGCTCCTTCGTCGACCCGCACGGCGAGCACAGCGTCACCTGGAGCCTGCGCAGCCCGGACCCGCTCAGCCTCCTGCTGATGACCCTCGGCGCCGTCGCCCTCGTCTTCCGCCGCAGGGCCCCCATGACGGTTCTCGCCCTCACCGGCGCCGCCTCCGTGATGGAGTCGGTCACCGGCGACCCCCGCGCCCCCGTCGCCATGTCCGCCGTCGTCGCCCTGTTCACCGTCGCAGCCGCCACCGACCGCGTCACCACCGTGCGGGCCGGCCTGCTCACCATGACGGTCCTCACCGGCGCGGCCATGCTCGCCGGACCGCTGCCCTGGTACGCCCAGGAGAACCTCGGGATCCTCGCCTGGACCGGCATCGGCGCCACCGCCGGGGACGCGGTGCGCAGCCGCCGGGCCGTCGTCCAGGCCATCCGGGACCGCGCCGAGCGCGCGGAGCGCACCCGCGAGGAGGAGGCCCGCCGCCGGGTCGCCGAGGAGCGCCTGCGCATCGCCCGCGATCTGCACGACGTGGTCGCCCACCACATCGCCCTGGTCAACGTCCAGGCCGGAGTCGCCGCGCACGTCATGGACAAACGGCCCGACCAGGCCAAGGAGGCCCTCGCGCACGTCCGCGAGGCCAGCCGCTCCGCGCTCAACGAACTGCGGGCCACCGTCGGCCTGCTGCGCCAGTCCGGCGACCCCGAGGCCCCCACCGAACCCGCCCCCGGCCTGGACCGCCTCGACGAGCTAGCCGGCACCTTCCGCAGCGCCGGCCTGCACGTCGAGGTGGCCCGCACCGACCACGGGACCAAGCTGCCCGCCGCCGTCGACCTGGCCGCCTACCGGGTCATCCAGGAAGCCCTCACCAACGTCCAAAAGCATGCGGGGACCGAGGCGAAGGCCGAGGTCAGCGTCGTGCGCGTGGGTCCGAACATCGAGGTCACGGTCCTCGACAACGGGCACCCGGCGGGCGACGAGAGCCCGGTGAGCGGAGGCGGCCACGGCCTGCTCGGGATGCGGGAACGCGTCACCGCCCTGCGCGGCACCCTCACCACCGGCCCGCGCTACGGCGGCGGCTTCCGCGTCCACGCCATCCTGCCGGTCAAGACCCGCACGGCCACCATGGGAGACAGTGCATGACCATCCGCGTCCTGCTCGCCGACGACCAGGCACTGCTGCGCAGCGCGTTCCGCGTGCTCGTCGACTCCGAGCCCGACATGGAGGTGGTGGGCGAGGCGTCCGACGGCGCTGAGGCGGTCCGACTGGCGAAGGAGCAGCGCGCCGACGTCGTCCTGATGGACATCCGCATGCCCGGCGTCGACGGTCTCGCCGCGACCCGTCTGATCAGCGCCGACCACTCCCTCGCACACGTCCGGGTGGTCATCCTGACGACCTTCGAGGTGGACGACTACGTCGTGCAGTCGCTGCGGGCCGGCGCCTCCGGCTTCCTCGGCAAGGGCAGCGAGCCGGAGGAGCTGCTCAGCGCGATCCGGGTCGCCGCGGGCGGGGAGGCGCTGCTCTCGCCGACCGCCACCAAGGGCCTGATCGCCCGCTTCCTCGCCCAGGGCGGCACGGCCGACGACCACGACCCCACCCGCTCGGCCCGGCTGGACGCGCTCACCGTGCGCGAGCGCGAGGTCCTCGTGCAGGTCGCCGGCGGCCATTCCAACGACGAGATAGCCGAGCGCCTGGAGGTCAGCCCGCTCACCGTCAAGACACACGTCAACCGGGCCATGGCCAAACTGGGCGCCCGCGACCGGGCCCAACTCGTGGTCATCGCGTACGAGTCGGGGCTGGTCCGCCCACGGGTGGAGTGAGCCCGAACCGCAATCGGCACGGTGGAACCGCCGGCACCGCCCAGCCGTTTCATATGCTGGCGACTCGAACGGCTCGGGGGACTCGGGGGAAGGTGGTCGGGGCGGTGCCTCTGCACAAGGACGACCCGAAGGCGCTGGGCGGGTACCGGATCGTCGACCGGCTCGGGGCCGGCGGCATGGGCGTGGTGTATCTGGGCCGGGCGCGCTCGGGGCGTGAGGTCGCCGTCAAGGTGGTGCACTCCCAGTACGCCGAGGACGCGGTCTTCCGCGCCCGCTTCCGGCAGGAGATCGAGGCCGTCCGCAAGGTGAGCGGCGCGTTCACCGCCCCGGTCGTGGACGCCGACCCGGAGGCCGTACGGCCCTGGATGGCCACCCAGTACGTGCCCGGCCCCACGCTCTCCGCGCGGATCCGCGAGCAGGGTCCGGTGCGCGGCGCGGAACTGCGCCGGCTCGCCCTGGGCCTGGTGGAGGCGCTGCGGGAGATCCACCGGGCCCAGGTCGTGCACCGCGACCTCAAGCCGGGCAACGTCCTGATGGCACCGGACGGCCCGCGCGTCATCGACTTCGGGATCTCCCGCGCGGCGGAGAACCAGACGCTCACCGAGACGGGGAAGGCGATCGGCACCCCGCCGTTCATGTCCCCGGAGCAGTTCACGGACGCCCGTTCGGTCGGGCCCGCCTCGGACGTCTTCTCGCTGGGCGCGCTGCTGGTGTTCGCCGCGACCGGACGCGGCCCCTTCGACGCGGACAGCCCGTATCTGACGGCGTGGCGGGTGATGCACGAGGAGCCCGCGGTGGACACGGTCGCCGAGCCGCTGCGCGCGATCCTGACCCGCTGTCTGGCCAAGGAGGCCGCGGACCGGCCCGAACTCGACGAACTGGCGGGGGAGTTCGCGGAGGCGCTGCCCGAATCCGCGCCGGGCGACCCGGAGACGGTGATCCTGCGTCCGCCGCCCGCGCCCGCGCCCCCGGCGGGCGAGGAGCCGGGACCCGCCGCAGCGCCGCCTCGCACGGGCCGCCGCTCCCGGCTGCGCCGGTGGCCGGTGCTGGCCGGGGTGGCGGGCGTCGTGGCCCTGGCGCTCACCGGCTATCTCCTGTTCGACCCCTTCAAGAGGGACGACAAGGCGGCGGAGTCGGACGTCACCGGCTCCGAGTTGCGCAGCTGGGATCCGCTGCCCAACGGCTGGGAGCCTTGGCGGACCACGCTGTTCGGGACGGCCACGAGCGGGGTGAAGAAGCCGCTGGAGGGCTCCGGGGTCTCCTTCGGCACCTCCCTGTCCTGCGCGATGGGCGACGGCGCCTTCTACTGCGGGGGCGACGGCGTTCTTCCGGTCCGCGTCGACACGGCGACGGGCCGGCTCGCCTGGCGGGCGGACTCCCAGCCCTCGGGCCTGGCACGGGAGAGGTACGACAACATGGTCCTCGGGGTGCGCGACGGCGTGCTGCTGGTCTCCGAGTCGGTCCTGAACACCGCGGGCAACGACCAGACCCGCACCGTCGTGGCCCTCGACACCGCCACCGGCAAGCGGCTCTGGTCGCACCCGACAAGCGAGGGCGAGGTCACCGTCGCCCTCGTGGGCGATCTGCTGATGATCCCGGAGGGCGGCAAGCGGGTGACCGCCCTCGACGCACGCGACGGCACCGCGCGCTGGACGGCCACGCTGCCCGCCGGGCCCACCTACGGCTGCGACTTCTACGACGTCGACGGCGTCCCGTACGCGGGCTGTACCGACGCGGGTACACCGTCGCGCACCGTGTTCTACGCCGTCGCCCCGGCCGACGGCTCGACCCGGAAGGTGAGCGTGCCGGACGGCGACGGCTTCTACGTCGGCGCTGTCGGCGGCGATCTGGCCTTCGTGATGTCCACCCCGCAGGACACCGACAGCTCCGCGGAGTCGGCGTACGCCGAGGTCCTGCTGATCGACCCGGGCACCGGTGCCGTGCGCGAGACGAAGCTGGCGGGCGACCCGCGCGGTGAGGTGGAGCTGGTGGGCGGAGTGCTCTGCTTCGCCTCCTCGGCCGGGCAGCTGGTCGCCCACTCGCCGGAGACGGGGGAACAGCTGTGGGAGACCTCGACGACCCTTCAGCAGCCCGGTACTCCCGTCGCCGACGAGCGGGGACAGGCGGTGTTCACGGCCAGTGCCTCCGGACGGGTCGCCGCCGTCGACATCGAGACGGGCACCCTGCTGTGGGAGTCCCCCGCGCGGGCCGAGCAGGTCGTCGGGACCGGCTATGCCGCGGCCCGGGTGTTCCTCGACCAGGGAGCCCTGGTGGTGCTGACCCCCGACGGCACCGTCTTCAGCCTGGACCCGGCCCACCCCGCCGGGACACCGGCGGCGGAGTGAGCCGGGGCCGGGGCCCACAAGGGGCCGCGGCGGCGCGGGGCTACGGCAGCGCCAGCATCCGCTCCAGTGCCAGCTTCGCGAACGCCTCGGTCTCCTTGTCGACCTCGATGCGGTTGACGAGCTTGCCCTCGGCGAGCGACTCCAGGGTCCAGACCAGGTGGGGGAGGTCGATCCGGTTCATCGTCGAGCAGAAGCAGACCGTCTTGTCGAGGAAGACGATCTCCTTGCCCTCGGGCGCGAAACGGTTCGCCAGCCGGCGGACCAGGTTCAGCTCCGTGCCGATGGCCCACTTGGAGCCGGCCGGGGCGGCCTCCAGCGCCTTGATGATGTACTCGGTCGAGCCGACGTAGTCCGCCGCGGCCACGACCTCGTGCCGGCACTCGGGGTGCACGAGCACGTTCACCCCGGGGATCCGGGCGCGGACGTCGTCGACCGACTCCAGGCTGAAGCGGCCGTGCACCGAGCAGTGGCCGCGCCACAGGATCATCTTCGCGTCCCGCAGCTGCTCGACGGTCAGCCCGCCGTTCGGCTTGTGCGGGTTGTAGAGGACGCAGTCCTCCAGGGACATGCCGAGGTCCCGGACGGCCGTGTTCCGGCCCAGGTGCTGGTCGGGCAGGAACAGCACCTTCTCGCCCTGTGCGAAGGCCCACTCCAGGGCCCGCTGGGCGTTGGAGGAGGTGCAGATCGTGCCGCCGTGCTTGCCCGTGAACGCCTTGATGTCCGCGGACGAGTTCATGTACGAGACGGGCACGACCTGCTCGGCTATGCCGGCCTCGGTCAGCACGTCCCAGCACTCGGCGACCTGTTCGGCGGTGGCCATGTCGGCCATCGAGCAGCCGGCGGCGAGGTCGGGCAGGACCACCTTCTGGTCGTCCGACGTCAGGATGTCGGCGGACTCGGCCATGAAGTGCACACCGCAGAAGACGATGTACTCGGCCTCCGGGCGGGCGGCCGCGTCCTTGGCCAGCTTGAAGGAGTCGCCCGTGACGTCGGCGAACTGGATGACCTCGTCGCGCTGGTAGTGGTGGCCGAGGACGAACACCTTGTCGCCGAGCTTCTCCTTGGCGGCACGGGCCCGCTCGACCAGGTCCGGGTCGGAGGGCGAGGGCAGGTCGCCGGGACACTCGACGCCCCGCTCGCTCTTCGGGTCGGCCTCACGGCCGAGCAACAACAGGGCGAGCGGAGACGGCTGTACGTCGAGCTCCGTGGTCTGGGCGGTGGTCACGACACGCACCCTTTCTACTTTTCGTCGATCTGACGTTATCTATGATAACCCGCATAACGTCACTTTGACGATGGTCATTGCGTCGATGTGACGTGAATCCCGATGAGCCGTTTTCCGCCCGCAGGCGCATGTGCGAGCATGAAGGAGGCGTCGAAAACCCGTCGCCCGGCCCGGAATGAATCCGCGGCCTTGCCGGTTGCACCAGTCGGCAAGCAGTCTCCGTACAACCCGGGAGAGATGTAGATGTCCGTATCGGACGAGACCAGCACCGTCACCGACGGCATCATCCTGTCCGACGCCGCCGCGGCGAAGGTCAAGGCCCTGCTCGACCAGGAAGGCCGCGACGACCTGGCCCTGCGCGTCGCCGTTCAGCCCGGCGGCTGCTCCGGCCTGCGCTACCAGCTCTTCTTCGACGAGCGCTCCCTCGACGGCGATGTCGTCAAGGACTTCGACGGCGTCAAGGTCGTCACCGACCGCATGAGCGCCCCGTACCTGGGCGGCGCGTCCATCGACTTCGTCGACACCATCGAGAAGCAGGGCTTCACGATCGACAACCCGAACGCGACGGGCTCCTGCGCCTGCGGCGACTCCTTCAGCTAAGCCTTTTCTGCTCTGCTCAGCTGCACACGAAGGCGGCGGCCCCCTCCGACGGGGCCGCCGCCTTCGCGCTGTGCGGGTGGTGGTGCGGATGCGGTCCGCGCGCTACTGGACCTGCGGCAGCCGGGCCCCCGCCTTCTCCAGCGGGATGGCCTTGCCGTCCGAGCCGACCACCTTCCGGCTGCCGAGCGACTCGTCCAGCTGAACGCTCTGGTGGTACTCCTTGGCGATCATGATGCAGACCTTGTCCGGCCAGGGCGTCTCGGTCACGGTGACCTTCACCTCATCGCCGCTCTCCACCGCCTTCGCCTTGTAGTCGGCGCACACCCCGCCGTAGAAGCTCACGGTCAGCGTGTCGCCCTCGACGGTGTAGCCGTCCACCTGCACATCACGCGTCGCCGAGGTGCCCGTGGGCGTCGGAGCGGGCGTGGGCGTCGCCGCCGACTTCAGATACGCCGGCTCGACGGCCGGCTGCGTCACGGTGTAGCCGGCCGCGGTCCCGGCCGCCTTCACGTCGAACAGCCAGGACGGTACGAGAACCTGCTGTCCGCCCGAGGTGTGCGGGGCGAGCCCGAGCACCGCGTCCTCGACCGTCGCCGTCTGTGCCTGCGTCTGCGTCTGAGTGGTCGTCGTCGACGCACCGCACGGACTCTCCAGCCGGTCCTTCGTCGGCACCGGGGTGGCACAGCCGCCGATGCCCATCCGGTGGTCGCTCCCCGGCGCCGCGTTCAGCGCGTCCAGCGCCTCCTGCGCACTCAGCAGGGGATACGTGTCGCCCTTCGCCGGGGCCTCCAGCTGCCCGTTCCCGCCGACGATCTCGCCCTGCGCGCTGACGCTGATCCCGGTCGTCCAGCCGTAGGTGGGCAGACCCCCGATCACCGGGTCGGCGTTCACGATCCGCTGGGCGCCCATGAGCTGGCTCGCGTCCACCTTGGCGTCGTCCTGGCCGACCGCCTTCAGGACCGGCGCCGCCGCCTTCTTCGCGGCCGCCTCGCTCACCGGGTCGCCGGCCGGGCTCGCGGGGGTAGGGGTGCACTTGGCGGTGCCGCCCGAACAGTTGTCCGTGCCGGGCGCGTACCGGGTGAACGTCCACATCCCCGGTGCCTGCCGGTTCACCCGCAGCACCGGCCCCGAGCCGTCGTTCCCGGCGCCGACCTTCCAGGCCTCCCCGTCGACGACCGGCGTCCCCTCGACGCCCAGCGCCTTCGCCAGCCCGGCCACCTCGCCCTTCGTGACCTCGCCCTTCGCCCAGTACACGGGCGCGGAGCCGGGGCCCTCCGGAAGCGTGCCGGCGGCGCTGTACGTCACCCCGTAGGGGTTGGGCTCGCCGGGCGCGATGCCGCTCGTGCCGCCCTCGGGGGTACCCGTACCTCCGGAGTAGTCGTCCAGGAGGAGCGCCGCGGGGGTGCCGTCCCCGGAGGGCGCCCCGGAGCCGGAGCCCCCGCCCGAGCCGCTCACCGCGGCGGAGGTCAGATAGGCCCCGCCACCGCCCACCAGCAGCACGGCGGCGGCGACGGAGGCGATGAGCACGGGCGAGCGGCGCCGGGAGCCCCCGCCGGCCTCGCCGTCACCGGCGGCGGGAGTGACGACGGGCTCGTCGGCGTCTCTGGCGGGGGCGGCGGATCGCTCCGGAGCGACGGCAGGCCCGGCCTCGGCCGTTGAAGCTTCGACCTCAGCCGTTGAAGCTTCGGCCGCTGAAGTCTCGTCCCCGAAAGCCTCGACCTTTGAAACTTCCGAGGCTTCTGAAGCTTCAGCCTCTACGGTTTCAGCCTTTTTTTCGGCCGTTACCTCTTCCGGCTTCGCTCCCTCGGCCTTGGTCCCTTCCGGACCCGTCTCCCCGGAACCCGTCTCCTCGGAACCCGTCTCTTCCGGCTCGCGCGCGGCGTCGTCGTTCTCGGGTCGCTCGGTGTTCACCGCATCGCTCCTTCGGCAGCCCTGCTGTCGTACCCCACATCCCCTTTACGAGGGACGCCGATGGGACGCGGCGGGGGAGCGCACGGTTCCCTTCCGAGCGCCGTACCGAAGAAAACCCTAGTTGCCGTAGTCCGGCATCGCCTCCAGCAGCCGGGCGGACTTCGCCGGTACGGTCACGCCATGGATGAGTGACGGGGAGACCGGACGGGAAGTGATCTTCTCCGGGACCGCCCAGTGCGGAGCCATCCGCGCGCAGTCGCCGCGCAGCGACGCCAGGTCGCCGTCGAGATCGGCCGGAGCGGGGGCGTGGACCTTGAGGTTCGTCATAACCGAACCGTAGGCACGCCGGAGCCTGCGAAGAAAGATCTACTATCGGGTAGTTTCAGCTGCTTCAGTGGCGCGGGTCGACCCGGTAGCGTGAACTGTCAATCCCCCTCCCCACAGGAGAGTCCACGCCGTGCGCATTGCAGTCTCCGGCTCCATCGCAACCGACCACCTCATGACGTTCCCCGGCCGCTTCGCCGATCAGCTCGTCGCGGACCAGTTGCACACGGTCTCGCTCTCCTTCCTGGTCGACAACCTGGATGTCCGCCGAGGCGGCGTGGGCGCGAACATCGCCTTCGGGATGGGCCAGCTGGGGACCCGCCCGATCCTGGTCGGCGCCGCGGGCGCGGACTTCGACGAGTACCGGGCCTGGCTGGACCGGCACGGCGTCGACACCGACTCGGTCCGGATCTCCGAGACGCTGCACACCGCCCGCTTCGTGTGCACGACCGACGCCGACCACAACCAGATCGGCTCCTTCTACACCGGCGCGATGAGCGAGGCCCGCCTCATCGAGCTGAAGACCGTCGCCGACCGGGTGGGCGGCCTCGACCTGGTCCTGATCGGCGCCGACGACCCGGAGGCGATGCTCCGCCACACGGAGGAGTGCCGTTCCCGCTCGATCCCCTTCGCGGCCGACTTCTCCCAGCAGATCGCCCGGATGAACGGCGACGAGATCGGGACGCTGCTGGACGGCGCCACGTACCTCTTCTCCAACGAGTACGAGAAGGGCCTGATCGAGTCCAAGACGGGCTGGTCGGACGCGGAGATCCTCTCCAAGGTCGGCCACCGCGTCACCACCCTCGGCTCGCGCGGCGTCCGCATCGAGAGCGCCGGCGAGGACCCGATCGAGGTCGGCTGCCCGGACGAGGAGCGCAAGCTCGAGCCCACCGGCGTCGGCGACGCCTTCCGCGCGGGCTTCCTCTCCGGCCTCGCCTGGGGCGTCTCCCACGAGCGCGCCGCCCAGATCGGCTGCATGCTCGCCACCCTCGTCATCGAGACGGTCGGCACCCAGGAGTACCAGCTGCGCCGCCTCCACTTCATGGAGCGCTTCACCAAGGCGTACGGCGAAGAGGCCGCCACCGAGGTCCGCGGCCACCTCGCCTGAGGCCCAAGGCCTGTCCTGTCCTGCTCCTGGACTGGACTGGCCAGGACAGGACAGGCCTAGGACACCCGGCGGACCACGTAGACCGCACCGCGGTCCGCCGGCTCCTCGCCCACGTACTCCTGCCCTCGCATCTCGCACCAGGCGGGGATGTCGAGCCGAGCCGCCTCGTCGTCGGACAGCACCCGCACGACACCCCCGACCGGGACGTCCCCGAAGACCTTCGCCAGCTCGATGACGGGAATCGGGCACCGCTTGCCGAGCGCGTCCACGACGAGCACGTCACCCCGCGTCTCCGTGGCCGGAACGGGCGCCCCGAGCTTCTCCCGCACCCCCGCCACCGCCCCCGGCAGCACGGCGAGGAACCGCTCCACGTCCTCCTCGGCCGTCCCCGCCGGCAGCGAGACCCTCACATTCCCCTCACTCAGCACCCCCATCGCCTTCAGCACATGGCTGGGCGTCAGCGTGCTGCTCGTGCAGGACGAACCGGACGACACGGAGAAGCCCGCCCGGTCCAACTCGTGCAGCAGCGCCTCCCCGTCGACATAGAGACAGGAGAAGGTGACGATCCCCGGCAGTCGCCGCTCCGGGTCCCCGACCACCTCCACATCCGGGACGACGGCCGCCACCCGCGCCCGGATCCGCGCCGTCAGCTCCCGCAGTCGTACCGCCTCGGCCGCGGCCTGCGCCCGTACCGCCCGCAGCGAGGCCGCCGCCGCGACGACGGCCGGAATGTTCTCGAACCCGGCCGCCCGCCCCGACTCCCGCTCGTCCACCGGGCCTTGGACGGCGAAGCGCACCCCCTTGCGCACCACGAGCACCCCCACCCCCGGCGGCCCGCCCCATTTGTGCGCGCTGCCGGTCAGTACCGACCAGGGCCCCTCCACCGCCCCCCAGCCGAGCGACTGCGCGGCGTCCACCAGCAACGGCACCCCCGCCGCCCGGCAGACCTCGGCCACCTCGGCCACTGGCTGCCCGGTCCCCACCTCATGGTTGGCCGACTGCAGACAGGCCAGCGCGGTGTCGGACCGCAGGGCGTCGGCGTACGACCCGACGGTCACCGCACCCGTCCGCGCCACCGGCACCCGGGTCACCTCACCGCCGTCCGCCTCGAACGCCTCGGCCGAATGGAGTACCGAGGAGTGTTCGACGGCTGACACGATCAGGTGACGTCCGACGCGCCGCCGCCCGGCCGTCGCACCGGCGATCCCGCTGTGCACGGCCCGTGTCCCGGACGACGTGAACACGACCTCGTCCGCCCGGCACCCGATCGCCTCGGCCATGGCCTCCCGGGCCGCGTCGAGCAGCAGCCGCGCCCGACGCCCCTCCCGGTACAACCGGGCGGGGTCGGCCCAGCCTTCGTCGAGCGAGGCCGACATCGCCTGCCGGGCGACGGGATGCAGGGGAGCGGCGGAAGCGGCGTCAAAGTAGGGCACACGGCAACGGTAGAACGCCGGTGGCTCGTCCAGGGGCGTGGGGAACTCCGCGACAGGCCCCGACGGAGCCCGTGCTCGCCACACGACAGCGCCTCACGAGCTGTTACGCGCCCAAACCCCCCGTCAGAAGTACCCCGGAGTCGGGCAACCCGCCCCTTACGCGGGACGCCCGGCGCGTTGCCCACCCCTCCCCGCGCGACCCCAAAACGCGTCCAGTAGGGTTTGGTCCGCATAAACATCCAAACCCCTGCCCGACGCAGGGCGGCGACCGACCCGCGAGAAGGCAGGCCGCAGCCAACCGCGCGGGCGAGACTCTCGGGAAGGCGCTACGTGAGTCCCAACGGCTCCGACCGCTCGCCGCGGCGCCCGATGCGGCGGAAGCTGCTGCAGGCAATGACCGCGGGCCTGGTCCTGGCGACCGCCACCGGTTGCACATACAAGGACTTCCCCCGCCTTGGTATGCCCACCCCGGTCACAGAAGAGGCTCCGCGGATCCTCTCCCTGTGGCAGGGCTCCTGGGCTGCCGCGCTGGCCACCGGCGTGCTGGTGTGGGGCCTGATCCTGTGGAGTGCTTTCTTCCACCGGCGCAGCCGCACAAAGGTCGAAGTTCCTCCGCAGACCCGGTACAACATGCCCATCGAGGCGCTGTACACGGTTGTGCCGATCATCATCGTCTCGGTGCTGTTCTACTTCACCGCCCGCGACGAGTCGAAGCTGCTGAGCCTCGACAAGAAGCCCGACGTCACGGTCAACGTGGTCGGCTTCCAGTGGAGCTGGTGCTTCAACTACATCGAGAACGTCGAGGGTTCCGAGGGGAACGCGAAGACCGACAAGAACCTGGCCGCGATCCCGGACCGGTTCAAGACGGACTTCCCGGACAACGCGGGTGGCACCTACACCTGCGGCGTCCCCAACGAGCGGAACCCGCAGACCGGCAACCCGGGGCCGACCCTCTGGCTCCCCGAGGGCAAGACGGTCCGCTTCATCCTGACCTCGCGTGACGTCATCCACTCCTTCTGGGTGGTGCCGTTCCTCATGAAGCAGGACGTCATCCCGGGCCACACCAACTCCTTCCAGGTGACTCCCAACAAGGAGGGCACCTTCCTGGGCAAGTGCGCCGAACTCTGCGGCGTCGACCACTCCCGGATGCTGTTCAACGTGAAGGTCGTCTCTCAGGAGCGCTACGAGCAGCACCTCAAGGAACTCGTGGAGAAGGGGCAGACCGGTTACGTTCCCGCGGGCATCGAGCAGACGAGCCACGAGAAGAACCGGGAGACGAACAACCTGTGAGCATCCTCAACGAACCCCAGGGTGCCTCCGCAGCTGAGGACTCGTACGAGAACGAGCTGCCGGTCAGGCGCAAGCAGCCCGGCAACGTCGTGGTGAAGTGGCTGACGACCACCGACCACAAGACCATCGGTACGTTGTACCTGGTCACGTCGTTCGCGTTCTTCTGCATCGGTGGCGTAATGGCGCTCTTCATGCGCGCCGAGCTGGCCCGTCCGGGTCTGCAGATCATGTCGAACGAGCAGTTCAACCAGGCGTTCACGATGCACGGCACGATCATGCTGCTGATGTTCGCGACGCCGCTGTTCGCCGGCTTCACGAACTGGATCATGCCGCTCCAGATCGGCGCGCCGGACGTCGCCTTCCCGCGACTGAACATGTTCGCCTACTGGCTGTACCTGTTCGGCTCGCTCATCGCGGTCGGCGGCTTCCTCACCCCGCAGGGCGCGGCCGACTTCGGCTGGTTCGCCTACAGCCCGCTCTCGGACGCCGTCCGCTCCCCGGGCATCGGCGCCGACCTGTGGATCATGGGCCTGGCCTTCTCCGGCTTCGGCACCATCCTCGGCTCGGTCAACTTCATCACCACCATCATCTGCATGCGCGCCCCGGGCATGACGATGTTCCGTATGCCGATCTTCGTGTGGAACGTCCTGCTGACCGGTGTCCTGGTCCTGCTGGCCTTCCCGGTCCTCGCGGCCGCGCTGTTCGCCCTGGAGGCGGACCGCAAGTTCGGCGCCCATATCTTCGACGCGGCCAACGGCGGCGCGTTGCTATGGCAACACCTCTTCTGGTTCTTCGGCCATCCAGAGGTGTACATCATCGCCCTGCCGTTCTTCGGCATCATCTCCGAAGTGATCCCGGTGTTCTCCCGAAAGCCGATGTTCGGCTACATGGGCCTGATCGCCGCGACCATCTCCATCGCCGGTCTCTCTGTGACCGTGTGGGCGCACCACATGTACGTCACCGGCGGCGTCCTCCTACCGTTCTTCTCCTTCATGACGTTCCTCATCGCCGTCCCGACGGGCGTGAAGTTCTTCAACTGGATCGGAACGATGTGGAAGGGCTCACTGTCCTTCGAGACACCGATGCTGTGGGCGACGGGCTTCCTCATCACCTTCACCTTCGGCGGTCTGACCGGCGTCATCCTGGCCTCGCCGCCGATGGACTTCCATGTGTCCGACTCGTACTTCGTGGTGGCGCACTTCCACTACGTCGTCTTCGGCACCGTCGTCTTCGCGATGTTCTCCGGCTTCCACTTCTGGTGGCCGAAGTTCACCGGCAAGATGCTGGACGAACGCCTCGGCAAGATCACCTTCTGGACGCTGTTCATCGGCTTCCACGGCACCTTCCTGGTCCAGCACTGGCTGGGCGCCGAGGGCATGCCGCGTCGCTACGCCGACTATCTGGCGCAGGACGGCTTCACCGCCCTGAACACGATCTCGACGATCAGCTCGTTCGTCCTCGGTCTGTCCGTCCTGCCGTTCTTCTACAACGTGTGGAAGACCGCCAAGTACGGCAAGCCGGTCGGCGTCGACGACCCGTGGGGCTACGGCCGCTCGCTCGAGTGGGCCACCTCCTGCCCGCCGCCGCGCCACAACTTCCTCACCCTGCCGCGGATCCGCAGTGAATCCCCGGCGTTCGACCTGCACCACCCGGAGATCGCCGCGCTCGAGCAGCTGGAGCACAGCGGTCACGGCGCGAGTGCCATCGCAGGCGGCAAGGAGGCCGGCAAGTGAAGGTCCAAGGATGGATGTTCACGTGGCTGAGCGTGTTCATCCTCATCATGGCCATCGTCTACGGCGTCTGGTCGAAGGAGCCTGCGGGCACCACGGCCCTCTTCCTCGCCTTCGGCCTGTCCATCATGATCGGCTTCTACCTGGGCTTCACGGCCAAGCGGGTCGACTCGGGCGCGCAGGACAACAAGGAAGCGGACGTCGCGGACGACGCCGGCGAGCTGGGCTTCTTCAGCCCGCACAGCTGGCAGCCGCTGTCGCTCGGCATCGGCGGCGCGCTGGCCTTCCTGGGCGTGGCGATCGGCTGGTGGCTGCTGTACTTCTCCGTCCCGCTGATCATGATCGGTCTGTGGGGCTGGGTCTTCGAGTACTACCACGGTGAGAACCGCACCCAGTAGCACGCGCTGAACGCGGCGAGAGCCCGGACACTCCGTCAGGAGGGTCCGGGCTCACGCTTTTGCCGTATCCGCGCTGCTCCGTCCGTGTCACTCAGCGCGCCGCCGCCGACGCGGCTCCCTAGCGTGAAGTCATGAGCCACCAACCACGCCCTCGCACCGTCGTCGGCTGCACCCTGCTGGTGATCGCCCTGGGCGCGGTCGCGAGCGCCTGCGGCTCGGACGGCAACCCACTGTCCGCGCGCCCCTACGACGCGACGGACCAGATCTCCTTCAACGGCGCCGAGGAAGACGGCAGGAAGACCGACCCGGACAAGCCCCTGGAGGTCACGGCGCAGGACGACGACCGGATCACGGACGTCACCGCCGTGGACGGCACAGGCCGCTATGTGCCGGGCGAGCTCTCCGCCGACGGCAGCCGCTGGCACAGCACCGAGCCGCTGGCCGCAGGCGCCCGCTACACGGTCCGTGTGAGCACCGAGGACGACGACGGCGCACCCGGCCGCCGCGTCCTCACCTTCGACACCGGCAAGCCCACCAGCAAGAAGCGGCTGGCGGTCACCTTCGGCCCCGACGCGGGCGAGTACGGCGTCGGCCAGCCCGTCACCGCCAAGCTGGACCAGCCCGTCAAGGACCCCGCCCAGCGGGCCGTCGTCGAACGCGCCCTCAAGGTCGACTCCACGCCCTCCGTGCAGGGCGGCTGGCACTGGGTGGACGACAAGGAACTCCACTACCGGCCCAAGGACTACTGGCCCGCCCACGCGACCGTCCGCGTCCACAGCAACCTGGACGGCATCAAGATCGGCGACCGGCTGTGGGGCGGCCCCGCGAAGGACCTCAAGCTCTCCATCGGCGACCGGGTCATCGCCGTGACGGACGCGTCGTCGCACTCCATGACGGTCTTCAAGAACAACGAGGAGATCAACCAGATCCCCGTCACCACCGGAAAGCCGGGCTTCGAGACCCGCAACGGCGTCAAGGTCGTCCTGGGCAAGGAGTACTTCGTACGGATGCGCGGCACCACCGTCGGCATCTCGGAGGACTCCTCCGAGGCCTACGACCTGCCCGTCTACTACGCGACCCGGGTCACCTGGAGCGGCGAGTACGTGCACGCCGCACCCTGGTCCGTGGGCTCCCAGGGCTATGCGAACGTCAGCCACGGCTGCACCGGCATGAGCACGTCCAACGCCGAGTGGTTCTTCGACAACGTCCGCGCGGGCGACGTGGTCCAGGTCGTCAACAGCTTCGGCGACACGATGGAGACCTTCGGCAACGGCTTCGGCGACTGGAACCTGGACTGGCAGAAGTGGACCAAGGGCAGCGCCCTCACCGGCGGCAAGCAGGACAGCCGGCAGGAGACGGCGAGACTCAGCCCGGCGGCCGCGTAGACGCTTCCAAGGGGCGCGAGGCACTGTACGACCAGCCACGGACGGCCGTCAGTCGCGACATGACCTCACGCCCCCCGGAGGGCTCACGCGCTCTGTTGGAGGTTCTTCCGCCGCAGCAGGGAAGCGAGCGCCGAGGCGAACTCGACCGGCTCCACCGGCAGCGTCACCGCCGCCTCCGCCCGGCTCCACGTGGCCAGCCACGCATCCTGCGGCCGTCCGATCAGCAACAGCACCGGCGGGCACTGGAAGACCTCGTCCTTCACCTGCCGGCACAGGCCCATGCCGCCCATCGGCACGGCCTCCCCGTCGAAGACGCAGACGTCGATCCCGCCCTTGTCCAACTCCGTGAGCACCGCCGCGGGCGTCGCGCACTCGAGGAACTCCACGAGCGGCGCATCGGGGGCGGGCCGTCGGCCGGAGGCCGACCGCACCTGCTCGCGGGTGTTGGAGTCGTCGCTGTAGACCAGCACCGTGGCGGTCGCCTGCATGCTTCCTCCGTGACATCAGCGTCGTACGGACAGAACCGATGCCGCGGATGCTACTCCCTTGAACACCCCGTCAACACCGCTTGGAACGCCACTTCGATGGGCCATACGGGCAGTACACGCGGTGTGAACACTCCGAACGGCACCCCCGGGAGTGAGGGCTGGATAAGGGACCGACATAATGTCGGTCGTGGCGACAGCAACGACAGTAGAAACCGGGCACGCGCACCCGTCGGTCAATCGGCCGAACCTCACCAGCGTCGGAACCATCATCTGGCTGAGCTCCGAGCTGATGTTCTTCGCGGCCCTCTTCGCGATGTACTTCACCCTGCGATCGGTGACCGGGCCGGATCACTGGAAGGAAATGGCCGAGAGCCTGAACTTCCCGTTCTCGGCCACGAACACCACGATCCTGGTGCTCTCCTCGCTCACCTGCCAGCTCGGCGTCTTCGCCGCCGAGCGCGGTGACGTGAAGAAGCTCAGGATGTGGTTCATCGTCACCTTCATCATGGGTGCGATCTTCATCGGCGGTCAGATCTTCGAGTACACGGAGCTGGTGAAGAAGGACGGGCTCTCGCTCTCCTCCGACCCGTACGGCTCGGTGTTCTACCTGACCACCGGCTTCCACGGCATGCACGTGACGGGCGGCCTCATCGCCTTCCTGTTCGTCCTCGGGCGCACCTACGCGGCCAAGAGGTTCACCCACGAGCAGGCGACCGCGGCCATCGTCGTGTCCTACTACTGGCACTTCGTCGATGTCGTCTGGATCGGCCTCTTCGCCACGATCTACATGATCAAGTAGCCGGGCCCGCTCCCGCACATCCGTACGCATCGACGCAGAAGATCCTGACACCGGGGTAATCCGTGAAAAAGCTCTCCGCACGACGACGCCATCCGCTGGCGGCGCTCGTCGTCCTACTCCTCGCGCTGGCATGCACAGGGGGGCTGTACGCCGTGTTCGCGCCCGCGAGCAAGGCGCAGGCAGACGACACCGCCCAGTCCCTCGCCATCGACGAGGGCAAGAAGCTCTACGCCGTCGGCTGCGCCAGCTGCCACGGCACCGGAGGTCAGGGCAGCTCCGACGGTCCCAGCCTGGTCGGCGTGGGCGCCGCGGCCGTGGACTTCCAGGTCGGCACCGGCCGCATGCCGGCGGCGACCTCCCAGGGCGCCCAGGTGGTGAAGAAGAAGAACATCTACACGCAGGCCGAGATCGACCAGCTCGCCGCGTACATCTCCTCCCTCGGCGCCGGCCCGTCCGTCCCGACCGAGGCCGAGTACAGCCCGGAGGGCGCGGACATCGCCAAGGGCGGCGACCTGTTCCGCACCAACTGCGCGCAGTGCCACAACTTCACCGGCAAGGGCGGCGCCCTCACCAAGGGCAAGTTCGCTCCGACCCTGGAGGGTGTGGACCCGAAGCACCTCTACGAGGCCATGCAGACCGGCCCGCAGAACATGCCCTCCTTCCCCGACACCACCCTGTCGGAGCAGAACAAGAAGGACATCATCGCGTACCTGCACGCGGTCAACAGCGACGAGACGAACAACCCCGGTGGTCTGGAGCTGGGCGGCCTCGGGCCGGTCACTGAAGGCCTCTTCGCCTGGATCTTCGGACTCGGCGCCCTGATCGCGGTCGCCGTCTGGGTCGCCGCTCGGACCGCAAAGGCCAAGAAGTCATGAGTAACCAAGACATTCCAGAAGAGAACCTGCCTGCTGAGCAGGACCACGCCCATGGCGCGGTATCCGTCGCGGACGAGAAGAACCCGTTCGCGGACCCCGGTCTGCCGCCCCACGAGCACCGCATCCAGGACATCGACGAGCGGGCCGCCAGGCGGTCCGAGCGTGCGGTCGCCTTCCTGTTCACGCTGTCGATGCTCGCCACGGTCGGCTTCATCGCCTCGTACGTGGCGATCCCCGCCGACAAGTCGATCTTCGTGTTCCCGATCGGCCACCTCAGCGCGCTGAACTTCGCGCTGGGTCTGACGCTGGGCACGGCGCTGTTCACCATCGGCGCCGGCGCGGTCCACTGGGCCCGCACCCTGATGTCGGACGTGGAGGTCGCCGACGACCGGCACCCGATCGCGGCCGAGCCCGAGGTCCGGGCCAAGGTCCACGCGGACTTCAAGCAGGGCGCCAAGGAATCGGCGATGGGTCGGCGCAAGCTGATCCGCAACACGATGTTCGGCGCGCTCACCCTGGTGCCGCTCTCCGGCATCGTCCTGCTGCGCGACCTCGGTCCGCTGCCCGAGGACAAGCTGCGGCACACGCTGTGGTCCAAGGGCAAGCTGCTCGTCAACATGAACACGAACGAGCCGCTGCGTCCCTCGGACGTCGCCGTCGGTTCGCTCACCTTCGCCAAGCCCGAGGGCCTGGAGGAGCACGACGAGGAGTTCCAGAACGAGATCGCCAAGGCGGCCCTGATGATCGTCCGGCTGCAGCCGGACAACATCAAGGACAAGCAGGAACTCGACTGGTCCTACCAGGGCATCGTGGCGTACTCGAAGATCTGCACCCACGTGGGTTGCCCGATCTCGTTGTACGAGCAGCAGACGCACCACGTGCTGTGCCCTTGCCACCAGTCCACCTTCGACCTCTCCGACGGTGCCCGAGTGATCTTCGGTCCCGCCGGTCACGCCCTGCCGCAGCTGCGCATCGGTGTGAACGACGAGGGCTACCTCGAGGCGCTCGGCGACTTCGAAGAGCCCGTCGGTCCTGCATTCTGGGAGCGCGGATGAGCACCACAGAGAAGACAGAGTCCCGCGAACGCGGGAAGGCGCCGGCCGGCGAGCGAGTCGCCGACTGGGCCGACGGCCGGCTGGGGATCTACTCCCTGGCCAAGGCCAACATGCGCAAGATCTTCCCCGACCACTGGTCGTTCATGTTGGGCGAGGTCTGCCTCTACAGCTTCATCATCATCATCCTGACGGGTGTGTATCTGACGCTGTTCTTCCACCCGTCGATGAACGAGGTGGAGTACCACGGCAGCTACGTCCCGCTTCAGGGACAGCTGATGTCCGAGGCGTTCAGCTCGACCCTGCACATCTCCTTCGACGTGCGCGGCGGTCTGCTCATCCGGCAGATCCACCACTGGGCGGCGCTGATCTTCCTCGCCGGCATGTTCGTGCACATGATGCGCGTGTTCTTCACGGGCGCGTTCCGCAAGCCGCGTGAGATCAACTGGCTGTTCGGCTTCCTGCTGTTCGTCCTGGGCATGTTCACCGGTTTCACCGGCTACTCGCTCCCGGACGACCTGCTCTCCGGCACCGGTGTCCGCTTCACCCAGGGCGCGATCCTGTCGATGCCGATCGTCGGCACGTACATCTCGTTCTTCCTCTTCGGCGGCGAGTTCCCGGGTCACGACTTCGTGGCGCGGTTCTACTCGATCCACATCCTGCTGCTGCCGGGCATCATGCTCGGCCTCGTGGTCGGCCACCTGATCCTGGTCTTCTACCACAAGCACACGCAGTTCGCGGGCCCCGGAAAGAGCAACAAGAACGTCGTCGGCATGCCGCTGCTGCCGGTGTACATGGCCAAGGCCGGAGGCTTCTTCTTCCTGGTCTTCGGTGTGATCGCGGCCATCGCGGCGATCGCGCAGATCAACCCGATCTGGGCCATGGGCCCCTACCGTCCGGACCAGGTGTCGACCGGCGCCCAGCCCGACTGGTACATGGGCTTCGCCGAGGGTCTGATCCGCTTCATGCCGGGCTGGGAGATCAACATCTGGGGTCACACGCTCGTCCTGGGCGTGTTCATCCCGCTGGTGCTCTTCGGCGTGGTCCTCGCGGCGCTGGCGATGTACCCCTTCATCGAGTCCTGGGTCACCGGCGACAAGCGCGAGCACCACATCCTGGACCGCCCGCGCAACGCGCCGACCCGGACCGCGCTGGGCGTCGCCTGGGTCACGATGTACATGATCACGCTGGTCGGCGGTGGCAACGACCTGTGGGCCACCCACTTCCACCTGTCGATCAACTCGATCACCTGGTTCGTCCGGATCTTCTTCTTCGTCGGACCGGTCATCGCGTACATCTTCACCAAGCGGATCTGCCTCGGCCTGCAGCGCCGGGACCGGGACAAGGTGCTGCACGGTCGCGAGACCGGCACCATCAAGCGCCTGCCGCACGGTGAGTTCGTCGAGATCCACGAGCCGCTCAGCCAGGAGCAGCTGCACACCCTCACCGCGCACGAGCAGTACGTGCCCGCCGCGATCGGCCCCGCGGTCGACGAGAACGGCGTCGAGCGCAAGGTGACGGGCTCCGAGAAGCTGCGCGCCAAGATCAGCGGCGCGTACTTCGGCGAGGACCAGCAGATCCCGAAGCCCACCGTCGAGGAGTACAAGGAGATCACGAGCGGCCACGGCCACCACTGATCGCTTGCGGCGTCGCCACGCCCGCGCAACGGGCCCCGTCCGGTCTTCGGACGGGGCCCGTTCCCGTGCCCACGGGCTGGATAGGGTGGGGACACACTCTTCTACGAGAGCCCTAGAAGATCGTTACGACACCCAGGAGCGGCTGATGAGCGCTGTGACCCCCGCTGGAGGCGACACCGCGGCGGGCCGTTCCTGGCCCGAGGTCCTGAACAGCCTGCTGTACGGCCACGACCAGGACGCCGACGCCACGTTCTGGGCGCTGGACCGGATCATGCGCGGCGAGGCGACCGATGCGCAGATCGCCGGGTTCGTGGTGGCGCTGCGGGCCAAGGGCGAGACCGTCGAGGAGATCAACGGGCTCGTCCGGGCGATGTACGAGCACGCCAACCTGATCGAGGTGCCGGGTCGGACCGTCGACATCGTCGGCACCGGCGGCGACGGCGCGAAGACGGTCAACATCTCCACGATGTCGGCGATCGTCGTGGCCGGCGCGGGCGCCACGGTCGTCAAGCACGGCAACCGGGCCGCGTCCTCCGCGTCCGGCGCCTCGGACGTCCTGGAGAAGCTCGGCGTCAATCTGGAGCTGACGCCGCGGCGGGTGGCCGAGGTGGCCCAGGAGGCCGGGATCACCTTCTGCTTCGCGATCAAGTTCCACCCGGCGCTGCGTCATGTGGGCGCGGCCCGCGGCCAGTTGGGCATCCGCACGGTGTTCAACGTCCTCGGCCCGCTGACCAACCCGGCGAAGGTGCGGGCCCAGGCGGTCGGCGTCGCGGACCCGCGCATGGCGCCGGTCGTCGCGGGCGTCTTCGCCGAGCGCGGCAACTCGTCCCTGGTCTTCCGGGGCGACGACGGCCTCGACGAGCTGACGACGACGGCCACGTCCCATGTGTGGGTCGTCCGCGACGGCAAGGTCGCCGAGGAGAGCTTCGACCCGCGTGACGTCGGCCTGGAGCTGGTCCCCGTGGAGGCCCTGCGGGGCGGGGACCCCTCGTACAACGCGGAGGTCGCCCGCCGTCTTCTGGAGGGCGAGCCGGGCCCGGTGCGGGAGGCCGTGCTGCTGAACTCGGCGGCCGCGCTGGTGGCCCTCGACCCGGGCAGCGGAACGCTGGCCGAGCAGATCCGGTCCGGAATGGACCGGGCGGCCGAGTCCATCGACTCCGGCGCGGCCAAGCGGACGCTGGAGCGCTGGGTCGCCGCCAGCAACAGGTAGTTCCTCAACGGACGGTCGTCCCGCGATCCGGACACGGGTTGCGGGACGACGATCACATCGCGTACGTTCCTTTGTCAGGTCATGAGTGACAGTCAAGAGGCCCCGGCCGACTGTCCGGCAACCCTCCGTCCGTGGCGGGGTGCCCCGGGTGAAGACCAGGCTGTGCACAACAAGGTGCACGGCAAGCGCGGATCCCTCACACGCTTCTGAGAGCGTGCGGCCAGGGATCCTGGTCATCGAGGGAGCCTTCTGTGAGCAAGCGAATGCGATAGGGCGCAGAGCCCCGCTTCCGCGTACCCCTTTTCACTTTTCCCTTGCCTCACACGGGAGTTCCGTCATGTCCGTTTCCGTCTCCACCGCTGCCTCCGTCCAGACCGTTTGTGCGCCTCTGCCCGTTCTGGGGCGGGATGTGACCGTCCCGCTCGTCACGGGCGGCGAGGTCGCCTACGCGGCGCTCGACTACGCGGCCAGCGCCCCCGCCCTCCAGCGCGTCTGGGACGACGTGGCGGCCTACGCCCCCTACTACGGCAGCGTCCACCGCGGCGCCGGCTACCTCTCCCAGCTCTCCACCGACCTGTTCGAGAACGCCCGCCGGACGGTCACCGAGTTCCTGGACTGCCGCCCCGACGACCAGCTGATCTTCACCCGCTCCACCACGGACTCCCTCAACCTGCTCGCCGCGGCCCTCCCCGCCGACTGCCAGGTCTTCGTCTTCGAGACCGAGCACCACGCCTCGCTGCTGCCCTGGAAGGACGCCCGGGTCACCTACCTGGACGCCCCGCGCACCCCGCGCCAGGCCGTGGAGACCCTGGAGCGCGCCCTCGCCGACCGTGACCCGTACGGCCCGGCCCTGGTCTGCGTGACCGGCGCCTCGAACGTCACCGGCGAGCTGTGGCCGGTGCGCGAGCTGGCGGCGGCCGCGCACGCCCACGGCGCCCGCATCGTCCTGGACGCCGCCCAGCTCGCCCCCCACCACCCGGTGTCGGTGCGGGACCTCGACGTCGACTGGGTCGCCTTCTCCGGCCACAAGCTGTACGCGCCCTTCGGCTCCGGCGTCCTGGCCGGCCGCGCCGACTGGCTCCAGGCCGCCGACCCGTACCTCGCGGGCGGCGGCGCCAGCCGCAAGGTCACCCGGCGCGAGGACGGGGGAGTGGACGTGGAGTGGCACGAGAGCGCCGCCCGCCACGAGGCCGGCTCCCCGAACGTGATCGGCGCGTACTCCATCGCCGCGGCCTGCAAGGCGCTGACCGAGGCCGGCTTCGAGGCGCTGGTGGCCCGTGAGCAGTACCTGATCGAGAAGGTACGGGCCGGTCTGGCCGAGGTGCCGCAGGTCAGGGTGTTGTCCCTGTTCGGCGACGACGCCCCGCGGGTGGGCGTGATCTCCTTCGTCGTCGAGGGCTGGAACAGCTCCCACTTCGCCGCCGCCCTCTCCGCCGAGTACGGCATCGGCGTCCGGGACGGCCTCTTCTGCGCCCACCCGCTGGTCCGCACCCTCCTGGGCGGCGACCTGCACAGCCAGGGCGAGTGCGGCGCCCCCGAGGCGGCCCCCGGGGAGAAGTCCCTCAACGCCATCCGGGTGAGCTTCGGCGCGGGCACCCCCGACGAGCACGTGGAGCGCTTCGTGACCGCCGTACGGGAACTGGTGACCGACGGCGCGCGGTGGCAGTACCGCACGCAGGACGGCCGCTGCGTCCCCGCGGTGTAGGGCGCCGGCGCCGGGGCCTACTCCAGGCCGATGGCGAACGCGGCCTCGAGGTCGTGCTGGGAGTAGGTGCGGAAGGCGACGTGCGTGTCCGTCCCCTCGACCCCCGGGATCTTGCTGATGCTCCCGGGGATGACCTCCGCCAGGTCCTCGTGCTGCTTCACCCGGACCATGGCGATCAGGTCGTAGGTCCCGGTCACGGAGAAGACCTCGCTCACGGAGTCCAGCGAGGCGATCCGCTCGGCGATCTCGGGGATCCGGTCCACGCTGGTCTTGATGAGGACGATCGCGGTGATCACGGCTGGTTCTCTCCCTCGGGGGCCGTTGCTGGGGCGGCCCTCACTCTAGTCGCCCGCCCGTTCCCCGCCGCCGTCCTGCCCAGGCCGCCCTTCGGGCCCCTTCTGTGGCCGAAACGGGCCCACGCGTAGACGAGCCCCAGGCCGAAGCCCACCACATGGGCCAGGTAGGCCACCCCGGGCCCGGCGGTGGCCCGGCCCGCCGCCACCCACTGCAGGGCCGCCCAGAAGGGCAGCACGACCCAGGCGGGGAAGCGCAGCGGCAGGAAGAACAGGAACGGCAGGAGGCTGGTCACCCGCGCTCGGGGGAACAGGTACAGAAACGCGCCGAGGATCGCCGAGATCGCCCCGGAGGCCCCGACCAGGGACTGCGCGGAACCGGCGTTGGCGGCGGCGTAGCCCAGCAGGGCCAGATAGCCGCAGCCGAGGTGGAAGAGCGTGAACTCGACGCGGCCCATCCGCTCCTCGGTCATCGCCCCGAAGACGTAGAGGAAGAGCATGTTGCCCAGCAGATGCACCCAGCTGCCGTGCACGAACAGGGCCGTGGCCGGGGTCAGGGCGGCCCGTGGGGAGCCCGCGAAGAGCTCGGCGGGCACCACGCCCCAGCGCCGGAAGTAGGCCCGCTGCGCGGCCAGCAGCTCGTCGCCGGTGCCGTAGCCCGGATTGAAGCCCGAGGCGGGGCCGATGACGAAGATCAGGCAACACACGGCGATCAGTCCGTAGGTCACCGGCGCCGAGGGTTTGCGGACCGTCCTGCCGACCGTTCCGCTCCAGTTGCTGATCATGGATACAGAGCATGACGGAACAGGACGCACCAGCACAGACCGCCTCGCCGCCGGGCGGGCGCGGTGATCGGATGGGCGGCGAGTACGCGCCAGGCCGTAGGGTTACGAGCCATACGCGCGGGGGAGCCTCCGGCCCGACCCCGACACTGGAAGTACGACACTAGAAGGAAGCGGAAAGTCACGATGACGGTTCCCCTGCCGACCGCCACGACGCGGTGGCGCTGCACGCTCTGCGGCAACCTCACGCGGTTCGACGTGACGCGCTCGTCGAAGGTCGTCGAGTACGTGCACCTCGACCTCGCCGGTGAGCCGAAGGTCGAGGAGCGCGAGGTGGTCAGTGAGACCATCGAGACGGTGCGGTGCCGCTGGTGCAACGCCGTGGACCAGGTGGAACTCGTGGATCGGCCGGGCGCCGGCTCCTGACGGGAGCCGGCCCCGCACAGGTATTGGGGTGTGACGGATGGTGGAGAGCGCAGGCGGGGGGCCGGGCGACGGCGCCGCCGAGATGCTCGACCGTCCGCTGCCGGACGGCGTGCGGCGCAGGGTCGTCACGATCGTGTCCGACGGCTTCGGCGGACTGACCGTCGGCGAACTGCCCGCCCAGCTGCGCCAGTACGCGCGGTTCGCGCCGAACCGGCGGGCCAAGTTCGCCGGCAACGCGATGGCCGCCGCGCTGGAGACCGATCCGCTCTTCCGGCAACGCATCGCCGAGAAGTTCAGAGAAGCCCAGCCGGAACTCTCCGGCGCTCTCGACTCCGGCTCGCCGACCCCGGCCGCGGACCCGCTCGACGTGGCGGCCGCGGCCTATGTACTGCGGCCCACGGGCTGGGTGAAGCTGGTCACCGCGGCCGGCGAGGAGGCCCAGCGGGCGGACGCCGAGCGCGCCGACGAGGAGAGCCGGGCCGAGCTGGAGCGGCTGCGCGAGGAGCTGGACCGGGCGCGTGAGCAGACCCGCGCGGACACCGAGCGGCTGCGCGTCGAACTGGACGTGGCGAAAAGGGAGGCCGATTCGCTCAACCGCAAGCTGCGTTCGGCCCTCAGCGACATCAAGCGGGGCGAGGCCGCGCTGCGCAAGGTGCAGAGCGAGATCGAGGCCGTCCGGGCCGAGGGGCATGCCCAGGTGTCCGCCGCGGAGAGCGAGGCACGGCGGCTGAAGGGGCGGCTCGGGGAGACGGAGGCCGCCCTGGAGGCCGCCCGGCGGGCGGCGCGCGAGGGGCGCAGCGTCGAGGACATGCGGCTGCGGCTGCTGCTCGACACGGTGCTGGACGCGGCCCAAGGGCTGCGGCGGGAACTGGCGTTGCCGCCGGTGTCGGTGCGCCCCGCGGAGACCGTCGACGCGGTCGAGCCCGGGCGGATGACCCCGAAGGACATCGCCGCGCGGGCCCTGTCCGAGCATGATCCGGCCATTCTTGACCAGCTCCTCGCGCTGCCGCAGGCGCATCTCGTCGTGGACGGCTACAACGTCACCAAGACCGGCTATCCGCAGATGCCGTTGGAGAAGCAGCGGCTGCGGCTGCTGGGGCAGCTCTCGCAGCTCGCCGCGCAGACCGGCGCCGAGGTCACCTGTGTCTTCGACGGGGCCGAACTGGCGGCTCCGGTGCTGCTCGCGCCGCCGCGCGGGGTGCGGGTGCTGTTCTCCAAGCCCGGGGTCACGGCCGACGAGCTGATCCGTCAGCTGGTCCGGGCCGAGCCGCCGGGCCGGCCGGTGATCGTCGCCTCGACCGACCGGGAGGTGGCCGACGGGGTCGCGAAGGCGGGTGCCCGACCGGTGGCTTCCGCGGTACTTCTGAAGCGACTGTCCTGAAGGTCGAAGTTGCAGGTTTAATGCCCGAATTGACTGAATGATCACGCAACGTAGTGTCAATCGAGCATTGCTGCGCGTGAGTTGTGTGAAAAAACTGTGTTGCGTGATGGGTTTTTTTCTCCCGAGGATTTGAACTGATCACGGCTGGGTCACTAAGGTCTGGTGCTCGAACCTCCACACGGGTGATCACTCAAAAGAAGGAGCCCGTCTCCGTGGCGTCCCATCGTCGACCGAAGCAGCCGAGTCGCGTGCGCGTGACCGTGCTGACCACCGCAGCCGCCGCTGCCGTCGTCCTCAGCTCCCAGGCCGCCAACGCGGCGCCCAGCGCGAAGCCCAACAAGGACGAGGTCAAGAGCAAGGTCGACAAGCTCTACGAAGAGCAGGAGCAGGCCACCGAGAAGCTCAACGGGGCCCAGGAGAAGCAGGAGAAGCTCCAGAAGGAGATCTCCACCATCCAGGACAACGTCGCCCGCGGCCAGGCGGAACTCAACGAGCTGCGCGACTCCATAGGCCTGGCGGCCGCCGCTCAGTACCGCACCGGGTCCATCGACTCCTCCGTGCAGCTGCTCCTCTCCTCGAGCCCGGACGACTTCCTGGACAAGGCGTCCACCGCCGACCAGTTGAGCGCCCAGCAGGTCGAGGCGCTGAAGAAGATCCAGGAGAAGCAGCGCGAGCTGGCCCAGGAGCGCACCGAGGCTTCTGCCAAGCTCAAGGACCTTGCCTCCACCCGCACCGAGCTGGCCAAGCAGAAGAAGACGGTGCAGGGCAAGCTCTCCGAGGCGCGCAAGCTCCTCAACACGCTGACCGCCCAGGAGAGGGCTGACCTCGCCGCCGCTGACGCCCGCGCCAGCCGTGACGCCGGTGAGCGTGTCGACCTCGGCGACGCCCCCGCGGGCTCCGGCAGGGCCATGGCCGCCTTCCAGGCCGCCCAGAGCCAGCTCGGCAAGCCCTACGAGTACGGCGCGACCGGCACCGCCACCTACGACTGCTCGGGCCTGACCTCCTGGGCCTTCGCCCAGGCCGGCGTCTCCATCCCGCGCACCTCGCAGGCCCAGGCCAACGCCGGTACGCGCATCTACTCGCAGAGCGCCCTCAAGGTCGGCGACCTGGTCATCTTCTACGGCGACCAGCACCACGTCGGCTTCTACGCGGGCAACGGCCAGGTGCTGCACGCCCCGCGCACCGGCACCGTCGTGCGCTACGAGTCGATCAACAACATGCCGTTCCAGTTCGGCGTCCGGATCTGATCAGCCTCAAGATCAGGACACCACGCCGCCCGAACGGGCGAATTACGACAACGAGATATGACCCCACGCCCCGCCGGTGACCTGCGTCAGCGGCGGGGCGTCACTGTGCGTGCCCGCCGAGGTCTTTGGCCGACCCCCTGACCCAGGGCTACTGTCTGCCGCGTTTCCCTGTCCGCCAGCGGAAGGAGCGCGGCTTCCCGTGGGGTCCCATCGCCGACTTGCACGATCCGGGTTCGACCGAGGCGCCTGCAGCGCCCTGAGCGTGCTGTCCGTCGCGGCCGCCGCACTCGGCGCGGTGTCCGCCGTACCGGCCACGGCCGCACCGCACGACGACACCCGTGCCGAGGTGGACCGTCTCTACGAGGAGGCCGAGAACGCGACCGAGGCCTACAACAAGGCCGACGAACACGTCGACGTGCTGCGCGGGCAGGTCGGCACGGCCCAGGACCACATCGCCCGGCAGCAGGAGCGCATCAACGGCCTGCGCGAGCAGCTCGGCTCGCTGGCCGGCGCCCAGTACCGCTCCGGCGGCCTCGACCCCTCCCTGGCGCTGCTGTTCTCCGACGACCCGGAGGACTACCTCGACAAGGCGTCCGTCCTCGACCGGATCACCGCCCACCAGGCCGGCGAACTGCGGCAACTCCAGGACGCCATGCGCGAACTCACCCAGGAGCGCTCCGAGGCGGCCCGCAAGCTCGCCGAGCTGGAGAAGAGCCGCAAGGCCGTCGTCAGCCACAAGCGGACCGTGGAGCAGAAGCTCGCCAAGGCGCGGCAGCTGCTCAACTCCCTGCCGTCCGACGAACGCGCCGCCTACGACCGGGCCTCCCGCTCCGGCCGCGAGGAGATGCCCGATCTCTCGGGCGCCGTGCCGTCCTCCGGCCGCGCGGGCGCCGCCGTGGCCGCCGTCCGCTCCGCGCTCGGCAAGCCGTACGTGTGGGGTGCCAACGGGCCCACCGGCTTCGACTGTTCGGGCCTCATGCAGTGGTCGTACGCACAGGCCGGCGTCTCCATCCCGCGCACCTCGCAGGCCCAGGCGCACGCCGGCCGCCGGATCCCGCTCTCCCAGGCCCAGCCCGGGGACATCGTCACCTACCGCTCCGACGCCAGCCATGTCGGCATGTACGTCGGCAACGGCCAGGTCATCCACGCCCCCTACCCGGGCGCGCCCGTGCGCTACGACCCGGTCGGGATGATGCCGGTCTCGTCCGTCACCAGGCCCTGACCCACGGCACCCCGCACCCGGCTGCCGCCGTACGATCGGGAGGATGGCTGATGGACGGCGGGCGCGCGGATCCGGGGTTCCGGGCCGCTGCCCGCTGCTCGTTCCGCGGCCGGTTCCGCGGCTCTGTCCGCGGCTGGTTCCGCGCCTTGTCCCGCTGGTCGTCCTGTTGCTGGTCGGGCTGGTCGGCTGCGGTGGGCGGACCGGGACGGACACTGCGCGGGCCGATGTGCAGCGGGTCCTCGACCGGCGGGCCGCCGCCGTCCTCGGCCATGACGCGAACGCCTACGCGGCCACCGGCGCCGCCGCCGGGTACGCCGCCGTGCGGGCCGTGCCGCTGGCGGGCTGGGCATACCGGGTGACGGCCCTGCAGCGCAGCGGGGACACCGCCACCGCCGACGCCGAACTCAGCTACCGGGTCGACGGCTACGACAAGGCCCCGGTGACCGTGGGCCGCACCCTGCGCCTGGCCCGTGACGGGGCCGGGCGGTGGTCGGTGACGTCGGAGAAGCCCGCGGCGAAGGCCGGCGAGCAGTTGTGGGACCAGGGCGTCGTGCGCGTCGTCAAGGGCGCGCACAGCCTGGTGCTGGGGGTCGGGCAGTCCGACGCGCGGCTGCGGTCCTTCGCGGAGCTGGCCGACGGCGCCGTGCCGGCCGTGTCGGCGGCCTGGGGCACCGACTGGGCCGGGCAGGTCGTCGTCCTCGTGCCGAGGTCGCTGGAGGGCATGGCGGGGCTGCTCGGCTCGCCCGCCTCCGCCTACCGGGGGATCGCCGCGGTCACCACGGGCGAGACGGGCGGCGGCGCGAAGGCGCCCGCGGACCGGGTCGTCGTCAACCCGGACGCGTACGACCTGCTCGGCCAGATCGGTCGGCAGGTGGTCCTCGCCCACGAGACCACCCATGTCGCCACCCGCGCCCACACCAACGCCGCCACCCCGCTGTGGCTGTCCGAGGGGTTCGCCGACTGGGTCGGCTACCGCGAGACCGGCCGCACGCCCGATGAGGTCGCACCGGAGCTCCAGCAGGCCGTCAGGGACGGGAACCTGCCGGAGGCGCTGCCCGCCGACGGCGACTTCGGCTTCTCCGGTGACGCGGACCGGCTGGCGCAGGCGTACGAGGGCGGGTGGCTGGCCTGCCGGATGATCGCCGAGCGGTGGGGCGAGGTGAAGCTGGACGCCTTCTATCGGGCCGTGGGGGAGCACCGGACGCGGGCCGGGGCGGTGGAGGGCGCGCTGCGGAGCGTGCTGGGCATGTCTTCGGAGCGGTTCACGGCTGACTGGCGGGCCTATCTGAAGGCTCAGCTCGGCTGACTGCGTTCAGCTCCTCGATCGCCTCGCGCAGCCACGCTCGCTCCGCCTCGCCCGTTGCCCGGGCCACGCGCAGCATGCCCTGCCGGAACAGGTCCGTCGTCTCCTCCGCCCGTACGGGTCGGCCCTCGGCGTAGAAGAAGCTCGCAGGCGTCTCCAGGAAGTCCAGCCGGCGGCGCAGGACGGCCGCCTGCTCCCGGCGGTCGGGCAGGTGCCGCAGGAACGCCAGGACCGTGTTGAAGCGGACCTGGTCGGTGATCTCCGCGTCCTTGGGGTGGCGGAGGCGTTCCAGCAGGTCCGCGCGGCCCTTGTCGGTGAGGGAGAGCACACGGCGGGGGGCCGCGCCCGTGCCGTCCTCGGTGCGCTGGTCGAGTTTGCTCGCGGTGACGAGGCGGGTGATCGCCGGGTAGAGCGCGCCGTCGCTGACCGGGCGGACGTGGCCGGTCAGCGCGGTGATCCGCTCCTTCAACTCGTATCCGTGCAGCGGGTCTTCGGCCAGGAATCCGAGGATCGAGAGCTCCAGCATGGTTCCACTACGACCTCTCCTTGCGGGATGCGATGGCGTCATGTTACCTCTTATCGAGGTACCTCGAATCGATGTACCTCGATAAGAGATAACTCGGTTCGGTGTGCGTCAGTTCGGTGTGCCTCGGTTCGATGTGGCTCGGTTCAAGGGGGACGTGTTGTGGACAGTCATCGGAAGCAGCTCGTCGTGCTGGCTCGGCCCGTCTACTTCTCGCTGCTGGCCTCCGTGGCCGCCGGGATCATCAACACCGTCTGGGTGTCCCGGCTCGGTGGGCCCGCGGTCGCCGCCGTCGCCGTCGCGACCAACGCCGAGAACGTGCTGCTCGGCGTCGCTCTGGTGTTCGCCTCCGGGACGACCGTGCTGGTCGCCCATGCCCGGGGCGCGCGGGATCCGGGGGCCGTGCGCGCGGCCGTGCGAGGTGGCTGGGCGCTGTGTGCGGTGGTCACGCCGGTCGTCGCGATCGGGGGGTTCCTGCTGCGCGAGCCGCTGTCCCGGCTGGTGCTCGGTGGGGGCGGCGGGCCGGCCCTGCCCCTCGCCGTGTCCTACTTCGCGATCTCGATGCCGGGCATCGCCGTCTTCTTCGTCCAGCAGCTCGTGGACGGCATCCTCAAAGGCGCCGGTGACACCCGGACCCCGATGCGGCTGGCCCTCCTCGCCAACGGGCTGATCCTGGTCGGCGACCCGCTGCTCATCCACCTGTACGGCGTCCAGGGCGCCGCCGGGTGCACGGTGCTGTGCCGGAGCGTGGCCCTGGGGGTCGGGCTGCTCGCCCTGCGCCGCAACGCGCTGCTGCGGACGGCTGCCGAGCCCGGCCTTGGTTTCGGGGTCTGTCTGCGGCGGACGCTGACCACCGGGCTGCCCATGTCCGCCGACTTCACCGTCCGGCAGGCCGGGACGCTGGGGATGGTGGCCGTGGTGGCGCGGCTCGGGGTGACGGCGGTGGCCGCGTACTCGATCGCCTACAAGGTGCTGTACGTGGCGACCATGGCCTTTTACGCCGTCCGTCAGGCTGCCTCCATCCATACCGCGCATACCCGCGGCGCGGGTGAGGGTGAGGGCGGGGACGGTGACGGTGACGGGGGTGGGCTTTGGGTGATCGCGCGGCAGGCGGTGGTGGTGTCCGGGGGTGTCGGGCTGGTGGCCGCCGTGGTGGTGTGCGGTGCGGCCCCCTGGATCATGGCCGCGTTCGGCGCCGGGTCCGGTGTTGCTGAGGAGGGCGTGCTGTTTCTGCGCTCGGTCGGGCCGTATCTGCTGCTCATGGCCGGGTTCATCGCGGTGGGCGGGGTGTTCGAGGGGAGCGGGGGAGCGGCCGTGCTGTTGCGGGTGACCGTGCTGGGGACTGGCGTCCAGTTGCCGTTGGCTTATGGGCTGTCGGGGCTCGGGCTGGCGGGGGTGTGTCTTGCGTTGGCGCTTGCGATGGGGGTGCAGTGCTTGGTGGTGGGGGTGGTGTTGTGGCGGCGGCGGGAGCGGGAGCGGGAGCGTGGTGCGGCCGGGGTGGTGGTGCGGGTGGGCTGAGCTGGGCCGTGCGGCGCCTCGGCGGTGCGTGGGTCGGGGTCGTGGCGGTGCGGCGAGCCCGTCGCGTGTTGGGCGTACTGCTGCCTGCTGCCACGGTGGGACTTGGCTGTGACGAGCTGAGCGACGGGCTGCGCCGCACCGCCACGACCCACTCCCGTCGACGGGCGGCCGCGCGTGCGTCGGGGCGCCGGATCAGGAAGTGATCGCCGGCTCGTCGGCGCGGGCGGGTCGGCCGAGGGGGGTGGTCGGGGTCGGGACCGTTGCGCGCCAGAGGCGGGTGGCTGCTGTGAGGGCGGCGGTGAGGAGGAGGGCGTTGCGGAGGAGCAGGAGGGTTACTCCCAGGGGGGTGCTTGCCACTACGTCCGCGAAGTAGATCGGGAACTCCAGCGTCGTGAGGGGGGACGCTGTCAGGACGAGGGCTGCCGGCAGGGTCATACGGGTTTCTCGGGAGCAGAGGCAGACTGCCGCCAGGCCGATCAGCCAGACCAGGTACTGGGGGCTGATGACCCGGCTGGTGACGGTGAAGAGGAGGACCGCCGTGAAGGCCGCGTCCGCGAGGGCGTGCGGTGCGAGGCGTCCGGCCATCAGGCGCCACAGCAGCAGCCAGCCGAAGGCCAGGGCTGTCAGGGCGAGGGCGACGTTGCCCACGAGGTCCACGTGCGGGCCCACGAACTCCAGGGAGCCGTAGCGGAACCGGACTTCGCCCGGCCAGCCGAACTGGCGGGCCACGTGGAGAGCGAGGGCGCCCACGGACTCCACCTCGGTGCCCCGGTCGTGCTGGTAGGCGAGGAAGGCGAAGGCACCGGGCATGGTGAGGGCGAAGAGGGTGGAGAGGGCCGTGACGGTCAGCGCGGTCGCCGTCCATGCGCGCTTGCTTCGCGCGCCTGCCAGGAGGAGTGCCGGCCAGACCTTCAGCAGGGCCGCCAACGCGGTGAGCGCTCCCATCGCCCTGGGGTGCCGGACGCCGGCCATCAGCGCGGCCACCGCCACCGCCGTCACCATCACGTCGTAGCGGGCGTAGACGGTGGGGCCGAGCAGGGGGACGGCCGCCACCCACATCCAGGCGCCGCGCGGTGAGCGGCCGGGGCGCAGGCCCGAGTCCAGGAGCAGCATGAGGACGGCCAGGTCGGCCAGGAAGGCCAGGACGAAGAAGGCCGACGCGTAGTCGAGGAAGGGCAGCAGGCCGGGGGAGAGGATCGCGAGGGCGGCGGCGGGCGGGTACTGCCAGGTGATGTCGGTGGCCGGGAAGGCGCCGGTGCGCAGGATCTCGTACCAGCCCTGGTAGATGACCGAGACGTCCGTGGTGACGTCCGGGCCGGGGAAGAGGAACACCTTGAAGACGAAGAGGAGGAGGGCCAGGCGGGTGACGCCCCAGGTCGTCAGCAGGTGCGTCAGGGGGCGTTTCACGTCCGTGCTGTCCACCGGTGGCTCCCGTCCGTTCCCGTTCGCCTCATGATCTCCCGGTGGGCTGTGAGGCGCGGGTGGGCGCGGCTGTGAACAGCGTTTGGATAAGGTCGGGTGCGATGCACAAGACCCTGATCGTGACCAACGACTTTCCGCCCCGGCCGGGCGGTATCCAGGCGTTCCTGCACAACATGGCGCTGCGGCTCGACCCCGACCGGGTCGTCGTCTACGCGTCCACCTGGAAGCGGGGGCGGGAAGGTGTCGAGGCCACGGCCGCCTTCGACGCCGAGCAGCCGTTCGGTGTGGTGCGGGATGCCACGACGATGCTGCTGCCCACGCCCGGGGCGACCCGGCGGGCCGTCGGGCTGCTGCGGGAGCACGGGTGCACCTCGGTGTGGTTCGGGGCGGCGGCGCCGCTCGGGCTGATGGCGCCGGCGCTGCGGAAGGCCGGCGCCGAGCGGCTGGTGGCCACCACGCACGGGCATGAGGCCGGGTGGGCGCAGTTGCCTGCCGCCCGGCAGTTGCTGGGGCGGATCGGTGAGGCCACGGACACGATCACCTATCTCGGCGAGTACACGCGCTCGCGGATCGCTACCGCGCTGAGCGCCGAGGCCGCCGGGCGGATGGTGCAGTTGCCGCCGGGTGTCGACGAGAAGACCTTCCATCCCGGTTCGGGCGGCGACGAGGTGCGGGCGCGGCTCGGGCTGACCGAGCGGCCGGTGGTCGTGTGCGTCTCCCGGCTGGTGCCGCGGAAGGGGCAGGACACGCTGATCCTGGCCATGCCCCGGATTCTGGCCGCCGAGCCGGACGCGGTGCTGTTGGTGGTGGGGGGCGGGCCGTACGAGAAGCAGTTGCGGCGGCTCGCCCAGGAGACGGGGGTGGCCGACTCGGTGCGGTTCACGGGGGCTGTGCCTTGGGCGGAGCTGCCTGCGCACTACGGCGCCGGGGACGTCTTCGCGATGCCCTGTCGGACGCGGCGGGGCGGGCTCGATGTGGAGGGTCTGGGGATCGTCTATCTGGAGGCGTCGGCGACCGGGCTGCCCGTCGTCGCCGGGGACTCCGGGGGCGCTCCCGACGCCGTGCTCGACGGGGAGACGGGGTGGGTCGTGCGGGGCGGCTCTCCGGCCGACGTCGCCGAGCGCATCGTCGTGCTGCTGGGGGACGCCGAGCTGCGCCGTCGGATGGGGGAGCGGGGGCGTGCCTGGGTCGAGGAGAAGTGGCGGTGGGATCTGCTCGCGGAGCGTTTGAAAACATTGTTCTAGACTTTTCGCCCTTCGCTCTAGGCGGAGGGTGAAAATCCGCTGATGCTGCGCACATGACAGCCAAACTGATGCACCGTCAGCTGACGAGACGTCAAATCCTTGGTATGGCCGCCCTCCAGACGGCGGCCACCCTCGGCTTCACCCGCGTCGGCCTGCAGTCCGCCCGTGCGGCCGAGCCCGCAGCCGTCGAATCCGCCCCCGCCGTCGTCGTCGGATCCGGGTACGGCGCCGCCGTCGCCGCCCTGCGCCTCGGGCAGGCCGGAATCCGTACCCTCGTCCTCGAGATGGGCCGGCTGTGGAACACGGCCGGCGCCGACGGCAAGGTCTTCTGCAACACCGCCAGTCCCGACCGGCGCTCCATGTGGTTCAAGACCCGCACCGAGGCGCCGCTGGCCACCTTCCTGTGGCTGGACGTCGTCAACAAGGACATCAGCCTCTACCCCGGCGTCCTGGACCGGGTGCACTTCGCGAACATGTCCGTCTTCGTGGGGCGCGGGGTCGGCGGCGGCTCCCTGGTCAACGGCTCGATGGCGGTCACCCCGCTCCAGTCCTACTTCGCCGAGCAGTTCCCGACCGTGAACGCGACGGAGATGTACTCCACGTACTTCCCGCGCGCCCGCGCCATGCTCGGCGTCAACACGATCGACCCCGCCTGGTTCGAGTCGACCGAGTGGTACCGGTTCAGCCGGGTCTCCCGGAAGCACGCGGTGAACACCGGGCTGAAGACCACCTTCGTGCCCAGCGTCTACGACTTCGGCTACATGCAGCGCGAGGCGGCCGGCACCGCGACCAGGTCCGCCCTCGGGCAGGAGGTCATCTACGGCAACAACTACGGCAAGAAGAGCCTCGACAAGACCTATCTGGCGGCTGCGCTGGGCACCGGCAACGTCACCATCCACACCATGGAGAAGGTGCGCGGGATCAGCCGGGCGAGCGACGGGACGTACCTCCTGACCGCCGATCGCATCGACGACGCGGGACGGATCGTCGAGACCAAGCAGTACAGCTGCACCTATCTGTTCCTCGGCGGCGGCAGCCTCGGGACCAGCGAACTCCTCGTACGGGCACGGGAGACGGGCACGCTGCCCGCGCTGGACGCGAGCGTCGGGGCCGGCTGGGGGCCCAACGGGAACGTGATGCTCGGGCGGGCCAACCATCTGTGGGACACCGTCGGCGCCAACCAGTCGACCATGCCGGTCATGGGCATCGACGACTGGGCCAACACCGCCAACCCCGTCTTCGCGGAGATAGCCCCGCTGCCGACGGGACTGGAGCACTGGGTCAGCCTGTATCTGGCGATCACCAAGAACCCGCAGCGGGCCGCGTTCACCTATGACGCCGCCTCGGGCGGGGTGAAGCTCGGCTGGAGCGCCGCGCAGAGCGCCGTCTCCATGGGCATGGCGAAGAAACTGTTCGACCGGATCAACTCGGCGAACGCCACGATCTACCGCTCCGACCTCTTCGGCACCCCCAGCCGGGTCTTCGCCGACGACTTCACCTACCACCCGCTCGGCGGCTGCGTGTTGGGGAAGGCGACCGACGACTACGGGCGGGTGAAGGGATATTCGAAGCTGTACGTCACCGACGGCTCACTGGTGCCCGGCAACATCGGGGTGAACCCGTTCGTCACCATCACCGCGCTCGCCGAACGCACGATGGCGCGGGTCCTCGCCGAGGACACCGCGCCATGACGCAACCGCTGGACTACTTGGACTACTTGGCGTAGATCGCCTCGATCTCGCTCGCATAGTCCTTCGCCACCACGTTGCGCTTGAGCTTGAGCGACGGCGTGAGGTGGCCCGAGTCCTCCGTGAACTGGGAGGAGAGAATGCGGAACTTCCGCACCGATTCCGCCTTCGAGACCGCGGCGTTGCCGTCGTCGATCGCCGACTGGATCTCAGCCAGCAGATCGGCGTCGTCGCGCAGCGACGCCGCGGTCGAACCCGCGGGCTTGCCGTGCTCGTCGGCCCAACGGCCCAGGAACTCCGGGTCGATGGTGACCAGCGCGCCCACGAACGGCCGCCCGTCGCCCACCACCATGCACTCCGCGACCAGCGCGTGCGCCCGGATCCGGTCCTCGATCACGGCCGGAGCGACGTTCTTGCCGCCCGCGGTGACGATGATCTCCTTCTTGCGGCCGGTGATCCTGAGGTAGCCGTCCTCGTCGAGGGTGCCGATGTCACCGGTGTGGAACCAGCCGTCGGCCAGCGCCTCGGCGGTCGCGCCCGGGTTGTTCCAGTACTCCTTGAACAGGTGCTCGCCGTGCAGCAGCACCTCCCCGTCGTCCGCGATGCGCACGACCGAGCCCGGCAGCGGCTGACCGACCGTGCCGATCTTCTGCCGGTCCCAGGGGTTGAAGGCGGTGGCCGCGCAGGACTCCGTCAGGCCGTAGCCCTCCAGGACCGTGAAGCCGATGCCGCGGAAGAAGTGACCGAGCCGCTCGCCCAGCGGCGCGCCGCCGGAGATCGCGTACTCGCCCTTGCCGCCGAGGACCGCGCGCAGCTTGCTGTAGACCAGCTTGTCGAACACCTTGTGCTTGATCCGCAGCGCGAGCGGCGGGCCCGCCGGCAGCTCCAGCGCCTTGCTGTACGCGATCGCGGTGTCCGCGGCCTTGTCGAAGATCGCGCCCTTGCCGTCGGCCTGCGCCTTGGCGCGCGCCGAGTTGTAGACCTTCTCGAAGACCCGCGGCACGCCCAGGATCAGCGTCGGCCGGAAGGCCGCCAGTTCGTCCGTGAGGTTCTTGATGTCCGGGACGGTGCCCAGCTTGATCGGCGCCATCATCGGGGCGATCTGCACCAGCCGGCCGAACACGTGCGCGAGCGGCAGGAAGAGCAGCACGCTGCACTCGCCGGTGCGGAACAGCGGCCGCAGGCGCTCGACGACGTTCCCGCACTCGGCGAAGAAGCTGCGGTGGGTGAGCACACAGCCCTTGGGCCGGCCGGTCGTGCCCGAGGTGTAGACGATGGTCGCCGGGTCGTCGGCCTTCGCCAGCGAGCTGCGCTCCTCGACCGCTTCGTCGGAGACGTCCTTGCCGAGCCGCCCCAGCTCCTCGACGCCCCCGGCCCCGATCTGCCAGACGTGCTTGAGCGCCGGCAGCGACTCGCGCACCGACTCGACGGCCGCCGCATGGGCGTCGAGCTCGACGACGAGAGCGGTCGCACCCGAGTCGGCGAGGATCCACTGCACCTGCTCCGGGGAGCTGGTGTCGTACACCGGCACGGTGACCGCGCCCGCGCACCAGATCGCGAAGTCGAGCAGCGTCCACTCGTAGCGGGTCCGCGACATCAGGCCGACGCGGTCGCCGGGCTGGACGCCGGAGGCGATGAGGCCCTTGGCGGCGGCATGCACCTCGGCCAGGAAGGCCGTGGCCGTCACGTCCTGCCAGGCGCCGCCGACCTTACGGGCGATGACGGCGACGTCGGGATGCTGCGCGGCGTTTCTGCGGACGATGTCGGTCAGATTGCCGTCCGCGGGGACCTCGTACAAAGCCGGAAGGCTGAACTCGCGCAAGACTGCTGCTCCTCATAGGGCGCCGGCGCCACGACGTTGTGTGATGCGACGGTGCGGTCCAAGGGTCGGGCATGCACTCAGGCATCTCGGTAGTTGAAATCCTGAGCACGACTGGACTGCCTGGACGTTACCCGCCGGTATGGCCCCTTCGACAGGGGGGTCCGACGAGATGTTCGCTGCGTCACACAGATTGGTGTTTCCCGGCTGACAGTAGTCCACAGCTTTACTGACTGGCCAGTAACCGGTATCCCGGTCGCCACTGTTCACGTATGCCGCACACGCCTACCCTTGATCGACATGGCATCCACACCGTCCGGCAACCGCAGGACACGCATTCATGTGGTCAGCGACGTGCACGGCAACGCGCGCGACCTGGCCCGGGCCGGAGAAGGCGCGGACGCGCTGATCTGCCTGGGCGACCTGGTGCTGTTCCTGGACTACGCCGACCACTCCCGCGGGATATTCCCCGACCTCTTCGGCGTGGAGAACGCCGACCGCCTCGTCGAACTGCGCACCGCCCGCCGCTTCGAGGAGGCCCGTGAGCTGGGCGGCCGACTGTGGGGCGGCATCGACGGCGACCGGGCCCAGCTGATCGAACAGGCGGTGCGCAAGCAGTACGCCGAACTGTTCCCGGCGTTCCCCACCCCGACCTACGCCACCTACGGCAACGTCGACATGCCCCAGCTGTGGTCCGAGTTCGCCGGGCCGGGCACGACCGTCCTCGACGGGGAGCGGGCGGAGATCGGCGGCCGCGTCTTCGGCTTCGTCGGCGGCGGCCTGCGCACGCCCATGCGCACGCCGTACGAGATCAGCGACGAGGAGTACGCGGCGAAGATCGAGGCGCTCGGCGAGGTGGACGTGCTGTGCACCCACATCCCGCCGGAGGTGCCGGAACTCGTCTACGACACCGTGGCCCGCCGCTTCGAACGCGGCAGCCGGGCCCTGCTGGACGCGATCCGCCGCACCCGCCCCCGCTACTCGCTCTTCGGCCACGTCCACCAGCCGCTCGCGCACCGGATGCGGATCGGGGCGACCGAATGCGTGAACGTGGGGCACTTCGCGGGCAGCGGGAAGCCATGGGCCCTGGAGTGGTGACCGACGCCGGCCCGACGGCGACCCCACTCCTGGTGAAGGCGGCCGGCCGGGCGCGCGGTAGCCTTCACGCTGCACACACGTGCGCCCACGGCCGGCACACGGTGTCCTCTTCTCTACCCTGACCGGCCCGCATCTGGAGGAGCCACGGCGATGGCGGAACACACCAGCTCGAGCATCACGATCGAGGCGGCACCGGCCGATGTCATGGCGGTGATCGCCGACTTCGCCCGCTACCCGGACTGGACCGGAGAGGTGAAGCAGGCGGAGGTCCTGAAGAAGGACGACCAGGGCCGCGCCGAACAGGTCCGCCTGGTCATGGACGCCGGCGCCATCAAGGACGACCAGGTCCTCGGCTACACCTGGACCGGACAGCACGAGGTGTCCTGGACGCTGGTGAAGTCCCAGATGCTGCGCCAGCTCGACGGCTCCTACCTCCTCAAGCCGGCCGGCGGGGGCGCGACCGAGGTCACCTACCAGCTGACCGTGGACGTCAAGATCCCCATGCTGGGCATGATCAAGCGCAAGGCCGAGAAGGTCATCATCGACCGCGCGCTCGCCGGCCTGAAGAAGCGCGTGGAGTCGGGGGACACGGGCGCCGAGGCGACCGCGAAGTAGGCCGCAGCCGGGCAGCGACCGGCCCGGCGGCCGGGTCGCAGCGGGCCGAGGGCCGGGAGCAGCAGGTCGGGAGGGCACTCCGACCTCGGTTACCGTTCACCCTCATGCGCACCCTCCTGATCACCGGCCCCGGCGGCAGCGGCCGTACGACAGTCGCGGCCGCCACCGCACACCAGGCAGCCGCCGGAGGGGCCCGCACTCTCGTCCTCAGCGCCGACCGCACCGACACCCTGGGCGCCGCGCTCGGGGTGCGCACCGGAGCGAGCCCCGTGCGGGTCACCCCGCACCTCACCGCCTGGCGTCCCGACGCCACCGCCGGCTTCCGGGACGACCTCACCGGCTTCCAGGACCGCGCCGCCACCGTCCTCGACCTGCTCGGCGCCTCCCGGCTGGACCCGGAGGAGGTCACCCCGCTCCCCGGCGCCGAGGAGCTGACCCTGCTGCGCGCCCTGCGGGACGCCGCCCTCGCCGAGGCCCACGACCTCCTGGTCGTCGACCTGCCGCCCGCCCCGCAGGCCCTGGCCCTGCTGGCGCTCCCCGAGGAACTCCGCCGCTACCTGCGCCGACTCCTCCCGCCGGAACGTCAGGCCGCCCGCGCCCTGCGCCCCATGCTCGGCCGGCTCGCCGGGGTGCCGATGCCCGCCGAGTGGCTGTACGAGACGACGGCCCGCTGGGACACCGAGCTGGCCGCCGTCGAGGCCGTCCTCGCCGACCGCGGCACCGCCGTCCGCCTGGTCGCCGAGCCCGGACCGGCCGGCGCCGACGCCGTCCGCGACGCCCGCCTCGGCCTCGCCCTGCGCGCCCTGCCCGTCGAGTCCCTCGTCGCCAACCGCGTCCTGCCCGAGGAGGCCGCGGACACCGGCCTGCTCACCGGACTCGTCGCCCAGCAGCACAAGACCCTGGGGGAGTGGGGCGACGCCCACCGCGTCGCCCACCTCGGACACGACCCCCGGGGCGCCGACGACCTCGCCGCGCTCACCGTGCCCGCCGTCAACCCGGCGGCCTCCCCGGTCGAGTGGCCCGTCGCCGACCGGCTCGCCCAGGACGGCGTCCTCGTCTGGCACCTCCCGCTGCCCGGCGCCATACGGGACGAGCTCGACCTCATCCGGCGCGGCGACGAACTCGTCGTGACCGCCGGGCCGTTCCGCCGCATCGTCCCGCTGCCCTCCGTCCTGCGCCGCTGCACCGTCGACGGCGCCGCCCTGCGCGAGGGCGAGCTGTGCGTGCGGTTCGCCCCCGACCCCGGGCTGTGGCCGCGGACGACGTGAGCGATATACCGCCGTTCGGGTAACGTCGTAGAGGCGAGCGGTAGCCGGGTCGTCGATCAGGTGTCGCCCGTCAGGTGTCGTCCACCAGGAGTCATCAGGAGTCCGTCATGAGCGAAGAGCGCCCCACGCCCGACGCCGCCGGGGAGCCCGCCGGGACAGCAGGCTTCGACGAGCGGCCGTTCGACGAGCAGCCCCGGGTGAGCGACGCCGACGCCTGGGCCACCGCCGCCGCCGAGGACCTGGCGGCGGAGAAGGCCCGCCGCCGCGCCGAGTACGGCCGGCCCCAGGGCTCGGCCGCCGAGGAACTGCGCAAACTGGTCGACGCCGTCGGCGACAAGCTGTCGTCGCTGCAGTCCCCGCTGCTCGGCGCGGTCGCCGGACCCGCCGCCGAGCAGGTGGTCCGCCAGGTCGTCCAGCAGGCCAAGGCCGTCGTGGAGCCCGTCATCGAGCGCAATCCCGATGTCTTCGACCACCTCGCGGCGGCCGGCACCGAACTCCTCGCCGCCTACCGCTCGGCGGTCCAGACCCAGGAACGTCGTTGGACGACCGGGGCGAGCGACCCCCGGGACACCCCCCGCGACGGCGGCCGTGACGGCGACGACACCGGCCCCGGCCAGCGCATCGACTTGGACTGAAGCCCTTCCACGGCAGGGCCTCGGGTACGGTTGGCCGTAGCGGGGCTCGACCGAAACTGAGGGATTCATGGGACTCACCATCGGCGTCGACATCGGCGGCACGAAGATCGCGGCCGGCGTGGTCGATGAGGAAGGCAACATCCTCTCGACCTACAAGGTGCCGACCCCGGGCACGCCCGAGGGGATCGTGGACGCCATCGCCTCCGCCGTGGAGGGCGCGCGCGCCGGGCACGAGATCGTCGGCGTGGGCATCGGAGCCGCCGGCTATGTCAACCGCCAGCGCTCGGAGGTCTACTTCGCGCCCAACATCGACTGGCGCAACGAGCCGCTGAAGGAGAAGGTCGAGGCCCGCGTGGGTCTCCCCGTCGTCGTCGAGAACGACGCCAACGCAGCGGCGTGGGGCGAGTACAAGTTCGGCGCGGGCAAGGGCCACCGCAACGTCATCTGCATCACCCTCGGCACCGGCCTCGGCGGCGGCATCATCATCGGCAACAAGCTGCGCCGCGGCCACTTCGGCGTCGCCGCCGAGTTCGGCCACATCCGCATGGTGCCGGACGGCCTGCTGTGCGGCTGCGGCTCCCAGGGCTGCTGGGAGCAGTACGCCTCCGGCCGCGCGCTGGTGCGGTACGCCAAGCAGCGCGCCAACGCCACCCCGGAGAACGCCGAGGTGCTGCTCGGCCTGGGCGACGGCACCCCGGAGGGCATCGAGGGCAAGCACATCTCCATGGCCGCCCGCCAGGGCGACGCGGTCGCCGTGGACTCCTACCGCGAGCTGGCCCGCTGGGCCGGCGCGGGCCTCGCCGACCTCGCCTCCCTCTTCGACCCCTCCGCCTTCATCGTCGGCGGCGGCCTCTCGGACGAGGGCGAGCTGGTCCTCGACCCGATCCGCAAGTCCTACAAGCGCTGGCTGGTCGGCGGCAACTGGCGCCCGGTCGCCGAGGTGATCGCAGCCCAACTCGGCAACAAGGCGGGCCTGGTCGGAGCGGCGGACCTGGCGAGAGAGCCCGACCCGATCATGTAGGGATCACTTTTCGGGCAGCGTGACGGTGCCCACCCAGGGGCGCGGGGAACTGCGCGACAAGCCACGACGGAACCGGCAGTCGCACACAAACCTCGCGCCCCGCGCCAATGGGCGTAAATTGATCAACATGACGCCGCTCCCCAACTCCCGCACCGAGCCTGACGGTTCGGCAGTCATCCGGGTCCTGACCTACAACATCCGCTCGATGCGCGACGACACCGACGCCCTCGCCCGCGTCGTCACCGCCTGCGCCCCCGACCTCGTCCTCATCCAAGAAGCCCCGATCTTCTTCCGGTGGCGCAAGAAACTCGCCCGGCTGGCCGCGGCCACCGACCTGGTGATCCTGACCGGCGGCGGCACGGCAGCGGGCCCCGCGATCCTCTGCAACCTCCGCGCCACCGTCGAGCACGCCGAGGACGTCCTCCTGCCCCTCACCCCCGGGCGCCACCGCCGCGGTTTCGCCACCGCGGTCGTCCGGATCGCGGGCACCCGCCTCGGCGTCCTCAGCTGCCATCTGAGTCTGGAGCGGGGAGAGCGCTACCAGCAGGGCGGGATGCTTCTCGACCGGCTTGCGGGGATGGGCGTGGAACACGCGGTCGCGGGCGGCGACCTCAACGAGCGCCCCGACGGACGCACCTTCGGCCGTCTGACCACCGTCCTGCGGGACTGCCGCACCGCCGCGCCCTGGGGCGCCGAGCACACCTTCCCCGCCACCGGCCCCGACCGCCGTATCGACGCGATCTTCGCCACCAAGGGCGTGGAGGCGCTGGGCTGCGGCGTCCCCCTCGGTCTGCCCGGCGTCACCGAGACCGATCTGAGGGCGGCCACGGACCACCTGCCCGTGCTGGCCGCGCTGCGTGTGCCCGCGACCTGACCTCCGCCCGACGGACGGAGTCCGGCGCAGCCGCCCGAAGCCTGCGAGGCCCCCCGGGGCCGAGCGGTGCGAGGAGGCGTCGAGAGGTTCTGCCCTGAGGGCGGCCGCGGACCATCTTCCGGTCCTCGCCGCCCTCAGACTTCCCGCCGGTCTCGGCACCTCCGCCGGCTAGACGACCGCGCCCCGCCCCGGATCCTGGTCGTCCTCGTCGTCTGTCTTCATCCGCATCACCAGCGTGGCGAAGCCGCCGAGGAAGCCGCCGATGCCGACGGTCGTCAGCCACCACGTCATCTCCCAGCCCAGCAGCACCGCGAGCAGCAGCAGGAGCGGCCCGCCGATCACCCCGAGCCAGGCGAACTTGGCCGTGGCGTCGGCGGCGGGCAGCGGCGGCGGCTCCGGCGGGACGAAGTGACCCTCGTCGTCCTCGTCGAAGTCCTCCTCCGCCGGCTCCGGGGTGGTGTAGTCGCGGGGGCCGACGCCGGGTGCGAAGGCGATCGAACTCCCGAGCGGCTTGGCCGGTTTCTGCTCCTCGACCGGGTCCGGTGTGGGCTCTATGCCCGTTTCCGGCCCCGATTCCGGTGTCGATTCCTTCGTGGCTTCCTTCGCGTGTTCCTTCGTGCCTTCCGGCCCGGCTTCCGGCCCGTCGTCGTTCGTCACGGCCTCGAGGAGCGCGAGGTCCTCGACCGACTTGAACGGCTTGGCCCCCGGCGGGTCCACCGGTTCCTCGCCGTACCCCGCGACGATCGCCGCCCACGCGGCGGCCTCGTCGAAGGGCACGCTCTGCTCTTCCGGCTCGCCGCCCTGACGGGCGTCCAGCCCGTCCCGCCCGTCCCGCTCGTCCCGGTTCTCCCGGTCCTCGCGGTCGGAGTCGTGCTCAGCCACCTACGGCCGTCCCTTCCTTGCCGACACTGGGCGCGATCCGGGCGATGAACGCGTAGCTCTCCTCGAAGATCCGGTCCGCATCGTGGTCCAACGTTGCCACGTGGTAGCTCTGTTCCAGCAGGATCTCGGTCACGTCCGTGGACGACACCCGGCCGAGGATCCGGGCCGAGTCGGCCGGCGGCACCACGTGGTCCTGCACGCTGTGCAGAAGCAGCAGTGGCTGGGTGACCTGCGGCAGCTCGCCGTCGACCAGCTGGAGGAAGGTCCGCAGGGAGTGGGCCGAGTGCAGGGGCACGCGGTCGTACCCCTTCTCCAGCACGCCCTGCTTCGCGATGTCGCTCGAGATGCCCTTGGTCGTGCGGACGAGATGGCGGGCCACCGGAAGGGCGTACGCGGACAGGCCGTGCACCTTGTTCGCGGGGTTGACGACGATCACACCCTCCACCCCCGCGCCCTGCTTCGCGGCCAGCCGCAGCGCCAGCGCGCCGCCCATGGACAGGCCGACCACGAACACCTTCGCGCACCGCCGGCGCAGGGCGCGCAGCTCGCGGTCCACCTCCGCGTACCAGTCCTGCCAGCCGGTGAGCGCCATGTCCTCCCAGCGCGTGCCGTGGCCGGGCAGCAGCGGCAGCGACACCGTCAGGCCCTGTTCGGCCAGGTACCGCGCCCATGGGCGCAGCGACTGCGGGGAACCGGTGAAGCCGTGACAGAGGAGCACCCCGACCTCCCCGCCCTCATGGCGGTACGGCTCGGCTCCAGGAAGGACCGGCACCTTCGGTCTCCTGTCTTCGTCTGTTCTTCATGGGAGGGACGTCTGCTTCACCGTACGCGACCCCACTGACACCGACCAGGGTCGTCGGAGCCTTTGCCGCCACGGGCGGGTTAAGGTCTGAGCGACACAAACAGGAGGCACTCGCTTGTTGTACGGCGCGATGAAGGTCGCTATCGGGGGACCGCTGAAGGTCACCTTCAGGCCCTGGGTGGAAGGCCTCGAGAACATTCCCGCCGAGGGCCCCGCGATCCTGGCGAGCAACCACCTGTCCTTCTCCGACTCGTTCTTCCTGCCCGCGGTCCTCGACCGCAAGGTCACCTTCATCGCGAAGGCCGAGTACTTCACCACGCCCGGTGTGAAGGGCCGGCTGACGGCCGCCTTCTTCCGGGGCGTCGGCCAGCTCCCGGTGGATCGTTCCGGCGGACGCGGCGCCGGCGAGGCCGCCATCAGGAGCGGCGTCGAGGTGCTGGAGAACGGCGAGCTGTTCGGCATCTACCCGGAAGGCACGCGCTCGCCCGACGGCCGGCTCTACCGCGGCAAACCGGGCGGCCTCGCGCGCGTGGCGCTCGCCACCGGCGCGCCCGTGATCCCGGTCGCCATGATCGACACCGAGAAGATCCAGCCGCCGGGGAAGGTCCTCCCGAAGATCATGCGGCCCGGCATCCGGATCGGCAGACCGCTGGACTTCAGCCGCTACCAGGGCATGGACCACGACCGCTTCGTACTGCGCGCGCTGACCGACGAGGTCATGTACGAGATCATGAAGCTGTCCGGTCAGGAGTACGTCGACATATACGCGACCGCCGCCAAGCGGCAGATCGCGGAGGCGGCGAAGGCCGAGAAGGAAGCGGAGAAGGCGGCGGAGAAGGCCGCGAAGGCGGCCCTCGCGCAGGCCGAGAAGGACCAGGCGGACAAAGACAGAGGTCAAGAGAAGTAGTCGGCAGTCCGGGGGCGGGCTCGGGGGACGGGGGACGGGGTCGGGATGGCCAAACGCGAGAGAGTCATGACCATGTCGGTGGAGCTGCCGCTGTGGCGCGCGCTCGCCGGCTACCGGGTGCTCACCATGCTGTACGCGGTGGGGTTCTTCGCCACCGCCTACGACGGGTTCGAGCGCCCCTGGGTCGCCGTCGCCTACTACTGCGTCCTGTTCGTGTGGACGGTGGCCACCCTGCCCAGGGTCGCGAACGCGGCCAGCTGCACCAAGCGCTTCCTCGCCGCGGACCTCACCGTCGCGCTCACCGGCATCATGCTCACGACCGTCGCCGACACCCACGAACGCATCCAGTCGGGCGGTCCGACGCTGCCGTCGATATGGACCGCCGGTTCCGTCCTGGCGTTCGCCATCAAGGGCGGCTGGCGCTGGGCGGCCTTCGCCTCCTCCGCGGTCGCCGTGACCAACCTGGTCGAGCGCGGCACCCCGGCCCGCGACACCGTCCACAACGTGATCCTCGTCTGGGTGGCCTCCATCGCCATCGGCTATGTCGTCGAGGTCGCCCGCGCCTCCGAGCGCACCCTGGCCCGCGCCCTGGAGATCGAGGCGGCGACCCGGGAACGGGAGCGGCTCGCCCGGGACATCCACGACAGCGTGCTCCAGGTGCTGGCCATGGTGCAGCGGAGGGGGGCGGTGATCGGCGGGGAGGCGGCCGAGCTGGGCCGGATGGCGGGCGAGCAGGAGGTCGCGCTGCGCACGCTGGTCTCCGGCGCTCTGGTGCCGATCTCCCGGGTGTCGCAGGACGCGGCCGACGGCGCCGTCGTGTACGCGGTGGAGGACGAGCCGCGGGAGCCGGCGCAGGAGAGCGGTCCGCTCGATCTGCGCGCGCTGCTCGCCCCCTTCGCCGCCGCCCGCGTCAACCTCGCCGATCCCGGCGCCCCGGTCCTGCTGCCCGGGCCCGCCGCGCGGGAGCTGGCCTCGGCGGTCGGGGCGGCCCTGGACAACGTCCGCAGGCATGCCGGGGAGGACGCCCGGGCCTGGATCCTGGTCGAGGACGAGCCCGACACGGTGATCGTCACCGTGCGGGACGACGGGCCGGGCATCCCGGAGGGGCGGCTCGCGCAGGCCGAGGGCGAGGGGCGGCTCGGGGTCGCCCAGTCGATCCGCGGCCGGCTGCGCGACCTCGGCGGCAGCGCCGAGCTGATCTCGACTCCGGGGCAGGGCGCGGAGGTCGAACTGACGGTACCGAAGGCGCCGAAGGAGAAGAACGTGAAGCGGCGGGGGAAGGCGGGGCAGCCATGAGCCAGGAAGCGAACCGGGAGCAGGACCGGGAGCAGGGCCGCGAACCGAGCCGGGAACAGGGGCCGATCAAGGTCATGGTGGTCGACGACCACCCCATGTGGCGCGAGGCGGTCGCCCGGGATCTCGCGGAGTCCGGCTTCGACGTCGTCGCCACCGCAGGCGACGGCGAGCAGGCCGTGCGCCGCGCCAAGGCCACCACGCCCGATGTGCTCGTGCTGGACCTGAACCTGCCCGCGAAGCCGGGCGTCCAGGTGTGCAAGGAGGTCGTCGCCGCGAACCCGGCGCTGCGGGTCCTGGTGCTGTCGGCGAGCGGCGAGCACGCCGATGTGCTGGAGGCGGTGAAGTCCGGCGCGACCGGCTACCTGCTGAAGTCGGCGTCCACCGAGGAACTGCTGGACGCGGTGCGCCGGACGGCCGTCGGCGACCCGGTGTTCACGCCGGGCCTGGCCGGTCTGGTGCTGGGCGAGTACCGCAGGCTGGCCTCCGATCCCGGCCCCGCCGCCGGCGGCGACGAGCCGAACGCGCCGCGGCTGACCGACCGGGAGACCGAGGTGCTGCGCCTGGTCGCCAAGGGCCTGAGCTACAAGCAGATCGCCGAACGCCTCGTCATCTCCCACCGCACGGTCCAGAACCACGTCCAGAACACCCTCGGCAAACTCCAGCTGCACAACCGGGTGGAGCTCGTCCGGTACGCGATAGAGCGCGGCCTCGACGACGAGTGAGGGGCGCGCAAAACTGACTCTTCGTCGGACAACCGCGGCGAAGGGGAACTTCCATGCGCGTAGGAGTACTGACCGGAGGCGGGGACTGCCCCGGCCTCAACGCCGTCATCCGGGCGGTCGTCCGCAAGGGCGTCCAGGAGTACGGCCATGAGTTCGTCGGGTTCCGGGACGGCTGGCGGGGCCTGCTCAACAAGAGGTCCGTCCGCCTCGACATCCCCGCCGTGCGCGGCATCCTGCCCCGTGGCGGCACGATCCTCGGCTCCTCGCGGACCAACCCCCTCAAGGAGGAGGACGGCATCCGCCGCATCAGGGAGACCCTCGCCGAGCAGCGGATCGACGCGCTCGTCACCATCGGCGGCGAGGACACCCTCGGCGTCGCCGCCCGGCTCTCCGACGAGTACGGAGTGCCCTGCGTCGGCGTCCCGAAGACCATCGACAACGATCTGTCCGCCACCGACTACACCTTCGGCTTCGACACCGCCGTCGGCATCGCGACCGAGGCCATCGACCGGCTGCACACCACCGCCGAGTCCCATATGCGGGTCCTGGTCGTCGAGGTGATGGGCCGGCACGCCGGCTGGATCGCCCTCCACTCGGGCCTGGCGGGCGGGGCGAACGTGATCCTCATCCCCGAGCAGCGCTTCGACGTCGAGCAGGTGTGCGCCTGGGTGACCTCCCGCTTCCGGTCCTCGTACGCCCCGATCGTGGTCGTCGCCGAGGGCGCGATGCCCAAGGACGGCGACGTGGTGCTGAAGGACGGGTCGCTGGACGCCTTCGGACACGTCCGGCTGTCCGGCGTCGGCGAGTGGCTCGCCAAGGAGATCGAGCGGCGGACGGGGCAGGAGGCCCGTACGACGGTGCTCGGCCATGTCCAGCGCGGCGGTACGCCGAGCGCCTTCGACCGCTGGCTCGCCACCCGCTTCGGCCTGCACGCCGTCGACGCCGTCCACGAGGGCGACTTCGGCAAGATGGTCGCCCTGCGCGGCACGGATATCGTCCGGGTACCGATCGCGGAGGCGACGGCACGGCTGAAGACGGTGGACCCGACACTGTACGCGGAAGTCGCGGTGTTCTTCGGCTGACCGCCGACAATTGACAATTGACGGCTGACGGCTGCTGGCTGACGATACGTCAAGTCATCGTGGGACAAGGGGAGTTCGTGGCCGGATCGTGGAAGTCGCCGGGTCTGCCCGCGTCAGTGGAGGCCGAGGCGGAGACACTCGCCGCCGTCTGGCCCGCCGTACGCGACGGCAAGGCCCTGCCGGCCCCGGAGTTCGCGCGGCTCCACTCGCTGGCCACGCTGTGCAAGGAGGCGTCCGAGGCGGCCGCCGGCGGGGGAGACGACGCACCGGAGCTCACGGTCAGCCTCCTCGCGAGCGCCGTGCTGCACCGCGTGGTTGCGGTGCCCGTGCCGCCGGCCCTGCGCTGGTTCTTCGACCCGTCGGCGCCCGTCGACGCCCAGGCGGCCGGCCTCGCCGCCCGGATGGGGGGCGCATACGCCGCCCGTTCCGAAACGGACCGCACTCCGCAGTGGCTGCGCCGCTGGTGCCTGGAGGCAGCCCTGATCTTCGGCACCCGCGCGCTGGACGGCCCGGCGCCCAGCGACACGGCCCGCGGCAAGGTCCACGAACTCCTCGCCGTCCTCGCGGAACGGCGCTTCAGGACGGGCGGCGACCCGGCCGACGAGGACGTCGCCGTCACCCACGCCCGCGCCGCACTCGACCTGGCCACCGAGGCGGAACGGGCCGAGCGCGGCGCCCGCCTCGCCCGGCTGATGACCGGCCGCTCGCTCCGCGTGCGGGACCCCGCGCTCCTGCACGACGCCGTCGACCTGGCCCGGGCCGCGCTCGCCCCGCTGGACCCGGCGAGCTTCGCCTGGCTGGCCCAGGCGGGGATGACGGTCGGCGCCCTCCTCACCGCCACCGTCCAGGACACCAAGGACGTCGAACTGCTCGACGAGGCCCTGGACCTGCAGCGCGCGATCATGCGCCATCCCGAGTACCACCGCCTCCAGCACGGGTACCGCAACGAGTACGCCGGTCTGCTCGCCCAGCGCTTCGCCCGCCGCCGCGACCCGGCGATCCTGGACGAGACCATCGGGGCCTACGTGGAACTGCACGCCCTCGATCCGGGGCGGTACGCCGCCGATCTCGGCCGGCACCTCCAGTACCGCTACCAGCTGCGCGGAGACAGCGCCGACCGCCGGCACGCCCTGGCCCTGATGGCCGAGGGACTGCCCACTGGGCCGGCCGAGCACGAGGCGCTCACCTCCTACGCCATCGCCGCGCTGTACGAGTACCGCGATTCGGGCCGCATCGAGCCGGTCGAGCGGGCCCTGGCCACGATGACCCGGCTCACCGCCCCCGGCGCCGCCCATGCCGAGGACGGCAAGGTCCTCGGCGCCCTCGCCGACCTGCTGCTCGCCACCGGCGAAGCGACCCGCCCGCCCCGGCACGGCCCCGCCGAGGCCGCCGCCCGCCGCTCACTGGCCCGCTCCGACGACGCCGAGGACCGGGCCCGTGCACTGGCCCGGCTCGCCGAGGTGCTCGTGCGCCGCTACCGGGCCACCGCCGACCTGGCCCTGCTCGACGAGGCGATCGCCTGCTGCCGCGAGGGCGCCGCCGTGCTGCCTTCGGACGCCGAGGTGCCCCCGCAACTGCCGGGCTCCCTCGTCGCCGCGCTGGTCGAGCGGCACAGCCGGACCCGGCACCTCGTCTCCCTGCGCGAGGCGATCGACGCGGCGGAGTGGCTGCAGCGGGAGACCCCCGACCACGTCGCCGAACAACCCGTGATCCTGGGCAACCTGGTCGGTCTGATCGTCGAGCACGCCCGTCAGACCTCGGATCGCACCGACCTCGACCGCGGACAGCGGCTCGTCGAGCAGGCCCTGGCCACCGCCGGCCCTGGCCAGGACTGGCGCGACCACCTGCTGATCGCCCTCGGCGGCATCCTGCTGGCCCGCGCCCAGCTGCCCGGCGCCGACATCGAGGCCGCCGACACCGCCGTACGCCACTACGAAGCCGTTCTGCGGGAGGTGCCGCAGGAGTCGCGGCGCGCCGACCTCGTGCTGCACGGGAACCTGGCGCACGCCCTGTGGTCGCGCCACGCGAACGGCGGCGACCGCGCCGACCTCGATCGGGCCCTGGAGGCGGCGCGCACGGCCGTGGGCCTGCTGCCGCCCGGCGAGCCGCGCCGCGGCGACGCCCTCACCGTGCTCTCCCGGATCCTCATCACGATCCTCGGCGCCGGCGGTGCCCCCGAAGCCCTCCGGGAAGAGTCCCTCGCCGTCAACGCCGAACTCGCCGCCGACCCGGGGCAGCCCGCGCAGGTCCGTGCGGGCGCCGCGCTGCGACTCGCCATCGTGGCACGGGCCATCGGGGACGCGGAGCAGTCCCTGGCCGCGGCCCGCACTGTGATGGAGACGCTGCCGCTGCTCGCCTGGCGCGGGGTCGACCGGTCCGACCAGGAGGAGATGCTCGGCGGCATGGGGCGGGTCGGCTCGTTCGCCGGGATGATCGCGCTGGCCGCCGGACGGCCCCTCGAAGCGCTGGAAATGCTGGAGGCGGGGCGCGGCGTGCTCGCCGCCCAGACCCTGGAGACGCGGACCGAGACCGACGAACTGGCCGCCGCGCACCCGGAGTCGGCCGCCCGGCTCGACGCCCTTCGCCGGGAACTGGACCGGACCACCGGCCACGGCACGGCGGGCGAGGAGGCGGACCGCCGCCACCGGCTCGCCCGCGAGTGGCAGGAGGCACTGGACGAGATCCGCGCCCTCGACGGCTTCCAGGACTTCCTGCGCCCGCCCCGGGCAGCGCAGTTGCTGCAGGCCGGCGAGCAGGGGCCGGTCGTCATGGTCACCGGCGGCCCGATGAACCTCGGATACGCCCTGGTGCTCGACGGCACCGATCTCAAGGTCCTGCGGTTGCCGGACTTCTCCGAGGCCGAGGCCAGGGAGCGCGGCGAGACGCTGGTCCGGGCCGTGGCCGCCGCCGCCCGCTCCGGCCTGGCCCGCGCCTTCGCCGAACAGGCCGCCCTGGACATCCTCGACTGGCTCTGGCGCACGGTCGCCGAACCGGTCCTCGACGCCCTCGGCATCACCGGCCCGCCCGCGCCCGGCGAGGACCCGCCCCGTCTGTGGTGGTGCCCCTCCGGAGCGCTGTCCTTCCTGCCGCTGCACGCGGCGGGCGAGGTGCCGGACCGGGTGGTGTCCTCCTACACGCCGGGCGTCGCCACCCTGCTCCGGGCCCGCGGCGGGACGGCGGCCGAGGCCCGCCCGCTGATCGTCGCCGTCCCCGAACTCGACGGTCAGGCACCGCTTCCCGGCGCCCTGCGCGAGGCCGACCTGACCCGCGCGGCGGTCGGCGGCACCCTGCTCACCGGGGACGCGGCGCAGGTCGACGCCGTACGCACCGCACTCGCCGCACACTCATGGGCGCACTTCGCCTGCCACGGCGTCCAGGACCTCGAACAGCCCTCCCGCGGAAGGCTGTTGCTGCCCGACGGAGAGCTCTCCGTCCTGGACATCTCCCGACTCCGGCTGCCCGACGCCCAGTTCGCCTACCTCTCCGCGTGCGAGACCGCCGTGGGCGGCACCCGGCTGCCCGACGAGGCGCTGCACCTCGCCGGATCACTCCAACTCGCGGGCTTCTCCCAGGTGATCGGCACCCTGTGGCGGGTGGACGACGAATCGTCGGCGGAGATCGCGCAGGCCGTGTACGAGACCCTGAAGGACGCGGATCCCGGCGCCCCGCCCGCCGCCCTCGCCCTCCACCACGCGGTCGGCCGGCTGCGCGCCCGCCATCCGGACCGCCCGCTGAGCTGGGCCGCGCATGTGCATTCCGGGGCGTGAGCCGGGCGAGGGACTCTACGATCGTCGTCGTGGAAACAGCGGACGACGATCTGCACGCCGAGTTCTGCCGGGAGTTGGCGACCCTGCGGCTGCTGAGCGGACCCCGGCGGGCGGCCCTCGAACAGGCGGTACGGCGGTTGCGCGAGGGCGCGGACATCGGCGAGGTGCTCGCCTCCCTCGACGTCACCCTCACCGCCCCGCTGCTGGCCCGCGCCCCCACGCCCGTCGGCGCTCCCGGCCCGCCGGTGCGCGGCAGCTACCTGTGCCCGGTCGGGGCCTGCCACCGGGTCGAACTGCGCCGCGCCGGACAGGGCCCGCCCGAGTGCCTCGTCCACGAGCGTGTGCTGACCTTCGTCGCGGACGCGTGAGGGACACCCGGTGACGGGGTTCCTCGCCGAGCTGGGCCGGAAGCTGGCCGAGCGATGGTTCACCCTGCTCGTCCTGCCCGGCCTCGCCTATCTGCTGGCCGCCGCGGTCGCCGTGCGGCTGGGCCAGGGCGACTGGCACGACTGGCGCGTCCTGTGGGACGGCTTCGCCGCGCTCACCGAGGGGGAGCCGGACCGGCAGAACAGCCTCGCCGTCCGCGCGATCCTGCTCGTTCTCGCCGCCGTGCCCCTCTCCGCGGGCGTCGGCGCGGTCGCCCAGGCGCTCGCCGCGCCCGTCGAACGCGCCCTGTGCGGCCCCTGGCCACGGCCCTTCGCCGCCCTCTCCGCCCGGCTGACCGCCCGCCGCGCCACCGCCTGGCGGGCCGCGGACGACGCCCATCACCAAGGCGGCGACCCGGCCTCGGCCGCCCGCCGCAACGCCGTCGCCCTGATCCCGCCCGAGCACCCCACCCGGCTCGGCGACCGGCTCCGCGCCCCCGCCGTCCGCCTGGACAACGAGTACGGCATCGACCTCGCCACCGTCTGGCCCCGCCTCTGGCTCATCCTCCCCACGGCCACCCGAGACACCCTCACCGACACCCGGGCCCGCCTCGACACGGCGTTCGCCCTGGGCGGCTGGGCGCTGCTGTACCTGCTGCTCGCGATCCTGTGGTGGCCGGCCGCGCTGATCGCGCTGGCCGTGGCGGCCGTCTCCCGGCACCGGGCCGCGCTGGCGGCCGAGGCGTACGCCGAACTCGTCGAATCGACCGTCGACCTCCACCTCGACCGCCTCCTCACCCGTCTCGCGGAACCCCGCCCCGCACCGCAGCAGGGCAGGGCACTGACGGAGCGCCTGCGCCGCGGCCTGTAGCCGAGAAGCCTTCGCGAAACCTCGTCGAACCTTCGTCGGATCTTCGTCGACTACAGGGCGCTCGTCTGCCGCACCCGGCCCATCAGCTCCCGTACGATCGCCGCCCCGTTCAGCGTCAGCACCGACTCCGGATGGAACTGCACACCCGCGACCCCGGGCCCCCGCAGGGCATGCACCTCTCCGTTCGCGGCCCGGCTCACCTCGATGCCGTGCGCGGCCAGCTCGCGGGCGCTCTCGTCGTCGCAGGAGGCGACGAAGCTGTTGTAGAACCCGACGGTCTCCGCCCGCCCGAACAGGTCCACGGCCGTCTGCGCCCCCTGATACGGCACCTCCTTGCGGACGATGTCCAGGCCCAGCTCCGCCGCGATCAGCTCGTGCCCGAGGCAGACGCCGAGGACGCCGTGCCGGTGCTCCCCGAGCACCCGGGCGGTCAGCTCCCGCAGGAACCGCATCTTGGGATCGGCCAGGTCGGACGGGTCGCCGGGACCGGGGCCCAGCACCACCGGCCCCTCGTGTTCGAGCACCGCCTCCCGCAGCCCGGGCTCGTCGTAGCGCCGGACGGTCACGTCCAGCCCGCCGGAGCGCAGCACGTGCCCGAGCATCGCGGTGAAGGTGTCCTCGCCGTCGACGACCAGGGCGTGTCCGGTGAGCTCCGCGGAGCGGTCCTGCATCCGCAGCCAGAACGGCGCGAGCGAGGCGCGGCGTCCGTCGAGCGCGGCACGCACGCGTGGGTCGTCGGCGAGACGTACGCGCGTGTGCTCCGCGCGCGGGCGGGACGGCCGTACGCCCAGGGCGGCCAGCACCCCCGCCGCCTTGGCGTGCGTCTCCGCGACCTCGCCCGCCGGATCCGAACCGCGGACGAGCGTGGCGCCGACCGGCACCCGCAGTCGCCCGGCCGCGTCGATGTCGGCGGTGCGGATGAGGATGGGGGAGTCGAGGGTCTGCGCGCCGCCGGAGTCCCGGCCGAGCAAAGCCAGCGCGCCCGCGTAGTAGCCGCGCCCGCCGACCTCGTGCCGCTCGATGACCCGGCAGGCGTTCTGCACGGGCGAGCCGGTGACGGTCGCCGCGAACATGGTCTCCTTCAGGACCTCCCGCACATCCAGCGAGGACCTGCCGCGCAGCTCGTACTCCGTGTGCGCGAGATGCGCCATCTCCTTGAGCCGGGGGCCGATCACCACCCCGCCCATGTCGCCGACGGTGCACATCATCTTGAGCTCCTCGTCGACGACCATGGACAGCTCCTCGATCTCCTTGCCGTCGGCGAGGAAGTCCAGCAGGTGCTCGGGCGTCGGACCCTCGGCGGGATACCGGTAGGTCCCGCTGATCGGGTTCATGACGACCGTGCCGCCGGACATCCGTACATGCACCTCGGGGCTGGCCCCCACCAGGGTCCGGTCGCCGGTGTGCACGACGAACGTCCAGTAGGCGCCGCGCTCGCCTTCGAGGAGCCGCCGGAAGAGCGCGAGGGCGTCGGCCCGCCCGAACCCCGGGATCTCCCCCTCGTACGTCCGCCGGATCACGAAGTTGGCGCCCTCGCCCCGCCCGATCTCGTCCCGCAGCACCCACCCGACGATCTCGCCGTACTCCTCGTCGTCGACGTCGAAGCCGCCGGAGCGGACCTGGACGTCATGGGAGGGGAGCTGGGCCAGGGCTTCGGCCAGCGGGATCTCGTAGGTCTCCTGGGGCGTCAGCACCGCCAGCGGCGTCCCGTCGTCACGGACGTCGAAGCCGCGCTCGCGGATCTGCCGGAACGGGACGAGCGCGAGGCCCTCGTCGGGGAGGTCGGCGAGGCGGTCGTAGGAGGCGACCGGGCCGAGGAGCAGTTCGACGGTGTGCTCGTCGCGGCCGGGGGTGCGGCGGCGGAGCAGGGCGAAGGGGCGGGGGTCGTGCAGCAGGTCCGGCAGGTTCATCGGGTTCGGATTCCTTCTCGATCTCGTCGACGGAGAGGGAACGGCCCCGGAAACACCGAAGGCCGCCCCTCGGGCGGCCTTCGCGAAGTCTTGCGTACGCGCAGTCAGTGGGCCGCCGGATGAGCGGTCCACCACCAGTTCTGGGTCGAAAGCGCGAACATGCGACGCACCCTACCGCACGCGACCTCGCGCACACCTGAGCGAGCCTGCGTCTCACCTGTCGAGCCGATGCGAAAACGACTCGACACGACCCCGTAATGTTGAGGGCGTGACCGTGAACGCTAAGACCAGCGCGAGCGCTGGCAACACCTGGCGAGACCTGCCCGCGGCGCAGCAGCCCGAGTACCCCGACACCGAGGCTCTGCGCGCAGTGATCGCGGACCTCGAGTCGTATCCGCCGCTCGTCTTCGCGGGCGAGTGCGACCAGCTGCGCGCCCGGATGGCGGCCGTCGCCAAGGGAGAGGCGTTCCTCCTCCAGGGCGGCGACTGCGCCGAGGCCTTCGACGCGGTGTCCGCCGACCACATCCGCAACAAGCTGAAGACGCTGCTGCAGATGGGCGCGGTGCTGACGTACGCGGCCTCCGTGCCGGTCGTCAAGGTCGGCCGGATCGCGGGCCAGTACTCCAAGCCGCGCTCCAAGGGCACCGAGACCCGTGACGGCGTGACCCTGCCGACGTACCGGGGCGACTCGGTCAACGGCTTCGCGTTCGACGAGGCGTCCCGTGTCCCGGACCCCGAGCGGCTGAAGCGGATGTACAACGCGTCCGCCTCCACGCTCAACCTGGTGCGCGCCTTCACCACCGGCGGCTACGCCGACCTGCGCCAGGTGCACGCCTGGAACCAGGACTTCGTGAAGTCGTCCCCGTCCGGGCAGCGCTACGAGCAGCTCGCGCGCGAGATCGACCAGGCACTCAACTTCATGCACGCCTGCGGGGCCGACCCGGAGGAGTTCAAGACGGTCGAGTTCTACTCCTCGCACGAGGCGCTGCTGCTCGACTACGAGTCCGCGCTCACCCGCGTCGACTCCCGCACCGGCCGGCTGTACGACGTCTCCGCGCACATGGTGTGGATCGGCGAGCGCACCCGGCAGCTGGACCACGCGCACATCGAGTTCGCCTCGAAGATCCGCAACCCGATCGGCATCAAGCTCGGCCCGACGACCACGGCCGAGGAGGCGCTGCAGTACATCGAGCGCCTCGACCCCGACCGCGAGCCGGGTCGGCTGACCTTCATCGTCCGCATGGGCGCCGACAAGGTCCGCGACAAGCTGCCCGAGCTGGTCGAGAAGGTCAGCGCCTCGGGCGCGACCGTCGCCTGGATCACCGACCCGATGCACGGCAACACCTACGAGGCGGCCTCGGGTCACAAGACCCGCCGGTTCGACGATGTGCTCGACGAGGTCAAGGGCTTCTTCGAGGTCCACAAGGGCCTCGGCACCCACCCGGGCGGCATCCATGTCGAGCTGACCGGCGACGATGTCACCGAGTGCGTGGGCGGCGGCGACGAGATCTTCGTCGACGATCTCCACCAGCGCTACGAGACGGCCTGCGACCCGCGCCTGAACCGCAGCCAGTCCCTGGACCTGGCGTTCCTCGTGGCCGAGATGTACAGGGACCAGTAGGTCCTGGCCTATTACCTACCTGTGCGGTGGGGCGCGGATCACATACGATCCGCGCCCCACCGCACTTTTGCGCTCGCCGGGCTCCGGGTAAGGTTAGGTTAGCCTTATTGATCTCGACGGGAGGTGAGTCCGCGTGTACGTCTGCAGCTGCTTCGGAGTGACTGAAGCGCAGGTCCAGAAGCACGTGGACGACGGTGCCTGCACGCCCCGCCAGATCGCCTCCGCCTGCAAGGCCGGAACGGACTGCGGCTCGTGCGTACGTCGAATTCAGGCCATCCTCGGCCGAGGCGCATGCCCGCGCCGTGAGCTGGCCGACCAGGGCCGGCCGGTCCTCACCGACCTCGAGGAAGCCGCTTAGCCTTCGGCCGACCGGGGCCTCAGCTCTCCGGCTGCTCGATCAGCTGTGCGATGTACAGCGCCTCTCCGAGCTTCTCCACCAGCTCCAGCTGAGTGTCGAGGTAGTCGATGTGGTGCTCCTCGTCCTCGAGGATCGACTCGAAGATGTTCGCGGACGTCACATCGCCCTTTTCGCGCATCACCTTGATGCCGCGCTTCAGGCGGTCGATCGCCTCGACCTCGATCTTCCGGTCGGCCTCGAACATCTCCTTGACCGTCTGGCCGATCCGTACATGGAACAGCCGCTGATAGTTCGGCAGTCCGTCCAGGAACAGAATTCGGTCGGTGAGCACCTCGGCGTGCTTCATCTCGTCGAACGATTCGTGCCGGGTGTACTTCGCGAGCTTCGTCCAGCCGAAGTTCTCCTGCATCTTGGCGTGGAGGAAGTACTGGTTGATCGCGGTCAGCTCACCGGTGAGCTGCTCGTTGAGGAACTCGATGACCTCGGGGTCGCCCTGCATCGCAGAGGCTCCTTCCGCATGGGAATTCGGGGTGGGGAATTCGGGGAGGTTCCGCCGCATGATTTCACCGGTGCCGAAGATCGTCCAGTAAGTGCGTACTTAGTAAGTTAGTGCATGCTTAGTAGCAGTTGCCCGATTCTGGATATGGGCGGTCATGGCTGGTCATGTGCACCGTCGCGGGTCTGTCAGGATGGAGTCATGGGTCAGCCGGTGGAGCGCGAATCTGGGGAAGAAGCAGTGTCAGAGCTTCCGCCGGGACAGCGACTGCAGCGCGGCTGGCCGGTCACCCACTACGGCCCGGTGCCCAAGTTCCGGCCCGAACGCTGGGACTTCAGGGTCTTCGGCGCCACCGCCGACGGTGAGAAGAGCTCCTGGAACCACGAGGAGTTCACGGCCCTTCCGTACGCCTCCGTCACGGCCGATCTGCACTGCGTGACGAAGTTCAGCATGCTCGGCGCCGAGTGGGGCGGCATCCCCGCCCGGACGATCCTGGAGATCGCGCCGCCCGCACCCAACGTCACCCATGTGATGGTGTGGGCCGAGTACGGCTTCAGCTCGAACCTGCGCCTCGTGGACTTCGCCGCCGAACGCACGATTTTCGCCACCCACAAGGACGGCGAGCTGCTCACCGCCGAACACGGCTTCCCGCTCCGCCTGGTCGTCCCGCACCTCTACGCCTGGAAGGGCCCCAAGTGGGTCCGCGGCATCGAGTACATGACCGCCGACCGCCGAGGCTTCTGGGAGGAGCGCGGCTACCACAACATCGGCGACCCCTGGAAGGAACAGCGGTACTCCTACCAGGAGGTGCCGGGGGACGGGCCTGAGCTCTGAGGCACCGGGGCGTCGGCTGTGCCGGTAGGCTCCTTGGGGGTTGCTACGAAAGCTGTGCAGGGGAGCCACTGATGGCCATCTTCAACGTGATCTACTCGGAATCCGCGGGGCGTGTGCGTGACAGCCTTCCGGACGACCGCCGTGAGCTGCTCCAGCGTGGCCTCGCCATAGTGGCCACGGATCCCCGCACCAAGATCTCGTTGCCGATCTCGGGTGACGAGAACACCCGATCCCTCGCCCTGACCCATACGATGGCCATCGAGTACCTCGTCAGCGACGGTTTGCTCGTCGTGCTCGTGGTGCACATCGTCGACACGTCCCAGGTGCTGTTCGAGAACGAGGACTGACCGGCGCCTCAGCCGTCCCGGAGCTTCTTCAGCCGTTCCACGTCCGCCGCGTGTCCCTCCTTGCCGCCGGGCGTCTCGATGATCAGCGGTACGCCCTCGGTCGCGGGGTGGGTCATCAGCGCCCGGAACGGGTCCTCGCCGATGTGACCGGCGCCGATGTTCTCGTGCCGGTCCTTGTGCGCGCCGACCACGTCCTTGGAGTCGTTGGCGTGGATCAGTTTCAGCCGGCCCTCGCCGACCGTGTCCACCAGCAGATCGAGGGTCTGGTGCATCCCGGCCGGGCCGGTCAGGTCGTGCCCGGCCGCGAAGATATGACAGGTGTCCAGGCAGACGCCGAGCTTGGGATGGGCGTCCAGCGCCTCGAAGTACGGTCCGAAGTCCCAGGTCCGGGAGCAGAGCGAGGCGCCCTGCCCGGCCGTCGACTCCAGCAGCAGGAACGGGTCGTCGTCGTGCGTCAGCTCGTCCAGCAGCGGCAGCAGATACTCGCGCACCTGCTTCAGCGCCACCGACCGGTCCCGCCCGCCCGTCGCGCTCCCCGTGTGGACGACCACGCCCAGCGCGCCGATCTCCCGCCCGCGGCGCAGCGAGTGCCGCATCGACTCCACCGACTTCTCGGCCGTCGCCTCGGTGTGCGAGCCGAAGTTGATCAGGTAGGGCGCATGCACATACGCCGGGACCGACTCCGCCGCACACGCCTCGCGGAACGCCTCGTCCTGCCGCGGGTTGCCGACAGGCGTCGCCCAGCCGCGCGGGTTGGCGACGAACACCTGGACCGTCTCGGCCTTGAGGTCATGCGCGTACGACATGCCCACGTCGTGCAGTCCGCCGGCCACGGGGACATGACCGCCGACGGGGTTGCGGGAGGGGAAAGGGGATCGAGGACTCACCCGGTCAGGGTGTCATGCCCGGCCGCCCCGCCGGTCACCGGATGGTGATGGTGATCGTCGACCCCTTGGGCGCCATCTCGCCGGCCTTCACGGACTGCTTCTTGACGCTGTCGCCGAAGAGCCCGAGCAGCCCACGGTCCTCCTCGACCTTGAACCCGGACTGCTCCAGGAGCGAGGTGGCGTCGTCGACGCTCGCACCGACCACGTCCGGGACCTCGACCAGCACCGGCCCCTTGGACAGCGTCAGCGTCACCGTGTCGCCGTCGGCGGCCTCACTGTCGGCCTCCGGGGTCTGCGCCGCGACCTGTCCCTTGTCGAACTCGGAGTTCACCGCCGCGGCGGCGACCTTCACCTTCAGGCCGGCCTCCTGCAGCTCCGTCCTGGCGTCGGCCAGGGACTCCCCGGTGACGTCCGGGACGTCGACCGGGCTGCCCTTGCTGACGACGATCGCGACTGCGGTGCCCGCGCGCCGCTGCGTGCCCGCCTTCGGGTCGGTGCTGATCACGAAGCCCTTGATGACGTCCTCGCTGAACGCCTTGGTGACCAGGCCCGGCTCCAGGCCGTCCGTCTTCAGCAGCTCCTCGGCCTTGTCCAGCCGGGAGCCCGTCACATCCGGCACCTTCACGATCTCGGGGCCGTCGGAGACGGTGAGCGTCACCGAGTCGTTCTTGCGGATCCTGGCACCCGGCTCGGGGTCCGTCTCCATGACCGTGCCGCGCTTCGCGGTGTCGCTGTACCGGTGCTGGACCTTGCCGACCTCGAGCCCGGCCGCCTCCAGCCGACTCCTGGCCTCCGCCTCCTTCTGCGTCAGCACCGCGGGGACCTTGGTGAACTGGCCGGAGTTGATGTACCAGACGCCCGCGCCCACGCCGAACACCAGCAGGACGACGGTGATGAGCGCGAGCACCCCACGCCGGGGCGGGCGCACGGTCCGCCGTCGCGGCGGCAGCGGCGGCGGGCTCTGGAACCGGGAGGTCCGGTCGACCGAGCCGTCGTCGTGCGCGGGGTCGAACGGGTCGTCCTCGTTGACGGGCAGCGGGCGCGGCACCGTCAGCGAGCGCGGGATGACGCTGGTGCGGTCCTCGGCGATGTCGTGCCCGGCGGAGACGGCCTGCGGCGGCAGCGCGTCCAGCTGCGCCTCGCTGAGCGGAGCGCGCGCCTCCCGCACCTGCCCGAGCAGCGCGACGGCGTCGTGCGGCCGGACGCCGGGCGTGCGGGCGGTGGCGGTGGCCACCAGCTCGTCCAGCTCGAACGGCAGACCGGGGACGGCGGCCGACGGCGGCGGAACGTCCTCGTGGAGGTGCTTGTAGAGCACGATCGCGGGGGAGTCGCCGTCGTGCGGCTTCTCGCCGGTGAGCATCTCGTAGAGCACGACCCCGCACGCGTACACGTCGACCCGGGGATCGGCGGTGCCGGGCTGCTCGATCTGCTCGGGAGCGAGATAGGCGACGGTGCCGAGCACGGCCCCGGTGGTGCTGGTCACGGTGTCCACGGACCGCACGAGCCCGAAGTCGGCGACCTTGACCCGCCCGTCGTCCCCTATCAACACGTTCTCGGGCTTCATGTCCCGGTGCACGAACCCGGCGCGGTGCGCGGCCCCCAGCGCGGCGAGCACCGGCTCCAGGATGTCGAGCGCGGCCCGCGGCTGCAGCGCCCCGCGCTCGCGCAGCACATCACGCAGGGTGCATCCGGCGATGTACTCCATGGCGAGATAGACGTACGACGCGTCGGCACCCTGATCGAACACCTGAACGACATTCGGGTGGGCGAGCCGGGCCACGGACTTCGCCTCCCGGATGAACCGATCGACGAACGCCCCGTCGGCGGCGAGCGCCGGGTGCATCACCTTGAGCGCGAGCACGCGGTCGAGGCGGGTGTCCACGGCCCGGTAGACCGTGGCCATCCCGCCGACCGCGATCCGCGCCTCGACGCGATAGCGGCCGTCGAGCACCTGCCCGACCAGAGGGTCCTGAAGGGTCGTGTCCACGCAGGCGAGTCTACGAGCAGCCACTGACACGATCCCCGCGCCCACCACGATCGGTCCCCGACTGCAGCCGACCTGTGACGCGAGTGGTGGCCGGAGGGGCCCATGGAGGTTCGGCCGCCGACGGCGCTGAGCCCCCACGGGCGAGGCCCGCTTCTCGGCCGACTGCAACAGGTGGTGCGTGGGTGGGCGATGTCTTTTTCGGGGGTGGACCGGCGGTCAGAAGGCAGGCCGCTCCGGGTCCAGCGCCGCGAGGCCCGCCGCGGGCGAGGACGCCTCGGCGAAGTAGCGGCGGGGGATCCGCCCGGCGAGGCGGGCCAGCCTTCCCGCCTCGACCCCGGCCCGCATGGCGGACGCCATCCGCTCAGGGTCCGGGGACCGCGTCACCGCCGATGCCAGCATCACCCCCGCACACCCCAGCTCCATCGCCAACGCCACGTCCGAGGCCGTACCGGCCCCCGCGTCGAGAATCACCGGCACCCGCGCGTGCTCCACGATCAGCTGGAAGTTGTGCGGGTTGCGGATGCCCAGGCCGGAGCCGATCGGCGACCCCAGCGGCATCACCGCGGCGCACCCCACGTCCTCCAGCTTCCTGGCCAGCACCGGATCGTCGTTCGTGTAAGGCAGCACCGTGAACCCGTCGTCCACCAGCGTCTCCGCCGCGTCCAGCAACTCGATCGGATCCGGCAGCAGCGTCCGCTCGTCGGCGATGACCTCCAGCTTGACCAGGGACGTCCCCAGCGCCTCCCGCGCCAGCCGAGCCGTCAGCACGGCCTCCCCGGCGGTGAAGCACCCCGCCGTGTTCGGCAGCACCCGGATGCCCAGCCGCTCCAGCACCGACAGCACGGAACCCCGCACCGAAGGGTCGACCCGGCGCATCGCGACCGTCGTCAGCTCGGTCCCGGACGCCACCAGCGCCCGCTCCAGCACCTCCAGGCTGGGCGCACCCCCCGTGCCCATGATCAGCCGGGACGAGAAGGACATGCCTGCGAGGACGAAGGGATCGTCGGCCATGGTTCAGCCTCCTTGAACGGCGGTGAGGACCTCGACGCGGTCCCCCTCGGAGAGGGACGTCGACGGCCACTGCGCGCGCGGGACGACGGTTTCGTTCAGGGCGGCGGCCACTCCCGAGGGGGCCGGGGTCAGCGCGCGCACGACGCTGTCGAGAGCAGTGCCGGGCGCGAACTCCCGGCGCTCTCCATTGACCGAGATGTTCATACGGGCTGCTCCTGGAGCGCGAAACGCCTGGGCGTGAAGGGACGGGCCTCGTCCGGGAGCTCCCCGGTGGCCAGGGCATGCGCCATCGCGTCACCGGTCACCGGCGTCAGCAGCACGCCGTTGCGATAGTGCCCGGTGGCCAGCAGCAGCCCCTCCAGCTCCGTCGGCCCGAGCAGCGGCGCGTTGTCCGGGGACCCGGGCCGCAGCCCCGCGCGGGTCTCCGTGAGCGGCAGCTCGGTGATCCCCGGGACCAGCTCATGGGCGTCGCGCAGCAGCTCGTACACGCCGCCCGCCGTCACCGTCGTGTCCCAGCCCAGTTCCTCGCTGGTCGCGCCCACGACGAGCTCGCCGTTCTCCCGCGGCACCAGGTAGACCTGGCTGCCGCGCACCACGGCCCGCACGGTCCGGCTCAGGAACGGCGCGTACGGCTGCGGCACGGTCAGCCGCAGCACCTGCCCCTTCACGGGCCGTACGGGAGGCAGGACGTCCTCCGGAACCCCGCCGAGCCGCCCGCTCAGGCTGCCCCCGGCGAGCACCACCTGCCCCGCCCCCAGCGCCGTGCCGTCCCGTGTGACGATCCCCACGGCCCGTCCGTCCACGACGGACAGCCGCTCGGCCCAGGCGCGGTGGAAGACCACGCCCGCCCGCTCGCATCCGGCCAGCAGCGCCCCGGCCAGCCGCCGCGGATCGATCTGGTGATCGCCGTCCACCCGCAAGCCGCCGCGCACGCCGGGCGCGAGCAGCGGCTCCAGGCGCCGGCACTCCCGCCCGGACAGCCACTCCGACTCCAGCCCCGACTGCCGCTGCAGGGCGTGCAGTTCACGCAGGTGGGCACGGTCGTCGGCGTCCAGCGCGACCGCGAGCGTGCCGCAGCGCCGATAGCCGAGGTCGTGTCCGGTCAGCTCGCTCAGCTCGGCCACGAAGTCCGGATAGCGGCGGGCCGAGGCGAGGTTGAGGCCGAGCAGGGTCTGCTCGCCGTGGTGCAGTTCGGTGACGGCGGCCAGCATTCCGGCGGCCACCCGGGCGGCCCCGCCGCCCGGCTCCGGGTCCACCACCGCCGTGGCGAAGCCGCGCTGCGCGGCCCGCCAGGCCGTGACCAGCCCGATGATCCCGCCCCCGATGACGAGGACGTCCGACGTACGTGGAGACGACGGTGACAGTGGAGACGACATGGGCGTCCAGCCCCTCCCTTCGCCGGCATGACCCGGATCAGGTTCGTACGGTCGGAGGCCGCCAGCCTCCCTCTCAGCCCGGTGCGTCCGGGCTCCCGCGAGTGCTCTACGTTGGCCACCCTAGCCCGACCCCGCACACCTCAGTAAGGGAGCCTGCGCCCATGGCACGGTCGCTCGACGGCCTGGTCCTCGCCCCGGTCGCCGACCAGGCCCCCGGCCAGGTCGGCACCCGCACCCGCTTCACGTACCACGAGAAGGACGGCGCGATCTGGGCCGAGTACGCGGGCGGCGACGTCGTACGGGGGCATCTGGTGGGTACCCGGGAGGGAGACCGGCTCGACTTCCGCTACGTACAGCTCAAGTACGACGGGACGACGTCCTCGGGCCACTGCGCGTCGACCGTCGTGGAGCTGCCCGACGGCCGGGTGCGCCTCGACGAGACCTGGGAGTGGGAGTCGCAGCAGGGCAGCGGCACGAGCGTCGTGGAGCAGGTCACAGCGCAGGAAGGCTGACTGACAGGACGTCAGCTGGCTATGGTGATCCGACTATGGTGATCAGGTGAGCGAGCAGACCCGGGAAGGCAGGCCCACGACGCGGCGCGTGGTCGTCGTCGGCGCGGGCATGGCCGGCGTGCAGACCGCGGTCGCCCTGCGCGACCAGGGCTTCGACGGCACGGTGACGCTCATCGGAGCGGAACCCCACCAGCCCTACGACCGGCCCCCGCTGTCCAAGGCCGTCCTGCTCGGCACGTCCGAGGGCTCCGCCTTCGACGTCGACTTCGAGGGCCTCGGCATCGAACTGGAGCTCGGCCGCGAGGTCCTCGGCCTGCGCCCCGCCGACCACGAGCTGGACACCGAGCGCGGCCCGGTCCCGTACGACGTCCTCGTGCTCGCCACCGGTGCCGAACCGATCCGGCTGCCCGGCGCCGAGGGCGTGCCCGGGGTGCATCTGCTGCGCACCCTGGACGACGCCGAACGGCTACGTCCCGTGCTCGCCCGACAGCACGACGTCGTGGTCGTCGGCGCCGGCTGGATCGGCGCGGAGTTCGCCACGGCCGCGCGCGAGGCAGGCTGCGCGGTCACCGTCGTCGAGGCCGCCGACCGGCCGCTGGCCGGGGCCCTGCCTGCCGAGGTCGCCGCCCCGATGACCGCCTGGTACGCCGAGAGCGGCGCCGTTCTGCGCACCCACGCGCGTGTGGCGCGCGTCGAGCCCGGCGCGGTCGTCCTCGACGACGGCTCGCGGCTGCCCGCCGGCGCCGTCGTGGTCGGCATCGGCGCCCGCCCCGCCACCGCCTGGCTGGCCGGCTCCGGCGTCGAGCTGGGCGCGCACCGCGAGGTCGTGGCCGACGCGAGTCTGCGCACCTCGGTGCCGGACGTGTACGCGGTCGGCGACTGCGCCTCCTTCCCTTCGGGAAGGTATGGCGAGCGGCTTCTCGTCCACCACTGGGACAACGCCCTCCATGGGCCGCGCACGGTCGCGGCGAACATCGTCGGCGCGAGCACCGACGAGCCCTTGGCCGTCTACGACCCCGTCCCGTACTTCTGGTCCGAGCAGTTCGGCCGTTTCGTCCAGTACGCCGGGCATCACGCCGACGCCGACCGCACCCTGTGGCGCGGCGACCCGTCCGGACCGGCCTGGACGGTCTGCTGGCTGCGCGAGGACCGCCTGGTCGCCCTGCTGGCGGTGGGGCGCCCGCGCGACCTGGCCCAGGGCAGGCGGCTGATCGAGGCGGGCGCGGCCATGGACCCGTTGCTCCTCGCCGACCCGGCGAGACCGCTGAAGACGGCGACGACCCCGGCCTGAACGGCCCGGTCCGCCCCGGTCGGCCCGGTCCGAACGCCCCGGGTCCCCCGGTCGGAACGCCCTGGTCGGACCGGCCCGACTTCCGACTGTCGGTGGCAGATGGCAGGCTTGTTCCCGTGACCGAGATTGACGCAAAGACCGATGTTCTCGTCCCCGCCTGGCTCACCCTGCCCGACATCGCAGAAATGCTCGATGTCGAGGTGACGCGCGTCCGGCAGCTGGTCAAGGACGGCCAGCTCATCGCCGTACGCCGTGGCGAGAACCGCGCACTGCACGTCCCCGCCGCCTTCATCGACGAGGACAAGGTGGTCAAGGGCCTGTCCGGGACCCTGACCCTGCTGCGGGACGACGGCTTCACGGACGAAGAGATGCTGGAGTGGCTCTTCACCCCCGACCCGACCCTCCCCGGCACCCCGGCGCAGGCCCTGAGTGAGAATCGCGGCACGGAGGTGAAGCGCCGCGCCCAGGCGCTCGCCGTCTGACCCGCCGACGCCCGACGCCCCGCGTCCGGCCTGCGGTCCGACGCCTGGCGTCCGGCCTGCGGATTCGACGCCTGGCGTCCGACCTGCGGATTCGAACCGAATGACCCGGTGTACGGGGGCCGCCGGCCCTCGTACACCACCACCCTGGGGGGACTTTCGCATGCCCGACACCGCCCGCGCCCGGCTCGGCGACGCCCGGCTGTACCTCTGCACGGACGCCCGCACCCGACAGGGCGACCTCCCGGAGTTCCTGGACGCCGTCCTCGCGGGCGGCGTCGACATCGTCCAACTGCGGGACAAGGGCATGGAGGCGGCGGAGGAGCTGGAGCACCTCAGGGTGTTCGCCGACGCCTGCGCCCGGCACGGCAGGCTGCTCGCGGTCAACGACCGCGCGGACGTCGCCCACGCCGTCGGGGCCGACGTCCTCCATCTGGGCCAGGGCGACCTGCCGGTCCCCGCGGCCCGCGCGATCCTCGGCGCCGACGTCCTCATAGGCCGCTCCACGCACGCCGCGGCGGAGGCGGAGGCCGCGGCCGGTCAGGAGGGCGTGGACTACTTCTGCACCGGACCGTGCTGGCCCACCCCCACCAAGCCCGGCCGGCACGCGCCCGGCCTCGACCTGGTGCGGCACACGGCCGCCCTCGGCGCCGACCGCCCCTGGTTCGCGATCGGGGGCATCGGCCTCGGCAACCTCGACGAGGTGCTGGCGGCGGGCGCCCGCCGGGTCGTCGTCGTCCGGGCGATCACCGAGGCGGACGACCCCGGCGCCGCGGCGGCGGAGTTCGCGAAGCGGCTGAGCGAGGCGTGACCCGGTCGGGCCGGCCTCGGCCACGCGTCCAAGGGGTGGACAACAAGTCGACAATTCGGGCAAATTTCCGGCATTCGGTTGGGGGACCGCCAGCCCCTGGCTAACCTGCGGGTATGGCCCTAGGAACCGCATCCACCAGGACGGACCGCGCGCGCACCGTGCGCGACATCCTCGCGACCGGCAAGAAGACGTACTCGTTCGAGTTCTACGCGCCGAAGACGCCCAAGGGTGAGCGAAGCCTGTGGAACGCGCTGCGCAGGGTCGAGGCGGTCGCACCCGACTTCGTGTCGGTGACGTACGGCGCCGGCGGCTCCACCCGGGCGACCACGGTCAAGGAGACCCAGCAGATCGTCGTCGACACCACCCTGACGCCGGTCGCGCACCTCACCGCCGTGGACCACTCCATCGCCGAACTCCGCAACATCATCGGCCAGTACGCCGACGCCGGGATCCGCAACATGCTCGCGGTGCGCGGCGACCCGCCCGGCGACCCCATGGGTGCATGGGTGCCGCACCCGCAGGGCCTGACGTACGCCGCCGAACTCGTCCGGCTCATCAAGGAGTCGGGCGACTTCTGCGTGGGCGTCGCCGCCTTTCCGGAGATGCACCCGCGCTCCGACGACTGGGACACGGACGTCGCGCACTTCGTCGACAAGTGCCGGGCCGGCGCCGACTACGCCATCACGCAGATGTTCTTCGAGCCCGAGTCCTATCTGCGCCTGCGCGACCGGGTCGAGGCGGCCGGTTGTGTGACTCCGGTCATCCCCGAGGTCCTGCCGGTGACGAGTGTGAAGATGCTGGAAAGCCTGCCCAGGCTCAGCAACGCCCACTTCCCGGCCGCCCTGAAAGAGCGGATCCTCACAGCCAAAGACGATCCGGCCGCTGTACGCTCCATTGGCATCGACTTCGCCACGGAGTTCTGCGCACGGCTGCTGGCCGAGGGAGTGCCCGGACTGCACTTCATCACGCTCAACAACTCCACGGCGACGCTGGAAATCTACGAGAACCTGGGTCTGCACCACCCGCCGCAGGCATAGACCGGTCGCACCCACATACGACACACTGCGTAGCGGCCACTGGGAGAGGGGCGTACATGGGCTGGACGGTCCTCTACATCGCGTTCGGCATCGTCGCGCTGTGGCTGCTGGGCGAGGTGCTGCTGCAGTACAAGGCGCGACTGCGCTGGCGACTGCTGGCCTTCGTCGGCTTCCTCGGCGTCGTCCTCGGTGTCCTGATCCCGTCGGTCGTCGTCATCGCGCTGGGCGCGATCGCCTTCGCGGTCGGCCAGACCTACGTCACGCTGTCGTTCCGTCGCGGCTTCGCCGAAGGCTGGGCCTTCCGGCGCGCAGACGCGGAGGAGGACGAGGGCGCGGACCCGGAGGGCGGCCGCGGCATCCTCCCCAGGCGCCGCCGTGGCAAGGCCGAGCACCAGGACCCGACCCTCGAGGTCTCCGACCTGCAGACGGCCGAGGCCGGATTCGACGCCGGCGCGCCCTACGGCAGCGACGACATGGCGTTCGGTCAGGACAAGCACGCCTACGGCGACGACGACTACGACCGCGACGACGTCTTCACGCCCGCCGCCCGGGGCGGCGACCTCACGGCCGCCGAGACCACCTCCGTCTACGAGCCGCAGCCGCTGCCCGACGACACCGGCTCCTACGGCGTGTACAGCGACGCCGCGTACGCGGCCGCAACCGGCCAGGGTCAGCCGCAGGGCCAGCCCCAGGACCAGTACGCGACGGCCGCCCAGGGCGCGGACCAGAACTACGGGTACGACAACACCTACTCCGGGTACCACCAGCAGCAGTACGGCTACGACGCCACGGGCGAGCAGCAGTACGCCGCCTACTCCGACCCGTACATCGGCACCCAGACCTACGGCGGCGGCTCCTACGACGCCGGCTACGGCCAGCAGCAGTACGGGCAGCAGGGCTACGGCCAGGACCAGTACGGCAACGGCGGCGGCTACGGGGAGACCCCGGCCGGCGGCGTCTGGGTCCCGCAGCAGCGCAACACCGACGACCCGCTCGGCGGCGAACTCCCGCCCGAGCAGCAGCAGTACCCGTACCAGGGCGACGGACAGCAGCCGGGCCAGGGCCAGGGCAACGGCTACGACGAGCAGTATCGGTTCTGACGGCCGCGTTCCCCTGGGAGCCCGCCCGCCGGGCCGACTTGCCGTCGGCTCACCATGAACACCGGGGGCTCACTGGGAGCCCCGGAACTCCGGACCCTCCACGATCAGGCCGGACACCAGCGCGCCCGACATGCCCGCATGCGGGAGTCCGCCGCCCGGGTGCGACCAGCCGCCGACGGTGAACAGGCCCTGCAGTCCGGTGGAGTTGGCGGGATGCAGCAGCCGCCCCCCGGCCGCCGCGAGCGCCGGCGCCGGTACGGCCCCGCCCGCCGCGCCCGTCTCCCGCTCGACGTCGGCGGGGGTGCGGACCTCGCGCCACAGGACGCGGTCCTGCAGGCCGGGAACGGCCCGCTCGGCGGCGGCGAGCAGCGCTTCCACGTGCTCGTCGCGGATCTCCGCACCGGCGGGGACCACGGCAGAGAGCGTGACCGACTCGTGGTCGCCGTCCGGCGCCAGTCGCGTGTCGTCGGGCCGTAGAACCGTGACCGTCGGCTGTGCGGGCACGGACGGCGTCGTACCGAAGAGGCTCTCCAACTCGGCCTCGCGGTCCGCCGTGTGCACCACCGTGCGGTGTGCGGCACCCTCCGGCCGGGCACCGCGCAGCGCCAGCAGCACGGTCAGACGACTCGGCAGGCCCTGCTGGGGCGCGATCTCGCCCTCACCGCGGCCGGGAAGACCGGCGATGCTCCCGGGACCACCGGAGACGCTCCCGCGACCACCGGAGACGCCGCCAGGACCATGGGCAACGCCGCCGGGGGCGACCACGAAGTCCGCCTCCGCCACTGCGCCCCCGGCCAGTTCCACGCCCGCCGCCCGGCCGTCCTTCTCCAGGACCCGCGTGACCTCGGCGTCGAAGACGAACTCGACCCGGCGGGCCAGGCACCGCTCGTACACCGCGCGGGCCAGCTCCCGCAGCCCGCCTCGCACGTACCAGGTGCCGAACGCGTGCTCCAGGTACGGCAGGACGGCCGCGCTCGCCGGGGTGACCCGAGGATCGAGGCCGTACGCGAGCGCGTGGCCCTCCAGCAGCGCGGCGAGCCGCGGATCGCGCAGCTCCCAGGCGCCGACCTCGGCGAGGGTGCCCGCCCGGCGGGTGCGCAGCAGGCGCTTGTGGGGGACCGCAGGATAGGGCTCGTTGCCGGCCAGCACCGACCAGTTCGGCCACAGCGGCTCCTCCAGGAGCGGGCGACGCGTGCGGTCCCAGGCCTCGCGGGCCCGGACCAGGAAGTCGCCCCAACGCTGACCGGCCTGCGCCCCGAGTGCTTCGTCCAGAGCCGAGACGACGCCCGCGCGCGAGGCGTTCGGCAGCGACACCCCGGTGCCGTCGGCGAACAGGTGCCGGGCGGACGGGGCGACCTGGACCAGCTCGACACAGGCCTCCAGCGGCTCCTTGCCCGTCTTGACGAACAGGTCGCGGTAGACGGCGGGGAGAGGGAGCAGCCCGGGACCGGTGTCGAAGCCGAATCCCTCGCGCTCGAAGCGGCGCACCGCTCCGCCGTACGTCCCCGTGCGCTCGTAGACCGTCACCCGGTGGCCCGCCACGGCCAGCCGGGCGGCCGCCGTCAGCGCGCCCATCCCGGCGCCGATCACTGCAATCCCTGCCATGCCTGCGACTTTATCGGCCGCCACTGACAGTCACGCCGTCAGCCCGGTGGGGGCGGCCAGGGGTGCCGGGCCACGCGCCGTTCCTCGCGCCGCTGCGCCCTGCGCCGCAGGAACCGGCGGATCCGTGAGACGAGGAAGAACAGAACCAGCAGTCCGGCCAGCAGCAGAACGGCCGCGATGATCGCCGCCGCCCCCGGGTGGAACATCGCGAACGTCACGATCCCGGCGACCCCGAGATCCTCCGCGAGGCTCACGATCACGTTGCTGAACGGCTCCGGCGAGGTGTTGACCGCCATCCGGGTCCCCGCCTTGACCACGTGGCTGGCCAGCGCCGTCGAACCGCCGAGCAGACCGGCCGCGACGTCGGAGAGCGAACCGCTCTGCCCGGCGAGCAGCGCGCCCACCCAGGCGCCGGCCGACGGCCGGACCACCGTGTGCACCGAGTCCCACGCCGAGTCCACGTACGGGATCTTGTCGGCCACCGCCTCGCACAGGAACAGGAAGCCCGCGACGGCGAGCACCTCGGGGCGCTGCAACGTCTCCGGGACGTCGTCGCTCAGGCCGGCCGCGCCGAAGACGCCGAGGAGCAGCACCACCGCGTAGGCGTTGATGCCGCTGGCCCAGCCGCTGGTGCTGTGTCTTCTGGGGGACATCCCCCAGACCCCCGGCCAAGGGGAGTACGGACACGGACGCGATCGTAACCAGTCGACCGCGCAGCGTCCTGAGGATGAGTGCGCAGCCCTGAGTACACGTACCTAGGGGGTGAGTTGAGTACGCGCGCGGATGGGGACCGACCTGCGCGAACGGGAGAGTAGAGGCACGGAAAGAGGCGCGGCTCCGGCACCGGCGACACGGGGCTCCGGAACGGAGCGGCCCTCGATCCGCTCCTTCCGCCGACCAGTTCGGCGGGAGCGAGGCACGGGGGGTACCCCGGGGGAACGACCGAACGGGGGAACAACGGGGGAGACAGGGGAACGGGGGAGCACGAGGAAGCGCCGGTTCGAGGCGGCCCACGGGGGACGTGGCCACCGCGGACCGGCGCTTTCGTGTTCATGCACACGCGCGTGGACGCTCGTCGACGGCGACCAGCCTGACGGCGACCTCCCTGACGGGGCGGTCTCCCTGACGGGTCGGTCTCCCTAGCGGCGACCGCTCACCCGCCCCTGCAACAGCCGCGACAGCGCCGAGTGGACGTCGTCCAGGGACCGTTCCGGCTGGAAGGCCTGCCAGTCCAGAGCGGCCACCAGGACCATGCCGACCAGCGCGGCCGCCGTCAGCGGTACGTCGATCTCGTCGCTGAACTCGCCGTTCTCGACGCCCTCGCGCAGCACGGTCTCGACGACGGCCACCGCCTGCTGCCGGACCACCATGAGCGTCGACTGCCAGGCCCGGTTGGTGCGCCACAGCTCGGCCACGTAGAGCTGGGTGAAGGACGGGTAGCGGTCGATGAAGACGAGGCCCGCGCGGATCATCGCGTCCAGCGCGTCGACCTTGTCGCCGCCCTCCCGTGCCGTGCGCTCGGCCGCCTCCCGCAGCGAGGCGGTGAGGAGGCCCACGCCGTGCCTCAGCAACTCCTCGAAGAGGACCGACTTGCTCGCGAAGTTGTAGTAGACCGTGCCTTTCGCGACGCCGGCCCGTTCGGCGATCTCGTCCACCGTGGTCGCGGAGAAGCCCTGTTCGGCGATGAGTGTGACGGCGGCTTCGTAGAGCTTCTGCCGGGTGGCCTCGCGGCGGGTGCGGCCGCCCGGGGTGGTGCTGCTTTCCATGGTCCTGATTGTCACAGGAACCCGGCCCCCGGGGCGCCGGATCTTCACAGGCTCAGTTCCGGGTGCAGCCGGTCCAGCGTCCACACCTGGCGGCGGCGTGCCGACAGGGCGGTCAGCGCGAGGGCGCCCGCGGTGAACGCGACGAGCACCACGCACGCGTGCCACACCGGTTCCAGGCCGCCGCCCGTGATGAGCCGCCGGAGCGCCTCGACCACGTAACTCATCGGCAGGTAGGGGTGGATCGCGTTGAAGAAGTCCGGGCTGGTCTGTACGGGATAGGTGCCGCCCGCGGACGTCAACTGCAGCATCAGCAGCGCGAGGACGAGAATCCGCCCCGCCGCTCCGAAGCGGGCGTTGAGCCACTGCACGAGGGCCGCGAAGCACGCCGTCACCAGGAACAGGAAGCCCACCGTGCCGGCCGCCCGCGCCGGCTGAAGGCCGATCGCCCAGTGCAGCACGGCCATCAGAGCCGTCGTCTGCAGCACCCCGATCGCGACCACCGGCAGCCAGCCCGCCAGCGCGATCCGCCACGCCGAGCCGCCCGTGGCGAGCGCGCGCCGGTTCATCGGCGCGATCAGCATGTACGCCACCATCGCGCCCACCCACAGCGACAGCGGGATGAAGTACGGGGCGAAACCCGTGCCGTAGTTGGGCGCCTTGTGCAGATCCTGGGAGGCGAGTCGCACGGGGTCGGCCATGACCGCGGTGCGCGCGTCGCGCTGCTGCTCGTCGTAGTCGGGGATCTGCTCGGCGCCGTCGTGCAGACCGTCGGCGAGCTTGCCGGAGCCGTCGGAGAGCTTGAACATGCCGCCGTTGAGGTCCTCGGCGCCCGTCTCCAGCTTGCCGACGCCCTCGTCGAGGTCGACGGAACCCGTCTTGGCCGTGCCGAGCCCGGTGTTCAGCTTCTTGGCGCCCTTGGCGACCTTCCCGGCGCCCGTGTTCAGCGCGTTGACCTTGGTCACGGCGTCGGCGAGGTCCTCGGAGAGATGCGGGGCGCTGTCGGCGAGCGACTGCGCCTGCGTCTGGAGGGCGGCGAGGTTCGTGCTGAGCGTCGTCAGGTCGCCGTCCTGGTCGGCGATCAGCGTGTTGACGTCGTCGGCGACCTTCGCCACGTCGGCGGCCGCGTCCTTGGCCTTCGCCAGGTCGGCGCAGGCGGGGTCGGGCAGCACCTGAGCCTCGCAGCGCGCCTTGTGGACGGCGGCGAGGGTGTCCGAGGCCGTGTGGGCGCCCTCGGCGGCGGTCGGGGCCGCCTTCACCAGGGTCGCGAGGTTGTCGCGGATCACCTTGGCGGAGTCGGCGACCAGCTGGGCGGTGTCCCCGATGCTCTTCTCGTTGTCCTTCAGGAAGGGCCCCACCGCGGCGGAGAACCCGTTGACCTTGTCGGCGAGCGCCTGGGTGCCGTCCGCGACGCTCTGCGAGCCGTCCTGAAGGCTGTCGGCGCCCGTGTCGAGCTTCTCCAGGCCCTTCGCCAGCTTGCCGCTGCCGTCCTTGGCGTCGGTCAGCCCGTCGGCGAGGTCCTTGGAGCCCTTCTCGGCCTTCCCGACGCCCTCCTCGAGGTCGTCGGCCCCGTCGGCGGCCTCGGCGGTCGCGCCGTGGATGTCGGAGAACGAGACGAAGATCTTGTCCAGGAAGGACCGCGAGGCCTTCGTGGAGGCGGCCGTGCGCACCTCGCTGAAGACCGTCCGCGAGATCTGCCCGACGATGTAGTTGTTCGCGTCGTTCGTGCGCACCTGAAGGGCGCTCGTCTCGGGGGAGTCGCCCGCACTGGAGGCGATCCGCCTGCTGAAGTCGGCCGGCATGGTGAGCGACAGGTAGTACGTGCCGTCCTCCACGCCCGCGCGTGCCTCGGCGGCGCTCACCTCGTGCCAGTCGAAGACCTCGCTGTCGCGCAGGCCCTCGGTGATCTCGTCCCCGGCGGTGATCCGCTGCCCGTCGGCGGTCGCCCCTCGGTCGTCGTTCACCAGCGCCACGGGGATGCGGTCGAGCCTGCCGTACGGGTCCCAGAAGGACCACAGGTACAGCGCGCCGTACAGCAGGGGCAGCAGCAGGAGTGCGACGAGGGCGGCCCGGGGGAGCTTGCCCCGGCCGAAGCGCCGCAGTTCAAGCGCGGCCAGTCTCGGCGAGCGCATGCGCCGTCTCCTCTTCGTGCTCGGTGTCGGCCTCTTCCGGGGCCTCGGTTGACGTGCCGGCATCCGTGTCCGCGCGCGTGGAGACGGCGACGGTGGCCGTGTCCTCGGGGGCCTCGGCGCACACCGCGAGGACCGTCGTCCCCGCCTCGGCGAGGGACTTGAGCAGCGCCCAGACCTCCGCCCGCTCGGCCTCCGTCAGCTTCAGGTCGACGTCGTCGACGCCGAGCAGTGCGGGACGCCCGACGAGCGCCAGCGCCACGGACAGCCGCAGGGCTTCGAGGCGCTCCAGGTCGCGGACGGCGGTCCGCGCGCCCTTGGGCAGGGCCTCGGGGTCGAGCCCGGCGGCGGTGAGCGCGGTGTCGATCCGCAGCTTCGTCTGCGCCGTCCGCTCCGCGCGCGGGCGCAGCAACTCCCGTAGGGAGCCGCCGAACCGCCGTTGCAGCAGCGCCCGTTCGCGCAGGTGCTCGCCGACGGTCAGGGCCGGGTCCAGGTCGGTCACCCCGGCGACGTGCGCGAGCGCGCCGACCCGACGTACGGCCGCCAGTTGCTTGGGCAGCCGCGCTCCGCCCACGGTCGCCGTCCCCTCGGTGGCCTTCATCCGTCCGGTGAGCGCGAGCAGCAGGCTCGTCCGGCCGGAGCCGGAGGGCCCCTCGACCGCGATCAGCGAGCCCGGCCCCGCGTCGACGCCGATGCCTCGGAACGCCCATCCGCGCGGGCCTCGCAGTCCGAAGCCGTCGGCGGTCACACCAACTCCGTCCACAGGTTCCCCCCTGAGTTGGAACGTTTTGAACTGACTGGTCAGTGCAAAAGCTAGCCCGAACCTTCGATCGAAGCAAAAGGCCAGGTCAGAACGGATTGTCAGTGGCATACCGCACGATGAGCACATACGGCATCCCCGTATGGGGCATGCCGTCACACAGACGACAGGAGGTTCGTCATGGCCACCCACCACGCAGCCGCCGCAAACCGGCGCCGCGCCACCGGCCCTGCCCCCTCACTGACCGGCCCGGCGAGCGATGTGCACCCCGTGCTCCGTCGCACCACGGCCCCGCCCGCCGCCCTCGACCTGCTCTCCCAGGCCCGCGCCGGGCTGGAAGAGGCGGCCGTCCTCGAAACCCCCAACGAGCGCTACGCCACGGCCCATCTCGCGGCCCTGCGCACCGCCGCCGCCGTGCTCGCCGCCCGTGGGCGCCCGGATCCCTCGCCCCGTCGGCGGGCCCGCATCCGGAGCGCCTGGGAAGTGCTCCCCGAGATAGCGCCCGAACTCACCGAGTGGAGCGCGCTGTTCGCCTCCGGGGCCCGGCGTCGCGCCCGGGCCGAAGCGGGCATCCAGGGCGCGGCCACCCGCCGGGACGCCGACGACCTGATACGCGACGTGGCGATGTTCCTCCGCCTCGTCGAACGCATGCTGGTACTCCAGCCGGTCCTGCCTCAGCCCCGCCAGGATGCGGACGCCCCGGACGGCTCCCACCCGAACCGCGACCTGCCGGACACGGGCTGACGTGCCCGGCCGGACACCGGCCGACGGCCGGGGCGACCCGGTGTACCGCCGGGATCGGGCAAGGCGTCGGAGGCAATAGGGTGGAAGTCGCCTGAAGCCTTCCCTCCGCCCGCCCGTCCCTCGCCTTCCCGGCCGGGCCGGTCGGGGCCGGGGAGGCAGCCCGTTCGCTCCGCCCCGGAAGGGGCGGCGCCGCGCCGAGGAGTCAACTGCCGTGTCGGACCCGATGCGACCCCGCGCCTCTCTCCGTACCGCCGTGGTCTGGGAGGTCCTCCAGGACGCCCTCGAACGCCGGGTCAAGGCGACCGGCCGTGAGTCGCTGGACGTCCTCGACACCGGAGGCGGCAGCGGCAACTTCGCCGTGCCCGTCGCCCTCCTCGGGCACCGGGTCACCGTCGTCGACCCCAGCCCCAACGCGCTGTTCGCCCTGGAGCGCCGCACCGCCGAGGCCGGCGTCGCCGACCGGGTGAAGGGCGTCCAGGGCGATGCCCACGGCCTCTTCGACGTCGTCGAGCGCGGCGGCTACGACGCCGTCCTGTGCCACGGCGTCCTGGAGTACGTCGACGACCCGGCCGAGGGCGTCCGCAACGCGGTGGCCGCGCTGCGCCCCGAAGGCGTCCTCAGCCTCCTCGCCGCCGGCCTCGGCGGAGCCGTGCTCGCGCGCGCTCTCGCCGGCCACTTCAAGGAGGCCCGGCAGGCCCTCACCGGTCCGGACGGGCGCTGGGGCTCCGGCGACCCCGTGCCGCGCCGCTTCACCGCCGATCAGCTCACCGCCCTGGTCGAGGGCGCGGGCCTTCGGGTCGGTGCCGTGCACGGCGTGCGGATCTTCGCCGACCTCGTCCCCGGCGTCCTCGTGGACACCGAGCCCGGCGCCCTGGAGGCCCTCCTCAAGCTGGAGGAGGCCGCTGCCGAGCTCCCCGCCTTCCACTCCGTCGCCACCCAGCTTCATGTGCTCGGGGAGACGCGGGGGACCGACGGGAGCTAAGCGCCTCCCGAGGCGCACCGCTGATCAGGGCCTTGGCTGCGGATGGAGTACGCCACAGGCCCCCCGTTCGGGCGCAGCGCGCCGTATGATCGAGGGAGACCGCCCGGCATGACGGGTCGGCTGTCGGGGAATGGACACCTCAGCAGCCGGGACGTCCATGACGGGCTCCGGTTGGCCAATTGGCGTAGAGGGGCGGGTTTCACGGGGGCGATTCCCTGCCTATCCTGAAGGGACCCCCCGGGTCGCCCCGGCGACTGCACGATGAGGAGGACTCCGTGCCGCTCTCGGAGCACGAGCAGCGCATGCTCGAGCAGATGGAGCGAGCGCTGTACGCCGAAGATCCCAAGTTCGCGTCGGCGCTCGAGGGAAGCGGGCTGCGTACGTACACCCGGCGGCGGGTCTACCAGGCGGTCGCTGGCTTCCTCGTGGGAATCGCGCTCCTCATGGCCGGTATGGTCGCCAAACAGGTCTGGCTGAGCGTGGTGGGCTTCCTCGTCATGCTGGGCTGCGCGGTGCTCGCAGTGACCGGCTGGCGCAAGGCTCCCAAGCCGGGTGAACAACCCGCGGCGGGAACCGGAGCCCCGGGCGCCCAGCCCGCCCGCGGTCAGACTCGGCAGAAGCGCTCGATGATGGACCGGATCGAACAGCGCTGGCAGCGCCGCCGTGATGAACAGGGCGGCCACTGACACCGCCCACACACGAACAACGATGAGGGGGCGACCACCCGGCCGGGTGGTCGCCCCCTCAGGCGTTCGTTCCTCGAGCGTTGTGGCGCAGATGTTGTGGCGGAGACGCTGTCGCCCAGGCGTTGTCGCCCGGGCGTCGGGGCCACGCAGAGGAGCAGCCGACGCTCTTCGGCCATTCTCGGACGGCCGTTCCGCGTCGGCTGCTCCTCCTCAGCTCCTCCCCAGCTCCTCCTCAGCCCCGCCTCAGCCCCTCTTCTGCTCCTCAGCCGCTCTGCTGGCCCGACGGTCGGCGAACCAGAGTGGTCAGACGGGCCGTCCAGGACGCCTTGAGGGCCGTCCAGCGGTCGGAGAGGTCCCAGATCGCGCGGACGGCCGAACGCGGCGCCACGACGGCCCGCACGCGCGTACGCCAGCCGACCCTCTCCCGCAGGGCCGCCCGCACCGCGCGGACCTCGTCGGCCAGCCCGGTCTCGGCCCTGGGCTCAGGCGCGTACAGCACCTGTTCCACGGCGCCGGCGACCCGGTGCACCGAACGGGCCACCGTGTCGTCCAACTCGCCGATCCGGACGATCCGTGCCGCCGCCCGCCGCGGGGTCAGCGCCTCGTCCGGCTCGATGCCGTAGTCCCAGGCCGTGTCGGTGAGCTCGCGCCACACCGCCAGGACATGTCCGGCGGCCGCCGTACCGGCTTCCTGCGGCGGCACGTCCAGCAGCACCGCCGGACCGCCGGAGTCGTCCGCCTGCCGGCCCGGAGGCGGCCCGGCCGCCGCGGAGTGCTGGGCGGACGCCAGACGCACCGAACGCCGTCTCAGCCGCCACAGCATCGGCAGCAGGGGCACGGCGAGCGCCGCGAAGCCCAGCAGCGACCAGCCGGCGAGCTGGTACCAGGGGATGCCGCCGCCGTCCTGCTCGGTCGGGTCCAGCGGCAGCGCGCCCGCGCAGCCCTCGAGCTTCTTGTCGTCCGCCGAGCAGCTGGTGCTCGCCGAGGGCTCGGTCGACGGCGCGGCGTCCGCCGAGCGCGTGGCCTGCGGCAGCTCGGGGAGGGCGTCGCCCGAGGTCTCCGGGAGCGTGTACGTGGGCGTCGTGCCACGGGTCGGGGTCGGCTCGAAGCGGGTCCAGCCGACGCCCTCGAAGTACAGCTCGGGCCAGGCGTGCGCGTCCTTCAGACCGACCGCCACCGAGCCGTCCGCCTGCGGGGAACCCGGCGCGAAGCCCACCGCGACCCGCGCCGGTATGCCCAGCGTGCGGGCCATCGCCGCCATCGCGAAGGAGAAGTGCACGCAGAAGCCCTGCTTGTCCCGCAGGAAGCGGGCGATCGCGCCTGGACCGCTGCCGACCTCGACCTCGGTGTCGTACTCGAAGCCGCCCGTCACCGCGAAGTAGTCCTGGAGCTTGACCGCCTTCTCGTAGTCGCTCGTGGCGCCCTTGGTGATCTCCTCGGCCCGCTGGGCCACCACCGCAGGCAGGGAGTCCGGGACCTTCGTGAAGTCACGCTCGATCGAGCCGGGCGGCTCGGGCGCCGAGGCCAGCTGCTCCGCCGTCGGCTGCACGTCGAGGCTGGTCACCTGGTACGTCTTGCCGCTGGTGTTCTGGCCGTGGTCGCCGACCAGGGTCATGCCGACCGGCTCGTACCGCCAGTTGCCGTTGATCTGCACGCCGCTGGGCGGGTACGGCATCGGCAGCCAGTCCTGGGAGTACCCCTCGGCGGCCGCGATCCGGGTCGTGATCTCCGTGCGCTTCACGGTGGCGCCCAGCCCGGTGGGCGAGGGGAAGTCGTCCGGCACGGCGACGATGTGGCGCTTGGACGGCTTCCAGGTGGTGCCGTCGAAGTCGTCCAGGGACACGATCCGCAGGTACATGTCCGAGGTGTTGCTGGTGTTGGTGCGCAGGGTCAGGACCGTGCGGTCCTCGTCCACGTTCAGGCTGTCGCGCAGGGACACCAGCGGGTTCACCGCGGAGATCGTGCCCCCGCTGCCGTTGCCCGCGCCCACGCCTGCGCCCGCCCCGTCCAGCAGGCCGCCCTGTATGGCCGGCAGGGGCAGCAGCGGCACCACGAGGGCGACGCCCAGCGCGGCCACGCCGATGCGTCGGCCGGTGCGCACCGGGGCCACCGGACCGGGCTGCTCGCCCGGGCCGCGCGGGGCCCCGCCGAAGACCCGGCCCCACTGGGAGAGCCGCTCCCGGCCCTCGGCGAGCAGCAGCAGCAGATAGCCCGCGGCGGCGACCAGGAACCACAGCCAGTCGGCCACCCCGTCCGACAGGCCCGCGGCGACCGAGTACAGCGCCAGCAGCGGCAGGCCGGCCGGCGCGGCGTTGCGGTAGGTCACCGCCAGGGTGTCCACGGCCAGGCCGATCACCAGCACCCCGCCGATCACCATCAGCCGGATGCCGTCGGACAGCGGGGCCGGGATCGCGTACCGCCCCACGTCGTCGGCGCCCGTCTGGAGCAGGTCGCCGAAGTGGCGGAAGGCCTCCGGGCCCGGGACGACGCCGGCGAAGGCGTGCTCCCGGGCGAAGACCAGGGTCAGCAGCACCAGCGTGACCAGGGCCTGGACGGCCACGGTCAGCGGCCGGGCCAACGGCACCCGCCGGGTCGCCACGCCCACCCCGGACTGGATCGCCAGCAGGAACGCCGCCTGGAGCAGCCACGTCGCCGGTTCCACCAGGGGCAGCAGGGCGCACGACGCCATCAGCGTCGCCGCCGCCGAGCACAGCGTCAGTCGAGCCCGCCCGCTCATGATCTTCCCTCCCCACCGCTCGCCCCGCTCGCGGCCACCATGCCCGCCCCGTCGCGGTCCGCCTGGCGCCACAGCTCGTTCAGCGAAGCGCCCCGCGGCACGCTCACGGCCGTCCAGCCCGCCTCACGCAGCATGCGCAGCCGCTCCTCCTGCCTGTTCATCGGATCGGGCACGGCGTTCGGTTCACGCACCCAGCTGTCGCCGTCCAGCAGGAAGGCGACCGCGCCTCCGCTGCGCTGGCGCATCTTCGCGGCCACCGCGGCCTGCTCCTCGTCGAGATCGCCGAGGAAGGCCACCAGCAGCCCCTCGTTGCCGCCGCGCAGCACGTCGTACGACCGGGACAGGCCCGTGCCGTCGGAGTGGTCGACCACGGCGAGGGTGTCCATCATCAGTCCGGCCGCGTCCGCCGACTCCTGGCTCGGCCCGGCGAACCCGTCGGAGCCCTCGCCCGGCACCGAGTCGCCCGTGTCCGTCAGCAGCCGTACGGAGAAGCCCCGCTCCAGCATGTGCACGAGCACGGACGCGGCGCCCGAGACCGCCCATTCGAAGCCGGCGTCCGGGCCGGCGCCCTGGTAGGCCAGGGCCCGGGTGTCCAGGAGCACCGTGCAGCGTGAGCGCTGGGGCTGCTCCTCGCGGCGCACCATCAGCTCGCCGTAGCGGGCGGTGAGGCGCCAGTGCACGCGGCGCAGGTCGTCGCCGTAGCGGTAGCCGCGCGGTATCACGTCGTCCTCGCCGGCCAGGGCCAGCGAGCGCTGCCGTCCGTCGCCGTAGCCCTTGGCCTCGCCGGTGAGGCGGACCGGGGGCAGCGGCTCCACGCGCGGTATCACCGTCAGCGTGTCGAACGTGGAGAAGGCCCTGGTGAGCTCGCACATGCCGAAGGGGTCGCTCAGGCGCAGCTGGAGCGGGCCCAGCGGGTAGCGGCCGCGCAGGTCGGAACGGACCCGGTAGGACACCTCGCGGCGGCCGCCCGCCTCGACCCGGTCCAGGACGAAGCGGGGCCGCGGGCCGAGGACGTAGGGCACCTTGTCCTGGAGCATCAGCAGGCCGGTGGGCAGCCGGGAGACGTTGTCCATCCGCAGATGGACGCGGGCCTCGCTGCCGGCGGGCACGCGCGCGGGGGCGAGCCGGCGGCTGCCGGCGACCCGGTAGCGGGTGCGGTAGACGACGGCCGCGCAGATCAGCGGCAGGGCGGCCAGCAGCAGCCCGACCCGCAGCAGGTCGGGCTGGCCGAGCACATAGGCGCAGATGGCGGCCGCGATGCCGGCGGCCAGGAAGGAACGGCCGCGGGTGGTCAGACCGGCCAGGGCCGTGCGCGCACCGCCCTTGTCGCTCTGCTCGCCCCGGGCGGTGGACGGCTGCCCGGCCGCCCCGGTCGTCATCACAGCCTCCGCGACTGCTGCTGGCCGTACGCCTGCGTGCCGTGGCCCAGCCCGTACCCGTGCCGCTGGGGGGAGGAGGGCACCGGGGTGCGCTGGATGATCTCCTCGACGACCTGCTCCGCCGTGCGGCGGTTGAGCTGGGCCTGCGCGGTGGGCAGCAGCCGGTGGGCCAGGACGGCCACGGCGAGGTTCTGCACGTCGTCCGGCAGTGCGTAGTCCCGGCCGCTGAGGGCCGCCGTCGCTTTCGCCGCGCGCACCAGATGCAGCGTCGCGCGCGGGGAGGCGCCGAGTCTGAGATCGGGGTGGGTGCGCGTGGCGGAGACCAGGTCGACCGCGTAGCGGCGCACGGATTCGGCGACGTGGACCCCGCGGACGGCGTCGATCAGCTTGACGATCTCATGTGCGTGCGCGACCGGCTGGAGGTCGTCCAGGGGGCTGATCCCGCCGTGGACGTCGAGCATCTGCAGCTCGGCCTCGGGGCTCGGGTAGCCGATGGAGACCCGGGCCATGAAGCGGTCGCGCTGGGCCTCGGGCAGCGGGTAGGTGCCCTCCATCTCGACCGGGTTCTGCGTGGCCACCACCATGAACGGGCTGGGCAGCTCGTAGGTCTGCCCGTCGATGGTGACCTGACCCTCCTCCAGCGACTCCAGAAGCGCCGACTGCGTCTTCGGCGAGGCGCGGTTGATCTCGTCGCCGATCACGATCTGCGAGAAGATCGCGCCCGGCTTGAACTCGAACTCCCGGCGCTGCTGGTCCCAGATGGACACCCCGGTGATGTCCGAGGGCAGCAGGTCGGGCGTGAACTGGATCCGGCGCACCGAGCAGTCGATGGACTTCGCCAGCGCCTTGGCGAGCATCGTCTTGCCGACGCCCGGCACGTCCTCGATCAGCAGATGCCCCTCGGCGAGGAGCACGGTCAGCGAAAGCCGTACGACCTCGGGCTTGCCCTCGATCACTCCCTCCACCGAACTGCGGACACGCTCCACAGTGGCGGTCAGATCTGTGAGGCTCGCTCGCTCGTCATAGGTCGTCACCCGGCCCTCCTCGGCCCAAAACTTTCTCCGGGCCGTCGCTCTGTGCGGCAAACCGGCCCACCCCGAATCACGGACGCCACTCGCGAACTGCTCAGCGCGACGTCACACCCGCATTCTTGCTGCCGTTACCGATTCGTGTCACTCGCCTGTGGACAACTGTCCGCGATATGTCGGTGTTATGACCATTTGGGCATCCTGGAGGCGGAAATCAACAGCGAAACGACAGTGAACGACACCGCCCGCGAGCGGTTACGCGCGGTTTCGGGAGCGATTACGCGGGGTCGATCTCGCGCAGCAGACCCGTCTTCACGTCGAACACGAAGCCGCGCACATCGTCGGCGTGCACCAGGAACGGCGAGGTGCGCACCCGCTGCATCGACTGCCGGACGTCCTGGTCGACGTCCCGGAAGGCCTCCACCGCCCAGGCCGGACGCTGGCCGACCTCCATCTCCAGCTCGGTGCGGAAGTCCTCGGTGATCGCCTCCAGGCCGCAGCCGGTGTGGTGGATGAGAACGATGCTGCGCGTGCCCAGCTTGCGCTGGCTGATGGTGAGCGAGCGGATCACGTCGTCGGTGACCACACCGCCCGCGTTACGGATCGTGTGACAGTCGCCGAGCTCCAGGCCGAGCGCCGCGTGCAGGTCGAGCCGGGCGTCCATGCAGGCCACGACCGCGACGTGCAGAACGGGGCGGGCGTCCATGCCGGGGTCGGAGAAGGCGGCGGCATACCGCGCGTTCGCCTCCACCAGGCGGTCGGTCACGGTGCCGCCGCGTATGGCGCCCTCGGACTCGGTGGGTACGGATGCGGAAGTCGTCATATCCATGACGGTACTGGTCACGGCCGTTCCGGTCCTGGTGTGAGAAGGGAAAAAGAGCGTCATCACGTCTTGTTTGTGAGGTAAGCCACAAGGGTGCGGGAGGGGTGTGCGTGCCGGGCCGCGCCGCGCAGGCCGGTTGATTGACCGCGAGACAGCGTGGACTAAAGTGACGCGAAGCGGGAGGCGACGATCTCCCTGCTGGACTGAACTTCCCCGCGTGCCGCGGCAGGCCTTCCCCATACGAGAGGGCGGGGACCCGGCGGTGCGTCTTCCTGCCGGATCTGAGAGGGCCCCTTGAGCCAGAGTCGACACGTCCCGGTGATGCTCCAGCGGTGCCTGGACCTGTTGGCCCCCGCGCTCCAGGAGCCGGGAGCGGTGGTCGTCGACTGCACGCTCGGTCTCGGCGGGCACAGCGAGGCCCTGCTGACGCAGTTCCCCGAGGCCAGGCTCGTCGCCCTCGACCGGGACAAGGAGGCCCTGCGCCTGTCCGGCGAGCGCCTCGCCCCCTTCGGTGAGCGCGCTGCCCTCGTGCACGCCGTCTACGACGAACTCCCCGAGGTACTGGACCGGCTCGGCATCGCGCGCGTGCAGGGCGTCCTGTTCGACCTCGGCGTCTCCTCCATGCAGCTCGACGAGGCCGACCGCGGCTTCGCCTACGCCCAGGACGCCCCGCTCGACATGCGCATGGACCAGACGACCGGCGTCAGCGCCGCCGAGGTCCTCAACACCTACCCGCCCGGTGAACTCGTCCGGATCCTGCGGGCGTACGGCGAGGAGAAGCAGGCCAAGCGGATCGTCTCCGCGATCGTGCGCGAGCGCGGCCAGGAGCCGTTCACCAACAGCGCCCGGCTCGTCGCGCTGATCCGGGACGCGCTTCCGCAGGCCGCCAAGCGCACCGGCGGCAACCCCGCCAAGCGCACCTTCCAGGCGCTGCGCATCGAGGTCAACGGCGAACTCTCCGTCCTGGAGCGGGCGATCCCGGCCGCGGTGCAGTCGATCGCCGTGGGCGGGCGGATCGCCGTCCTGTCGTATCACTCGCTCGAAGACCGGCTGGTCAAGCAGGTGTTCGCGGCAGGCGCCGCCAACACCGCACCGCCCGGGCTGCCGGTCGTCCCCGAGCGCTACCAGCCGCGACTCAAGCTGCTCACCCGTGGTGCCGAACTTCCCACCGAGGAAGAGGTCGCCGAGAACAGGCGCGCCGCCCCGGCGCGGCTGCGCGGGGCCGAGCGAATCAGGGAGTCCATCGAATGACGGGCGTGAGCCGAGGGTCCGGAATTCCACCTGGGGGAGGGCGTGTGGCCAGGAAACCCGAGCTGAAGGGGAGGGCCGCACGGCTCGCGCGGCTCTTCCCGGCCGGCCCACGGCAGGCGGCCCGCACGCCGTTCGTCCTCCTTGTGGTCCTCCTCCTCGGCGGCGGTCTCATCGGACTGCTCGTGCTGAACTCCGCTCTGAGCGAGGGCTCGTTCAGGATGGACGACCTCCAGAAGGACACCAAGAGCCTTACCGACGAGGAGCAGGCCCTCCAACGGGACATCGACTCCTACTCGGCCCCCGACGCCCTCCAGCGCCGCGCACGCGAACTGGGCATGGTCCCGGGCGGGGACCCGGCCTTCCTGAACCCCGACGGCAGTGTGAAGGGCGTTCCGTCGCCCGCCGCCCGGCAGTCCGTGCCGGACGCTCCCGTCGTCGTACGGCCGCCCGAGGCCATCCTGTTCTCCCAGACGATCGAGTCCTCGACGACGCCCGATCCGAGCGCCTCGCCCGTATCTGACGCCTCACCCGTACCCGGCGCCGATCCGGTGCCGAGCGACTCTCCCGTACCGGACCCGGCCGCCCTCGCCCCGACCGCAGCCGACCCCGAGACCCCCGGCAGGTGACGGAAGTGTCCGACAGGGAACAGCCGCGCCGGCGCGTGCCCGGCCCCGCCCGGCCCTCCCGCCCCGCGTCCGCCCAGCGGCGCCCGGGGCCCGGCGCCCGCCCGGCCCGCCGCCCGTCGGCGCCCGCCCCCCGCGACGCCGCCCCGCGCGTCATCCGGCTCGGCAGCCCCCGGCCCCGGCTGCGCATGGTCGGCCTGGCGCTGACGCTGGTGCTCCTCGCCTTCGTCGTCCGCCTCCTCCAGGTGCAGGCCGTCGACGCGAGCACCTACGCCGCCAAGGCCGAGCAGAACCGGTACGTCGGCCAGGTGCTGGCCGCCGAGCGCGGCGAGATCACCGACCGCACCGGCGTGGCCTTCGCGACCAGCGAGGACGCCTACGACATCACGGCCGACCCGACGATGTTCACCCGCGCGCAGTTGAAGATCGACGACGGGCCCGAGCGGGCGGCCGCCCTCCTCGCGCCGATCCTCGGCCAGGAGCAGTCCGCGCTCGTCACGAAGCTGCGGCCCAAGGACAAGGGCCTGCGCTACGTCAAGCTCGCCGGGCGGCAGACCCCGCAGGTCTGGAAGCAGATCAGGGATCTGCGGTCCGCGCTCTCCGACAAGGCGGAGACGGACCGCAGCACGGTCAACGTCCTGGCCGGCCTGTTCTCGGTGCCCAGCAGCAAGCGCGTGTACCCCAACGGCGAGCTCGCCGCCGGGATACTGGGCTGGGTCAACGCCGACGGCAAGGGCGGCGGCGGCATCGAGCAGCAGCTGAACGCGACCCTGGCCGGCAAGGACGGCAAGATCCGCTACGCCCAGTCCGGCGGCCGCCAGGTGCCCACCGCGGGCTCCACCGAGACCCCGGCGGTGCCCGGCTCCGACGTCGAGCTGACCATCGACCGCGACATCCAGTGGGCCGCGCAGAACGCCATCACCGAGCAGGTGGAGGAGTCCAAGGCGGACCGCGGCTACGTCATCGTCCAGGACACGCAGACCGGCGAGATCCTCGCCATGGCCAACTCGCCGGGCTTCGACCCCAACGACCTCTCCCGGGCCAACTCGGCGGACCTGGGCAACCCGTCCGTCCAGGACGCCTACGAGCCCGGCTCGACCGCCAAGGTCATGTCGATGGCCGCCGTGCTGGAGGAGAACGCCGCCACCCCGCTGACGCACGTCACCGTGCCCAACCGGCTGCACCGCGGCGACCGGCTCTTCCAGGACGACATCGACCACGCCACCTGGTACCTCACGCTCAACGGCGTGCTCGCCAAGTCCAGCAACATCGGCACCATTCTGGCCACCGGCCAGCTCGGCAAGACGCAGCCCCAGGCCAACCAGGTCCTCTACTCCTATCTGCGCAAGTTCGGCCTCGGCAGCCACACCGGGCTCGGCTTCCCCGGCGAGACCAAGGGCATCCTCGCCGTGCCCGACAAGTGGTCGACCTCGCAGCAGTACACGATCCCCTTCGGCCAGGGCATGTCCCTCAACGCGCTCCAGGCGGCCTCCGTGTACTCGACGATCGCCAACGGCGGGGTCCGCGTGGAGCCCACCCTGGTACGCGGCACCAAGGGACCGGACGGCCGTTTCACGCCCGCCGAGGCTCCCGCGAAGAGCCGGGTCGTCAGCCAGAAGACGGCGAAGACCCTCGCCCAGATGCTGGAGTCGGTGGTGGACGACGAGGAGGGCACGGGCGGCAAGGCGCGCATCCCCGGCTACCGCGTCGCGGGCAAGACCGGTACCGCCAACCGCGTGGATCCGGCCACCGGCACCTACAAGGGCTACACCTCGTCGTTCGCCGGGTTCGCGCCCGCCGACAACCCCCGGGTCACCGTCTACTGCGCCATCCAGAACGCCACCCAGGGCAGCTACTTCGGCGGGCAGATCTGCGGTCCCGTCTTCAAGCAGGTCATGGAGTTCGCCCTGAAGACCCTGCAGGTCCCGCCGACCGGCGCGAAGGCCGCGAACCTCCCGGTCTCCTTCTCGCCCTGACCGCCCAGCCCTTGACCGCCCAGCCCCGTCCGCCCCGTCCGCCCACGACCCCCGTCCGCCACTGTTCAGCGCCGAACAAGCCAGGAACCGAGCCCGTGACCATGATCACTCCCGACCCCGGGAACCACGTACTGCCCGCGTCGCCGCCCGGGCCCCCGCCTTCGCCCTCGCTTGGCCCGCGGGCGGGTGCGCCCGGTACGCTCACCGCCGTGCCACACGCTGATCAGTCCCAAACCACCCAGAAGGGCGCTTCCGTGACATATCCGGGACCGCCGCGACCGGCCCAGGTCTCCGCCACACCCCTCGCGGAACTCGCCGATCAGCTGGGCGCCGAGCAGCCGCGGAGCGCCGCCGTCGAGGTCACGGGCATCACCCACGACTCACGCGCGGTCCGCCCCGGCGACCTGTACGCCGCCCTCCCGGGCGCCCGTCTGCACGGCGCCGACTTCGTCGCGCAGGCCGCGGGCCTCGGCGCGGTCGCCGTGCTGACCGACCCCACCGGCGCCGGACGCGCCGCCGCGACCGGCCTGCCGGTCCTGGTGGCCGACGACCCGCGCGGGCGGATGGGCGAGCTGGCGGCCACGATCTACGGCCGGCCGGGCCGCGAACTGCTCCAGATCGGCATCACCGGCACCTCCGGCAAGACCACCACCGCGTACCTCGTCGAGGGCGGGCTCAAGCCGCTCCGGTCCACCGGGCTCATCGGCACCGTCGAGACGCGCATCGGCGAGACGCGCATCAAGTCCGAGCGCACCACCCCCGAGGCCACCGACCTCCAGGCCCTGTTCGCCGTCATGCGCGAGCGCGGTGTCGAGGCGGTCGCCATGGAGGTCTCCAGCCACGCCCTGGTCCTCGGCCGGGTCGACGGCTGTGTCTTCGACGTCGCCGTGTTCAACAACCTCAGCCCGGAGCACATGGAGTTCCACTCCGACATGGAGGACTACTTCCGGGCCAAGGCGCAGCTGTTCACACCGCAACGCAGCAAACTCGGTGTGGTCAACCTCGACGACGAGTACGGGCGCAGGCTCGCGGGCGAGGCCACGATCCCGGTCGTCACCTTCTCCGCCGAGGGCCACCCGGACGCCGACTGGCGCGCCGTCGACGTCGAGATCGGCCCCATGGACTCGACGTTCGCCGTCGTGGGCCCCGACGGTGTGCGGGTCGCCGCCAAGGCGCCGCTGCCGGGCTCCTTCAACGTGGCGAACACCCTCGCCGCGATCGTCTCCCTCGCCGCCGCCGGCATCGACGCGCAGACCGCCGCCGACGGCGTCGCCGCCGTGCCGGGCGTGCCGGGCCGGCTGGAGCGCGTGGACGCCGGGCAGCCCTACCTCGCGGTCGTCGACTACGCCCACAAGACGGACGCCGTCGAATCGGTCCTCAGAGCGCTGCGCAAGGTCACCAAGGGCCGGCTGCACGTCGTCCTCGGCTGCGGCGGCGACCGGGACCGCACCAAGCGCGCCCCGATGGGCGCCGCGGCGGCCCGGCTCGCCGACACCGCCGTGCTGACCTCCGACAACCCCCGCTCCGAGGACCCCCTCGCGATCCTCGCGACCATGCTCGAGGGCGCGGCGTCCGTGCCCGCGCACGAGCGCGGCGAGGTCCTCCTGTTCGAGGACCGGGCCGCCGCGATCGCCGCGGTCGTCGCCCGCGCGCACGCCGGGGACACCGTGCTGGTCGCGGGCAAGGGCCATGAGCAGGGCCAGGACATCGCCGGCGTCGTCCGTCCGTTCGACGACCGCCAGGTGCTTCGCGAAGCTATCCAGCAGACCCAGGGATGAACTTGTGATCGCCCTCTCCCTCGCCGAGATCGCAGCAGTCGTCGGCGGGCAGACGCACGACATACCGGATCCCTCCGCGGAGGTCACCGGACCGGTCGTCCGGGACTCCCGCGAGGTGGAGCCCGGCAGCCTCTTCGTAGCCTTCGTGGGCGAACGGGTGGACGGCCACGACTACGCGGCCGCGGTCGTCGAGGCGGGTGCGGCGGCCGTGTTGGCCTCGCGCCCGGTCGGCGTCCCCGCGATCGTCGTGGACGACGTCCAGACGGCGCTCGGCGCCCTCGCCCGGCATGTCGTGCACAAGCTCGGCGCGACCCTCGTCGCGCTCACCGGCTCGGCCGGCAAGACCAGCACCAAGGACCTCATCGCCCAGGTGCTGAGGCGCAAGGCGCCGACCGTCTTCACGCCCGGCTCGCTCAACAACGAGATCGGGCTGCCGCTGACGGCCCTGTCCGCCACCGAGGAGACCAAGTTCCTCGTGCTGGAGATGGGCGCCCGCGGGATCGGCCACATCCGCTACCTCGCCGATCTGACGCCGCCGAGGATCGGCCTCGTGCTGAACGTCGGCACCGCCCACATCGGCGAGTTCGGCGGCCGCGAACAGATCGCACAGGCAAAGGGCGAGCTCGTCGAGAGCCTGCCCCCGGAAAGCGACGGCGGCACGGCGATCCTCAACGCCGACGACCCGTTGGTCCGGGCCATGGCCTCCCGTACGAAGGCGAAGGTGGTCTTTTTCGGAGAGTCCGGCGAAGCGGACGTACGGGCCGAGAACGTGCGACTCACGGACAGCGGACAGCCTGCCTTCAGCCTTCACACACCCTCCGGGTGCAGCGACGTGACCATGCGCCTGTACGGTGAGCACCACGTGTCGAACGCGCTCGCCGCGGCCGCCGTCGCTCATGAGCTGGGCATGTCCGCGGAAGAGATCGCCACCGCACTCTCCGAGGCGGGCTCCCTCTCCCGCTGGCGGATGGAGGTCACCGAGCGCCCGGACGGCGTGACGATCGTCAACGACGCCTACAACGCGAACCCCGAGTCCATGCGAGCCGCTCTGCGCGCGCTCGCGGCCATGGGCAAGGGGCGGCGGACCTGGGCGGTGCTCGGCAAGATGGCCGAGCTCGGGGACGAGGCGCTCGCCGAGCACGACGCGGTCGGACGGCTCGCCGTCCGGCTCAATGTCGGCAAGCTCGTCGCGGTCGGGGGCAGAGAAGCCGCCTGGCTGCAATTGGGCGCATATAACGAGGGTTCGTGGGGTGAGGAGTCGGTGCACGTGTCCGACGCACAGGCGGCGGTCGACCTGTTGCGCAGCGAGTTGCGCCCGGGGGACGTCGTGCTCGTGAAGGCGTCCCGTTCGGTCGGCCTCGAGAGCGTCGCGCAGGCGCTGCTCGCGACCGGCACCGAGGGTGAGGTCGCCGCCCGATGATGAATCAGATCCTGTTCGCGGGCGTCATCGGCCTCTTCCTGACGCTGATCGGGACCCCGCTGCTGATCAAGCTGCTGGCGCGCAAGGGCTACGGCCAGTACATCCGCGACGACGGTCCGCGCACGCACGGCAGCAAGCGCGGTACGCCCACCATGGGCGGCATCGCCTTCATCATCGCGACCGTCGCCGCGTACTTCCTGTCCAAGGTGATCACGGGCAAGCCGCCGACCTACTCGGGTCTGCTGGTGCTCGGCCTGATGTGCGGCATGGGCCTGGTCGGCTTCCTGGACGACTACATCAAGATCGTCAAGCGGCGTTCGCTGGGTCTGCGGGCCAAGGCGAAGATGGCCGGCCAGCTGATCGTCGGCATCGCCTTCGCGGTGCTCTCGCTGCAGTTCTCCGACTCGCGCGGCAACACCCCGGCCTCCACGAAGCTGTCGTTCATCACGGACTTCGGCTGGACGATCGGCCCGGTGCTGTTCGTCGTCTGGGCGCTGTTCATGATTCTCGCGATGTCCAACGGCGTGAACCTGACGGACGGTCTGGACGGCCTCGCCACCGGCGCCTCCGTCCTCGTCTTCGGCGCGTACACGTTCATCGGCGTCTGGCAGTTCCAGGAGTCCTGCGCCAACGGCGAGACCCTGACCAACCCCAACGCCTGTTACGAGGTGCGCGATCCGCTGGACCTCGCGGTCATCGCCTCCGCGCTGATGGGCGCCTGCCTCGGCTTCCTGTGGTGGAACACGTCACCGGCCAAGATCTTCATGGGCGACACCGGTTCGCTGGCGCTCGGCGGTGTCCTCGCGGGCCTCGCGATCTGCTCCCGCACCGAGCTGCTCATCGCGCTCCTGGGCGGACTGTTCGTCCTCATCACCATGTCGGTCGTCATCCAGGTCGGCTCCTTCAAGCTCACCGGCAAGCGGGTCTTCCGGATGGCGCCACTGCAGCACCACTTCGAACTCAAGGGTTGGTCCGAAGTCCTTGTCGTGGTCCGCTTCTGGATCATCCAGGGCATCTGTGTGATCGTCGGACTGGGTCTCTTCTACGCGGGATGGGCAGCAGAAAAGTGACCGACTGGCAGGGGAAGAACGTCACCGTCGCCGGGCTCGGCGTCTCCGGCATCCCGGCGGCCAAGGTGCTGCACGGGCTCGGCGCGAAGGTCACGGTCGTCAACGACGGCGACGACGCACGCGCGCGTGAACAGGCCGCCGAGCTGCGGGCCCTGGGCGTCACCGTGCGCCTCGGCGACGGGGCGACCCTGCCCGCGGGCACCGAACTCATCGTCACCGCACCCGGCTGGAAGCCCGACAAGCCGCTCTTCACCGCGGCGCGCGAAGCCGGTGTGCCGGTCTGGGGCGACGTCGAACTCGCCTGGCGGCTGCGGGGACCCGACGCGGCTCCCTGGCTGTGCGTCACCGGCACCAACGGCAAGACGACCACCACCCAGATGCTGACGTCGATCCTGAAGGCGGCCGGCCTGCGCACGGCCGCCGTCGGCAACATCGGCGTCTCGCTCCTGGACGCGGTGCTCGGCGAGGAGCAGTACGACGTCCTCGCCGTGGAGCTCTCCAGCTACCAGCTGCACTGGGCGCCCTCGCTGCGCGCCCACTCGGCCGCCGTCCTCAACCTCGCCCCCGACCACCTCGACTGGCACGGCTCCATGGAGGCGTACGCCAAGGACAAGGGGCGCGTCTACGAGGGCAACCGGGTCGCCTGCGTCTACAACGTCGCCGACAAGGCCACCGAGGACCTGGTGCGCGAGGCGGACGTCGAGGAGGGCTGCCGGGCCGTCGGCTTCACCCTGGCCGCGCCCGCGCCCTCCCAACTCGGTGTCGTCGACGGCATCCTGGTCGACCGCGCCTTCGTCGAGAACCGGCAGAAGAACGCCCAGGAGCTCGCCTCCGTCTCCGACGTCGACCCGCCCGCCCCGCACAACATCGCCAACGCCCTTGCCGCGGCGGCCCTCGCCCGCGCCTTCGGGGTGCCCGCAAAGGCCGTCCGGGACGGTCTGCGGGCCTTCACCCCGGACGCCCACCGCATCTCCCATGTGACGGACGTGGACGGCGTCGCGTACGTCGACGACTCCAAGGCGACCAACACGCATGCGGCGGAAGCCTCGTTGGCGGCCTACGAGTCGATCGTCTGGATCGCGGGCGGACTGGCCAAGGGCGCGACCTTCGACGAGCTCGTCGCCAAGTCGGCGAAGCGACTTCGCGGGGTCGTGCTCATCGGCGCCGATCGCGCCCTGATCCGAGAAGCCCTGACGCGACACGCCCCGGAAGTACCCGTCGTCGACGTCGAACGGACCGACACTGGGGCGATGCTCGCGGCTGTCCAGGAGGCTCGGCGCCTCGCCGTCGAAGGCGACACGGTGCTTCTCGCCCCGGCCTGCGCCTCCATGGACATGTTCGCCGATTACAACCAGCGCGGTGACGCGTTCGCATCTGCGGCTCGCGAACTCGGCGCCTGACCCGGCCGCCGCCTGCCGGGCGACCTTGGGAGGGACGCGTGGGACCGTCAGGGCCGACATGCAGCGGACGAGCCGTGTGCAGCGGAGCACCCGATGCCCGGTAGCCGCACCGGGCGTCCGCCCGTCCAGCGGACCCGGACCGTCCGGGGAGCCTCCGCCACCGCCCGGCCGCGCCGCGACAACCCGCTGCGACGCCTGTACACGCGTGCCCGCAAGGCCTGGGACCGGCCGCTGACCGCCTATTACCTGATCTTCGGCGGCAGCCTGCTGATCACCGTGCTGGGCCTCGTGATGGTCTACTCCGCCTCCCAGATCACCGCGCTGCAGATGTCGCTGCCGGGTTCCTTCTTCTTCCGCAAGCAGTTCCTGGCCGCCTCCATCGGCGGCGTGCTGCTGCTGGTCGCGTCCCGGATGCCGGTGAAGCTGCACCGCGCTCTGGCCTACCCGATCCTGGCCGGCGCCGTCTTCATGATGGCGCTGGTGCAGGTGCCGGGGATAGGGCTGTCGGTCAACGGCAACCAGAACTGGATCTCGCTCGGCGGCTCCTTCCAGATCCAGCCCAGCGAGTTCGGCAAGCTCGCGCTGGTGCTGTGGGGCGCTGATCTGCTCGCCCGCAAGCAGGACAAGAAGCTGCTGACCCAGTGGAAGCACATGCTGGTGCCGCTGGTGCCGGTCGCCTTCATGCTGCTCGGGCTGATCATGCTCGGCGGTGACATGGGCACGGCGATCATCCTGACGGCGATCCTGTTCGGCCTGCTGTGGCTGGCGGGGGCGCCCACCCGGCTGTTCGCCGGGGTGCTCGCGGTCGCCGCCACGATCGGCGTGATCCTCATCAAGACCAGCCCGAACCGCATGGCCCGGCTGCAGTGCATCGGCGCGACCGACCCCGGTCCGGGCGACGCCTGCTGGCAGGCCGTGCACGGGATCTACGCCCTGGCCTCCGGCGGGATCTTCGGCTCGGGACTCGGTGCGAGTGTGGAGAAATGGGGGCAACTCCCCGAAGCGCACACCGACTTCATCTTCGCCGTGACCGGTGAGGAACTGGGCCTCGCGGGGACGCTGTCGGTACTCGCCCTCTTCGCGGCTCTAGGCTATGCGGGTATCCGCGTGGCCGGACGCACGGAGGACCCCTTCGTGAGGTATGCCGCGGGAGGCGTGACCACGTGGATCACCGCTCAGGCGGTGATCAACATCGGTGCGGTGCTCGGCCTGCTGCCGATCGCCGGCGTGCCCCTCCCGCTGTTCTCCTACGGGGGCTCCGCCCTGCTGCCGACCATGTTCGCCATCGGGCTGCTGATCGCCTTCGCACGCGATGAGCCCGCTGCGCGGGCGGCGCTTGCGATGCGCCACCCCCGTTTTGGTAGAAAGCGGGGGACCGGGAGCTCTGCGTTCGTTCGGAGCCTCCGGAGATGGAACACGATGCGACGGCGTGCCTCGGCGGCGCGCCCGTCCGGAGAGCGGTGAATTTCGGTGCATGTCGTACTCGCTGGTGGGGGGACCGCCGGCCACATCGAGCCCGCGCTCGCCCTCGCGGACGCCCTGCGCAGGCAGGACCCCACTGTGGGGATCACGGCCCTGGGCACGGAGCGCGGCCTGGAGACCACGCTCGTTCCGCAGCGGGGCTACGAGCTCGCGCTGATCCCCGCCGTGCCCCTGCCGCGCAAGCCCACCCCTGAACTGATCACCGTCCCGGGCCGGCTGCGCGGCACGATCAAGGCCGCCGAGCAGATCCTGGAGCGCACCAAGGCGGACTGCGTCGTCGGCTTCGGCGGTTATGTGGCCCTGCCCGGCTACCTCGCCGCCAAGCGCCTCGGCGTGCCGATCGTGGTCCACGAGGCCAACGCCCGCCCCGGGCTGGCCAACAAGATCGGCTCGCGCTACGCGGCCCGGGTCGCCGTCTCCACGCCCGACAGCAAGCTGCGCGACGCCCGCTACATCGGCATCCCGCTGCGCCGCTCCATCGCCACCCTGGACCGCGCGGCCGCGCGCCCCGAAGCCCGCGCGATGTTCGGGCTCGACCCGAACCTGCCCACGCTGCTGGTCTCCGGCGGCTCGCAGGGCGCCCGGCGTCTCAACGAGGTCGTCCAGCAGGTCGCGCCCTGGCTGCAGCAGGCCGGCATCCAGATCCTGCACGCCGTCGGCCCGAAGAACGAACTGCCGCATGTGCAGCAGATGCCGGGGATGCCCCCCTACATCCCGGTACCGTACGTGGACCGGATGGACCTCGCGTACGCCGCCGCCGACATGATGCTCTGCCGCGCGGGCGCGATGACCGTCGCCGAACTCTCCGCCGTCGGGCTCCCGGCCGCCTATGTCCCGCTGCCCATCGGCAACGGCGAACAGCGGCTGAACGCCCAGCCGGTGGTCAAGGCGGGCGGCGGACTGCTGGTCGACGACGCGGAACTGACCCCCGAGTGGGTCCGGGAGACCGTCCTGCCCGTGCTCGCCGACCCGCACCGGCTGTACGAGATGTCCCGCGCCGCCAGCGAGTTCGGCCGCCGTGACGCCGACGACCTGCTCGTCGGCATGGTGTACGAGGCGATCGCCGCCTCCCGTGCACACCGATAGGCACGTTTGACGAAAGGACAGGGGAGCGTGGCCGGATCCGCCACCGCCGAGCGCGGTGCACGTCAGCAGGAGTCCTCCGGCCCGCCCCTCGTCCGGCGGTTGGGCCGGTTGGGGCCGCGCAGACTTCGTGTGATCATCATCCTTGTGCTGGTCGTCGCGCTCCTCGGGGCGGGCGTCGGCTGGGTGTTGTACGGCTCACAGTGGCTGCGGGTTCAGCGCGTCACCGTCTCCGGCACGGGCGTGCTGACACCGCAGCAGGTGCGCGAAGCCGCCGCCGTACCGGTCGGATCGCCGATGATTTCCGTCGACACGGATGCGATCGAGGCGCGATTGCGTACGGAATTGCCCCGAATCGACTCCGTCGACGTGGTCCGTTCCTGGCCTCATGGAATCGGTCTGAAAGTGACCGAGCGGACTCCGGTTCTGCTTGTGCAAAAGGGGTCGAAGTTCGTGGAAGTGGACGACGACGGCGTCCGTTTCGCCACGGTTTCCGAGGCTCCGAAAGGTGTTCCTCTTCTGGAAATGGCCGTTTCGTCCTCGCGTTCCGCCGCCGCGAGCCTGCGCCGCTTCGGCGAGGGCCGGCTGGTGCGGGAGGCGGTCGAGGCGGCCGGCTCCCTCCCGGCCGCCGTCGCCCGCGACACCCGCCTCGTCAAGGTCCTTTCCTACGACGACATCTCGCTGGAGTTGACCGCCGGCCGCACGGTCGCGTGGGGGAGCGCCGAGCAGGGCGCCGCGAAGGGCCGTGCACTCACCGCTCTCATGAAAGCCGCCCCGGACGCGCGGCACTTCGATGTCAGCGCTCCCACCGCCCCTGCGTCATCGGGGAGTTGACGCACATCAGCGCAGGCCAGCACCCTGGTTGGGCACTGACACGGCTGATCACATAGGGTGAAAAGAAAAACGGGAGGTTCGGCGTGTTCGTTGAACGGGCGCCACTTGTCGACTTAGTGTCCTGTTCAGAAGACTTCAAGGAACAGACACACTGGTAACCCTAAACTTCAGCGTTAGGGTTCGGGTCGGCGAAACGGACCGTCCCATTCGGCATCAGTCGTCGGATCGCATCACCATGTGAGGCGACGACACGTAACTCGAGGCGAGAGGCCTTCGACGTGGCAGCACCGCAGAACTACCTCGCAGTCATCAAAGTCATCGGTGTCGGCGGCGGTGGTGTCAATGCCATCAACCGGATGATCGAGGTCGGTCTCAAGGGCGTCGAGTTCATCGCCATCAACACCGACGCGCAGGCGCTGTTGATGAGCGACGCCGACGTCAAGCTCGACGTCGGCCGCGAACTGACCCGCGGACTCGGCGCCGGCGCCAACCCGGCCGTCGGCCGCAAGGCCGCCGAGGACCACCGCGAGGAGATCGAGGAGGTCCTCAAGGGGGCCGACATGGTCTTCGTGACGGCCGGCGAGGGAGGCGGCACCGGCACCGGCGGCGCGCCCGTCGTGGCCAACATCGCCCGCAACCTCGGCGCCCTCACCATCGGCGTGGTCACCCGCCCGTTCACCTTCGAGGGACGGCGCCGCGCCAACCAGGCCGAGGACGGCATCGCCGAACTCCGCGAAGAGGTCGACACCCTCATCGTCATCCCCAACGACCGGCTGCTGTCCATCTCGGACCGCCAGGTCTCGGTCCTCGACGCCTTCAAGTCGGCCGACCAGGTCCTGCTCTCCGGCGTTCAGGGCATCACCGACCTGATCACCACCCCCGGTCTGATCAACCTCGACTTCGCCGACGTCAAGTCGGTCATGTCCGAGGCCGGCTCGGCCCTCATGGGCATCGGCTCGGCCCGCGGCGACGACCGCGCGGTGGCCGCCGCCGAGATGGCGATCTCCTCGCCGCTGCTGGAGGCCTCCATCGACGGCGCCCGGGGCGTCCTGCTCTCCATCTCCGGCGGCTCCGACCTCGGCCTGTTCGAGATCAACGAGGCCGCCCAGCTGGTCAGCGAGGCGGCCCACCCCGAGGCCAACATCATCTTCGGCGCGGTCATCGACGACGCGCTCGGCGACGAGGTCCGGGTCACCGTCATCGCGGCCGGCTTCGACGGGGGGCAGCCCCCGGCCCGCCGGGAGACCGTCATCGGCTCGTCCTCGGCCTCGGCCCGCCGCGACGAGCCCACTCCGGTACGGCAGTCCGACAGCCGTCCGTCCTTCGGCTCGCTCGGCAGCGTCACGCCGAAGGAGGAGCCGGAGCCGGCCCCCGAGCCGGTGGCCGACCTCCCGGTCTCCCCGCCGGTGCCGCCGTCGCGGTCGTACTCGGACAGCGCGGCCGAGGAGCTGGACGTGCCGGACTTCCTGAAGTGATAGGACAGCGCGAGAGCGTGAGCGGCGCGCACTTCGCCTTCACCGACCGGTGGGGCGGGGTGAGCGCCGCTCCGTATGAGGAGCTCAACCTCGGCGGGGCGGTCGGCGACGACCCCGACGCCGTACGCGTCAACCGTGAGCTGGCCGCCAAGTCGCTGGGGCTGGATCCGGGCCGGGTCGTCTGGATGAACCAGGTGCACGGCAACGACGTGGCCGAGGTCGAAGGACCCTGGACCACCCGGCTGACCCCGCCGGTCGACGGCCTGGTGACCGCGACCCGCGGACTCGCCCTCGCCGTGCTGACGGCGGACTGCGTGCCGGTGCTGCTCGCCGACCCCGTCGCCGGTGTCGTCGCCGCCGCTCACGCGGGACGGCCCGGCATGGTCAAGGGGATCGTGCCCGCCGCCGTCGACGCGATGGAGTCGCTCGGCGCCGACCCCGCCCGGATCGTCGCCCGCACCGGACCCGCCGTGTGCGGCCGGTGCTACGAGGTGCCGGAGGAGATGCGCGCCGAGGTGGCCGCCGTCGAGCCGGCGGCGCACGCCGAGACGAGCTGGGGCACTCCCGCGGTCGACGTGACCGCCGGGGTGCATGCGCAGCTCGACCGGCTCGGGGTGCACGACCGGGAGCAGTCGCCGGTGTGCACTCGGGAGTCGAAGGATCACTTCTCGTATCGCCGCGACCGCTCCACGGGGCGACTCGCGGGATATGTCTGGCTGGACTGATGGGGCATGACGGACCGTAGGGACGAAATCGCCGGAAACCTGGCGAAGGTGGAGGAGCGCATCGCCGCCGCGTGCGCGGCCGCCAGTCGCAAGCGGGAGGAGGTGACCCTGATCGTGGTCACCAAGACCTACCCGGCCAGCGATGTGCGGATCCTCGCCGAACTCGGCGTGCAGGACGTCGCCGAGAACAAGGACCAGGACGCGGCGCCCAAGGCGGCCGACTGCGCCGACCTGCCGCTTCGATGGCACTTCGTCGGCCAGCTGCAGACCAACAAGGTGCGCTCCGTGGTCGGTTACGCGGACGTCGTGCAGTCGGTCGACCGCGCGAGGCTGGTGACGGCCCTGTCCAAGGAGGCCGTGCGGGCCGGCCGGGAACTGGGCTGCCTGATCCAGGTGGCCCTGGACGCCGGGCTGAGCGAGCGGGGGGAGCGCGGCGGAGTGGCCCCGGGCGGCATCGAGGAGTTGGCCGAGCTGGTCGCCGGCTCCCCGGGGTTGCGGCTTGACGGACTGATGACCGTCGCACCTCTGACCGGGGAGTACGCCGGGCGTCAACGGGCAGCATTCGGGCGGTTGATGGATTTGTCGACCGACCTGCGCAGAGACCGTCCGGCTGCGAACATGGTGTCGGCAGGGATGAGTGCGGACCTCGAGGAGGCCGTGGCGGCCGGAGCGACACATGTACGCGTCGGCACCGCGGTACTCGGCGTCCGCCCCAGGCTCGGGTAACGTCGCCAGGAAGTCGGACCACAGCAGAAAATATGGTCATTACCGCCGCGAGGCGGCACAAGGGCCACGTGGATCGCGGGACTTGGCAGTCGAAAGTCGATCCACCACAGAGCGGAGGACTCAGAGCATGGCCGGCGCGATGCGCAAGATGGCGGTCTACCTCGGCCTCGTGGAGGACGATGGGTACGACGGCCGGGGCTTCGACCCCGACGACGACTTCGAACCCGAGCTCGACCCTGAGCCCGAGCGGGACCACCGGCGTCACGAGCCGGTGCACCAGTCTCACGGTGCACATCAGTCCCAAAGGGATGAAGAGGTGCGAATCGTACAGCCGCCCGCTCCGCGTGAGCCGGTGGCCCGATCTGCTTCGCTAGCCGCGGAATCCGGGCGTCCGGCGCGCATCGCGCCCGTGGCATCCATCACACAAGAACGTCAGTCCCTGGAGAAGAACGCACCGGTGATCATGCCCAAGGTCGTGTCGGAACGAGAGCCGTACCGGATCACCACACTCCACCCCCGGACCTACAACGAGGCCCGTACCATCGGGGAACACTTCCGTGAGGGCACCCCGGTGATCATGAATCTGACTGAGATGGATGACACAGACGCGAAGCGACTTGTCGACTTTGCGGCCGGTTTGGTGTTTGGTCTTCACGGCAGCATCGAGCGGGTGACGCAGAAGGTGTTCCTGTTGTCGCCTGCTAACGTCGATGTCACGGCGGAGGACAAGGCCCGCATCGCAGAGGGCGGGTTCTTCAACCAGAGCTGAGACGTAAGACCGGAAAGCAGTACAGAGCAGTACAGAGCGGCACGGAACAGGGGAGAGGGAAACACCGAACATGAGCGTGGTCCTTGATGTCATCTACATCGCGCTGATGGTCTTCCTCATCGTGCTCATCTTCCGGTTGGTCATGGACTACGTCTTCCAGTTCGCCCGCTCATGGCAGCCCGGCAAGGCGATGGTGGTCGTTCTGGAGGCCACCTACACTGTCACCGATCCACCGCTCAAGCTTCTGCGGCGGGTAATCCCGCCGTTGCGTCTCGGGGGCGTGGCGCTCGACCTGTCCTTCTTCGTACTGATGATCATCGTCTACATCCTGATCTCGATCGTGAGCCGGCTGTGAGCGATGTGAACTACCGTCTTGCCGATGCCGACGACTACGTTGAGGTGAAGAGATGCCGTTGACCCCCGAGGACGTGCGGAACAAGCAGTTCACGACCGTCCGCCTCCGAGAAGGCTATGACGAGGACGAGGTCGATGCCTTCCTCGACGAGGTCGAAGCCGAACTGACCCGCCTGCTCCGCGAGAACGAGGATCTGCGCGCCAAGCTGGCCGCTGCCACGCGCGCTGCTGCCCAGAACCAGCAGAACATGCGCAAGCCGCCGGAGCAGGACCAGCAGCAGGGTGGCATGCCGCAGCAGGGCGGGATGCAGCAGCAGGGCGGGATGCAGCAAGGCGGCATGCAGCAAGGCGGCATGCAGCAAGGCGGGATGCAGCAGGGCGGAATGCCCCAGCAGGGCATGCCGCAGCAGGGGATGCCTCCCCAGGGCATGCCTCCGCAGGGCATGCGCGGTCCCGGCGCTCCGGTGCCCGCCGGCATATCGGGCCCGCCGCAGCAGCAGATGGGTGGCCCCATGGGTGGCCCGCCCCAGCTGCCTAGCGGTGCGCCGCAGCTGCCCGCAGGTCCCGGCGGTGGCCAGGGTGGCCCGCAGGGTCCCGGTCAGATGGGTGGCCCCATGGGCCAGGGCCCGATGGGTCAGGGTCCGATGGGCCAGGGCCCCATGGGTCAGGGTCCGATGGGCCAGGGTCCGATGGGCGGCCAGCCCATGCAGCAGCAGATGGGTGGCCCGATGGGCGGCCCCATGGGCGGTCCGATGGGCGGCCCCGGTCAGGGCCCCGGTGGCGACAGCGCCGCCCGTGTCCTCTCGCTGGCCCAGCAGACCGCCGACCAGGCGATCGCCGAGGCCCGTTCCGAAGCCAACAAGATCGTCGGTGAGGCGCGTTCGCGTGCCGAGGGTCTCGAGCGCGACGCCCGTGCCAAGGCCGATGCCCTGGAGCGGGACGCGCAGGAGAAGCACCGCGTGGCGATGGGCTCCCTGGAGTCCGCCCGCGCGACGCTGGAGCGCAAGGTCGAGGACCTGCGTGGCTTCGAGCGCGAGTACCGGACGCGTCTGAAGTCCTACCTCGAGTCCCAGCTGCGTCAGTTGGAGACCCAGGCCGACGACTCGCTCGCTCCGCCGCGTACTCCGGCCGCGGCTTCGCTGCCGCCGTCCCCGGCGCCTTCCATGGCTCCGGCCGGCGCGAGTGCCCCGTCCTACGGCGGCAACCCGGGCATGGGCGCTCCGAGCCCGGCCGCTCCGTCCTACGGCGGTCAGCAGCAGCAGATGTCCCCGGCGATGACCCAGCCGATGGCTCCGGTGCGGCCGCAGGGCCCGTCGCCGATGGGCCAGGCCCCCTCGCCGATGCGCGGTTTCCTCATCGACGAGGACGACAACTGACGGCCACTAGTACGCCTTAGGCGTCGGCAGCGTTCAAAGGGCGGGACCCCGGATTTTTGATCCGGGGTCCCGCCCTTTTTACGCGTGTTGACGATGTTGACAGCGGTGACGACGGTGTCCAGTGGGAGACCTGGGCGGCACAACGCGGAGGGCCCGGCTCCCCTTGGGGGAACCGGGCCCTCCGTTCTTGCGCCCTTGCGCCCTTGCGCCCTTGCGCCCTTGCGCCCTTGCGCCCTTGCGCCCTTGCGCCCTTGCGCCCTAGTGGCCTTACGCCTTGCGCAGGCGGAAGGTCAGCGTCAGGCCCTCGTCCGTGAACGGGGCGCCGTACGTGTCGTCCGCCTCGCCCTGGGCGAAGTCCGTGGCGAGGACCTCGTCGGCGATGAGGCCGGCGTGACCGGACAGGGCCTCGACGGCTCCCGGGTCGGTCGCGGTCCAGCGCAGCGCGATGCGGTCGGCGACGTCGAGGCCGCTGTTCTTGCGGGCCTCCTGGATCAGTCGGATCGCGTCACGGGCCAGGCCCGCGCGGCGCAGCTCCTCGGTGATCTCCAGGTCCAGCGCGACCGTGGCGCCGGAGTCGGAGGCGACCGACCAGCCCTCGCGCGGGGTCTCCGTGATGATCACCTCGTCGGGGGCGAGGACGATCGTCTCGCCGTCGATCTCCACCGACGCCGTGCCCTCGCGCAGGGCGAGGGACAGCGCGGCCGCGTCGGCGTTCGCGACGGCCTTGGCCACGTCCTGGACGCGCTTGCCGAAACGCTTGCCCAGGGCGCGGAAGTTGGCCTTCGCGGTCGTGTCGACCAGGCTGCCGCCCACCTCGGAGAGGGACGCCAGGGACTCGACGTTGAGCTCCTCGGTGATCTGCGCGTGCAGCTCGCGGTCGAGGCCGTCGAAGCCCGTGGCGGCGATCAGGGCGCGGCGCAGCGGCTGGCGGGTCTTGACGCCCGACTCCGCGCGCGTGGCGCGGCCCAGCTCCACCAGACGGCGGACCAGGACCATCTGCCGCGACAGCTCCGGGTCGATCGCGGACAGGTCCGCCTCCGGCCAGGCGGCCAGATGGACGGAGTCCGGGGCGCCCGGGGTGACCGGCACGACGAGGTCCTGCCAGACCCGCTCGGTGATGAACGGGGTCAGCGGGGCCATCAGCTTGGTGACCGTCTCGACGACCTCGTGCAGGGTGCGCAGCGCGGCCTTGTCGCCCTGCCAGAAGCGGCGCCGGGAGCGGCGGACGTACCAGTTGGACAGGTCGTCCACGAACGCCGAGAGCAGCTTGCCGGCGCGCTGGGTGTCGTACGCCTCCAGAGCCTGCGTCACCTGGTCGGTGAGCGCGTGGAGTTCGGAGAGCAGCCAGCGGTCCAGGACGGGGCGGTCGGCCGGGGCCGGGTCGGCCTCGCTCGGCGCCCAGTCGGACGTGCGCGCGTACAGCGCCTGGAAGGCGACCGTGTTCCAGTACGTGAGGAGCGTCTTGCGGACGACCTCCTGGATGGTGCCGTGGCCCACCCGGCGGGCCGCCCACGGGGAGCCGCCGGCCGCCATGAACCAGCGGACGGCGTCGGCGCCGTGCCGGTCCATCAGCGGGATCGGATCCAGGGTGTTGCCCAGGTGCTTGGACATCTTGCGGCCGTCCTCGGCCAGGATGTGACCGAGACAGACGACGTTCTCGTACGACGACCTGTCGAAGACCAGCGTGCCGACGGCCATCAGTGTGTAGAACCAGCCGCGGGTCTGGTCGATCGCCTCAGAGATGAACTGCGCCGGGTAGCGAGACTCGAACAGGTCCTTGTTCTTGTACGGGTAGCCCCACTGCGCGAACGGCATCGAACCCGAGTCGTACCAGGCGTCGATGACCTCCGGCACGCGCGTGGCCGTCTTGCCGCAGTCATCCTGCGGGCAGTCGAAGGTGACGGCGTCGACGTACGGCCGGTGCGGGTCCAGCTCGGACTGGTCCTCGCCGGTCAGCGCGGTGAGCTCCGCGCGCGAGCCGACGACCGTGAGGTGGTCGTCCTCGCAGCGCCAGATCGGCAGCGGGGTGCCCCAGTAGCGGCTGCGGGACAGCGCCCAGTCGATGTTGTTGTTCAGCCAGTCGCCGAAGCGGCCGTGCTTGACCGTGTCCGGGAACCAGTTGGTCTTCTCGTTCTCCTGGAGCAGACGGTCCTTGACGGCCGTCGTGCGGATGTACCAGGACGGCTGCGCGTAGTAGAGGAGCGCGGTGTGGCAGCGCCAGCAGTGCGGGTAGCTGTGCTCGTACGGGATGTGCTTGAACAGGAGGCCGCGCTGCTGGAGGTCCTCGGTGAGCTTTTCGTCCGCCTTCTTGAAGAAGACGCCGCCGACCAGGGGGACGGATTCCTCGAAGGTGCCGTCGGGGCGGACCGGGTTGACGACCGGCAGGCCGTAGGCGCGGCAGACCTTGAGGTCGTCCTCGCCGAAGGCGGGGGACTGGTGGACCAGACCCGTGCCGTCCTCGGTCGTCACGTACTCGGCGTTGACCACGTAGTGGGTTTTCACGTCCGCCGGGAACTCGACCAGCTCGAACGGACGTTGATAGGACCAACGCTCCATTTCGGCGCCGGTGAAGCTCTGACCGGTGGTCTCCCAGCCCTCGCCGAGCGCCTTGGCGACCAGCGGCTCGGCCACGACGAGCTTCTCCTCGCCGTCGGTCACGACGACGTAGGTGACCTCGGGGTGCGCGGCCACGGCCGTGTTGGAGACCAGCGTCCAGGGGGTCGTCGTCCAGACGACCAGGGAGGCTTCGCCGGCGAGCGGACCGGAGGTGAGCGGGAAACGGACGTACACGGAAGGGTCGACGACCGTCTCGTAGCCCTGCGCCAGCTCGTGGTCGGAGAGGCCGGTGCCGCAGCGGGGACACCAGGGGGCGACGCGGTGGTCTTGGACCAGCAGGCCCTTGTCGAAGATCTCCTTGAGCGACCACCAGACGGACTCGACGTACTCCGGGTCCATGGTCCGGTACGCGTCGTCGAGGTCGACCCAGTAGCCCATGCGGGTCGTCAGGTCGGTGAAGGCGTCGGTGTGCCGGGTCACGGACTCCCGGCACTTGGCGTTGAACTCCGCGATGCCGTAGGCCTCGATGTCCTGCTTGCCGGAGAAGCCGAGCTCCTTCTCCACCGCGAGCTCCACCGGCAGGCCGTGGCAGTCCCAGCCGGCCTTGCGGGCCACGTGGTAGCCGCGCATGGTGCGGAAGCGGGGGAAGACGTCCTTGAAGACGCGTGCCTCGATGTGGTGGGCGCCCGGCATGCCGTTGGCGGTGGGCGGGCCCTCGTAGAACACCCATTCGGGGCGGCCCTCGGACTGCTCCAGGCTCTTGGCAAAGATCTTCTGCTCGCGCCAGAAGTCGAGCACCGCGTGCTCGAGGGCGGGCAGGTCGACCTGGGCGGGCACCTGGCGGTACTGCGTCATCGATCTTCCTCCGGCGGACGTACTGCCTTCCGTCGGAGGGACGAGAGCCTTGTTGCCTGTCTACGCCTTCTGCGGCGCGCTCCCGCGGTACCACCCTCCTTGGCCCTCCGGTGCGCCCTGCGCGCCGGTGAGCCCCCTCATTGGGGTCGCGATGCCGGTTCTACCAACCCTCGACGGGTCTTCTTCCGGCGGCTCCGGGGTGATCTTCGCGTCGTGCAGGCCCCCGGGCTTCCACCGTCCCCGGGTCGCTCTGGGCTGCGTGCGCCGCTACTCGTCCCCATCCATGCTTTTCGCTGCGCCCAGTGTACGGCTCCACGACGACGGCGGCCGACCGGTTTACGGGGCCTCCCGGCGAGGCGGGCGACAGGGGTCGAGATGCCCCGAATGGTGGTTGGATGCGGAGGTACGCGTGTTCGCATTCCGGGACGTCCGGCCCGGCGGATTACCCGGCGGGGAGCTGGGCACAACGGATGCAGGCTTGCCGCGTCGCGTGCGCGAGGCGGGCGAATCGGGCGGTGTGCCCCGTTGCCGCGGGCCCCAAGTCGATTTATCGTCCCAGCACGATTCGCGTGCAAGATCACAATATGTGAAGGGGCCGCGGCCATGGTGGCGAAGAAGACCGCCGTACAGCAGTCGGCGTCCGGCAGGTCCCCGAGTGCCTCCGGCGGCGCGGCCAGGGATGCGACCGCCGGGAGTGCGGGGAATGCGGGGAAGCGGGCGAAGGCCGAGAAGGCGGCCACTACGAAGAAGACCGTCGTGAAGAAGACCGCTGCGAAGAAGGCGAGCGAGGAGAAAGCGGTCGCCAGGAAGACGGTCGTCAAGGAGACGGTCGTCAAGGAGACGGTCGTCAAGGAGACGGTCGTCGAGGGGACGGTCGCCAAGAAGGCGGGTCCCAGGAAGGCGGCCGTCAAGGAACCGGCTGCGAAGAAGGCGACCGGGAAGAAGGCGGCGGCCGCGAAGGTCACCGGCAGGAAGGCGGCGGCCGCGAAGGTCGCCGGTGCCAAGGGCGTGGCCGCTACGGGTGCGGGCAGGAAGAACACGGCCAAGAAGGTGGGCGCGGCCTCGGCCGCGGAGCAGACGGGAGCCACGACGGTGGTTGCGAAGAAGACTCCGGGTACGGCCACGGCGGCGAAGACCGCCGTTCCCAAGGCACGCCTCGCCGCGGTGGAGCCGGGCGAGCTCGCGGTGCGCCCCGGTGAGGAGCCGTGGACGCAGGAGGAGGTCGAGGAGGCCCGCGCACAGTTGAGCTCCGAGATGGAGCGGCTGCGGGCGGAGCTGGCCTCGTCCGAGACGGCCCTGGTCGGCCTGATGCGGGACTCGGGGGACGGGGCCGGCGACGACCAGGCCGACACCGGCACCAAGAACATCACGCGCGAGCACGAACTGTCGCTGGCCGCCAACGCGCGCGAGATGCTGATCCAGACCGAGCACGCCCTGGAGCGGCTGGACGCGGGCACCTACGGGCTGTGCGAGAACTGCGGCAACGCCATCGGCAAGGCCCGGATGCTGGCCTTCCCGAGGGCCACGCTCTGCGTCGAGTGCAAGCAGAAGCAGGAGCGCCGGTACTGATCTCCTGGCTGCCGGGGGGCGTGCCGTACCCTCGTCCTCAGTCAGGTACCTAGGTTGAGGGACTCACGTGGCAGAGGCGGAGCGCGTCATCGGTACGCCGGACACCCCAGAAGCGGGTTCCGAGCCGGAGGAGTCGTCCGGCGCGGGCGAGCAGGAGGGCAGCGGGGCACGGCCCAAGGGCAAGCGCCGTATCGCCGTGCTGTTCACCGTGGCCGCGTTCGCGTACGTGCTCGACCTGGTCAGCAAGATGATCGTGGTCGCCAAGCTGGAGCACCACGCGCCGATCGAGATCATTGGGGACTGGCTGCGGTTCGAGGCCATCCGCAACGCGGGCGCGGCCTTCGGCTTCGGGGAGGCCTTCACCATCATCTTCACGGTGATCGCCTCGGCCGTGATCGTGGTGATCGCCCGGCTGGCCCGCAAGCTCTACAGCCTGCCCTGGGCGATCGCGCTGGGTCTGCTGCTGGGCGGCGCGCTGGGCAACCTCACCGACCGGATCTTCCGTGCGCCGGGCGTCTTCGAGGGCGCGGTCGTGGACTTCATCGCGCCCAAGCACTTCGCGGTCTTCAACCTCGCGGACTCGGCGATCGTCTGCGGCGGCATCCTGATCGTGCTGCTGTCCTTCAAGGGCCTGGACCCGGACGGGACCGTCCACAAGGACTGAGGGCTCGCCGAGGGCTCGTGGGCGAGCGGCGGACGGCCGGCCGGGCGGCGAGTGGCCGGGGGTGTCGGAGCTGTCCGGCATACTCGACGGGTGAGCACGATTCCCGAGATCCGTACCCTGCCCGTGCCGGACGGCCTGGAGGGCGAGCGCGTAGACGCCGCCATCTCCCGCATGTTCGGCTTCTCCCGCACCAAGGCCGCGGAGCTCGCCGCGGCGGGGAAGGTCTCGGTCGACGGCTCGGTGGTCGGAAAGTCCGAGCGGGTGAGCGGCGGGGCCTGGCTGGAGGTCGAGATGCCGCAGGCCCCGGCACCCGTGCAGATCGTCGCCGAACCGGTCGAGGGCATGGAGATCGTGCACGACGACGACGACATCGTCGTGATCGTCAAGCCGGTCGGCGTGGCCGCGCACCCGTCGCCCGGCTGGAGCGGCCCCACCGTCATCGGCGGGCTGGCCGCGGCCGGCTACCGCATCTCGACCTCCGGCGCCGCCGAGCGCCAGGGCATCGTGCACCGGCTCGACGTGGGCACGTCCGGGCTGATGGTCGTCGCCAAGTCGGAGCGGGCGTACACGTCGCTGAAGCGCCAGTTCAAGGAGCGCACGGTCGACAAGCGCTACCACACGCTCGTCCAGGGCCACCCCGACCCGACCAGCGGCACCATCGACGCGCCCATCGGCCGGCACCCCCAGCACGACTACAAGTGGGCGGTCACGGCCGAGGGCAAGCCGTCGGTCACGCACTACGACCTGATAGAGGCCTTCCGTGCGGCCTCTCTCCTGGACGTCAAGCTGGAGACCGGCCGCACCCACCAGATCCGCGTCCACATGGCCGCCCACCGCCACCCCTGCGTCGGCGACCTCACGTACGGCGCCGACCCGACGCTCTCCAAGCGGCTGCACCTGACCCGGCAGTGGCTGCACGCCGTGCGGCTGGGCTTCGAGCACCCCGGGGACGGGCAGTGGGCGGAGTTCGCCAGCGAGTACCCCGAGGACCTGCAGAAGGCCCTGGACCAGGTCCGCGAGGAGACCTACGGATGAGCGGGACGGGTCGGACGAGCGGCACGCGCGCGTACGCGGTGCGCGTCGCCGACGACCTCGCCGACCGGGAGGCCTGCTTCGCGGTGCGCAAGGAGGTCTTCGTCGGCGAGCAGGGCGTGCCCGAGGACCTGGAGTACGACACGCACGACGCCGACGCGGTGCATGTGCTGGCGGTCCGGGAGGACGGCGTGCCGCTCGGCACCGGGCGGCTGCTGTTCGGCGAGGCGGCCGCGGCCAGGACCGCCGGCGATCTGTCGGTGGGCTCGCTGGGGCGGCTCGCCGTGACCCGCGAGGCGCGCGGGCTGGGCGTCGGGGCGGCATTGGTGCGGGCGATCGAGGAGGCGGCACGCGCGCGCGGGCTCGCGGCGGTGGACCTGCACGCGCAGACGCACGCGCTGGGCTTCTACGAGCGGCTCGGCTACGAGGCGTACGGGCCGGAGTTCCCGGACGCGGGTATTCCGCACAGGTCCATGCGGCGTTCTCTCTAGCCCGCTGCGCCGCGTGCGACGCTGGAGGTCTGGATGTCTTTGATCGTCTAGATCGGAGCGCTGACCGTGGATCAGTTGGCCCTGCTGTTCGTGCTGTTGCTCGGGGCCGTCGTGAGCGTCCCGGTCGGGGACCGGCTGGGGCTGCCCGCGCCGGTGCTCATGACACTCCTCGGGATCGTCCTCGCGGTGCTCGACTTCGTGCCCAACGTGGAGATCCCGCCGGAGCTGATCCTGCCCCTCCTGCTGCCGCCGCTGCTGTACGCGGCGGTGCGGCGGACGTCCTGGCGGCAGTTCGCGGCGAACGTGCGGCCGATCTTCCTGCTCGCCGTGGCACTGGTGTTCGTGACGACGGTCTGCGTGGCCGCCGTGGCCCATGCGATCGTGCCGGGGCTGCCGATCGCCGCGGCCGTCGCGCTGGGGGCGCTCGTGGCGCCGCCCGACCCGGTGGCCGCCACCGCCGTCGCCGGACAGCTGGGGCTGCCCCGCCGGCTGGTGTCCATCCTGGAGGGCGAGGGGCTCTTCAACGATGTGACGGCCATCGTGCTGTACCACGTCGCGATCGCGGCGGCCGTGAGCGGGACGTTCTCGCCGTGGCAGGCCGGACTCGACCTGGTGCTGTCCGCCGTCGTGGCGCTGGCGGTGGGCGTGGTGCTCGGCTGGGGCGCGAACAAGCTCCTGGACGTCCTCGGCGACACGACGCTGCAGATCGGCCTGACCCTCCTGGTGCCGTACGCCGCCTATGTGCTGGCGGAGGAGTTCCACGGCTCCGGCGTGCTGGCCGTCCTGACCACCGCGCTGTTCCTCGCCGAGTACGCCACCGACCCCGACGACGTGCTGACCCGGCTGGCCGGTCACAGCTTCTGGGACATCATCGACACGCTGGTCACGGGCGTCGCGTTCGGGCTGATCGGCCTGGAGCTGCACATCGCGATCCGGACGGCGTCCGGGCGGTGGCAGGAGATGCTCGGGTGGGCCGGCGTGATCGTGGCCGTGGTCGTCGTCGTACGGCTGTTGTGGCTGCTGCCGGCCACCTGGCTGACGCAACGGCTGCATGCCCGGCAGGACCACCTCGAGGACATTCCGACGAACTGGCGGGAGACCGTCGTCATGTGGTGGGCGGGGATGCGCGGGGTGGCCTCGGTGGCGCTGGCGCTGGCCGTTCCGCTGAAGACCGACGAGGGGACGGCCTTCCCCGACCGGAACGAGATCATCTTCATCGCGTTCGGCGTGATCATGGCGACGCTGGTCCTGCAGGGACTGACCCTGCCGTGGCTGGTGAAGCGGCTCGGCGTGCGGGCGGACACCGACCGGGAGAAGGCGTTCGAGAAGGAACTGGCCGTGCGGGCGGCGAAGGCGGCGAAGCGACGGCTGCGGGAGATCGAGGCCGAGGAGGACCTGTCGGACGAGCTCTCCGAGCAGATGCTGCGACGGGCCTTCGACATCGGGCTGCGGATCAGTCCGGACGTCGCCGAGGACGAGCGGCTGGAGGGGCACGAGCACCGCGTGCGCAGGCTGAAGCGGGTGCGCCGCATCCAGGGGGAGATGCTCAGCGCGGCCCGCCACGAGGTGGTGGCGGCCCGCAGCGAGCCGGGCGCCGATCCGGAGATCGTCGACCGCGTCCTGCGGCACCTGGACGTGCGCAGCCTTCGGTGATCTCCCCGGCGTTCATGGCGGTCGTGTAAACCGCGACGATCTCCGTCGATGCGTCTGGTTACGTTCGGGGCATGGCACGCAATGTGGTGATCAGTGGTGGCGGTACGGGAATCGGGCTGGCGGCGGCGCAGGCCTTCGCGGCGGACGGGGACCGGGTGCTGCTCCTCGGGCGGCGGGCGGACGTGTTGGCGAAGGCCGGGGTGGACGGGGCGCTGACCTACGCCGCCGACCTGAGCGAGCCGGAGGAGGTGCGGGGGCTCGCCCGGTTCGTCGGGGAGGAGCTCGGGACCGTCGACGTGCTCGTCCACAGCGCCGGGGGCGCGGGGCATCTGGAGCCCCCGAGCGGCAGCGACGATCCGCTCGACCGGGTCGCGCACGACTGGACCGTCAACTTCCGGAACAACACCCTCTCGGCGGCCCTGCTCACCGAGGCACTGAAGGACCGGCTGGCAGCGCCCGGCGGTCGGATCCTGTTCGTCGGCTCCATCGCCGCCTACCGGGGGTCCGGCAGCGGGGCGTACGGCGGCGCCAAGGCCGCGTTGCACCCGTACGCCCGTGATCTCGCCCGGGAGCTGGGGCCGCGGGGCGTCACCGTGAACGTCGTCGCCCCCGGGTATGTCGAGGACACCGGATTCTTCGGGGAGGCCATCGACCCCGCCCGGCGCGAGCGGCTCGTCGGCGAGACCCTCACCGGGCGGGCCGGGACCCCCGGGGACATCGCCGCCACACTGCACTGGCTGGCCTCCCCGGGCGCCGGGCACGTCACCTCACAGGTGGTCCAGGTCAACGGGGGCGCGGAGCGGGGCAACTGACGCTCAGCGGCCCGTCCGCGGCGGCTCGTGGGCGCGGCGGGGAGCGCCGTCGGGGGAGGCGGACGACGCGGAGGGGGACTGGGCCTGGCCCGGGAGGCGGCCCGGGGGCAGGGCCGCGTCCGCGGTGTTGACCCTCGGGAGCGCGTACGGGTGCTCCTTCGACAGCCAGCGGATCATCTGCTCGCGGACCGTGACCCGCACCTTCCAGATGTCGTCCGCGTCCTTCGCCGTGACCAGCGCCCGTACCTCCATGGTGTTCGGGGTGGTGTCCGTGACGTCCAGGCCGCAGGCGCGACCGTCCCAGGCCGGGCACTCGCGCAGGATGTCGCGCAGCTTCTCGCGCATCGCGTCCACCGGCGCCGCGTGGTCGACGTGCCAGTAGACGATGCCGGTCATCTGCGGGGTGCCGCGCGACCAGTTCTCGAAGGGCTTCGAGGTGAAGTACGACACCGGCATGGTGATGCGGCGCTCGTCCCAGGTCCGCACGGTCAGGAAGGTCAGGGTGATCTCCTCGACGGTGCCCCACTCGCCGTCCACCACGACCGTGTCGCCGATGCGCACCATGTCGCCGAAGGCGATCTGCAGACCGGCGAAGAGATTGGCGAGCGTCGACTGGGCGGCGACACCGGCGACGATGCCGAGGATCCCGGCCGAGGCCAGCAGCGAGGCCCCCGCCGCCCGCATGGCGGGGAACGTCAGCAGCATCGCGGCCACCGCCACCACGCCTACGACGGCCGACACCACCCGCACGATCAGCGACACCTGGGTCCGCACCCGCCGCACCCGGGCCGGATCGCTCTGGGCGCGCGCGTAGCGCGAGTACGACGTCTCCACGACCGCCCCGGCGATCCTGATCGTCAGCCAGGCCGCCGACCCGATCAGCACCAGGGTGAGCAGCCTGCCGACGCCGACCCGGTGGTTCTCCAGCAGCTGAGCCTGGTCGTACGAGCCTCTCAGCAGCGCCGCGCACAGCACCAGCTGGTAGGGGATCCGGGCGCGGCGCAGCAGGCCCCACAGGGACGTACCGCCGTGCCGGGCGTCGGCCTTGCGCAGCAGCAGGTCGGTGGCCCAGCCGATGAGCAGCGTCAGTACGACCGAGCCGCCGACCACGATCACAGGGCGGAGCAGGTTCTCCATGCCCTCGAACGTAACCGGCTGGAGGGGCCTTGAACATGTGACTTCCGTGCAGAACCGTGCGCACGGCGTTGTCAGTGCCGGCTGGCACCATGGGCGCATGAACATCATGCTCTTTCACTCGACCTACGGCCTGCGGCCCGCGGTGCGCGCGGCGGCGGACCGGCTGCGCGCCGCCGGCCACGAGGTGTGGACCCCGGACCTCTTCGAGGGGCGCACGTTCGACACGGTCGAGGAGGGCATGGCGCACAACGAGAAGATCGGCAAGGACGAGCTGCTGAGAAGAGCCGTCCTGGCCGCCGCGCCCTACTCGGAGCGCGGGCTGGTGTACGCGGGGTTCTCGCTGGGCGCGTCGATCGCGCAGACCCTCGCCCTCGGCGACGCCGAGGCGCGCGGCCTGCTGCTCCTGCACGGCACCTCGGACCTCGCGCCGAACGTCTCGGCGCCCGACCTGCCGGTGCAGCTGCACGTCGCCGAGCCGGACCCGTTCGAGACCGACGACTGGCTGAGCGCCTGGTATCTCCAGATGGGCAGAGCGGGCGCGGACGTGGAGATCTACCGGTACGCGGGCGCCGGGCACCTGTACACCGACCCCGACCTGCCCGACTACGACGAGGAGGCCGCCGAGGCCACCTGGCGGGTGGCGCTCGGCTTCCTCGAAACCCTGTGACCGGCGAAACCCTGTGACCGGCGAAACCGTGTGACGGGCGAAACCGTGTGACGGGCGGCTACACCGGGTCGTACGTGCGCTCCACCTTCTGCGTGCCGCTGCGCGTGCGGTACGAGCGGGACCAGGAGGAGGTCGCGGTGGCGCTGGTGCGGTCGGACAGCACGTAGTAGTCCATCTGCGCGCGCTCGGCGGTGATGTCCAGGACGCCGTAGCCGTGGCGGTCGGTGTCGACGAAGTGGACGTGCCGGTTGGCGGCCCGGATGATCGGGGAGGCGATCGCGGTGAGGGTGCCCTCGGGGACCTTCACGATGTCGTCCAGGTTGTCGGAGGTCACCGAGGTGACCACGAACTCCGTGGCGGCCGAGGCCGAAAGGGGGTAGGTGCCCGCGTCCACCGGCACGTCGTTGGCCCACGCCATGTGGATGTCGCCGGTCAGGAAGACGGTGTTGCCGATGGCGTTGGAGCGCAGATGCGCGAGGAGCTCGCGGCGGTCGTCGGTGTAGCCGTCCCACTGGTCGGTGTTGAGGGCGATGCCCTCCTGCGGCAGGCCGAGCAGCTTGGCGAGCGGCTTGAAAAGGTCCGCGGAGAGCGAGCCGATCGCGAACGGGGAGATCATCACCGAGTTGCCGACCAGCCGCCAGGTCGTGTCGGAGGCCTTCAGCCCGGACTTCAGCCAGTCCAGTTGGGCGCGCCCGGTGAGCGTCCGGTCCGGGTCGTCGACCGTGCCGTTGCCGACGGCGACCTGCTGCGAGCGGAACGAGCGCAGGTCCAGCAGGGAGAGGTCGGCCAGCTTGCCGAAGCGCAGCCGACGGTAGGTGGTGCCGGCGATCGCCGGGCGGACCGGCATCCACTCGAAGTAGGCCTGCTTGGCGGCCGCCTGACGGGCCGTCCAGGCCCCCTCGGCGCCCTCGGTGTGGTTCTCCGCGCCGCCCGACCAGGTGTCGTTGGCGAACTCGTGGTCGTCCCAGATCGCGACGACCGGCGCCTTCGCGTGCAGGGCCTGCAGGTCCGGGTCCGTCTTGTACTTGCCGTGCCGGGTGCGGTAGTCGGCGAGCGTGAGGATCTCGTGCGCGGGCGAGGTCTGCCGGACGACGGTCCCGCGGGCGCCGTACTCGCCGGTGCCGTACTCGTATATGTAGTCGCCGAGGTGCAGCCAGGCGTCGAGGTCGCCGCGGGCCGCGAGGTGGCGGTACGAGGAGAAGTAGCCGGCCTCCCAGTTGGCGCAGGAGACCACGCCGAACCGCAGACCCGGCACGGCGGCGTCCGCCGCCGGCGCGGTGCGGGTGCGCGCCACCGGGGAGTCGGTGCCGCCGGCCGAGAAGCGGAAGTAGTAGTCGGTGGCGGGAGCAAGGCCCCGGAGGTCGGCCTTGACGGTGTGGTCGGTCGCGGCGGTGGCGGTGAGGGAGCCCTTGGCGACGATGTTCGTCAGCGCCTTGTCCCGGGCGACGACCCAGCTCACCTCGGTGTCCGGGCCGAGCCCGGAGCCGGGCGTCGCCTCGGCGGTGGGCGTCACCCGGGTCCACAGCAGGACCCCGTCGGGCAGCGGGTCGCCGGAGGCGAGGCCGTGCAGGAAGGCGGGGGCGTCGGCGGCGCGGGCCGGCAGCGCGGCGACGAGCGGGCCGGCCAGCACGGCGGTGGCCGCGGCCGCCTTGACGACCGTACGGCGGCGCGGCGACAGTGAGCCGGCACGCTCTGACGGGGTGCCGGCGCTCTCGGATGATCTGTATCGACTGGTCACGGGCGATCAGATTACTGACCAGTACGACCGAAGAGCGGGCGAACTCCCAAAAGTTCGCCCGCTCTTCGTCAGAGCGTCGGATCAGGCCTTGAGGGCCGCGTCGATCGCCGTGGTGAAGTCGGCGACCGTCATCGGGGCGTTCTGCCCGCCGGAGTCGGTCAGCGTCTTGCCGTCCATCTTCAGGGTCGGGGTGCCCGTGACCCCGCTCTTGTCGAACGTCTTGGACATCTCCAGCGCCCACTTGTCGTAGGTGCCGTCCTTCACGGCGCTCTGGAACTTGGCGTTGCCCTTCAGCGCCGCGACCGTGTCCGCCACCTTGATCAGGTAGGAGTCGTCCTTGAACTTGTCGTCGGTCTCCTCGGGGTGGTACTTCGCCGAGTACAGCGCGGTCTTGTACTCCAGGAACGCCTCGGGGCTGACGTTCAGCGCGGCGCCCAGGGCGCTGAGCGCGTTCTTGGAGCCCTCGCCGGTCAGGCTGCGGTCGAGGAAGGTCGCGCCGACGTACTGGATCTTGAACTTGCCGGCGTCGTAGTCGCTCTTCACCGTCGCGCCGACGGTCTGCTCGAACTGGGCGCAGACCGGGCAGCGCGGGTCCTCGTACATGACGAGGGTCTTCTTGGCGCTCGCCTTGCCCATGACGACGGTCAGGCCGTTCTTGCCGGTGGTGTTGGCCGGCGCGACCAGCTTGTCCTTCGCGGCCTCGTCCCAGTAGCTGGGCTGGTTGGCCTGGACGACGGCGTAACCTATGCCGCCCGCCACGGCCAGCACGCCGACCGCCGAGCAGGCGACGATGATCTGCCGCCTGACCTTGGCCCGCTTGGCCTCGCGCTCACGCTCGATGCGCAGCCGCTCCCGGGCCGCCGTCTTCGCTGCCGCGCTGTTCCGCTTGCTCATGTCGGTGTTCTCCAAAGGGGGACGCGCACAGCTGGTGCGCGGAAGTTCGTGTGGGGACTGATCTGTGGGGTGCCGCGTGCTCAGGCCGTGGCGACCGAGCACGGCGGTCCACGCCGTCCCAGGGAGTGCACGAGGATCCGCTCGCGGACGGTGGGCGTACGGCGCACGGGACGCGGCAGGCGGCGGGCGGCCGGGGCGCGGCGTACGGTCACGGCGGCGACGGCCAGCAGCAGCGGCCGGAAGGTCGTCGCGGTCGCCGCGCGCAGCAGCTGGGCCAGCGCCCGCTCGCCCCGGCGCAGCCAGGCGGCGGCGATCAGACCGACGCAGAGGTGCGCGCCGAGCAGCAGCCACGCGGTCGCCGGGTCGGCGTGCGCGAGGACCCCGCCGAGCCGGTCGGTGTCGGCGCCGGTGACCTGGGCGAGCGGTGTGCCGACGGACGTGCCGTCGCCGCACAGCACGTCCCAGCCGACCGAGGCCAGCGGGCCGGCGACCGGTCCGCCCGCACGGCCGTAGCAGACGTGCTGGCCGGTGGTGAAGACGGTGTCGGCCGCCAGCTCCAGCGGGATCAGCAGGGCGGCGATCCGCCCGAAGCCGCGCTCGCGGCCCGCGAGGGCGTACGCGAGGGCGAAGACGGCGGCCGCGACGGCGGCCACCGTGTTGAGCGGCAGCGGGGCCCGCGACAGCAGCACGTGCGACGCGGTGCTGAGCGTCACGACGAGTGCCGTGAACAGCGCCGCGCGCGCGGCTCTGAGGCGGGTCCCGGATATGTCCATAGCGGGGGAAGTGTGTCACGCGCTCCTGTAGGAGACCCCTAAAGGATGCCTGTGAGAACGCCGACTGTTAGCGACCTGTTGTCGAAGGCCTGTGCGCAGTGGTCTGTTTTCAGTGGTCTGTTTTCAGAGGCCGGGGATCCGGCCGTTGCGGAAGAGGTCGAGGAAGATCTGGTGGTCGCCCCGCGCGCGGGCGCCGTAGGAGTGCGCGAAGTCGACCAGGAGGGGCGCGAAGCCCTCCTCGTCGGCCGCGATCGCCGCGTCGATGGCCCGCTCCGTGGAGAACGGCACCAGGGACTCGCCGGAGGTGGCGTCCGCCGCCGCGTGCATCGTGGCCGTGGACCGGCCCAGGTCGGCGACGACGCCCGCGATCTCGTCGGGGTCGTCGATGTCGCTCCAGTCCAGGTCGACCGCGTACGGCGAGACCTCGGCGACGAGCTGGCCCGCGCCGTTCAGCTCGGTCCAGCCCAGCCACGGGTCGGCGTGGGCCTGCAGGGCACGCTGGGAGATCACCGTGCGGTGGCCCTCGTGCCGGAAGTAGTCGCGGATCGACGGGTCGGTGATGTGCCGGGAGACGGCCGGGGTCTGGGCCTGCTTGATGTAGATCACGACGTCGTTCTCCAGGGCGTCGCTGTGGCCCTCCAGGAGGATGTTGTACGACGGCAGTCCGGCCGAGCCGATGCCGATGCCGCGGCGGCCCACGACGTCCTTCACCCGGTAGGAGTCGGGGCGGGCCAGCGAGGTCTCCGGCAGCGTCTCCAGATAGCCGTCGAAGGCGGCGAGGACCTTGTAGCGGGTGGCCGCGTCCAGCTCGATGGAGCCGCCGCCCGACGCGAAGCGGCGTTCGAAGTCGCGGATCTCGGTCATCGAGTCCAGCAGCCCGAAGCGGGTCAGCGAGCGGGCGTCGCGCAGCGCGTCGAGCAGCGGGCCCTGGGCCGTGTCCAGGGTGAACGGCGGCACCTCGTCGCTCTTGGCGCCGGTGGCCAGCGCGTGGATGCGCTCGCGGTACGCGCCCGCGTACACCTCCACCAGCTCGCTGATCTGCTCGTCGCTGAGGGCCTTCGCGTACCCGATGAGGGCGACCGACGCGGCGAAGCGCTTGAGGTCCCAGGTGAAGGGGCCGACGTAGGCCTCGTCGAAGTCGTTGACGTTGAAGTTCAGCCGCCCTGTGGAGTCCATGTACGTGCCGAAGTTCTCCGCGTGCAGATCGCCGTGGATCCACACGCGCGAGGTGCGCTCGTCCAGGAACGGGCCGCCCCGCTTCTCCGCGTCGAGGTCGTGGTAGAAGAGGCCCGCCGTGCCGCGGTAGAACGCGAACGCCGAGGCCGCCATCTTCCGGAACTTCACGCGGAACGCGGCCGGGTCGGCGGCCAGGAGCTCGCCGAACGCGGTGTCGAAGACGGCGAGGATCTCCTCGCCGCGGTGCTCGTCGCTGAGCTGCGGAACCGACATCGCTGGGTGCCTCCTGGTGCAGTGCATGTACGACAGCGTCTCTGCCGTCTCCAACGGTCGAAGGTACGCGGGAGTGCCCGTTTCCCTCCGGTGAAGGTACGCGGTGAACGGGCCCGGGTGTCAGTGGCGAGGCTTAGACTTCGACGCTGACCCCCGGACTGTCCGCCAGCCCGTCGCCCAGTGTTTTCCATGGAGGCCACGCCGTGTCAAAACCGCCGTTCACGCACCTGCACGTCCACACCCAGTACTCGCTGCTGGACGGTGCCGCGCGGCTGAAGGACATGTTCGACGCGTGCAACGAGATGGGCATGACCCATATCGCCATGTCCGACCACGGCAACCTGCACGGGGCGTACGACTTCTTCCACACCGCGAAGAAGGCCGGAGTCACCCCGATCATCGGCATCGAGGCGTACGTCGCCCCCGAGTCGCGGCGCAACAAGCGCAAGATCCAGTGGGGCCAGCCGCACCAGAAGCGCGACGACGTCTCCGGTTCCGGCGGTTACACCCACAAGACGATCTGGGCGGCCAACGCGACGGGCCTGCACAACCTCTTCCGGCTCTCCTCGGACGCGTACGCCGAGGGCTGGCTGCAGAAGTGGCCCCGGATGGACAAGGAGACCATCTCCCAGTGGTCGGAGGGGCTCATCGCCTCCACCGGCTGCCCCTCCGGCGAGCTCCAGACCCGGCTGCGCCTGGGCCAGAAGGAGGAGGCGCTCAAGGCGGCCGCCGACTACCAGGACATCTTCGGCAAGGACCGGTACTTCCTGGAGCTGATGGACCACGGCATCGAGATCGAGAGCCGGGTCCGCGACGGCCTCCTGGAGATCGGCAAGAAGCTCGGCATCCCGCCGCTGGTGACGAACGACTCGCACTACACGTACGCGCACGAGGCGACCGCGCACGACGCGCTGCTGTGCATCCAGACCGGCAAGAACCTCTCCGACCCGGACCGCTTCCGCTTCGACGGCACCGGCTACTACCTGAAGTCCACGGACGAGATGTACGCCGTCGACTCCTCGGACGCCTGGCAGGAGGGCTGCGCCAACACCCTCCTGGTGGCCGAGCAGATCGACACCGCCGGCATGTTCGAGGCGAAGAACCTCATGCCGAAGTTCGACATCCCCGACGGCTTCACCGAGGTCACCTGGTTCAAGGAGGAGGTCCGCCTCGGGATGAACCGCCGCTTCCCCGGCGGCGTCCCCGACGACCGCCAGAAGCAGGTCGAGTACGAGATGGACGTCATCATCCAGATGGGGTTCCCGGGCTACTTCCTCGTCGTCGCCGACTTCATCATGTGGGCGAAGAACCAGGGCATCGCGGTCGGCCCCGGCCGAGGCTCCGCGGCCGGCTCGATCGTCGCCTACGCGATGGGCATCACCGACCTCGACCCGATCCCGCACGGTCTGATCTTCGAGCGGTTCCTCAACCCCGAGCGCGTCTCCATGCCCGATGTCGACATCGACTTCGACGAGCGCAGGCGCGTCGAGGTGATCCGGTACGTGACCGAGAAGTACGGCGCCGACAAGGTCGCCATGATCGGCACCTACGGCAAGATCAAGGCGAAGAACGCCATCAAGGACTCCGCGCGCGTGCTGGGCTACCCGTACGCGATGGGCGACCGCCTCACCAAGGCGATGCCCGCCGACGTCCTCGGCAAGGGCATCGATCTCAACGGCATCACCGACCCCTCGCACCCGCGCTACAGCGAGGCCGGCGAGATCCGCTCGATGTACGAGAACGAGCCGGACGTCAAGAAGGTCATCGACACCGCCAAGGGCGTCGAGGGCCTGGTCCGGCAGATGGGCGTGCACGCGGCCGGCGTGATCATGTCCAGCGAGCCCATCGTCGACCACGCCCCCATCTGGGTGCGGCACACGGACGGCGTGACCATCACCCAGTGGGACTACCCGCAGTGCGAGTCGCTCGGCCTGCTGAAGATGGACTTCCTCGGCCTGCGCAACCTGACGATCATGGACGACGCCGTCAAGATGGTGAAGTCCAACAAGGGCATCGACCTCGACCTGCTGGCCCTGCCGCTGGACGATCCGACGACCTTCGAACTGCTCCAGCGCGGTGAGACCCTCGGCGTCTTCCAGTTCGACGGCGGCCCCATGCGCTCGCTGCTGCGCCTGATGAAGCCCGACAACTTCGAAGACATCTCCGCCGTCTCCGCGCTCTACCGTCCGGGCCCGATGGGCATGGACTCGCACACCAACTACGCGCTGCGCAAGAACAAGCTCCAGGAGATCACCCCGATCCACAAGGAGCTCGAGGAGCCCCTGGAAGAGGTCCTGGCCGTCACCTACGGCCTGATCGTCTACCAGGAGCAGGTGCAGAAGGCCGCCCAGATCATCGCCGGGTACTCGCTCGGCGAGGCCGACATCCTGCGCCGCGTGATGGGCAAGAAGAAGCCCGACGAGCTGGCGAAGAACTTCACCATCTTCCAGGCCGGCGCGAAGAAGAACGGCTACAGCGACGAGGCCATCCAGGCCCTGTGGGACGTGCTGGTCCCGTTCGCCGGCTACGCCTTCAACAAGGCGCACTCCGCCGCGTACGGCCTGGTCTCGTACTGGACCGCCTACCTCAAGGCGAACCACCCCGCCGAGTACATGGCCGGACTGCTCACCTCGGTCAAGGACGACAAGGACAAGTCGGCCGTCTACCTGAACGAATGCCGGCGCATGGGCATCAAGGTGCTCCCGCCGAACGTCAACGAGTCGGTGCACAACTTCGCCGCGCAGGGCGACGACGTGATCCTCTTCGGCCTCGAAGCGGTGCGCAACGTCGGCACGAACGTGGTCGAGTCGATCATCAGGAGCCGCAAGGCCAAGGGCAAGTACGGCTCGTTCCCCGACTACCTCGACAAGGTCGAGGCGGTCGCGTGCAACAAGCGCACCACGGAGTCGCTGATCAAGGCGGGCGCGTTCGACACCCTGGGGCACACCCGCAAGGGCCTCACCGCGCAGTTCGAGCCGATGATCGACAACGTGGTCGCGGTCAAGCGCAAGGAGGCCGAGGGCCAGTTCGACCTGTTCGGCGGCATGGGCGAGGAAGAGACCAGCGAGCCCGGCTTCGGACTCGACGTCGAGTTCACCACCGACGAGTGGGAGAAGACGTATCTGCTCGCCCAGGAGCGGGAGATGCTCGGCCTCTACGTCTCCGACCACCCGCTGTTCGGCCTGGAGCACGTGCTGTCCGACAAGGCCGACGCCGGCATCGCCCAGCTCACCGGAGGCGAGCACGCGGACGGCGCGGTGGTGACGATCGGCGGCATCATCTCCGGTCTCCAGCGCAAGATGACCAAGCAGGGCAACGCCTGGGCGATCGCCACCGTCGAGGACCTCGCGGGCTCCCTCGAGTGCATGTTCTTCCCGGCGACCTACCAACTCGTCTCGACCCAACTCGTCGAGGACGCCGTGGTCTTCGTCAAGGGCCGCCTCGACAAGCGCGAGGACGTGCCGCGGCTGGTCGCGATGGAGCTCCAGGTCCCGGATCTGTCGAACGCGGGCACCAACGCGCCCGTGATCCTCACCATCCCGGCCACCCGGGTCACCCCGCCGATGATCAACCGCCTCGGGGAGATCCTCACCCACCACAGGGGTGACAGCGAGGTCCGCATCAGGCTCCAGGGCCCGACGAAGACGACCGTCCTGCGGCTCGACCGGCACCGGGTCAAGCCCGACCCCGCTCTGTTCGGCGACCTGAAGGTGCTGCTCGGCCCGTCCTGCCTGGCGGGCTGAGGCCGCACGGACCCGTGAACCATGAGGGGCGCATCCGGTATCGGATGCGCCCCTCGGTGTGCCCGGGCTGCAACAGCCCGCAGTGCTGACGTCAGTTGTGGCCGAAGCGCTTCTGCCGGCCCTTGCGGGCGACATCGGCGGGCGTCACCTGGGAGATGCGCTGCTCGGCCTGCTCCTGCATCGAGGACTGCTGCGCCGCCTGCTGGCCGCGCTCGGACTGCGGCTGTTTACGCTCCTGCTTCTTGTGCTTGGCCATGGTGATCTGCCTCCTGTGGGGGATCGAGGGGCCAGGTCCGCGACCAGAGTCACATAGGCTGACTTACAGCGCATTTCGGATAATTACCGTCTGTAACAGGGTTTGTCACAGCGCAAGCGCCCGAAACGCCACGCCGAAGATCGAGTTCGGGCCGTTAACCTCCGCATGGTCGGGCAGACTCGAAGGAAGCCCGAAGCAAACCTCCCGGAAAGAGGGTGAGTCGTGGACCGCTGCATCGTCCTGGTGGACGCCGGGTATCTGCTGGGGGCCGCCGCCAGTCTCCTCGCCGGAGAGCCCTCGCGATCCCGGATCACCGTCGATCACGCCGCTCTCGTCCAGGGCCTGCGCGAACAGGCCGAGTCCGAGACCGAGCGGCCGCTGCTGCGCATCTACTGGTTCGACGGCGCCCCGGACCGCGTCCCGCAGCCCGAACACCGCAGGCTGCGCGTGATGCCCCGGGTGACGGTCCGGCTGGGCGCGCTGACCCGCAGTGACGGCCGCTGGGCGCAGAAGGGCGTCGACGCCGCGATGCACGCCGAGCTGACCGAGCTGGCCCGCAACCGCGCCTGCTCCGACGTCGTCCTCGTCACCGGCGACGGCGATCTGCTGCCCGGCATGATGGCCGCCAAGGAGCACGGCGTCGCCGTCCACCTGTGGGCCGTCCAGGCCGCCGACGGCGACTACAACCAGTCCGAGGACCTCGTCGCCGAGGCCGACGAACGACGGGTCCTGGACCGCACCTGGATCACCAAGGCCGTACGCGCGAAGGACCTCGGCGGGATCTGCGCGCCGCCGCCCGTGCCCCGGCCCGAGATCGCCGCGATCCTCTCCGCGCCGCTGCCCGACTCCGGCCTCGCCCCCGCCGCCGAGCGGACCGCCGAGGAGGCCGAGCACCCCTCCGCCGCCGCCTCGGAGAACGGCGCGCAGGAGCGCGTCCCCGCCCCCAAGGGCGTACCGACCCCCAAGGACCTGGCCGCCCTGCGCGCGCCCGGCGCCCAGGCCGTCCAGCACCCCACCACCGCGACCCTGCGCTGGTCCTCCGACAAGGGCTGGGTCGACCGCCCCGGGGTCGCCCCGGAGCCCTCCGAGGTCGCCTCGATGCCGACGCTCGCCCAGGTCACCACGGCGGAGCAGCGGTGGGCCGACCGCGAGGAGGACATCACGACCGTCGGCGGGGACCCCTACGAGGTGGGGCAGGTCTTCGCCCGCCGGTGGATGGGCCGCCTCGGCGACCAGGGCCATCTGCAGAAGCTCTCCGGCATGTACCCGCGGATCCCGCACCGCATCGACGGCGAGCTGCTCAGATACGCGGCCCGCTTCGGTCTGCTCGCGCACAAGGACGACCAGATCGACGAGCACGACCGGTACGCCATCCGGGCGGGTTTCTGGCGCGAGATCGATGTGCGGACGGCCGCCGAACACGCTCCGGCCGCGGACTGAACCGGACGTCGGGAACGCCCCCGACGGCGAGCGGGGGTCCCCGACCCCGTAGTCTCGTCCTTTGTGAGTACGCGCGTGGCACCGGCAATGCGGCACAGGGACGAGGTCGTGTGTGCCGTACGCGGGCTGACCAAGTCGTATCCGGCGGTCCGGGGCCGGCGCGGCACTCCCGCGACGCCGGCGGTCCGGGCCACCGACGACGTACGGCTCGACATCCGGCGCGGTGAGATCTTCGGCCTGCTCGGGCCGAACGGCGCGGGCAAGACCACCCTCGTACGCCAGATGACCGGTCTGATGCGGCCCGACTCGGGCAGCGTGGAGATCCTCGGGCACGACATCGTGCGCCACCCCGAGCGGGCCGCGCGCATCCTCGCCTACCTGGGGCAGGAGTCCACCGCCCTCGACGAGCTCACCGTCTCCCTCGCCGCCGAGACCACCGGCAGGCTGCGTGGGCTCGACGTCCGCGCGGCGCGCCGGGAGCGGGACGACGTCCTCGACGAGCTGGGCCTCACGCCGCTCGCCGGACGGGCGCTGCGCAAGCTGTCCGGCGGACAGCGGCGACTGGCCTGCTTCGCCGCCGTGCTGGTGGGGGAGCGCCCCCTGCTGGTGCTGGACGAGCCGACCACCGGCATGGACCCGGTCGCCCGGCGGGCCGTGTGGGCCGCCGTGGACCGGCGGCGGGCCGAGCGCGGGACGACCGTGCTGCTCGTCACCCACAACGTCATCGAGGCCGAGACCGTCCTCGACCGGGTGGCCGTGCTCGAACAGGGCCGGGTCATCGCCTGCGACACCCCCACCGGGCTCAAGGAGCAGGTCGCAGGCGAGGTGCGGGTCGAGCTGGTGTGGCGCGAGCGGGCGCCGCTGGACGTGCCCGAGGTCGCCGCGCTGCGCGAGCGGGCCGTGGAGTCCGGTCGCCGCTGGACGCTGCGGCTGGCCCCCGACGAGGCCCGGGCGATCGTCGCCACCGTGACCGGCGGCGCCGCCTTCGCCGCCCTGGACGACTTCACCCTGGCCACCCCGAGCCTGGAGGACGTCTACCTGGCGCTGGGCGGGGCGGCACGACAGGGGCTGGTACGGGCGTGAGCGGGGCGATGAGCGGGACGCGAGCGGCGAGACCGAGAGGCGCCGAGGTGAGTGGGCGGGCCGCCGGGGCCGTATGGGACGGTATGAGAACCGTAGGGAAGAGGAGCAACGCCACGTGAGTGTCGTACCCGCCGAGGTTCTGCCGGGGAGCGCCCGGACCGTGACGGAGCCGGTCCGCGGCGCCGCCGCCGAGCTGGCGCCCCGCGCACGGCTGTGGCCGTCGCTCGTGGCCGTCTACCGGGCCCAGCTGTCCCGCGCGCGGGTGGCACGCATCCCGCTGCTGTTCGTGGCGACCTTCCAGTCGGTCGGCATCCTGATCATGATGCGGGGCGTCGTGGACGGCGGGCGCGAGGCGGAGGCCGTGGTGGCCGGGTCCGCCGTGCTCGTCGTCGCCTTCGTCGCGCTGAACCTGCTCGCGCAGTACTTCGGACAGCTGCGGGCCAGCGGGGGGCTCGATCACTACGCGACGCTGCCGGTGCCGCCCGCGGCCGTGGTGCTGGGGGCGGCGGGGGCGTACGCGTCGTTCACCGTGCCGGGGACCCTGGTGACGGCGGTGTTCGGGTGCGTGCTGTTCGGGCTGCCGCTGACGCATCTGTGGGTGCTCGCCCTCGTCATCCCACTGGCGGGCGCCGCGCTGTCCGGGCTCGGCGCGGCCTTCGGGCTGCTCGCGCCGCGACCGGAGCTGGCCACCGTGCTGGGGCAGCTCGGCATGTCCGCCGCGCTGCTGCTGGGCGTGCTGCCGCCGGACCGGATGCCGGAGGCGGTGCGCTTCGCCCGTGATCTGCTGCCGTCCACATACGGGGTCGAGGCGTTCGCGCGGACCTTCCGGGCCAGTCCCGACTGGGCGTTCGTGCTGGGCGACCTCGCCGTCTGCGCGGGTGTCGGCGTGGTGTCGCTGGCCGTCGCCACCTGGGCGTATCGCCGGGCCGCCGTCCGGTGACGCGCCGCACAGCCGGGCCTGGCACGATGTCAGAGTGACCGCACCGCTGACTCCGCCTCCGCCGCCGCACGAATCTTCTCCGCACGGAGCCTGGCCGCCGCCGCCGTCCGCTCCGGAGCCGTCGTCCGGAGGGTACGCGGGGGTGGCCGCCGTGCCCCACGACGTCTCGTACGGACAGGACGGGCCCGGGATGAAGACCGAACTGCGGGAAGCCGCCGTGATCACGGTGGTCGTCGCGCTCGTCGGGGTGGCGCTCGGGCTGCTGTGGGTGTGGCTGGCGCCGAAGGTGCCGCTCGTCGGTGACGTGGTGGACGGCAGCTGGGTCGTCTACTTCAAGGACACCGAGGGGGAGCAGGCGATCGGGGTGGACGGAACGTTCACGCTGTTGGCCCTGGCGTGCGGCGCCGTGAGCGCGCTGGCCGTGTTCGCCTGGCGGCGGCGTGGTGGAGTGCCGGCGGTGGTCGCGCTCGCCCTCGGCGGGTTCCTCGGGTCGCTGCTGGCCTGGCGGCTGGGGGTGTGGCTCGGGCCCGAGTCCGATGTGATCGCGCACGCGCAGTCGGCGGGCAAGGGCGTCACGTTCTCGGCGCCGTTGAAGCTGGGGGCGAAGGGCGCGCTGCTCGCGTGGTCGCTGGCCGCCCTGGTGGTGCATCTGGGGCTCACGTCGCTGTTCGGGCCCCGGGATCCCGATCCGTACGCGGCGCACGGGACTGCGCCCAAGGACGGGTACGGGGCGCCGACGGCCTGAGGCGGTTCACGGGCCGAAAGCACTCACCCGCGTGCGATCGGCGACAGCACCGCTGCCGTCAGGGTGGCCAGGGCGGTCGGGGAGAGTTCCACCTCCAGGCCCCTTCTGCCCGCCGAGACGCAGATCGTCGCGTGGGCCGTCGCCGAGGCGTCCAGCACGGTGGGGAGCTTCTTGCGCTGACCCAGCGGGGAGATGCCGCCCCGGACATAGCCCGTGGTGCGCTCGGCCAGGGTCGGGTCGGCCATCGACGCTCGTTTGCCGCCCACCGCCGAGGCCAGGGCCTTGAGGTCCAGGGAGCCGGCCACCGGGACCACCGCCACCGTCAGGGCGCCGTCCACGTCCGCGACCAGGGTCTTGAAGACGCGGTCGGGGGAGACGCCCATCGCCTCGGCCGCCTCCTCGCCGTAGGACGGGTGGCCGGGGTCGTGGTCGTAGGAGTGGACCGTGAAGTCCACGCCCGCCGCCGTCAGGGCCACCGTCGCGGGCGTGCCCCCGGACTGCTGCCGTTGCTTCTTCGCCATGCTCGGTCGACCTTCAGTTGAGACTCGTCGGGCCGCGGGTCAGGTCCGCCGCGGGCAGCGAGGGCAGGTTGCGGATGATCGCCGTCTCCGCGCGCAGGAGCGTCAGTTCGTCCCGCAGCCGGGAGGCCGTGTCGGGGGCCTGCAGGAAACGCTGCTTGGTGGGGGTGTCCAGCATCATCGCGGCCGCCACCAGGTACGACACCACCGACGGGTCGTCCGGGAGCTCCGCGCCGGTGGCCAGGGAGCGTTCGCGGGCGCCCGCCAGGCGCTTCTGGTACTGGCGGAAGGCCCGCAGCACGCCCTCCGCGAGGGCGCCCGCCTCGTCGCCCGGGTCCTCCGGCAGCTCCTCGAGCTCGGCCGTCAGGAAGGGGCCCGAGGCGTCCACCGACAGCAGCTTCACCCGGGTCGTGCCCGTCGCCAGCACCTCGAACGTGCCGTCGGCGCGCTCGCGGATCGTCGCCGCGTCGGCCACACAGCCGACGCCGTGGAACGCCTTGACCGGGTCGTCGCCGAAGCCGGCCGCGGGGCCGCGCTCGGGCACGGCGGTCTGGTCGGGCAGGCCCTGCGCGCTGGGCGCCACCTCGTGGCCGTCGCGGATGGCGACGACGGCGAACCGGCGCGATTCGTCCTCGGGGGTCTTCAACAGGTCGCGCATCATGGCGCGATAGCGCTCCTCGAAGACGTTGAGCGGGAGCACGAGTCCCGGGAACAACACCGAGTTCAGGGGGAAGAGCGGCAGGCGGACGGTGGTCACGACGCAGAAGCCTAGTGGTCCAGCGGGCGGTCTCGTCCGCCGTGCCCATTCCCTGGATGCCACGAAGGCTGTCCGGAAGGCCCCGACCGCACTTCCTCGCGTACCGCCAGGAAGTGGCCGAGCGGGTCGTCCGACAGCCGGTCCCAGGGGAACGACGTGGCGTACGGACCGATCAGCCGGAGCTGTACGAGGGCTTCCTCGCGGCGGTCCAGGCGGACCAGGACGTACGTCAGCAGATTGCGGATCTCGGCCGTCCACGGGTCGAGGCCCGGGAAGCGCACGGAGAGCGCGATGGCGCGGTCGGCGGCCGCGTCCAGCCGCTCGCGCGGCACGTCGGGGCCGCAGCCGTCGGTCAGGTACGCGAAGGCCGCCCGGGCCGGCAGCGCCTGGACGAGAGAGCCGGCGGGGGCGTCCTGGGCGGCCCGGTCGGCGAAGTCGAAGCACTCGCGGTGGGAGCCGTGCCAGGACGCGGCCAGATAGCGCTTGGCGGCCACATGGCAGCCGTAGTGGTGCGGGGCGCGGCGGACCGCGGCCGCCCACAGCTCGCCGAAGTACTTGTGCCCGGCCCGTGCGCCGCGCGCGTGGTCCAGGGCGATGCGCCACGGCACGGGGTCGCGGACGTCGCTCTGTGCGGCGGCCGTGATCAGCGGGCTCACCTCGCGCAGCAGCTCCGCGCGGGCCGGCGACCGCCAGGCGCGGTCCACCGCGAGCTGGGCGGAGACGAGCAGCACGTCGGGGTCGCGCGGGGCGGCGGCACGCCACTCCTCGAACCACTCCGAACGGGAGAGCGCGAAGGACGCGAGCCGGGTCGCGTACCGGTCGCGGTACTCCCACTGGGCTTGTTCGCGGGTGTGGACCATCAGCTCGGCGGCGGGCGCGTAGGCGCCCAGACCGGCGGCGACGAGCGCGGGACCGAGCCGCTCGTCGGGCACGTCGAGGAGCACCTCGTCGTCGGCGGGGAGCCCGGCGGCGGTGCTGTGGGGCGCGGCGTTCCGTATCGCCCGGGAGGCCCGGGAAGCACGGATGAACGGGGGCAGCAGAGCCATGGTGTCGCCATTGAAAAGCCGCAGCTTCAGATTGCGCCAGAGCCTTCACGCAACCTGCGGAAAGTTGTACGACCCAGGGTCAAGGGACGGTAAAAGGAGGCTGCTCAAAGGGTGTCGGTGCGGTGGGAGTGTGCCCATGGTGTGCGCATCGCGTGTGGATCGGGCGCTGCCCTCAGCCCCGGCGCAGCAGCCGCGTCGCCCCCGCCGCCACCGTCGTCGCCAGGATCCAGCCGAGCAGGATCAGCGCCGTGGACAGCCACTGCCAGCCGCCGTGCAACCGCCACTGGCCGACCTGCCCCAGATCGATGACCGGCAGCAGCAGGTCGAGGGCGAAGAGGGCCGGGTTCCAGGGCGGGTGCCCGTCGCCGTTGCCGTCGACCGGCGGATGCGCGGCGTGCGCGAAGGCCAGCGAGCTCGCCGCCCACAGCACCGCCATCCACACCGCCGCCCGGCCCGGCCGGTAGCCGTAGGCGACCGTCCAGTCCTGCACGTACCCCAGGACCTTCGCGGCCGGCGGCAGCGTCTCGCGGCGGCGGCGCTGTTTGGCCAGCAGCACCTCGCGGGCGTCCTCGTCCTCCCCGCCGGCCCGCAGCACGGTCGCCAGCCGCTCGTACGGCTCCGGGGCGTACTCGGCGGTCGCCGCGGCCACCCAGCGCAACCGCTCGGCCAGCGGGAACGGGCCCTGCGGCACCAGGTTCTCGTACGCGAAGCCGCCCATGTGCAGATTGCCGGGGCCCGGCCAGGCGCTCGCCCGGTCCACGAGGTTGATCACCCGGGCGCCGGACAGCACGACCTTGCCGCGTCTCGGCGGCTCCCCGAGGAAGCGCAGCTCGGGCGTCTGCACCCGGCGCAGCGACAGCTCCTGGTCGTCGGTGAAGGTGAACCGGGCCCGCTCCAGGTCCACGGCGTCCCCGAACCGGCCGTCGTCCAGGCGCACCCCGCCCCGGCACTCGAAGCGCTGGATGCGCGTCCCGCGCGCGGGGGTCGTGCCGCTCAGCGCCTGGCCGCCGACGCCCGCCGGGGTCAGATACAGCGAGCGCTCCACGGTCAGCTGCGGGGCGTTCAGCGCGAGCCGCGTGTACGGGTTGGCCAGCCGCGCCCCGCGCAGGCTCAGCGACACGCCGATCTTGGCGCTGCGCAGACTCAGCTCGCCGTGCGATTCGAGGAGCTCGGCCTGGAGGTCCTGGCCGACCGTCATGCCGTCGGCGGCGATCGAACGGCCGGTGCGGTCGCGGTAGACGATCGCCTGGTTGAGCAGCAGGTCCGTGCCGATGTGCGCGTCGGTGAGCCGTACGCCGTTGTGGAAGCGGCAGCGCGGGAGGTGCAGATCGCCCTCGGTGTGCACCCGGGCCGCCTCCAGGCGCGGCACCGAGCAGTCCACCATCCGCAGGGTCGTGAACCGCGCCTCCGGCAGCAGCACCTCGTGCTCGAACCGGCAGCGCTTCAGCTCCACGTACGGCACCACCGTGCCGCCCGCGAGGTCCAGGGTGCCGCTGATCTGCACGCCGGAGAGCTTCAGCGACGCCACCCGGCCGGCCAGCGCGGGCGGTCCGGCCAGCAGCAGCCAGGCCACGATCCGGGCCCGCACGGTCCGCGCCGCGCCCCACGGATGCCCTCCGTGCGGATCGTCGACGACCGTGTCCCCGCTGCTCAGGTCGTACGCGCTGCCGTTGCGGAAGGCCTGCCACATGCCTGCCTCGGCGGCGGTCAGGTCGTCCGGCAGGTCTCCCGCGCCGTCTCCCGTACGGATGCCCGCCCCCTCCGTCACGCTGTTCACCCTCTTCGTTACTCACCGGTTTCGCACAGCCGTTCATGCCCGCTGGGCGACCCCCGAACGCTAAGGGGGAAGGCGATCTTCCAGGTTCCGGCCACGTTCTGTATCAGCCATTGATACGCGCGGACGACGCCCGATTCCGGTCTGAGAGAATTGACCGCGTGATCTCCCGAATCGATCTGCGCGGCGACGCCCTCCCCGAGGGCCCCGCACTGCGCGACCTGCTGCCCCGAGCCGACTTCGACGTCTCGGCCGCCCTGGAGAAGGTGCGTCCGATCTGCGAGGCCGTGCATCATCGGGGCGACGCGGCGCTGATCGACTTCGCCGAGCGGTTCGACGGAGTGCGGCTGGAATCCGTACGGGTCCCGGCCCGGGCGATCACCGAGGCGCTGGAGCAGCTCGACCCGGCCGTGCGCGCGGCCCTGGAGGAGTCCATCCGCCGCACCCGTCTCGTCCACCGCGAGCAGCGCCGTACGACGCACACGACCCAGGTCGTGCCCGGCGGATCGGTGACCGAGAAGTGGGTGCCGGTCGAGCGGGTCGGGCTGTACGCGCCCGGCGGCCGGTCGGTCTACCCGTCCTCCGTGATCATGAACGTGGTGCCCGCGCAGGAGGCCGGCGTCCCGTCCATCGCGCTCGCCTCCCCGGCACAGGCCGAGTTCGACGGCCTTCCGCACCCGACGATCCTCGCCGCCTGCGCGCTGCTCGGCGTCGACGAGGTCTACGCGGCCGGCGGCGCCACCGCCGTCGCGATGTTCGCGTACGGCACCGAGTCCTGCGCGCCCGCCGACATGGTCACCGGCCCCGGCAACATCTGGGTCGCCGCCGCCAAGCGCTACTTCACCGGCAAGATCGGCATCGACGCCGAGGCCGGCCCGACCGAGATCGCGGTCCTCGCCGACGACACGGCCGACCCGGTGCACGTGGCCGCCGACCTGATCAGCCAGGCCGAGCACGACCCGCTGGCCGCCGCCGTCCTGGTCACCGACTCCGTCGAGCTGGCGGACGCGGTGGAGAAGGAGCTTCAGCCGCAGGTCGCGGCCACCAAGCACATCGAGGACCGGATCGTCCCGGCGCTGGCCGGCCGGCAGTCGGCGATCGTGCTGGTCGACGGGGTGGAGGAAGGCCTCAAGGTGGTCGACGCGTACGGCGCCGAGCACCTGGAGATCCAGACGGCCGACGCCGCCGCCGTGGCCGACCGGGTGAGGAACGCGGGCGCGATCTTCATCGGGCCCTGGGCGCCGGTGTCCCTGGGCGACTACGCGGCCGGGTCCAACCACGTGCTCCCCACCGGCGGCTGCGCCTGCCACTCCTCCGGGCTGTCCGTGCAGTCCTTCCTGCGGGGCATCCACATCGTCGACTACACGCGGGACGCGCTGGCCGAGGTCGCGCACCACGTCGTGACGCTGGCGGAGGCGGAGGACCTGCCCGCGCACGGCGCGGCGATCAAGGCCCGGTTCGAGTGGAAGGTACCGGCGAGCAAGTGAACTTCGGAATCGACGACCTCCCCGTACGGGACGAACTGCGCGGCAAGTCCCCCTACGGCGCGCCCCAGCTGGACGTGCCGGTACGGCTGAACACGAACGAGAACCCCTACCCGCTGCCCGAGGCGCTGGTCGAGCGGATCGCCGAGCGGGTGCGCGAGGCCGCCCGGAACCTCAACCGCTACCCGGACCGGGACGCCGTGGAACTGCGCACCCGGCTCGCGCAGTACCTGACCGACACCTCCGGGTACGAGGTCGGCGTGGCCAACGTATGGGCCGCCAACGGCTCCAACGAGGTCCTCCAGCAGCTGCTGCAGACCTTCGGCGGGCCGGGCCGCAGCGCGATCGGCTTCGAGCCGTCGTACTCGATGCACGGGCTCATCTCACGCGGCACCGGAACCGGCTGGATCTCGGGTCCTCGGCGCGAGGACTTCACCATCGACCTCGCGGCCGCCGAGCAGGCGATCGCCGAGCACCGTCCGGACGTCGTCTTCATCACCACCCCCAACAACCCCACCGGCACCGCGGTCCCGGCCGAGACGGTCCTCGCGCTGTACGAGGCAGCGCAGGCCGCCAAGCCGTCGATGGTGGTGGTCGACGAGGCGTACATCGAGTTCAGCCACGGCGACTCGCTGCTGCCGCTGCTCGAAGGTCGGCCGAATCTCGTCGTCTCGCGCACGATGTCGAAGGCCTTCGGCGCGGCGGGACTGCGCCTCGGCTACCTCGCCGCACACCCGGCGGTGGTGGACGCCGTCCAGCTCGTCCGGCTGCCGTACCACCTCTCGGCCGTCACCCAGGCGACCGCCCTGGCCGCGCTGGAGCACACCGACACGCTGCTGAAGTACGTCGAGCAGCTGAAGTCGGAGCGGGACCGGCTGGTGAGCGAGCTGCGCGCGATCGGCTACGCGGTCACCGCGTCCGACGCCAACTTCGTGCAGTTCGGGCGGTTCGAAGACGCCCACGCGGTCTGGCAGCAGATCCTCGACCGGGGCGTCCTGGTCCGGGACAACGGTGTGCCCGGCTGGCTGCGGGTCACCGCAGGAACCCCCGAAGAGAACGACGCGTTCCTCGACGCGGTCCGTGAAGTCAAGAAGGAGCAGAGCGCATGAGCCGCGTAGGACGCATAGAGCGCACCACGAAGGAGACGTCGGTCCTCGTCGAGATCAATCTCGACGGCGCCGGCAAGGTCGATGTGTCGACCGGCGTCGGCTTCTACGACCACATGCTCGACCAGCTCGGCCGGCACGGTCTGTTCGACCTGACCGTCAAGACCGACGGCGATCTGCACATCGACTCCCACCACACCATCGAGGACACCGCCCTCGCGCTGGGCGCCGCCTTCAAGCAGGCCCTCGGCGACAAGGTGGGCATCTACCGCTTCGGCAACTGCACGGTCCCGCTGGACGAGTCCCTCGCCCAGGTCACCGTCGACCTCTCCGGCCGCCCGTACCTCGTGCACACCGAGCCCGAGAACATGGCGCCGATGATCGGCGAGTACGACACCACGATGACCCGGCACATCCTGGAGTCCTTCGTCGCCCAGGCGCAGATCGCGCTGCACGTGCACGTGCCCTACGGACGCAACGCGCACCACATCGTGGAGTGCCAGTTCAAGGCGCTGGCCCGAGCCCTGCGCTACGCCTCCGAGCGCGACCCGCGCGCGGCCGGCATCCTTCCCTCCACGAAGGGCGCGCTCTAAGCCATGACCGGACTGTCGACCATCCTGATCGTCGTCGGCCTCTTCCTGGCCGGCGGCATCTACTCCTTCGTCAAGCAGCAGATGCCGAAGAGCCTGATCGTGCTGCTCTCGATCGGCGCGACGATGTGTCTCGTCGCCGGCGTCATGAGGCTGGAGGTGTGGAATTGAGCCAAGGCACCGCCTCCAAGAAGGTCGTCGTCTTCGACTACGGCTTCGGCAACGTCCGCTCCGCCGAGCGCGCCCTCGCGCGCACCGGGGCCGAGGTCGAGATCACGCGTGACTTCGACACGGCCATGAACGCCGACGGGCTGCTGGTGCCGGGCGTCGGCGCCTTCGCCGCCTGCATGAAGGGCCTCAGGGAGGCCCGCGGCGACTGGATCATCGACCGCCGGCTGTCCGGCGGGCGCCCGGTGATGGGCATCTGCGTCGGCATGCAGATCCTGTTCGCGCGCGGCATCGAGCACGGTGTGCAGACCGAGGGCCTGGACGAATGGCCCGGCACCGTCGGCCCGCTCCAGGCCGACATCGTGCCCCACATGGGCTGGAACACCGTGGACACGCCGGACGGCTCCGAGCTCTTCGCCGGGCTGGACGCGGACGCGCGCTTCTACTTCGTGCACTCCTACGCCGTCCACGACTGGTCCCTGGAAGTGCTGAACCCGGCCATACGCGCCCCCAAGGTGACCTGGTCGACGCACGGCAAGCCGTTCGTGGCCGCCGTGGAGAACGGCGCTCTGTGGGCCACGCAGTTCCACCCCGAGAAGTCCGGCGACGCCGGCGCCCAGCTCCTCACCAACTGGATCGGAACACTGTGAGCAAGCTCGAACTCCTCCCCGCCGTCGACGTCCGCGACGGCCAGGCCGTCCGTCTCGTGCACGGCGAGTCGGGCACCGAGACCTCCTACGGCTCCCCGCTCGAGGCCGCCCTCGCCTGGCAGCGCTCGGGCGCCGAGTGGCTGCACCTGGTCGACCTGGACGCCGCGTTCGGCACCGGCGACAACCGGGCGCTGATCGCCGAGGTCGCGAAGGCGATGGACATCAAGGTGGAGCTGTCCGGCGGCATCCGCGACGACGACACCCTGGCCGCCGCCCTCGCCACCGGCTGCACGCGCGTCAACCTGGGCACGGCCGCCCTGGAGACGCCCGACTGGGTCGCCAAGGTCATCGCCGAGCACGGCGACAAGATCGCGGTGGGCCTGGACGTGCGGGGCACGACGCTGCGCGGCCGCGGCTGGACCCGGGACGGCGGCGACCTCTACGAGACGCTGGAGCGCCTCAACGGCGAGGGCTGCGCACGGTACGTCGTCACCGACATCGCCAAGGACGGCACGCTGCAGGGCCCGAACCTGGAGCTGCTGCGCAACGTCTGCGCGGCGACGGACCGGCCGGTCGTGGCGTCGGGCGGCGTGTCGTCCCTCGACGACCTCCGCGCCATCGCCGAGCTGGTGCCGCTCGGCGTCGAGGGCTCCATCGTCGGCAAGGCGCTCTACGCGAAGGCGTTCACCCTGGAAGAGGCGCTGGAGGCGGTGGCCCGGTGAGCGATCTGCGACGCGTCTCGACCGGCGCGCCCTGGGAGGACGCCTTCGGCTACTCCCGCGCGGTGGAGCTGCCGAACGGCCTGGTGCTGGTCTCCGGCTGCACCTCGATAGTGGACGGCCAGATCGCCGGCGGCGGCCCCTACGAGCAGACGGTCAACGCCTTCAACGTCGCGTTCGCGGCGCTGGGGCAGCTGGGCCTCGGCAGCGGCGACGTCGTGCGCACGCGCATGTACCTCACCCACGCCCGGGACGTGGAGGAGGTCGGCCGCGCCCACAAGGAGCTGTTCGACGCCGTCCGGCCCGCCGCGTCCATGATCATCGTCTCCGGCCTCGTGGACCCGAGTCTGGTCGTCGAGGTCGAGGTGGAGGCGTTCCGAGGGGAGTCCGCACCATGAGCCTCGCCGTACGAGTCATCCCCTGCCTGGACGTGGACAACGGCCGGGTCGTCAAGGGCGTCAACTTCCAGAACCTGCGCGACGCGGGCGACCCCGTCGAGATGGCCAAGGTGTACGACGCCGAGGGCGCCGACGAGCTGACGTTCCTGGACATCACCGCCTCGTCGGGCAACCGCGAGACGACCTACGACGTGGTGCGCCGCACCGCCGAGCAGGTCTTCATCCCACTGACCGTCGGCGGCGGCGTACGCGCTCCCGAGGACGTCGACAAGCTGCTGCGCGCGGGCGCCGACAAGGTGGGCGTGAACACCGCGGCCATCGCCCGACCCGAGCTGATCAAGGAGATCGCCGAGCGGTTCGGCAGCCAGGTCCTGGTGCTGTCGGTGGACGCGCGCCGGACCGAGTCCGGGTCCTTCGAGGTCACCACCCACGGGGGACGGCGCGGAACCGGCATCGACGCGGTCGAGTGGGCGCACCGGGCCGCCGAGCTGGGCGCCGGGGAGATCCTGCTCAACTCGATGGACGCGGACGGGACGAAAGACGGGTACGACATCGAGATGATCGAGGCTGTGCGCAAGCATGTGCGGGTGCCGTTGATCGCCAGTGGGGGAGCGGGGCGCCTTGCCGACTTTCCGCCGGCTGTCGCGGCGGGTGCGGATGCCGTTCTGGCCGCCTCTGTCTTCCACTTCGGGGATCTTCGGATCGGGCAGGTGAAGGATGCGTTGCGTGCGGCCGGGCGTCCGGTTCGGTGAGTGCGTAGTTCTTTGCAGTTCTTTGTAGCTCTTCGGCCGCGGGGCGGTGGGGGCTTGCCGCGCAGTTCCCCGCGCCCCTGAAGGGGCGCGTCTCAGAGGCCCAACTGCTTTGATGCGTGGAGCTTGGCGATCGCGTCCTTGTCGCCCTCCAGGTCCACGTCCGCGGCGTTCTGGCGGCCGTATGCGAAAAGCAGCAGCTCCGAAGGCTCGCCTGTCACCGTGACGACCGGCGTGCCCCGGTTGGCGACCGCCGTACGGCCGTCCGCGCGGCGCAGGACCAGACCCGTGGGGGCGCTGCGGCCCGTCAGGCGCGCGGTGCGCTCCAGGCGGGACCACAGCGCGTCCTGGAACACCGGGTCGAGCTCGCGCGGCGTCCAGTCGGGCCGGGCGCGGCGGACGTCCTCGGTGTGGACGTAGAACTCGATCGTGTTCGACGCCTCGTCCAGCTGCTTGAGCTGGAAGGGGGAGAAGCGCGGCGGACCCGTGCGGATCAGCTGGAGGAGCTCCTCGTACGGCTTGGCGGCGAACTCCTCCATCACCTTGTCCAGGCGGGACGCGAGCTGCTTGATCAGGATGCCCCCGGCGGCGTCCGGGCGGCGCTCGCGCACCACCACGTGCGCCGCCAGATCCCGGGTCTGCCAGCCCTCGCAGAGGGTCGGCGCCTCGGGACCCGAGGTCTCCAAGAGGTCGGCGAGCAGGAGCCGTTCACGCTTGGCGAAAGTCGACATGGTGTCAGCCTACGACCGCGTACGAGGTCCGCCCACCCGTCGCCCGACCAATCGGTGGACACCGCACCGTCACTGTCAGTGGCGCGCGGCACAATGGCAGGCATGACCAGCACGCCCCCGCCCAGCACCCTCGACCCCGAGATCGCCGCGCGCCTCAAGCGCAGCGCCGACGGGCTCGTCCCCGCCATCGCCCAGCAGTACGACACCGGTGAGGTGCTCATGCTCGGCTGGATGGACGACGAGGCGCTGCACCGCACGCTCACCACCGGCCGCTGCACCTACTGGTCGCGCAGCCGCCGGGAGTACTGGGTCAAGGGCGACACCTCCGGCCACTACCAGTGGGTCAAGTCGGTCGCCCTCGACTGCGACGCCGACACCGTGCTGGTCAAGGTCGACCAGGTCGGCGCCGCCTGCCACACCGGCGCGCGCACCTGCTTCGACGCCGATGTGCTCCTCAAGGACGCCGAGGGCGCCGATTCCGGCGTACCGGCCTCGGATCAGTAAGGTCAGCCGCCATGGACCTCGAGACGTTCCGCAAGCTGGCCACCGACCGTCGGGTCATCCCGGTCACCCGCAAGCTCCTCGCCGACGGCGACACCCCGGTCGCGCTCTACCGCAAGCTCGCCGCCGAGCGCACCGGCACCTTCCTGCTGGAGTCCGCGGAGAACGGCCGCTCCTGGTCCCGGTACTCCTTCGTGGGCGTCCGCGCCTCGGCCACGCTCACCGCGCTGGACGGACAGGCCCACTGGCTCGGCACCCCGCCCGTCGGCGTCCCCGTCGACGGCGACCCGCTCGCCGCGCTGCGCGCCACCATCGAGGCCCTGCACACCCCCCACCAGGAGGGCATGCCGCCCTTCACCGGAGGCATGGTCGGCTACCTCGGCTACGACATCGTCCGCCGCCTGGAGAAGATCGGCCCCGGCGAGCGGGACGACCTGCGACTCCCCGAGCTGACCATGCTCCTGACCAGCGATCTCGCCGTCATGGACCACTGGGAGGGCTCCGTCCTGCTGATCGCCAACGCGATCAACCACAACGACCTCGACACCGGCGTGGACGAGTCGTACGCGGACGCGACGGCCCGGCTCGACGCCATGGAGGCCGACCTCGCCCGCCCGGTCGCCCAGCCGCCCGCCGTCCTGCCCCCCTCCGAACTCCCCGAGTACACCGCCCGGTGGGGCGGCCCCGACTTCCAGGAAGCCGTCGAGGACGTCAAGGAGCGCATCCGCGCGGGCGAGGCCTTCCAGGTCGTCCCCTCGCAGCGCTTCGAGACGGCGTGCACGGCGAGCGCGCTGGACGTGTACCGGGTGCTGCGCGCCACCAACCCCTCCCCGTACATGTACCTGTTCCGCTTCGAGGGCTTCGACGTCGTGGGCTCCTCCCCGGAGGCCCTGGTCAAGGTCGAGGACGGCCACGCCCTGGTCCACCCCATCGCCGGCACCCGGCACCGGGGCGCCACCCCGCAGGAGGACCAGGCCCTCGCCGACGAACTGCTCGCCGACCCCAAGGAACGCGCCGAGCACCTCATGCTCGTCGACCTGGGCCGCAACGACCTGGGCCGGGTCTGCGAGCCGGGCTCGGTCGAGGTCGTCGACTTCATGTCCATCGAGCGGTACTCGCACGTGATGCACATCGTCTCCACGGTCACCGGCAAGGTCGCGACCGGCCGCACCGCGTTCGACGTCCTCACCGCCTGCTTCCCCGCCGGCACCCTCTCCGGCGCCCCCAAGCCGCGCGCCATGCAGATCATCGACGAACTGGAGCCCTCCCGACGCGGCCTGTACGGCGGCTGCGTGGGCTACCTGGACTTCGCGGGCGACTCCGACACCGCCATCGCCATCCGCACGGCCCTGCTGCGCGACGGCACCGCCTACGTCCAGGCCGGCGCGGGCATCGTCGCCGACTCCGACCCGGTCGCCGAGGACCAGGAGTGCCGCAACAAGGCGGCGGCCGTACTGCGCGCGGTCCACACCGCCAACCGGCTCGCCGGATAGCCGCCGTCGGGACAGTGGGGCGCGTATCACGTGAACCCCGGGTGCCGGTTCGCCCGGGGTTCAGGCGATAGTGGGGTACGTGACTGCTGCTGTTCCGCACCCCCGTTCCGAAACCGCCTCCGCCCGGTCGGGCCGACTGAGCCTCGCCGTCGCCCTGCTGTGCGGTGCGCTGGGCGCGGCCGTGGCCCTGCTCTCCACCCGGCAGCGCTGGTCGGAGGGCACGGCGACGGTCGCCGGCGGCGCCTTCCCGCTGACCGCCAAGGGCAGCGACGTCACGGGCGTGCCCGCGGCGCTCGCCATAGTGGGCCTCGCCGCGCTCGTCGCCGTCTTCGCCGTCCGCCGGGCCGGACGGTTCGCGGTCTCCGCCCTGCTCGCGCTCTCCGGCGCCGGGATCATGACCGCCGCGCTGCTCGGCGCCACCGACGGCGCCGCCCTCGACGAACAGGCCGCCAAGACCTCCGGCGACACCTCGGCCACCGTCGCCTCCTTCACCCACACCGCCTGGCCCTACGCCGCGGCCGTGGGCGGCGCCCTGATCCTCCTGGCCGGCCTGCTCGCCCTGCGCTACGGCCGGCTGTGGCCCGCCATGTCCGGCCGCTACGAGCGCGACGGCACCCCGCGCCCCCGGCGCGCGGCCCGGCCCGTCGACCCCGACCGGCCCGAGGACATGTGGAAGGCCCTGGACCGCGGCGAGGACCCGACGGGCATGGATCCGGCCTGATCCGGCCTGATCACCTCTCCCGACCACTCCGTACCTCTCCGGCGTCGGTTCTCGATGTGGTGAATCAGACGTGATCGATGACCACCCCCGCGTCCCGTACGCGTGCGCGTACGGGACAATGGACGATGAGCGTCCGGCTCGGACGGACACAGAGACAGCACTGAGGAGCAAGACATGGCGGGCAGCAGCCACGGACACACCCCGGCCGCCTGGACCGGTGTCACCATCGCCATCATCGGGTTCACCGTCGCCGGCGCGTTCATGGTGATGGCCGAGCCGCTCGGCTTCTGGGCCGGCATGGCGATCGTGGCTCTCGCCGGTGTCGTCGGCATGGCGATGCGCGCGGCGGGCCTCGGCCAGCCGCGGACCGCGCACCCGGTGCACCGGGTCGCGGCGACCCCGGCGGCCACCGCGACCCGTGAGCCGGCGAGCGTCGAGGGCTGAGTCTCCCGCGACTTCGTGAGGGGCGGCCGGTGCGCAACCGGCCGCCCCTCACGCGCGCACGGCGCACCGGCGGGGCACAATGCGAGGCGTGAACGCCGACAGCCAGCGGGTGACGTCCACGGCCCCGGGACGACTGGCCGTGCCCGCCGGGATCCTCGCGGCCGTCGCCGGGGCCTTCGCCTACGTCGGGGCCGTCGACCCCAACGAGCCCGGCCACTATCCCGCCTGCCCCCTGCTGCGCTACACGGGCCTGTACTGCCCCGGCTGCGGCGGCCTGCGCAGCGCGCACGCCGTCGTGCACGGCGACTTCCAGGCCGCCCTCCAGGACAACGCGCTCGCCGTCCTGGCCTACCTGGGCTTCGCGGTCCTGTGGACCGTCTGGGTGGTCCGCGCGGCCCGTGGACGACCGGTGCGCGTCGACCTCACCTCGGTGCAGCTCTGGGCGGCGGGCGCGTTGCTGCTGGTCTTCACGGTTGTCCGGAACCTGCCGGTCGGTGGCTGGCTACACCCTTGATCAACAGGCGGACGTCCAGGTACTGGGACCGCCGTCAACCGGATGTGAGGCCTTCGCCTTCCTCCGGATACCATCGTAGTGACCACCTTTTTCGCTGGTCGCTGGAACTGTCACCCGTCTCTCAGCTGGAAGGGGGCCGCTCGCGTGAGTGTGCTCGACGAGATCATCGACGGAGTCCGTGCCGACCTCGCGGAGCGGCAGGCGCGCGTCAGCCTCGACGAGCTCAAGGAGCGCGCGGCGAAGGCCCCCGCGGCCAAGGACGGGGTCGCCGCCCTCCGCGGCGACGGCGTCAAGGTCATCTGCGAGGTCAAGCGCTCCAGCCCGTCCAAGGGCGCGCTGGCGGCGATCGCCGACCCGGCCGGCCTCGCCGCGGACTACGAGGCGGGCGGCGCGGCCGTCATCTCCGTCCTCACCGAACAGCGCCGCTTCGGCGGCTCGCTGGCCGACCTGGAGGCCGTCCGCGCCCGCGTGGACATCCCGGTCCTGCGCAAGGACTTCATCGTCACCTCGTACCAGCTGTGGGAGGCCCGCGCGTACGGCGCCGACCTCGCCCTGCTGATCGTGGCCGCCCTCGAACAGTCGGCCCTGGAGTCGCTGATCGAGCGTGCCGTCTCCATCGGCCTGACCCCGCTCGTCGAGGTCCACGACGAGGACGAGGTGGAGCGCGCGGTCGACGCGGGCGCGAAGGTGATCGGCGTCAACGCACGCAACCTGAAGACCCTCGAGGTCGACCGGGGCACCTTCGAACGCGTCGCTCCCGAGATCCCGGCCCACATCGTCAAGATCGCCGAGTCCGGCGTCCGAGGCCCGCACGACCTCATCGCCTACGCCAACGCCGGCGCCGACGCGGTCCTGGTCGGCGAGTCCCTGGTGACGGGCCGCGACCCGAAGACGGCGGTGGCCGACCTGGTCGCGGCGGGCGAACACCCGGCACTGCGACACGGCCGCAGTTGATCTTTCGATAGGCTTGCCCCGATGACGCTCACGACGACCACCACGGACCGGTACGCCCGCCTCGCGCGCGGCTGCCGCCCTCGTGGTTGCCGCGCGCCCGCACGCAGGGTGCACGGCCGTCGCGTGCGCTACGTCATCGGAGACGAACCTGGCCAGGTGAACGGCATGCGATGGCAGCGCCCCGTCAGGGGCGCGGGGCTCCATTTGATGTGCGGCTACCGCCGCGCGGGCGCGACCAGTCACAACGGTCTCGCAGTCAACTGATCATCCCTGCCCCCACGGCGATCAGTGCTGTCAAACACCACTCACCGTGAGGTTCACTCATGCCCAGCGAGTTCTTCATTCCCGACCCCCAGGGTCAAGTCCCCGACACCGAGGGCTACTTCGGCGCGTTCGGCGGCAAGTTCATCCCGGAGGCCCTCGTCGCCGCCGTCGACGAGGTCGCCGTCGAGTACGACAAGGCCAAGCACGACCCCGAGTTTGCGCGCGAGCTCGAGGACCTGCTGGTCCACTACACCGGCCGCCCCTCGCAGCTCACCGAGGTCCGCCGGTTCGCCGCGGAAGCGGGCGGCGCCCGGGTGTTCCTCAAGCGCGAGGACCTCAACCACACCGGCTCCCACAAGATCAACAACGTGCTCGGCCAGGCGCTGCTCACCAAGCGCATGGGCAAGACACGCGTGATCGCCGAGACCGGCGCGGGCCAGCACGGCGTGGCCACGGCCACCGCCTGCGCCCTGTTCGGCCTCGACTGCACGATCTACATGGGCGAGATCGACACCCAGCGCCAGGCCCTCAACGTGGCCCGTATGCGCATGCTGGGCGCCGAGGTCGTGGCCGTGAAGTCCGGCAGCCGTACGCTGAAGGACGCCATCAACGAGGCCTTCCGCGACTGGGTCGCCAACGTCGACCGCACCCACTACCTGTTCGGCACGGTCGCGGGCCCGCACCCCTTCCCGGCGATGGTCCGCGACTTCCACCGTGTCATCGGGGTCGAGGCCCGCCGCCAGATCCTGGAGCGCGCGGGACGACTGCCCGACGCGGCCGTCGCCTGTGTCGGCGGCGGCTCCAACGCCATCGGTCTCTTCCACGCGTTCATCCCGGACGCCGATGTCCGGCTGATCGGCTGCGAGCCGGCCGGCCACGGCATCGAGACCGGCGAGCACGCGGCCACCCTCACCGCCGGCGAGCCCGGCATCCTGCACGGCTCCCGCTCCTACGTCCTGCAGGACGACGAGGGCCAGATCACCGAGCCGTACTCCATCTCGGCCGGTCTGGACTACCCGGGCATCGGCCCCGAGCACTCCTACCTCAAGGACAGCGGCCGCGGCGAGTACCGCGCGGTCACCGACGACGCGGCCATGCAGGCGCTGCGTCTGCTGTCGCGCACCGAGGGCATCATCCCGGCCATCGAGAGCGCGCATGCGCTGGCCGGGGCCCTGGAGGTCGGCAGGGAGCTCGGCAAGGACGGGCTGATCATCGTCAACCTGTCCGGCCGCGGCGACAAGGACATGGACACGGCCGCCCGCTACTTCGGGCTGTACGACACCGACGCCGAGGTCGCCGCCAACGCGGCCGACACCGCCGAGATCGAGGGGGACGCCAAGTGAGCGGCAACATCCAACTGCTGTCGGACACCCTCGCCGCCGCCAAGGCGGACGGCCGTGCCGCGCTCATCGCCTACCTCCCGGCCGGGTTCCCGACCGTGGACGGCGGCATCGAGGCGATCAAGGCCGTCCTCGACGGCGGCGCGGACGTGGTCGAGGTCGGGCTGCCGCACAGCGACCCCGTCCTCGACGGCCCGGTCATCCAGACCGCCGACGACATCGCCCTGCGCGGCGGAGTGCGCATCGCCGACGTCATGCGGACGGTCCGGGAGGCGTACGAGGCCACCGGGAAGCCGGTGCTCGTCATGACGTACTGGAACCCCATCGACCGCTACGGCGTCGAGCGTTTCACCGCCGAGCTGGCCGAGGCGGGCGGGGCGGGCTGCATCCTGCCCGACCTGCCGGTCCAGGAGGCGGCGCTGTGGAGGGAGCACGCCGAGAAGCACGGCCTCGCGACGGTCTTCGTCGTGGCGCCGAGCAGCAAGGACGCACGGCTCGCGCAGATCACCGAGGCGGGCAGCGGCTTCGTCTACGCCGCCTCGCTTATGGGCGTCACCGGCACCCGTGAGTCGGTCGGCGCACAGGCCCAGGACCTGGTCGAGCGGACCCGGGCCACCGGCACCGGCCTGCCCGTCTGCGTCGGGCTCGGTGTCTCCGACGCCCGGCAGGCCGCCGAGGTCGCGGGCTTCGCCGACGGCGTGATCGTCGGCTCGGCCTTCGTCAAGCGGATGCTGGACGCGCCGGACGACGCGGCCGGCGTCGAGGCGGTCCGCGCGCTCGCGGGCGAGCTGGCGAAGGGCGTGCGCGGACAGGCGTGAGCCGTCGGGCGTGAGCCGTCAGGTGTGACGGGAGGCTCGGTCACCCGAACGGGTGGACCTGGGGTCGGGGAGGCGCAATGCGCCTCCCCGGTTCGTTCTGGGGGTGTGAGCGAGAAGAATCGTGACGGAAAGCGCACTGCCCGGGAGCGGCTGGCGGCGGAGCGCGACAAGCAGAAGGCCGCCGAGCGGCGTCGGCGCACACTGATCGTCAGCGCGAGCGTGGTCTGTGTGCTGGGGCTGGCCGCGGTGATCGGCGTCGTCGCCGCGAACTCCGGCAAGGACGACACCAGCGACAAGGCGGGCCCGGTCGTGGCGCCCTCGGGCGCGCAGGGTGAGGACGCGCTCGCGATCCCCGTCGGCAAGGACACCGCCAAGTCCACGCTCACGGTGTGGGAGGACTTCCGCTGCCCGGCCTGCAAGGCCTTCGAGTCGGCGTACCGACCCACAATCCATGAGCTGGCGGAGGCCGGAAAGCTCAAGGTCGAGTACCACCTGGCCACCCTCATCGACGGGAACATGGGCGGCAGCGGCTCCCGCAACGCGGCCAACGCGGCGGCCTGCGCCCAGGACGTCGGAAAGTTCACCGCCTACCACGACGTGCTGTTCGAGAACCAGCCGGAAGAAACGAAGGACGCCTACGCCGAGAACAGCAGACTCATCGAGCTCGCGGCCAAGGTCGACGGTCTCGACACGCCCGCGTTTCGCACGTGTGTCGAGGACGGCACGCACGGCAGCTGGGTCGACAAGTCCAACCAGGCCTTCCAGAACGGCCACTTCGGCGGTACCCCGACCGTGTTGTTCAACGGCAAGAACATCTACCAGGACCAGTCGATGACCCCGGCGAAGCTGAAGCAGATGGTGGAGGACGCAGACCAGGGGTGACCGAGCGGTGGGTCCTTTTCACACCTGCCCGTTATGGAGCCGTTGCCGGGCTGCCTGCCGTCGGCCCGGTCCGGCAAGGTAGCGTCGACCCTGCCATGAACCTTGCCTACATTCCCAGCCCGTCGCACGGAGTGCTGTACCTCGGCCCCGTTCCGCTGCGCGGCTACGCGTTCTGCATCATCATCGGCGTCTTCGTCGCGGTCTGGCTCGGCAACAGGCGTTGGCTCGCCCGGGGCGGGCGGGCCGGCACGGTGGCCGACATCTCGGTCTGGGCGGTGCCCTTCGGACTGGTGGGCGGCCGGCTCTACCACGTGATCACGGACTACGAGCTGTACTTCAGCGAGGGCCGTGACTGGGTGGACGCCTTCAAGGTGTGGGAGGGCGGCCTCGGCATTTGGGGCGCGATCTCGCTCGGTGCGGTGGGCGCATGGATCGGCTGCCGTCGTCGGGGCATCGCACTGCCCGCGTACGCGGACGCCATCGCGCCCGGCATCGCCCTCGCACAGGCCATCGGCCGCTGGGGCAACTGGTTCAACCAGGAGCTGTACGGCAAGGAGACCGACCTCCCCTGGGCCCTGCACATCACGTCCTCCGCGGACGGCCGGGTGCCGGGCTACTACCACCCGACGTTCCTGTACGAGTCGCTGTGGTGCATCGGCGTCGCGCTCCTCGTCATCTGGGCCGACCGCCGCTTCAAGCTGGGCCACGGCCGGGCGTTCGCCCTGTACGTCGCCGGGTACTGCGCGGGCCGCGCGTGGATCGAGAACATGCGCGTCGACGACGCCCACCACATCCTCGGTCTGCGGCTCAACGTGTGGACCGCGCTGATCGTGTTCCTGCTCGCGGTGACGTACATCGTGATCTCGGCGAAGAAGCGGCCGGGGCGCGAAGCGGTGGTCGAGCCGGGCGCGGAGGTCTCCGACACCGAGGCGGAATCCGACGGCGACGGCGACGGCGAGGGCAAGTCGGAGGACGCGGCCAAGGACGAGGCCAAGGCCGAGGCCGACGGCACCGACGTCGAGGCCGAAGCCAAGGACGATTCCGAGACGAAGGTCGAGGCGAAGGTCGAGACCGATGCCGAGGCCGAGTCCGACGGTGTTGACGTGAAGAAGGACGAAGCCGAGTCGGCCGGTAAGAAGAGCTGACGGCTGGTCGTACGACGACGAGGGCGCCCGGGGTCTGCCGGGCGCCCTCGTCGTATGTGCGGGGGAGCTACGTCCTGCGGGCCAGTGACAGCGTGCGGTGGGCCGTGGCCACCACGGCCGCGTCGATGAAGCGGCCGTCCGGGAGGGCCTGGGCGCCCTGGTCGGTGGCCGCCGCCTTGACGATCGTCTCGGCGTCCTCCAGCTCCTGCTGGGTGGGCAGGTAGGCCCGTTCGATGATCGGGAGCTGGCGGGGGTGGATGGCGGCGCGGCCCAGGAAGCCGAGGGTGCGGCCGTGGGCGCAGCTGGTGGCCAGGCCGTCCAGGTCGCGGATGTCGGGGTGGACCGACTGGGGTGGGGGCGCGAGGCCGGCGGCCCGGGCGGCGACGACCACGCGGGAGCGGGACCAGTCGAGGCCCGCGTCCTCGCGGACGCCCAGGTCGGCCCGGAGGTCCGCCTCGCCGAGGGCGATGCCGCGCAGGGAGGGGTGGGCGGACGCGATGGCGTAGGCGTGTTCGATGCCGAGGGCTGTTTCCAGCAGGGCGTGGAGCGGGGTGGCTCCGGCCTCGGCGCGGGGCGCGGTCTCGGCGACCCGGGTGATCTGGTGCGGGGAGGTCACCTTGGGCAGGCGCAGGCCGGAGACCCCGGGGAGGGCGGCCATCGTGCGGACGTCCGCGGAGGCGAACGGGGTGTCCAGGGCGTTCACCCGGACATGGACCGGGACCGGCTGGGGTTCGGACAGGCGTTCGGCGGTGGCCGTGCGGGCGTACTCCTTACGGTCGGGGGCGACCGCGTCCTCCAGGTCGATGATGACGACGTCGGCGCCGCAGGCAAGGGCCTTGGTGACGGTCTTCGGGTGATCGCCGGGTACGTAGAGCCAGGTCAGAGGGGGTGCCGTCATAGGGCGCCCTCGGTGCGCAGGGCGGTCAGCTCGGTCGGTGTGAGGCCCAGTTCGGTCAGCACCGTCTCGGTGTCGGCGCCGTGCGGGCGGCCGGTCCAGCGGATCGCGCCGGGGGTCGAGGAGAGCCGGAAGAGGACGTTCTGCATGCGGATCCGGCCCAGCTCTGGGTCGTCCACCGCGGTGATGGTGTCGAGGGCCTGGTACTGGGGGTCCGTCATCACGTCCCGTACGTCCTGGATCGGGGCGATCGCGGCCTCGGCCTTCTCGAAGGCGGCGAGGACGTCGGTGCGGGTGCGGGCGGCGATCCAGGTCCCGACCGCCTCGTCGAGGACGTCGGCGTGGGCGGCCCGGTCCGCGCCGGTCGCGAACCAGGGCTCGTCGATCAGCTCGGGGCGGCCGACCAGCCGCAGCACCCGCTCCGCGACCGACTGGGCCGAGGTGGAGACGGCGACCCAACTGCCGTCGGCCGTGCGGTAGGTGTTGCGCGGGGCGTTGTTGGCGGACCGGTTGCCGGTGCGGGCCTGGACGTATCCCAGCTGGTCGTACCAGAGGGGCTGGGGGCCGAGGACGGTCAGGATGGGCTCGATGATCGCCATGTCGACGACCTGGCCCTCGCCGGTGCGCTCGCGTGCGGCGAGGGCCGTCATGACGGCGTAGGCGGTGGCCAGGCCCGCGATCGAGTCGGCCAGGCCGAACGGCGGGAGGGTGGGGGAGGCGTCCGGTTCTCCGGTGATCGCGGCGAATCCGCTCATCGCCTCGGCGAGGGTGCCGAAGCCGGGGCGGTGCGCGTAGGGGCCGAACTGGCCGAAGGCCGTGACACGGGCGAGGACCAGGCGGGGATTGGCCGCGGACAGTTCCTCCCAGCCGAGGTCCCACTTCTCCAGGGTGCCGGGGCGGAAGTTCTCGATGATCACGTCTGCGGTGGCGGCGAGCCGCAGGAGGGTGGCGCGGCCGCCGGGTCGGGAGAGGTTCAGGGTGATCGTGCGCTTGTTGCGGCCGAGGAGCTTCCACCACAGGCCCACCCCGTCCTTGGACGGGCCGTGGCCTCGGGACGGGTCGGGCCGGGTGGGGTGCTCGACCTTGATGACCTCCGCGCCGAAGTCGCCGAGCATGGTGGCGGCGAGGGGGCCGGCGAAGAGGGTGGCGAGGTCGAGGACGCGCACGCCGTGCAGGGGAGTCGTCTTCTCGGGCGTGGTCTTCTCGGCTGTGGTTTCCGCGGTGGCGGTCTTCTCGGTCATGACGCGTACTGCGTCTCGATCTCGGAGCGGTACGGCATCGAGGCGGAAGCGCCCGGCCGTTGGACCGACAGCGCGGCCGCGGCGGCCGCCCACGCCAGTGCCTCCCGCACGGGGAGTTCCTCGCCGAGCGCGACCGCGAGGGCGCCGACGAAGGTGTCGCCCGCGCCGGTCGAGTCCACGGCGGTGACGCGCGGGGCGGGGACGGTCAGCGGTTCGGCGCCCCGCGCCGCGTACAGGCTGCCGGCCGAGCCCAGGGTGATGACCACCTCGGGCACGCTGTCCAGCAGGGCGGCGGCCGCCTCGCGCGGGTCGGTGCGGCCGGTGAGCGTGGCCGCCTCGTGCTCGTTGGGGACCAACAGGTCGGTAGCGGCGAGGAGTTCGGGCGGGAGGGGCTGGGCGGGGGCCGGGGTGAGGATCGTCCGGACGCCGTGGGCGCGGGCCGCCCGGGCTCCGGCCACGACCGCGGCCAGGGGGACCTCGAGTTGCAGCAGGAGGGCGTCGGCGGAGGAGATGAGGACTTCGTCGCCGGGGACGAGATGGTCGACGGTGCCGTTCGCGCCGGGGACGACGACGATCGCGTTGCCGCCCTCGTCGTCCACGACGATGTGCGCGGTGCCGGAGGGGCGCTCGACGGTGCGCAGGTGGTCGGTGTTGACACCGGAGTGTTCCAGGGTGGAGCGCAGGCGGGTGCCGAAGGCGTCGTTGCCGACCGCGCCGATCATCGAGACGACGGCGCCCGCGTGGGCCGCGGCGATCGCCTGGTTGGCGCCCTTGCCGCCCGGAATCGTCCGGAACTCCCGTCCGGTCACGGTCTCCCCGCGCTGCGGGGGCTTCTCGACATAGGCGACGAGGTCCATGTTCGTGCTGCCGAGCACGACGATGTCGGTCATGGCTGGGAAGCCTCCCGGTGGGTGAGGGACCAGGTGAGGTGGGCCAGGGCGTCGAAGCCGACGCCGTTGAAGTCGGCGACGGAGGTGGCCAGCCGGTTCTTGAGGGGAGCCGTCCACCGCTCGGGGAGGGCGGCCGGGTCGCCGGTGAGGAGGGCGGCGATGCCGCCGGCCGTCGCGCCGTTGGAGTCGGTGTCCCAACCCCCGGACACCGCACGGCAGATGGAGCCGGTGAAGTCGCCGTCCGCGTGGGTGAGGGCGGCGGCGATCAACGCGGTGTTGGGGACGGCGTGCACCCAGTGGGCCGTCTTGTGGGCGGCGTGGAGTTCGTCGACGACCGTGTCGAAGTCGGGGTGTTCCTCGGCGAGCCGGACGGCGTGCGTGACGGCCCGGGCGAGGCGGGACCGGGGCGGTACGACGCTCAGGCCGGTGCGCAGACAGGCGTGGACGTCGTGGGCGCCGGTCGCTGCCGTGGCGACGGCGGCCGCCGTGAACATCGCCGCGTAGACGCCGTTGGCGGTGTGGGTGAGAACGGCGTCGCGGTGGGCCTGTTCGGCCGCGGCGGCCGGGTCGCCGGGGTTGGTCCAGCCGTGGACGTCGGCGCGGATCAGCGCGCCGATCCATTCGCGGAAGGGGTTGCGGTGGCGGGCGGTCTGCGGGGGCTCGATGCCGCAGAGGAGGTTGCGGTAGGCGACGCGTTCGGCGGTGAAGGTGCGGCCCGCCGGGAGTTCGTCCAGCCAGAGCCGGGCCACGTCCGCGGTGGTGAAGTGCCTGCCGTGACGCTTGAGCAGGAGGAGGTTGAGGAGGGGGTAGTTGAGGTCGTCGTCCTCGGGCATGCCGTCGATGTTCTCGGCGAGGGAGGTGGGCGCCGAGCGTCGGTTCCAGGGGTGGGCGTCGAGAAGCGGCCGAGGGACCCCTCTCGCGGTGAAGTAGGAGTTCAGGGGCCAGTTGCCGGTGGCGCGGGCGAGGTCGCGGATGGCGTCGAGGGGGAGTTTCTCGACGGGCTTGCCGAGCAGACAGCCGACGGCCCGGCCCAGCCAGGCGGCTTCCAGGCGGGACCGGGAGGGCGCGGGGGAGGGGGAACCGCTGCCGCTGGGCCACTGCGGGCACAGGGCCTTGATCCGTTCCGCTTCGGTCGGCTCGTCCTCCGCCGATCTGCTGGGCAGATCCGCCAGTTCGTCCAGCAGGTCTTCCGCGAGGAGACGCAGATAGCGTGAGGCGCGATGGGGGGACGCCCCCGCTCGGGCCGGTGCCTCGCAGCCTCCCGCCGCCTTCCAGCGTGCGGCGATCGCCCACGGCTCGCGGCCGTCCTCGGCGGCCTGGCGCAGTTCGTGGCCGAGGAGGTCCTCCGGCTGGACCCAGGTCAGTCGGAGCATCGCGGGCCTCCGAGGGCGAGGAACGCCCGCTCGTGGCCGCGGCGGCGCTCGGCGTCGCGGTCGAAGACCTCGCGGGCGACCTCGGTGAGCGTCGCCGCCGGCTGCCAGAGGTCGAGCCGGCTGGCCTCGGCGACCTGCTTCGACCAGTCCTCCGGGACCGGCGAGCCGAGGGCGCCGGCCATCGCCCCCGCCATCGTCGCGATCGAGTCGCAGTCGCGGCCGTAGTTCACGGAACCGAGGACCGCCTGCCGGTAGTCGCCGTCCGCGATCAGCAACATGCCCAGGGCGACGGGGAGTTCCTCGATCGCGTGCACGCGGGACGGGCGGCGGGCGGCCAGGGAGGGCCGACGGTAGTCGGGGCCCACCGTGTCGTACGGCGCCACCGCCTCCCGTAGCGGGACGAGCGCGGACTCGAAGTCGGTGTGGCGGGCCGCCGTTTCGCAGACCTTCTCGATCGCGGTGCGGGTGCCGTCCTTCGCCAGGGCCAGGCAGGCCGTCACGACCGACCGCGCGGTCGCGCCGGGAGCGCACGCGGCCGCCACCCCCGCCGCGAAGACGCCCGCCGCCTCGCGGCCGTACGACGACTGGTGGGCGCCCGCGATGTCCAGCGCCTCGGCGTACGCGCCCGCCGGATCGGCCGCGTTGACCAGGCCCACGGGAGCCATGTACATCGCCGCACCGCAGTTGACGATGTTGCCGACGCCGGCCTCACGGGGGTCGGCATGGCCGTAGTGAACTCTTGTCACCAGCCATTTCTCCGCCAGGAAGATCCGCTGGAGGGGGAGTGCCTCCGCCTCCAGCTCCGGGATCCAGCGGGGTGTCGTCATCAGGTCCGGGACCAGGTGGTCGGCGATCGCGTAGGCGTCCAGGTGGTCGCGGACCGTGGCATAGACCCTGATCAGCGCGTGGGTCATCAAGGTGTCGTCGGTGACGTGGCCGTCGCCCTTGTGGTACGGGGCGATGGGGCGGGCGGTGCGCCAGTCGTCGCCGTTCCAGGGGCCGACGACGCCGTGGACGCGGCCGCCGTGCCGTTCGACGATCTGCTCCGGGGAGTAGCCCTCGACGGGGCCGCCGAGGGCGTCGCCGACGGCCGCGCCCACCAGGGCGCCGGTGATGCGCTCTGCGAGGGTTGCGCCGTCGCTTTCTTGCGGTTTGGGGCTCATGCCCCGAATCATCCTCCTGGTGGGGCCGGTTGTGTGGCTTCCAGGAGTTCGGCGAGTTCCACCAGATCCGTGTCGGTGAGCCGGGGCAGCACGCAGCCGGAGAGGGTGCCGCAGCTGTCCCGCCACGAGGCGGGGATCGCGGCGCCGCCGCCCAACGCGCCGGTCAGCGCGCCCGCGAGGGCCGGGGCGGAGTCCGCGACCCGGGACAGACAGGCCGCCGCCGGCACCGCTTCGGAGATACGGCCGTCGGACGCCGTCACCAGGGCGAGGGCCACCGGGACCGTCTCCGCCGCCGCGATGCCGTAGCTGTAGACGTGGTCGACGATCTGGTGTTCCAGGAGGGGGATGAGGGTGAAGGCGCTGTCGGCGTCGTGGGCCAGTTTGAGCGCGTGCCGGGCGTTGCGGCCGATCTCGGTGTGCTCCGGGAGTTCGGCGAGCGCCGCCGTCACACAGGCTTCGGGGTCCGCGCCGACGAGGGCCAGCGCGAGGGCCGCCGCCATCGCGCGGGCGCCGTGCACTCCGTCGCCGTCCTGGGTGTAGCGGGCGTCGAACTCGGCGAGTTCGGCGGCGAGTCGGGGGTCGCCGGGGTGGGCCACCGCGAGGACGCAGGCGCGTACGCAGGCCGCGTCGTCGAAGTAGTGGGGGTTGTCGTGGCCGGTGGCGGGGGGCCGCAGTCCGGCGGCGAGGTTGCCGAGGCCGGCCCGGACGGAGATCCGGGCGCGCAGCGGGAGGACGGCGGACTCGACCTCGGGGGCGCGGTCCGCTGCCGCGGCGACCTCGCTGGCCAGGGCGTTCCAGGCGAGGTCGATCGCGGCGCGCATACGGCGTGCCCTGCTGAGGTCGCCGAGGGCGGTGTCGTCTCCGGCCCTGAGGACCGCCTCCGCGGCGAACGCCGCCCATTCGGCGTCGTCGGAGGGGCCGAGGCGGAGGGGTTCGGGGGGTTGGTTCAGGGCGATGGGGACGGGGAGGGTGGTCGTCGCGTTGTGCTCGGCGAAGGTGTCGAGTTCGCGGGTGAGGCGGCGGGTCCACTCGGGCATGCGGGCGGCCCGGTGGCGGGCGGCGGGCCATCCGGCGGCGTCGCCTGCGGCGAGGCCCAGGAGCAGGCCTTCGATTCGGCGTGCCTGCGCTTTCGCCTGCGGCTGCGGGGCGGGTGGCCCCTGCGGTACGGGTGGCCCCTGTGGTGTCGGTGACCCCTGCGGTGCGGGTGGCCCGTGTGGGGCGGTGTCGTCGTCGGCGGCCGCGGCTGCGATCGGGTCCGCCGTCGCCGTTCCCGCTGTCATTCCCTCGTCCCACGGTCCCGGCGGCCTCACGATCGTGCCTCCGCCCCGGCGTGGCCCATCAGGCCCGGTACGAGTTCTTCGGCGATCATTCCCTCGCCCCACTTTCCGCCCTCTTCGGGTACCAGCAGCTCCGCCACGTCCAGGACGTGGTGGCCGGCCATCGACGGGAGGCAGGTCCCGCGGGCCGGGCCGATGGCGGCCGCCCAGTCCGGTGGGATCGCGCAGACGCCCCGGGTGGCGCCGGCCAGGGCGCCGGCCACCGCGGCCGTCGTGTCCGCGTCGCGGCCCATGTTCACCGCCGTCAGGACGGCTTCGCGGAAGTCGCCGTCGGCCGCCGCGTACGCGCCGAAGGCGAGGGCGACGGCCTCGGGGGCCAGGTCGGTCCAGGGGTAGCCGCCGATGACGACGGCGGAGCGGACCGCCCGTTCGCCCCGGTGGGCCACGGCCACCGCGCGGCGCAGGGAACGCGCCGTCCAGGAGTCCTCGGGGACCACCGCCAGGGCCGCGGCCACCACCGCGATCGTCGGCGCGCCCGCCATCGCCGCCGCCACTCCCGCCGCGACCGCCTGGCCGCCGTAGATGCCCTCACCGTCGTGGCTCACCGCGCCGTCGATCGCGACGAGCCGGGCGGCTTCCGCCGGGCGGCCCGCGGCGAAGACGCCGAACGGCGCCGCGCGCATGGCCAGGCCGTCGCTCCAGGCGTGCCGGTGCTGTGCCGAGATCGGCGCCGCGAGGCCGCGGCGGAGGTTCTCCAGGGTGCCGCGTTCGCTGAAGCCGGCGCCGCGGAAGGGGCCCTCGTCGAGGTCGGCGATCCACTGGTGCCAGGCCGACTCCACATGGGCCGGGGTGAGCGCGGAGCCGTGGCGGGCGAGCAGCAGGCCGGAGAAGATCGCGTACTCGGTGTCGTCGGTGCCGGCCGGCCGGTCGGTGACATAGCCCGTGATGCGGCCCCAGCGGGCGCGGATCTGTGACGGCTTCATGTTCTCCGCGGGGGCGCCCAGGGCGTCGCCCACGGCGAGGCCGAGCAGGGCGCCGCGGGCCCGTTCACGGATCGATGGCATGCGCGGCCTCTCCTTCGGGGGTCCCGCACGGGCGCGGGACCCTTTGCGGATGTGTCCCACCATCGGCGGTTGACCTCAGCCTGAAACCCCTTCATGTCACCCGGTCGACATTTGTGCAGGGTTCCGATCGAATGAGCGATCGAAGGTAAAGCCGCAGGTTAGGGCATCCTCGCCTTCCTGGCGAACGGGAATGCATGAGCGTAACTTGAGCGCTGTCGGAAATTGGAATCTGTCTAAAGTTAGCTTAGGCTCAGCTTTTCTGGGGGACCCCATGGCGATCATGTCCGTCATCGACAGCGAGGCGCCGCTGCACGAGGCGCACCGCGACAACCACACGCACCGGGACGTCAACGGGGGCTGGCTGCGGCCCGCCGTGTTCGGCGCGATGGACGGCCTGGTCTCGAACCTCGCCCTGATGACCGGAGTCGTCGGCGGCTCGGTCGGGCAGCAGACCGTCGTCATCACCGGGCTCGCCGGGCTGGCGGCCGGCGCGTTCTCCATGGCCGCCGGTGAGTACGCCTCCGTCTCCTCGCAGCGGGAGCTCGTCGAGGCCGAACTGGACGTCGAGCGCCGGGAACTGCGCAAGCACCCGGAGGACGAGGAGGCGGAGCTCGCCGGGCTGTACGAGGCGCGGGGGGTCGAGCCCGCGCTGGCCCGACAGGTCGCGAGCCAGCTGTCGCGCGATCCCGAGCGGGCGCTGGAGATCCATGCCCGCGAGGAGCTGGGCATCGATCCGTCCGATCTGCCCTCGCCGCTGCTCGCCGCCGTGTCGAGCTTCGGGGCGTTCGCGCTGGGCGCGCTGCTGCCCGTGCTGCCGTATCTGCTCGGGGCGGCCTCGCTGTGGCCGGCCGTGCTGCTCGCGCTGCTCGGGCTGTTCGGCTGCGGTGCCGTGGTGGCCCGGGTGACCGCGCGGACCTGGTGGTTCAGCGGGCTGCGGCAGCTCGCCCTCGGGGGCGCCGCGGCCGGTGTGACGTACGCCCTGGGCAGCTTGTTCGGAACGGTCGTAGGATAGCTCGGATGCTACTTATGCGTTGGGCCGTATAAGTAGTCGTTACTGACTGGTTTCGACGGCTTAACCAATGGGCATGAGCCGTAAGCGCTGTGGGCAATGACGCCTACGGCGCACTCGCGGGGTGAGTGACGCCGCTCCCCCCGCCTGCCGGACCGGAAGACGCCGATCTGATCGATCTCGTCCCGTTCGGTCCCCACATACTTTCAGCCATGTGCGCGACACCCCTGTGTGCGCCCATGACGTCCGCATGTTGGAACGGAGTATCCGGTTCCCGAGAACCGCTCCATCATGTAACCTGCGTGAAATTTTGCACTCGCAGAGGGCCAACGTCGTCCCTTCGCAAGCAGCTCCCCCAGAGCCCCAAGGGCCTGGGAGGAATCCACAGCCACTTGAGACGACGACGGGAGAGCCGATGCGTACGCCGCGCCAGCCGTCCCAGCATTCCGCGAATGGCCAGAACTGGTCCTTCATGGATGCTCGCCCTGCTGCGCAGGGTATGTACGACCCCCGCAACGAGCACGACGCCTGCGGCGTCGGCTTCGTGGCCAACCTCACCGGCGAGGCGAGCCACACGCTGGTCGAGCAGGCGCTCACCGTTCTGCGCAACCTCGAACACCGCGGCGCCACCGGCTCCGAGCCCGACTCCGGCGACGGCGCGGGCATCCTGACCCAGGTCCCGGACACGTTCTTCCGCGCGGTGACCGAATTCGAGCTCCCCGAGGCCGGTCACTACGCCGTCGGCGTCGCCTTCCTCCCGGAGGACGGCCTGCAGACGGCCGTCTCACAGATCGAGACGATCGCCGCCGACGAGGGCCTCACCGTCCTCGGCTGGCGCGAGGTCCCCGTCGCCCCCGAGCTGCTCGGCGCGACCGCCCGCTCGACGATGCCCGCCTTCCGGCAGGTGTTCGTCACGGACCGTGCCAGCCAGGGCATCGACCTCGACCGCAAGGCGTTCGTGCTGCGCAAGCGCGCCGAGCGCGAGGCGGGCGTGTACTTCCCGTCGCTCTCCGCGCGCACGATCGTCTACAAGGGCATGCTGACCACCGGCCAGCTGGAGCCCTTCTTCCCGGACCTGTCCGACCGCCGCTTCGCCTCGGCCGTGTCGCTCGTCCACTCGCGCTTCTCCACGAACACCTTCCCGTCGTGGCCGCTCGCGCACCCGTACCGCTTCGTCGCGCACAACGGTGAGATCAACACCGTCAAGGGCAACCGCAACTGGATGCGCGCCCGCGAGTCGCAGCTGGTCTCCGACCTGTTCGGCTCCGCCGACCATGGGCACAGCGGTCAGGACGAGAAGTCCATCGAGCGGATCTTCCCCGTCTGTACGCCGGACGCCTCCGACTCGGCGTCCTTCGACGAGGTGCTCGAACTCCTCCACCTCGGCGGCCGCTCGCTGCCGCACTCCGTGCTGATGATGATCCCGGAGGCGTGGGAGAACCACGACTCCATGGACCCCGCCCGGCGCGCGTTCTACGAGTTCCACTCCACGATGATGGAGCCCTGGGACGGCCCGGCCTGCGTCACCTTCACCGACGGCACCCAGGTCGGCGCGGTCCTCGACCGCAACGGTCTGCGCCCCGGCCGCTACTGGGTCACCGACGAGGGCCTCGTCGTCCTCGGCTCCGAGGTCGGCGTCCTCGACATCGACCCCGCCAAGGTCGTCCGCAAGGGCCGCCTCCAGCCCGGCAAGATGTTCCTCGTCGACACCGCCGAGCACCGCATCATCGAGGACGACGAGATCAAGGCCGGCCTCGCCGCCGAGAAGCCCTACGCGGAGTGGCTGGAGGCCGGCGAGATCGAGCTCGGCGACCTGCCCGAGCGCGAGCACATCGTGCACACCCACGCCTCGGTCACCCGCCGCCAGCAGACCTTCGGCTACACCGAGGAAGAGCTGCGCATCATCCTCGCGCCGATGGCCAAGACCGCCGGCGAGCCCCTCGGCTCCATGGGCACCGACTCGCCGATCGCCGCGCTCTCCGCGCGCCCCCGGCTGCTCTTCGACTACTTCACCCAGCTGTTCGCGCAGGTCACCAACCCGCCGCTGGACGCCATCCGCGAGGAGCTCGTCACCTCGCTGCGCTCCTCCCTCGGCCCGCAGGGCAACCTGCTCGAACCGAGCGCCGCGTCCTGCCGGACCGTCACCCTGCCGTTCCCGGTGATCGACAACGACGAGCTGGCCAAGCTCATCCACATCAACGCCGACGGCGACATGCCCGGCTTCAAGGCCGCGACGCTCTCCGGCCTGTACCGGGTCTCCGGCGGCGGCGACTCCCTCGCCGCCCGCATCGAGGAGATCTGCACCGAGGCCGACGCCGCCATCGACAACGGCGCCCGGCTCATCGTCCTGTCGGACCGCCACTCGGACGCCGAGCACGCGCCCATCCCCTCGCTGCTGCTCACCGCGGCCGTCCACCACCACCTCATCCGCACCAAGCAGCGCACCGAGGTGGGCCTCCTGGTCGAGGCCGGCGACGTCCGCGAGGTCCACCACGTGGCCCTGCTGATCGGCTTCGGCGCCGCCGCCGTCAACCCGTACCTGGCCATGGAGTCGGTCGAGGACCTGCTGCGCGCGGGCACCTTCCTCAACGGCATGGAGCCCGAGCAGGCGATCCGCAACCTGATCTACGCGCTCGGCAAGGGCGTCCTGAAGGTCATGTCCAAGATGGGCATCTCCACCGTCGCCTCCTACCGCGGCGCCCAGGTCTTCGAGGCCGTCGGTCTCGACGACCAGTTCGTCGCCACCTACTTCAGCGGCACGGCCACCAAGATCGGCGGCGTCGGCATCGACGTCATCGCCAAGGAGGTCGCCGCCCGCCACGCCAAGGCCTACCCGGCCAGCGGCATCGCGCCGGCCCACCGCGCCCTGGAGATAGGCGGCGAGTACCAGTGGCGCCGCGAGGGCGAGCCGCACCTGTTCGACCCGGAGACGGTCTTCCGCCTCCAGCACTCGACGCGCACGGCCAGCTACGACATCTTCAAGAAGTACACGGACCGCGTGAACGAGCAGTCCGAGCGGCTGATGACGCTGCGCGGCCTCTTCGGCTTCGACAGCGGCCGCGAAGCGATCTCCATCGACGAGGTCGAGCCGGTCTCCGAGATCGTCAAGCGCTTCTCCACCGGCGCCATGTCCTACGGCTCCATCTCGAAGGAAGCGCACGAGACGCTCGCCATCGCGATGAACCAGCTGGGCGGCAAGTCCAACACCGGTGAGGGCGGCGAGGACGCGGACCGGCTGTACGACCCGGCGCGCCGCTCCAGCATCAAGCAGGTCGCCTCCGGCCGCTTCGGCGTCACGAGCGAGTACCTCGTCAACGCGGACGACATCCAGATCAAGATGGCCCAGGGCGCCAAGCCCGGCGAGGGCGGCCAGCTGCCCGGCCACAAGGTGTACCCGTGGGTCGCCAAGACCCGGCACTCCACCCCGGGCGTCGGTCTGATCTCCCCGCCGCCGCACCACGACATCTACTCCATCGAGGACCTCGCCCAGCTGATCCACGACCTGAAGAACGCGAACCCGCAGGCGCGGATCCACGTGAAGCTGGTCTCCGAGGTCGGCGTCGGCACGGTCGCCGCGGGTGTGTCGAAGGCGCACGCGGACGTCGTGCTGATCTCCGGCCACGACGGCGGCACCGGCGCCTCGCCGCTCACCTCCCTGAAGCACGCGGGCGGCCCCTGGGAGCTCGGCCTCGCCGAGACCCAGCAGACCCTGCTGCTCAACGGCCTGCGCGACCGCATCGTCGTGCAGACCGACGGCCAGCTCAAGACCGGCCGTGACGTGATCATCGCCGCGCTGCTCGGCGCCGAGGAGTTCGGTTTCGCGACCGCGCCGCTCGTCGTCTCCGGCTGCGTCATGATGCGCGTCTGCCACCTGGACACCTGCCCCGTCGGCATCGCCACCCAGAACCCGGTGCTGCGCGACCGGTTCGCCGGCAAGGCCGAGTACGTCGTGAACTTCTTCAAGTTCATCGCCGAGGAGGTCCGCGAGCTGCTGGCCGAGCTGGGCTTCCGCTCGATCGAGGAGGCCGTCGGCCACGCCGAGGTCCTCGACGTCGAGCGCGCCGTCGACCACTGGAAGGCGCAGGGCCTCAACCTGGCCCCGCTCTTCCACGTGCCCGCGCTGCCCGAGGGCGCCGCCCTGCACCAGGTCATCGCCCAGGACCACGGACTGGAGAAGGCGCTCGACAACGAGCTCATCAAGCTCGCCGCCGACGCCCTCGCCGCCGACTCCGCGACCGACGCCCAGCCGGTGCGCGCCCAGGTCAAGGTCCGCAACATCAACCGCACGGTCGGCACCATGCTCGGCCACGAGGTGACGAAGAAGTTCGGCGGTGCGGGCCTGCCCGAGGACACCATCGACATCACCTTCACCGGCTCCGCCGGCCAGTCCTTCGGCGCCTTCCTCCCGCGCGGCGTCACGCTGCGACTGGAGGGCGACGCCAACGACTACGTCGGCAAGGGCCTCTCCGGCGGCCGGATCGTCGTCCGCCCGGACCGGGGCGCCGACCACCTCGCCGAGTTCTCCACGATCGCGGGCAACACCATCGCCTACGGCGCGACCGGCGGCGAGCTGTTCTTGCGCGGTCGCACCGGCGAGCGGTTCTGCGTCCGCAACTCCGGCGCGACGGTCGTCTCCGAGGGCGTGGGCGACCACGGCTGCGAGTACATGACCGGCGGTCACGCGGTGGTCCTCGGCGAGACGGGCCGCAACTTCGCGGCCGGCATGTCGGGCGGCGTCGCCTATGTGATCGACCTGAACCGCGACAACGTCAACGTCGGCAACCTCGGCGCGGTCGAGGCGCTGGACGACAGCGACCGGCAGTGGCTGCACGACGTGGTGCGCCGGCACGCCGAGGAGACCGCCTCGACGGTCGCCGGGAAGCTGCTCGCGGACTGGGACACGGCCGTGGAGCGCTTCAGCAAGATCATCCCCAGCACGTACAAGGCAGTGCTCGCCGCCAAGGACGCCGCCGAGCGAGCGGGACTCTCCGAGTCCGAGATCACCGAGAAGATGATGGAGGCGGCGACCAATGGCTGACCCGAAGGGCTTCCTGAACCACGGCCGTGAGGTCGCCAAGTCCCGTCCCGTCGACGTGCGTCTGAAGGACTGGAACGAGGTCTACGTCCCCGGCTCGCTGCTGCCGATCATCAGCAAGCAGGCCGGCCGGTGCATGGACTGCGGCATCCCGTTCTGCCACAACGGCTGTCCGCTGGGGAACCTGATCCCCGAGTGGAACGACTACGCGTACCGCGAGGACTGGCAGAACGCGTCCGAGCGGCTGCACGCCACGAACAACTTCCCGGAGTTCACCGGCCGTCTGTGCCCGGCGCCCTGCGAGTCGGCGTGTGTGCTCGGCATCAACCAGCCGGCCGTCACCATCAAGAACGTCGAGGTCTCGATCATCGACAAGGCGTGGGAGACCGGTGACGTCGCCCCGCAGGCGCCCGAGCGGCTGTCCGGCAAGACCGTCGCGGTCATCGGCTCGGGCCCGGCGGGCCTGGCCGCCGCCCAGCAGCTGACCCGGGCCGGTCACACCGTCGCCGTCTACGAGCGCGCGGACCGCATCGGAGGCCTCCTCCGGTACGGCATCCCCGAGTTCAAGATGGAGAAGCGGCACATCAACCGCCGTATCGAGCAGATGCGCGCGGAGGGCACCCGCTTCCGCACCGGCATCGAGATCGGCCGCGACCTCAAGGCGACCGACCTGAAGAAGCGCTACGACGCGATCGTCATCGCGGCCGGCGCCACCACCGCCCGCGATCTGCCGGTCCCCGGCCGTGAGCTCAAGGGCGTCCACCAGGCCATGGAGTACCTGCCGCTGGCCAACAAGGTCCAGGAGGGCGACTTCGTGGCGCCCCCGATCTCGGCCGAGGGCAAGCACGTCGTGGTCATCGGCGGCGGCGACACCGGCGCGGACTGCGTGGGCACCGCCCACCGCCAGGGCGCGGCCTCGGTGACGCAGCTGGAGATCATGCCCCAGCCGGGCGAGGACCGCGCGCCGCACCAGCCGTGGCCGACCTTCCCGATGCTCTACAAGGTCACCTCGGCCCACGAGGAGGGCGGTGAGCGGGTCTACTCCGTCTCGACGACCCACTTCGAGGGCGACGAGGACGGCAACGTCCAGTGGCTGCACCTCAGCGAGGTGGAGTTCGTCGACGGCAAGCTGACCTCGAAGCCGGGCACGGAGCGCAAGATCCCCGCCCAGCTGGTCACCCTCGCGATGGGCTTCACCGGCACCGACCGGGAGAACGGCGTGGTGGAGCAGTTCGGCCTGGAGCTCGACGAGCGCGGCAACATCGCCCGCGACGCCGACTTCCGGACCAACGTCCCGGGCGTGTACGTCGCCGGTGACGCGGGCCGCGGTCAGTCGCTCATCGTGTGGGCGATCGCCGAGGGCCGCTCGGCCGCCCGTGGCGTCGACCGGTTCCTCACCGGCGCCAGCGAGCTGCCGGCCCCGATCCGCCCCACGGACCGCTCCCTCATGGTCTGACGGCCCCCTCCGCAAGGGCCCCCATACGTCCCGCACAAAGGCGTGCGGAACATGGACGACGCCTGCCCAACAGTCCCCGACCGGACGACCGGGCAGGCGCCGTCGCATGTCCGCGCACATGCGCTCACCGGCTACGGCACCCGATACGTCTCCCCGTACATCTGCCACTGCAGCGGCGGCTGCAGCTCCAGGTTGCCCTCCTTCAGGAAGCGGCGCTGGGTCGTGTCGATGCGGGAGGTGTCGATGCCGGGGTGCCGGGTCAGCATGGCGCGGCGGCGGGCGTCGAGGAAGGCGCCGAGGTAGGCGGCCTCGTCGCCGCCCTGGGCGGGGGTGCGGGCCTCCTGCATCGCCCGCGCGCGGATGCCGTCGAAGCTGGTCTGCCCGCCGCCGGGGCCGTGGAAGACGAGGGCGTCGTAGTAGACGAACTGGCCCAGCGGGCCCAGGCCGTCGGACCTGCCCTTGGTGACCGCCGGGTTGAAGTAGACGCGGTCGCGCTCCTTGTCCTGGGCGGCCCGGAACGCGGGCACGGCCGACTCCGTCCGCCAGGCGGCCGGGAAACCCGGGTCCAGACCCGCGTGCGAGGCGGTGCCGTCGACCCGGCGCAGGGCGGGCAGATAGCGGGCGAGGGCGTTGCCCGGGTGGTCGCGGGTGTAGCGCTCGACCAGGGTGAGCAGATCGTGGGTGCCGGTGCAGAAGCCGATCAGGCCCGCCGTGTACCCCTGGCCGTCGCCGATGTCCTCGATGTAGGCGTACGCGCTGCGCCAGTTCAGGGTCCCGTTCTCGGCGCTGGCCACGATCTGCTGGGCCAGGTCCTTCTGCGCCGGGGCGGCGAGGCCCGGCGGGGTTGCGCGGACCTCGCTCGCCGCCGGGACGCCGGTGGTCGGCTGGGCGGGCTGGGCGGGAGTGAACAGACACGCCGTCGAGGCGACGACGGCGCAGACCAGGACGGCGGCACGTTTCATGCCGCACACCCTAAGGCCGGAATGTCGCGTTCCTTGTCATTCCATCCTAATTAGCTGATGAGCGAACAAATGGGCGAACAGGTGGACGAACGGACGGGCGAACCGGCGAACGGGTGCGCGAACGAAAAGGTGCGCGCCGGTGGGTGTGGGAGGCTGTCGGCCATGGTCGCGATCAGTCTCACCAAGGTCCAGGAGACCGCACCCGCGCTGGTCGACTTGTACAAGAGCGCCGGGGTTTCCCTCACCAGGCACGGTCTCGACGGACAGCGGGCCGCCGTCTATCTCGTCGTCGACTACTCGGGGTCGATGAAGCCGTTCTACCAGGACGGCAGTGTCCAGGCGCTCGCCGACCGGGTGCTGGGGCTGTCCGCGCATCTCGACGACGACGGCCGGGTGCCGGTCGTCTTCTTCTCCACCGACGTCGACGCCGTCACCGACATCGCCCTCGCCGACCACCAGGGCCGGGTGGACCGCATCGTGGCCGGGCTCGGACACATGGGCAAGACCAGCTACCACCTCGCCATGGACGCCGTCATCGACCACTACCTCGACAGCGGTTCGCGACAGCCCGCGCTCGTCGTCTTCCAGACCGACGGCGGCCCCATCAACAAGCTCGCCGCGGAACGCTACCTCTGCAAGGCGTCGAAACTGCCGCTGTTCTGGCAGTTCGTCGGCTTCGGCGACCGGGGCAGCAAACAGTTCGACTTCCTGCGCAAGCTCGACGAACTGCCCGTGCCGACGAAGCGGGCGGTCGACAACGCCGGCTTCTTCCACGCCGGACCGGAACCGGCGAAGATGCCGGACGCGGAACTGTACGACCGGCTGGTGGGGGAGTTCCCGAAGTGGCTGGTGGCGGCCCGGGCGCAGGGGATCACCCGATGAGCGTCCTGCTGCCCGCCGCCGACCGCGCGGCCGTGGCCTGGAAGAACGGCGGCGGGGTGACCCGCGAGCTCGCCGCCTCCCCGGCGGGGGCCGGCATGGCCGACTTCGCCTGGCGCGTCAGCCTCGCCGAGGTCGCGGCGGACGGGCCGTTCTCCGCGTTCCCCGAGGTGGAACGGACCCTCACCCTGGTCGAGGGCGCGGGCATGGACCTGACCCTGGGCGGGCGACGACGGCTCGTGGACACCCGGTACGTGCCCCAGGACTTCCCCGGCGACGTGCCCACCGACTGCCGGCTGCTCGACGGGCCCGTCGTCAACCTCAACGTGATGTGGCGCAGGGGAGCGGCGGCCCCGACCGTCGCCGTCGTCCGCGGCCGGCTCGCCCTGCGGGCGGCGCACGCCCTGATCGTCGCCCTCGAAGCGGACACGGACGTCGACGTGGAGGCGGCCGGGAGCGGTGGCGGAGTGCGGCTCGGCCGCCATGACGCAGTCCTGCTGAGCGGGGAGAACGCGCTGCTGCACGCGCACGGACGGACAGCGGTGGTCGGCCTTAGGCCATAACAGCGATCTCCGCCGTCCACACCGTTGGCTCAGCCGCCCCGCCGTGCCACCCTGAGGATGATCCGACGGGGAGGACGACGAGGTATGAGCGACGGCGCGGAAGCGGTGAACTACGCTGCGGACAGCGGGAGTTCGAGACGGCGAGGCGAGCCCGGCAAGGGTGAGAAGGTCGCCGACTGGGCGGACAGCCGGCTGGGGCTGTACACGGTGGCCAAGGCCAACCTGCGCAAGGTGTTCCCGGACCACTGGTCCTTCATGCTGGGCGAGATCTGCCTCTACAGCTTCCTGATCCTGATCCTCACCGGCGTCTACCTCACCCTGTTCTTCGAGGCGAGCAGCGCCGAGGTCGTCTACAACGGCTCGTACGTCCCGCTCCAGGGCATCACGATGACGCGGGCGTACGAGTCGACGCTGCACATCAGCTTCGACGTGCGCGGCGGGCTGCTGATCCGGCAGATCCACCACTGGGCGGCACTGGTCTTCGTCACCGCCATGCTCGTGCACATGATGCGGGTGTTCTTCACGGGCGCGTTCCGCAAGCCGCGCGAGGTCAACTGGCTGTTCGGCTGGACCCTGCTGTTCCTCGGCATCCTCACCGGTCTGACCGGCTACTCGCTCCCCGACGACCTGCTCTCCGGCACCGGCGTCCGGTTCGCCGACGGCGCGATCCTGTCCATCCCGATCGTCGGGACGTACATCTCGTTCTTCCTCTTCGGCGGGGAGTTCCCGGGGCACGACATCATCGCGCGGTTCTTCCCGATCCATGTGCTGCTGCTGCCGGGGATCATGCTGGGGCTCGTCGTCGCCCACCTCATCCTGGTGTTCTTCCACAAGCACACCCAGTACCCCGGGCCCGGACGCGACCAGAAGAGCGTGGTCGGCATGCCCTTCATGCCGGTCTACATGGCGAAGGCGGGCGGGTTCTTCTTCCTGGTCTTCGGCGTGCTGGCGGTGATGGGCGGCGTCGCCAGCATCAACCCCGTGTGGGCGTTCGGGCCCTACCGGCCGGACCTGGTCACCACCGGCGCACAACCCGACTGGTACCTCGGCTTCTCCGAGGGGCTGATCCGGGTGATGCCGGGATGGGAGATCAACGCCTGGGGCCACACCCTGGCACTGGGCGTCTTCATCCCGTTCACGCTCTTCCCGCTGATCCTGCTCGCCATCGGCCTGTATCCGTTCATCGAGGCCTGGATCACCGGCGACAAGCGGGAGCACCACATCCTCGACCGGCCGCGCAACGCGCCCGTGCGCACCGGCCTCGGCGTGGCCTGGCTCGTCCTGTACGGGGTGCTGCTCGTCGGCGGCGGCAACGACATCGTGGCCACGCATCTGCATCTGTCCATCAACGCGATCACCTGGTTCGTACGGATCTCCGTGTTCGTCGCCCCCGTCCTCGCCTTCATGGTGACCAAGCGGATCTGTCTGGGACTGCAGCTCCGGGACCGGGACAAGGTCCTGCACGGCCGCGAGACGGGGACCGTCAAGCGCCTTCCGCACGGCGAGTACGTCGAGGTCCACGAGCCCCTGGACCAGGCCCAGCTGTTCACCCTCACCCAGCACGAGCAGGAGCAGCCGTACGCCATCGGGCCGCTCGTCGACCACAACGGCGTGCGACGGCCGGTCACCGCCGCCCAGCGGGTGCGGGCGCGGCTGGCGCGGGCCATGTTCGGGCAGGACACGCACATCCCCAAGCCGACGCCGGAGGAGTACCGCGAACTCACCGGCGGTTCGGGGCACTCCGGAGGACATGGGCACTGAGGACCCGCTCCGCGAAGCGCTCGCCGATCCGCCGGTGGGCGGCCGCGTCCGGGTGGAGGCCGTCGGGGAGCGGGAGCTCGGCGGCGTCGGACTCGCCGTAGAGCTCGCGGCCGTCGACGTAGTGCAGGTTCGGGTCGTCGGCCGCGCGCCGGTCCACGATCCGGGCCAGTTCGGCGCGGATGACGCGCAGGGTCAGCTTCCCGTGCGCGACCTCGGCCCGGTCGCCCATGGGCTGGAACCACAGCCGGCCTTCGGCGACGGCGCTGAAGTCGAGGGCGGTCGGGCCGGGCGTCTCCTCGTGCATCGGGCACAGGATCGGCGAGACGACCAGCAGGGGCGCGGTCGGATGGCCCTCGCGGACGGTGTCGAGGAAGCCGTGGACGGCCGGCCCGAACGCGCGCAGCCGCATCAGATCGGTGTTGACGAGGTTGATGCCGAGCTTGACGCTGATCAGATCGGCCGGGGTGTCCCGCAGCGTGCGCGCGGTGAACGGGTCGAGCAGGGCGCTGCCGCCCAGGCCCAGGTTGATCAGCTCCACGCCGCCGAGGGACGCGGCGAGCGCGGGCCAGATGGCCGTGGGGAGCACGGCGTCCGAGCCGTGGCTGATCGAGCTGCCGTGATGCAGCCAGACCGGGCGGTCGCTGGGCGGGGCGGGTTCGACGGGGGCGTCGGTGCGCAGGGCGAGGAGTTCGGTGGTCTCGTTGTGCGGCAGCCAGATCTCGATGTCCTTGACGCCCTCGGGCAGTTCGGCGAAGCGGACCGTGCCGGGCTCTCCGGCCCGGAACTCGCTCGTGCCGGCGGTCATGTCGACGGTCACCGTGCGGCCGCCGCCCGTCACGCTCGCCTGCCCGGCCGGGCGTCCGTCGACGAGCAGCTCGTACACGCCGTCCGGCCTGGGCGGCGCGCCCGCGTAGATCCGCCGGGTGGGCAGGGCCGTCAGCTCGACGGCGGTGGCGGCGCTACGGAAGACCAGCCGCACCCCCGACGGCTGGGACTCGGCCATCGCGAGCTGCGGGTCCGCGCACTGGGCACGCGCGCGTGCGGGCAGCCGGTGCGGCAGCACGCCGTGCTCGGTGCGCTCCACGTCGAGCGCGCCGCGCAGCAGATCGGCGGTGACGGGCGTCGTGATCCACTCGGGCTCGGCCGCGCGGCCCGCACCGCTCACACCGCTCACACCGCTCACGCGGCTCATGCCGCGGGCCAGTTGCGCAGCAGGGCGTCCAGGGCGTCCAGGACCCGGGTCCAGGTCTCGTCCGTGTCGGGGGCGCTGTGGCTGAAGCCGCCGCCCAGCTCCAGGCCGACGTACCCGTGGAAGACGCTCCCGAGCAGGCGGACCGCGTGCGTGCGGTCCGGTTCCGTGAGGTCGTAGCCGCGCAGGATCGCCCGGGTCATCTGCGCGTGCCGCCCGCCCGCGCTCGCGGCGGCCGTCTCCGGGTCGAGTCTGAGCTGCGCGGCGGCGTAGCGGCCGGGGTGCTCGTGGGCGTAGTCGCGGTAGACGTTCGCCAGCGCGGTCAGGGCGTCCTTGCCGGCCCGCCCCGCCAGTGCGTCGGAGGCCCGGTCGGCGAGCTCCTCCAGGGCGAGCAGGGCGATCCGGGTCCTGAGGTCGTCGGAGTTCTTCACGTGCGAGTACAGGCTGGCGACCTTGACGTCGAACCGCCGGGCGAGCGCCGAGACGGTCACCTCGTCGAAGCCGACCTCGTCGGCCAGCTCCGCTCCCGCCCGGACCAGGCGTTCCGTGCTCAGCCCTACGCGCCCCATGGTCGTCGTCCCTTCCTCACCCTTCGGCAGCCTTCATCAGCCTGAAGCTATTATGCGTTTGCCTAAAAGCTTTAGGCAAATTAGCCTCGACCATATGAAGCCGCTGACCGAGCAAGAGATCCGCGCCGCGTTCGTGAACTGCACGAAGGGCGAGGCCAAGCGCCTCTCCGTGCCGCGCGACCTGGCCGAGAGCCCCTGGGAGGACCTGGACTACCTCGGCTGGCGCGACCCCCAGGCCCCCGACCGCGCCTACCTCGTCGCCGAACTGGACGGCGACCTGAAAGCGCTCGCCCTACGGGCCTCGCCGGGCGCGGTCGGGCAGTCCCGGCGCAGCATGTGCACGATGTGCCTGACCACCCACTCCGGCGGCGTCTCGCTGCTGGTCGCGCCGAAGGCCGGGCGGGCCGGCCAGCAGGGCAACTCGGTGGGGGCCTACATCTGCAGCGACCTCGCCTGCTCGCTGTACGTGCGGGGCAGGCGGGACGCGGGCATCGGCGCGCGGCTGCACGAGACGATCACGCTGGAGGAGAAGATCGCGCGGACCGTGGCCAACCTCGCCGCCTTCATCGCCAAGGTGACCGCCTGACCGCACCGCTGACCGCCTGACGGGCTGACGGGCTTGCCGGCTGGCCGTCATGGGCGAGCGGCGAGCACGTCGGCTCTGCACTGGGCCGGTGTGCCCCACGCCGTGCGCAGGGCGCGGGCCTTGGTCAGCCACAGCGACAGGTCGTACTCCGCCGTGTAGCCGATCGCGCCGTGCAGCTGGAGCGCGGCCCGGGCGGCCCGGTACGCCGCCTCGCAGGCGCTCGCCTTCGCCGCCGCCACATCCGCCGGGGTCATCGTCACGGCGGCCCCCAGGACCAGCGGCCGGGCGAACTCCAACGCGATCTTCGCATCGGCCAGCCGGTGCTTCACGGCCTGGAACGAGCCGACGGGCACCCCGAACTGGGTGCGCTGCCCGACATACGCCACCGTCCGGTCGAGCAGCGCCAGTCCGACGCCGAGGGCCTGCGCGGCGGTCGCCAGCCGAGCCCAGAGCAGAGCCTGCGACACGGGCGGGTCGACGGCGAGGAGCTCCCCGCCCGGCGTGAGGCGGGTGAGCCGCCGCGCCGGGTCCAGGGAAGGCCGTACGGCGTCGTGGCCGGGGGCCAGGCGCAGACCGTCGGGGGCCAGCGACAGCCGTACGTCCGCCGCGTCGCCGTCCGGCGCGTACGACCCCGCGTACGCCACCGTCGCCATCGACTCGCCCGAGGCCAGCGCGGGCAGCAGCCGTTTCGCCGGGCCCGGCTCCCGGATCAGGGCCGCCGCCGTCACCGTCTCCGCCAGCGGCCCCGGCACCGCGTGCCGCCCCAGCTCGACGAAGGCCACGGCGAGTTCCACCGGCCGCGGCCCGAGACCCTCGTACGCCTCCGGCACCGCCAGCGCGAACACCCCGGCCTCGGCGACCCGGGACCACAGAGCACGCCCGCGCGCATGCCCGCCCCGGCTCCACTCCCGGACCACCCCCGGCGTGTCGGCGGCCGTCAGCAGGGCGTTCAGGGAGTCCGCGAACGCCCGTTGCTCGGTGTCGAGGAGAAAACGCATCAGCGGCGTCCCTTCGGCAGGCCGAGCAGGCGCTCGGCGACGATGTCGCGCTGGATCTCGTTCGTCCCCGCGTAGATCGGCCCGGCGAGGGCGAACACGTAACCCTGCGCCCAGCCGGTGTCGCCCGGCTCCCCCTCCTCGCCGAGGAGATCGAGTGCCGTCTCGTGCAGCGCGATGTCGAACTCCGACCAGAAGACCTTGTTCAGGCTCGACTCCGGGCCGAGCCGTATCCCCGCCAGGAAGCGGGACGCCGCCGCGTGCGTGAACAGCTGGTAGGCGCGCGCGCCGATGAGCGCGTCGGCGACCCGGTCCGCCGCCGCGGCGGGACTGCCCTGCGCCTGCCAGAGGGCGTGCAGCCGGTCGGCGGCGGCGAGGAAGCGGCCGGGGGAGCGCAGGGTGAGGCCGCGTTCGTCGGCCGCCGTGGACATCGCGATCCGCCAGCCCGCGCCGGGCTCCCCGATCACGTCCTCGTCCGGCACGAACACCCCGTCCAGGAACAGCTCGGCGAACGCCGGCTTCCCGTCCAGCCGGCCGATCGGGCGGACCGTGACGCCCGGGGCGCGCAGGTCGAACATGACGTAGGTCAGCCCCTGATGGGGCCTCGGGGCCTGCGGATCGCTGCGGAACAGGCCGAAGGCGCGGTCGGCGAAGGCCGCGCGGGAGGACCAGGTCTTCTGGCCGGTCAGCAGCCAGCCGCCGTCCGCGCGTACGGCTCGCGATCTGAGTGCGGCCAGGTCGGATCCCGCCTCCGGCTCCGACCAGGCCTGCGCCCAGACCACCTCGCCGGTCGCCATCGGCGGCAGCACGCGCGCGCACTGCTCCCGCGTGCCGTGGTCGAGGAGGGTGGGCGCGAGGAGACTGATCCCGTTCTGGTTCACGCGTCCGGGCGCGCCCGCCGCCCAGTACTCCTCCTCGAAGAGCAGCCACCGGACCAGCCCCGAGTCCCGGCCGCCGTACTCCGCCGGCCAGTTCACCGCCGACCAGCGGTCCGCGGCCAGTTCGGCCTCCCATGCGCGGTGCGCGGCGAAGCCCTCCGCCGTCTCCAGGGACGGCAGGGGAGTGCGCGGCACCTGGGCGGCGAGCCAGGCGCGGGCCTCGGCGCGGAAGGCGTCGTCCTCCTGCGTGACGGCGAGATCCATACGATCCGTCCCTCCCGGTCTGTTGCCGCTGCTCGTCTGCTGCCGCTTCTTCCCTAACAAGTGTTTGGTAGGTTAGCGTGGAGCCATGACAGGCGTCGAGAGTCCGGGCAGTCCGCAGAGTCCGGCCTACGTGCCCGGACACGGGCTGCTGAAGGGCCGCACCGCCGTCGTCACCGCGGCGGCCGGCGCGGGCATCGGCGGAGCGACCGCGCGCCGCTTCCTCGAGGAGGGCGCGCGCGTGCTGATCAGCGACGCCCACACCCGGCGGCTCAAGGCCCACGAGGCCGAACTCGCCGAGGAGTTCGGCGCGGCGGCCGTCGCGGCGCTGCCCTGTGACGTCACCGACGAGAACCAGGTGCGGGCGCTGTTCGACACGGCCGTCGCCTCGCACGGGCGGCTGGACATCGTCGTCAACAACGCGGGCCTCGGCGGGACTTCACCGCTCGTGGACATGAGCGACGAGCAGTGGTCGCGCGTCCTGGACGTCACCCTGAACGGAACCTTCCGCTGCACCAGAGCCGCCCTGCGGCTGATGCGGGAGACCGGCGGGGGAGGCGTCATCGTCAACAACGCCTCCGTCGTCGGCTGGCGCGCCCAGACCGGACAGGCGCACTACGCCGCCGCGAAGGCGGGCGTGATGGCGCTGACCCGGTGCGCGGCCGTGGAGGCGGCCGAGTACGGGGTACGGGTCAACGCCGTCTCGCCGAGCCTCGCCATGCACCCGCACCTGGTCAAGGTCACCACCCCCGAACTGCTGGCGGAGCTGACCGAGCGCGAGGCCTTCGGCAGGTACGCCGAGCCCTGGGAGGTGGCCAACGTGATCGTGTTCCTGGCGTCGGGCTACTCCTCGTACATGACCGGCGAGGTCGTCTCCGTCAGCAGCCAGCACGCGTAGGGCGACAGACGACAATGGACGCGTGCCGACCAAGAAGAAGCCCCAGGTGACCGCCGCGCCGGCCCGACGCGGCGAGCTGTTGAACACCGCCGCCGAGGTATTCGCCGAGCAGGGCTACAACGCCACCACCGTGCGCAAGATCGCCGACCACGCGGGCATGCTCGCGGGCAGCCTCTACTACCACTTCGACTCCAAGGAATCGATGCTGGAGGAGATCCTGCGCACCTTCCTCGACGAACTCTGGGACGGCTACGACACCGTCCTGGACGCCGGGAGCGGCCCCCGCGAGACGCTGGAAGCGCTGGTCACCGAGTCCTTCCGGGAGATCGACCGGCACCGCGCCGCCGTCGCGATCTACCAGAAGGAGAGCAAGCAGCTGGTCGCGCAGGAACGGTTCGCGTTCCTCGCCGACTCGCAGCGAAGGTTCGAGAAGGCGTGGCTGTCCACGCTGGAGCGCGGGGTCGAGGAGCAGGTCTTCCGGGCCGACCTCGACGTCCGCCTCACCTACCGGTTCGTCCGCGACACGGTGTGGGTCGCCGCCTCCTGGTACCGGCCCGGCGGACAGCACAGCCCGGAGGAGATCGCCCGGCAGTACCTGTCGATGGTGCTGGACGGGATCGCCGTACGCACATAACCCACTGTTCACCGGTACTCGTTGGGGAGTCGCCATGGCCGAGGCCTACATCGTCGAAGCGGTCCGCACGCCCGTGGGGCGGCGCGGGGGAGGTCTGTCCGGGGTGCACCCGGCCGATCTCGGGGCGCATGTCCTCAAGGCGCTGGTCGCGCGCTCGGGGATCGACCCGGCGGCCGTCGAGGACGTCGTCTTCGGCTGCCTGGATGCGGTCGGGCCACAGGCCGGCGACATCGCCCGCACCTGCTGGCTGGCCGCCGGGCTGCCCGAGGAGGTGCCCGGCGTGACCGTGGACCGGCAGTGCGGCTCCTCGCAGCAGGCCGTGCACTTCGCCGCCCAGGGCGTGCTGTCCGGGACCCAGGACCTGGTGGTCGCGGGCGGCGTGCAGAACATGTCGCAGATCCCCATCGCCTACGCCACCCGCCAGGCCGCCGAGCCGCTCGGCTTCACCCAGGGGCCCTTCGCCGGCAGCGAGGGCTGGCGCGCGCGGTACGGGAACCGGCCCGTCAACCAGTTCGCGGGGGCCGAGATGATCGCCGCCAAGTGGGGCGTCACCCGGCAGGACCAGGAGGAGTTCGCCCTGCGCTCGCACCGGCGGGCGGTGCGAGCGATCGACGAGGGCCGGTTCGCGCGCGAGACCGTCGCCCACGGGCCGGTGACCGCCGACGAGGGGCCGCGCCGGGACACCACCCTGGAGAAGATGGCCGCGCTGAAACCCGTCATCGACGGCGGGACCGTCACCGCCGCCTGCTCCTCGCAGGTCTCCGACGGGGCGGCCGCGATGCTGCTCGCCTCCGAGCGGGCGGTGCGCGAGCACGGACTGACGCCACGCGCGCGCGTGCACCACCTCTCCGTACGCGGCGAGGACCCCATCCGCATGCTGACGGCCCCGATCCCGGCCACCGCGCACGCCCTGAAGAAGACCGGGCTGTCCATGGACGACATCGACCTCGTCGAGATCAACGAGGCCTTCGCGCCCGTCGTCCTGGCGTGGCTGAGGGAGACGGGGGCCGACCCGGAGAAGGTCAACGTCAACGGCGGCGCGATCGCCCTGGGACACCCGCTGGGCGCGACGGGCGTGAAGCTGATGACGACCCTGCTGCACGAACTGGAGCGGACAGGAGGCCGCTACGGCCTCCAGACCATGTGCGAGGGCGGCGGCCAGGCGAACGTGACGATCATCGAGCGGCTGTGACACCGGGTGTGACGGTCATCGTGTGGCTGTGAGCCGGTCTTTGACCTGTTCCGCCTCCTTCATGATCCGCTCCACCAGTTCCGCGCACGACGGCAGGTCGTCGAGCACCCCGGCGACCTGCCCGGAGGCCATGACTCCGAGGTCCGTGCGGCCGTCCACCATCGCCGATCTCAGCAGCATCGGGGTGTTGGCGGCGAGCAGGACCTGGCTCCAGGACAGCTCCTTGCCGTGGCGCAGCGCCAGGCCCTCACGGACCAGCTGCGGCCAGCCGAGGCCGGACAGCCTGCGGAAGCCGGCCGCGTGACGCAGGGCCCGTAGCAGGGTTCTGGTGCGGCCGGCGGCCTCCAGGTCGGCCACCAGCTCCGTGCGCAGCATGCGGTGCGGCAGGCCGTCCACCGCCCGGGTGACCGTGACGTCCCGGACCGTCGCCGCCAGATAGCGGGCCTTCACCGCGTCCGGCACCGTCGAGTCGGACGTCAGCAGGAACCGCGTGCCCATCGCGACGCCCGCCGCCCCGTACGCCAGCGCCGCCACCAGCCCCCGTCCGTCGAAGAAGCCGCCCGCCGCGACGACCGGGATGTCCACGGCGTCCACCACCTGCGGCAGCAGCACCGTCGTCGCCACCTCCCCGGTGTGGCCGCCGCCCTCGCCGCCCTGCACGATCACCGCGTCCGCACCCCACGCGGCGACCTTCTCGGCATGCCGGCGGGCCCCGATGGAGGGGATGACGACGACCCCCGCCTCCTTGAGCTCGGCGATCAGCTCCGGGGAGGGCGCGAGGGCGAAGGACGCGACGCGCACCCCCTCGTCGAGGATGATCCGCACCCGGTCGCCGGCGTCCGCCGCGTCGGCTCGCAGATTGACCCCGAACGGCGCGCCCGTCCGGGACCTCACCTCGCGCACCGCCGACCGCAGCTGGTCGAGGGTCATCGTCGCCGAGGCCAGGATGCCCAGCGCCCCCGCGTTCGCCGTCGCCGACACCAGGCGCGGGCCCGCCACCCAGCCCATCCCGGTCTGCACGATCGGATGACGGACCCCCACGAGTCTGGTCAGGGCCGTGTCCATCAGAGTGCGACCTCCCGGGACCGGGCCCCGGCGGGGTCGAGGACCTCGCGGATCAGCCGCAGCTCCTCGGCGGTGGGCGCACGGGTCGGCGGCACGTCGTCCGGGACGGTCAGCTCGAAGCCGGTCGCCTCCCTGACCTCCTCCAGGGTGACGCCCGGATGCAACGAGGCAAGCCGCATCGACCGGTCGGGCGTGGCGAAGTCGAAGACGCCCAGGTCGGACACGACCCGCGGGATGCGGTGGAAGCGGGCGCCGGCCGCATGGTCGTAGCCCACCCCGCACACCATGTCGACCTTCTCGACGAACACCCGCCGGGAGTGCCGCGGTATCCAGTAACTCGTCGGGTTGTTCAGGGTGTTGACCGGCGCTCCGCGCACCCCGAGCAGCTGCCGCGTCGGCCGCGCCCAGTCGCCGATGCAGGAGATGTTCTGGTTGCCGTACCGGTCGATCTGGCTCGCGCCCATCATCACGTGCCGCCGCCCGCTCGTGACCAGCGCCAGGTGCTGCCGGTAGGGCAGCCAGCCCTCGGGCGTGCCGTCCGGACGGACGATCAGCGCCTCGCCGTCGGTGAGCAGCAGGTCCGGCGCGAACGTGAGCCGCGCGAGGCGTGCTCCCACGGACGGGATCAGGCCCATCGGGCTGGCCACGATCTCACCCGCGCCGCGCCAGGCCTCGGCGCAGGCGATCACGCAGTACTCCGCGCGCGTGGCCTCGCTCACCGCATCGCTCGTGGGCTGCGTCATGAGTCCTCCTCGACCGCCGACCGGTACCCCTGTTCGCCGTCCGCGAGATACCGGGCCGCGAACTGCGGCCAGGGCGTGGTCGCGTACCGCTTCTGGAACGCCTCGTCCCGGCCGTAGTCGGGGGCGCAGGACGTGAAGTGCGCGCCGTTCGGGGCTTCGACGACACCCGTCACCACATGCCGCTTGAGCAGCAGCGACTGCGGAGCCGCCGCCTTCGCGAACTCGGCCGTGTCGACGAGCCGTTCGCACGACGCGTACGCCGTGTCCGCCGCCTCGCAGAACAGGTCGTCGAAGTACGGGTCCGGGCCCAGGTACTGCCCGTTGCCCAGCCGGTCGGCCCGGTTGACGTGCACCAGGGCAGCGTCGAGGCGCAGGGCGGGCATCGCGACGAACGTCTCCTGGTCGTCGTACGGCGAAGTCACCGTCCGCAGACCGGGGTTGACCCGCATCACGTCCGAGCCGAGGCCCGCCCGCACCGGCAGGAACGGCAGCCGGTTCGCGGCCGCCCGCAGCCCCCACATGAACATCGCCTCGTCGATCTCCATCAGCTCGAACGCACCGCGCTCACGGGCCGCGCGGTAGTGCGGTTCCAGGGGGATCGAGTCGAGGGTGACGAACGCGGCGACCAGCTTGCGGATCCGGCCGGCCGCCGCCAGCATGCCGACGTCCGGGCCGCCGTACGACACCACCGTCAGGTCGGTGACCTCCGAGCGGAGCAGCGCCCGCACCAGGGCCATCGGCTTACGGCGCGAGCCCCAGCCGCCGATGCCGAGGGTCATGCCGCTCTCCAGCCGGGAGACGACCTCCTCGGCGGTCATCGTCTTGTCACTCACGCCCACGCCCCTCCTTCTCCTTGCCGAAGGTGTCCCGGACCCGGTCGGCGACCCCGCCGACGCTCGCCTCGTAGGTGAAGCCCTGCTCGAAGCGGTAGCTGCGGCGCACGTCGACCGGGTCGATGCCGTTGAGGGCCGCCTTGGCCAGCCGCAGCAGCTCACCGTCCTTCGCGGCGATCTCACCCGCCAACTCCAGTGCGGCCGCGCGCAGTTCGGCCGGGGGCACCACCCGCCACACCGAGCCGTGCGTATGCAGCTCGGCCGCGGTGACCGTGCGCGAGGTGTAGTACAGGGCGCGCAGCAGATGCTGGGGGACCAGGCGGGACAGGTGGGTGGCCGCGCCGAGCGCACCGCGGTCCAGCTCGGGAAGCCCGAACACGGCGTCCTCGCTCGCCACGATCACGTCCGCGTTGCCCACCAGCCCGATGCCGCCGCCCAGACAGAAGCCCCGCACCGCCGCCACCACGGGGACCTCGCACTCGTACACCGCCGCGAAGGCCTCGAAGCAGCCGCGGTTCGCGCCGATGAGCGCGCCCGCGCCCTGCGCCTGTATCTCCTTGATGTCCACGCCCGCGTTGAACCCCCGCCCCTCGGCGGCCAGCACCACGCACCGGGTCCCCGGATCGCGGCCGGCCGCGCGCACGGCGTCGGCCAGCGCGAACCAGCCGCTCACCGGCAGCGCGTTGACGGGCGGGAAGTCAACGGTCAGTACCGAAATCCCCTTTTCGGGGGACGAGGTGGAGACAGTCATGGAAGCATCAGCTACCTTTCCACCAAACGTTTGTTAGGTGAAAGGTAGCAGCGAATGGAGCTGGACGGGAAGGTCGCCGTCGTCACCGGCGGCACCCGCGGAGTGGGCGCCGGCATCGCGCGCTCCTTCGCGCGCGCCGGCGCCGAGGTGGTCGTCGTCGCCCGCCGACCACCCGAAGTCCCGCTGCCCAGGACCGAGTTCGTGGGTCTCGACGTGCGGGACGCCGACGCCGTACGGGACTTCTTCGCCGGACTGCCCCGGCTCGACGTCCTGGTCAACAACGCGGGCGGCGCGCCCTACCGGCCGCTCGTCCAGGCCGATGCCGAGCGCCACGCGCGCGTGATCGAGCTCAACCTGCTCGCCCCGCTGACCGTCTCCCTCGCCGCCCACGAGCACCTCAGACGGGCCGCGGGCTCCGTCGTGATGATCGGCAGCGTCAGTGGCAGCCGCCCGTCGCCCGGATCGGCGGCCTACGGAGCCGCCAAGGCCGGTCTGGAGAACCTCGCCCGCTCCATGGCCGTCGAGTGGGCGCCCGAGGTGCGCGTCAACACGCTCGTCGTCGGCATGGTCCACACCGAACTGGCCCATCTCCACTACGGCGGCGCCGAGGGCGTCGAGGCCGTCTCACGGACCGTCCCGCTCGGCCGGCTCGCCCAGCCCGCCGACGTGGGCGCGGCAGCCGTCTTCCTCGCCTCCGACGCGGCCGCGTACATCAGCGGGGCGAGCCTGCTCGTGCACGGCGGAGGGGAACGGCCCGCGTTCCTCGACGCCGCGACCGCCAACAAGAAGGACGCCGCCAACAAGAAGAACGTCGGCGACAAGAAGAACGTCGGCGACAAGGAGGAGTGAAGTGAGCGGAATCTGCACAGGCCGGGTCGTCGTCGTCACCGGCGCGGGCCGCGGCCTCGGACGCGCGCACGCCCTCGCGTTCGCGGCGCAGGGCGCGCGGCTCGTCGTCAACGACCTCGGCGTCGGCCTCGACGGCACACCCGGCCCCGACAGCCCCGCCGCGCAGGTCGCGGCCGAGATCCGCGCGGCCGGCGGCGAGGCGGTCGCCCACGGCGGCGACATCGCCACCCCCGAGGGCGCCGCATCCCTCGTCACGACCGCCCTGGAGACGTACGGGCGGCTCGACACCCTCGTCAACAACGCCGGCTTCCTGCGCGACCGCATGCTCGTCAACCTCGCCGAGGACGACTGGGACGCCGTCGTACGCGTCCACCTCAAGGGCCACTTCCTCACCCTCAAACACACCGCCGCCCACTGGCGCGCCGAAGCCAAGGCAGGCCGCACGCCCGTCGCCCGCATCGTCAACACCAGCAGCGGCGCGGGACTCCTCGGCTCGGTCGGCCAGGGCAACTACAGCGCCGCCAAGGCCGGGATCGTCGGCCTCACCCTCGTCGCCGCCGCGGAACTCGCCCGCTACGGAGTCCAGGTCAACGCGATCGCCCCCGCCGCCCGCACCCGCATGACGGAACAGACCTTCGCCGCGACCATGACAGCCCCCGAGACCGGCTTCGACGCCATGGCCCCCGAGAACGTCTCCCCCCTGGTCGTCTGGCTCGGCTCAGCGGCGAGCGAGGGCGTCACCGGCCGAGTCTTCGAGGCGGAGGCCGGACGGATCACCGTCATGGAGGGCTGGCGCAAGGGACCCACCCTGGACAGAGGGGCCCGATGGAGCGCGGCGGAGGCTGGGGAAGCCGCACTGAAACTCTTGGGCGAAGCGGAGCCTCCGGGACAGGTCTACGGAGCCTAGGCACACCGACCCAGGGGCGCGGGGCGCTGACATCTGCGGCTCCGCCGCGCGGGCGCGACCAGCCACGACGCACCCGCACCCGCCCGCAACGCAGCGCTCACGTATCGCACTCCAGCACCGTCCGGCACAACCCGCATCGCGCCCGCACCCGCCCCTTGACCGGCACCCTGATCCGCTGATGGCAGGTGGGACAGGGGAACGTCACCCGCAGCGGGCCCCCCGGGCCGGGCGCGAACGCGTACAGCGGTTCCCCGACGGCCGCCACCGGACGGTGATCCTGCGCGCGGTGCCGATCACGCGCATACCGCCGCCGCCCCGCCCACCCCGCCCCCGTCAGCGGAGGCTGCTCCTCGTCCTCCCGAGCCCGCGCCATCCCCTTCACATACGCCGTGAACGCCTGCGCACTGGTGAACCACACCGACGGATCCTCCCCGAAGACCAGCGCCCGCTTCGCCAGCACGTACCCGAACTCCTCCGGCGTCAGATACCCCAGCTTCTGCGACGACGCCGCATCCTCCCGATACGCGTCCAACAGCAGCCAGCCCGCCCCCAGATACGCCGTCGCCGTGTCCGTCAGGATCTCGTTGTCCCGCGTGCCCGGGAACGACAGCCCCACCCGATGCAGATACACATGCATGATCTCGTGCGCCAGCGCCGCCCCGATGTCCCGCCGATGGCTACGGAAACGATCGTTCAGCTCCACGAAGTACTCCGGCCCCGCCGTCAGCTCCACATTCGCCGCATGCTCCATCTCCCGGAACGCCACGATCATCCGCGCATCCGGCAACCGATAGTGACGCACCAGCTCACGCGCCACCCGCTGCGCCCCCAGATGCAGATCGTCGGTATCGCAGAACGCCACATCCGCCGGCGCCACACTGGCCCCGAACTGGTGGATCGTGTCGTACGACAACCGCTTGTACAACGCCGTGACAGCAGCCCGCACCGTCTCCAGATGCGGGTACCCGTGCTCGACCGGACCGCCGTTCGCCACGTCCGCACCCCCAAGACGCCGTGCACCCAGTACACCCGGTTCCACTGTACGAGGACCCGGCGCACTAGGCTGAACGCCCATGACCACCAGTAACACCCCCGGACCCGCAGACGTCGACCCCGCCGTCCGCGAGGAGCTCGCCCGACTGCGCGACAGCATCGACAACATCGACGCAGCCGTCGTCCACATGCTCGCCGAACGCTTCAAGGCCACCCAGCAGGTCGGCCACCTCAAGGCCCGCCACCAGCTGCCGCCCGCCGACCAGGCCCGCGAAGCCCGTCAGATCGCCCGGCTGCGCACCCTCGCCGAGAACGCCAAGCTCGACCCCGCCTTCGCCGAGAAGTTCCTCAACTTCATCATCGCCGAGGTCATCCGCCACCACGAGCGCATCGCCGAGGACACCGTCAACGGCTCCGCCCCCACAACCGGCTGACCTGCGAGCCCACCCCCGCCCCACCAGACGACCGACAGCGGCGCTCCGGCGCGGGAACGGACATAGCGCGCGTACCGATCCGCCCCTGTGCCCCAGCTGCGGTATCAGGCAGCATGTCGTTCATGTCCGTACTGACGCGCGACGAAGCGCAGAGCCGTGCCAAGCTCCTCGACGTTCACCGCTACACCATCGAGCTCGATGTGACGACCAGCGGCGAGACCTTCGAGTCCCTCACCGTCATCCGGTTCGCCGCGCGCACGGACGGAGACACCTTCGTCGAGGTCAGGCCCGCCGAACTGCACTCCGTCACCCTCGACGGAGTGCCCCTCGACCCGCAGACCCTGGACGACAACCGGCTCCCCCTGAACAACCTCACCGCCGGCGACCACGAACTGCGCGTCCGGGCCGACATGCGCTACTCCCGCACCGGCGAGGGCATGCACCGCTTCACGGACCCCACCGACGACGAGACCTACCTCTACACCCAGCTCTTCATGGACGACGTCCAGCGCGTCTTCGCCGCCTTCGACCAGCCTGACCTCAAAGCCGTCTTCGAGGTCACCGTCAAGGCCCCCGAAACCTGGACCGTCCTCGCCAACGGCACCACCGAACACCTCGGCGAAGGCCGCTGGCAGGCCGCCCCCACCCCCCGCATCTCCACCTACCTCGTCGCCGTCGCCGCCGGCCCCTGGCACTCCGTACGCACCGAACACCGCGGACTCCCCTTCGGCATCCACTGCCGCCGCTCCCTCGCCCCCCACCTCGACGCCGACGCCGACGAACTCCTCGAGATCACCCGGCAGTGCTACGACCGCTACCACGAGAAGTTCGACGAGCCCTACCCCTTCGACTCCTACGACCAGGCCTTCGTCCCCGAGTTCAACGCCGGCGCCATGGAGAACCCCGGCCTCGTCACCTTCCGCGACGAGTTCGTCTACCGCTCCGCCGTCACCGACACCGAACGCCAGACCCGCGCCATGGTCATCGCCCACGAAATGGCCCACATGTGGTTCGGCGACCTCGTCACCCTCCAATGGTGGGACGACATCTGGCTCAACGAGTCCTTCGCCGAATACATGGGCTACCAGACCCTCACCGAAGCCACTCGCTTCGCCGACACCTGGACCGACTTCGGAGTCGTCCGCAAAGCCTGGGGCTACGACGCCGACCAACGCCCCTCCACCCACCCCGTCGCCCCCGAGAACGTCGACGACACCGCCGCCGCCCTCCTCAACTTCGACGGCATCTCCTACGCCAAAGGCGCCTCCGCACTGCGACAACTGGTGACCTGGCTCGGCCAGGACGACTTCCTCGCCGGCATCAACACCCACTTCGCCCGCCACAAGTTCGCCAACGCCACCCTCGCCGACTTCATCGACTCCCTCGCCGCCCACACCGACCGCGACGTCCACGCCTGGGCCGACGCCTGGCTGCGCACCACCGGCGTCGACACCCTCACCCCCACCGTCAGCGGCTCCAACGGCGACCGCACCCTCACCGTCCGACACCACGGCAGCCGCCCCCACCGCATCGCCGTCGGCCTCTACGACCTCGACCTCGCCGACGAGGCCCGCCACCTCACCCTGCGCCGACGCCTCGAGATCGACATCCCGCACAGCGCACCCCAGCCCATCGGCAAACGCCCCGCCCTGCTCCTCCTCAACGACCAGGACCTCACCTACACCAAGATCCGCTTCGACCCCGAATCCTTCGAGACCATCCGCACCAACCTCTCCGGCCTCCCCGACCCGCTCACCCGCGCCGTCGTCTGGAACGCCCTGCGCGACGCCGTCCGCGACGGCGAACTCGCCCCCACCGCCTACCTCGAAGCCGCCCGCGCCCACCTCCCGCAGGAAACCGACCTCGCCCTCGTCCAAGGCGTCCTCGGCTTCGCCTCCGGCCAGGTCGCCGACCGCTACCTCACCCCCGAACAGCGCCCCGCCGCCCTCGCCACCCTCACCGCCCTGTGCCGCGACCTCATCCGCCGCACCGAGGACGGCGACCACCCCGGCCTGCGCCTCATCGCCGTACGCCACTTCATCCACGTCGCCGCCCACCCCGAGACCATCGCCGCCTGGCTCGCCGACGGCACCGTCCCCGGCGGACCCGAACTCGACCCCGACCTGCGCTGGCGCGTCCTCGCCCGACTCGCCGTCCTCGGCGCCACCGACGAAACCGCCATCGCCGCCGAACTCGCCCGCGACCCCTCCGCCACCGGCCGCGAAGGCGCCGCCCGCTGCCGCGCCGCCCTCCCCGACCCGGACGCCAAACACACCGCCTGGGCCGCCATGTTCGACCGCGACGACCTCTCCAACTACCTCTTCACCGCCACCGCCCAAGGCTTCTGGCAACCCGAACAGGCCGACCTCGTACGCGCATACGTCCCACGCTTCTACAAGGACGCCGTCGCCGTCGCCGCCCGCCGCGGCCCCGCCATCGCCGACGCCGCAGGACGCTGGGCCTTCCCCGCCCACGCCGTCGAGCCCGACACCCTCCGCCTCGGCCGCGAATGCCTCGCCGACGCCGAACCCATCCCGGCCCTGCGCCGCAAACTCGTCGACCAACTCGACGACCTGACACGGGTGTTGAACGTCCGCTCCGCACACGGCCCCGCACACGAGACCGCGCACGACCCCGCACACCAGGCGTAACCCCCGCACCACCAGCGATCGGTACCCCCTTTCGGGTACCGATCGCTGCTGTTTTCGGGCGTGTCTCCACAACGGCGTACAAGCTGGAAACCCCCTCCGCCCCGCGCCCGCCCGGAGCCGCCCATGAGCACCCCACCGCTCGCCTCAGGCACCGAAGGCACCGACGCCCTGAGGCCGTTGCTCGACACCGTCCTCCACGCACTCGACGCCGGCCGCACCGCCCGCGGCGGGCCACTCCCCGCCGGCGGCCCCCAAGCCGTCGCCGCACGCCTACGACAAGCCACCGGCGACCTCCTCCCCGAACACGGCGACCCGAACGCCCTGGCCACCGTCGTCCGCGCCCTCGCCGAAGGCTCCGCCGACCCCGCCCACCCCCTCTGCGCCGCCCACCTCCACTGCCCACCCCTCGCCGTCGCCACCGCAGCCGACCTCGCCGCCTCCACCCTCAACCCCTCCCTCGACTCCTGGGACCAGGCCCCCGCCGCCTCGGAACTGGAGACCCTGGTCACCCGCACACTCGCTCGACTCGCCGGCCTCCACGACGCCCTCGTCACAACGGGCGGCACCGAAGCCAACCAACTCGCACTCCTCCTCGCCCGGGAAGCCCACGGCCCCACCGTGCGGCTCGTCTGCGGAACCAACGCACACCACTCCCTCACCCGCGCCGCCTGGCTCCTCGGACTGCCCGAACCCATCGTCGTCCCCGCCCCCACCGGCCGCCTCGACCCCACCGCCCTCGCCACCGCCCTCCCCGACGGACCCACACTCGTCGCCGCCACCGCCGGCACCACCGACGCCGGACTCATCGACCCCCTCCCCGAGATCGCCGCCCTCTGCCGAGACCGCGGCGCCCGCCTCCACATCGACGCCGCCTACGGAGGCGGCCTGCTCTTCAGCGACCGCCACCGCGACAGACTCACCGGCCTCCACACCGCCCACACCGTCACCCTCGACCTGCACAAACTCGGCTGGCAGCCCATCGCCGCCGGACTCCTCGCCGTACGCGACCCCCACGACCTGGCCGCCCTCCACCACCACGCCGACTACCTCAACGCCGACGACGACACCGACGCCGGCCTCCCCGACCTCCTCGGCCGCTCCCTGCGCACCACCCGCCGCCCCGACGCCCTCAAGATCGCCGTCACCCTCAAAACACTCGGCCGCACCGGACTCGCCGCCCTCATCGACCAAGTCTGCGAAAAAGCCCAGGAGTTCGCCGCCCTCATCACCGCACACCCCCACCTGCTCCTCCACTCCCCACCCACCATCAGCACCGTCCTCTTCCGCCCCGCAGCCGCCACCGACGACACCGTCGCCGACATACGCCGCCGCCTCCTCACCGACGGCCACGCCGTCCTCGGCCGCGCCCGCCTCGACGGCCGACTCTGGCTCAAGACCACCCTCCTCAACCCCCACACCCGCACCGAAGACCTCACCGCCCTCCTACGACTGGTGGAAGGACACACCCCCGCATGAACACGCCCCCACACCCCGACCCCACCACCCCCCACGACACCGACACCCCCCGCGACCTCGTCGGCATCGGCATCGGCCCCTGCAACCTCTCCCTCGCCGCCCTCGCCCACCCCCTCGCCGAACTCGACGCCGTCTTCTACGAACAACGCCCCCGCTTCGACTGGCACCCCGGCCTCCTCATCGACGGCGCCCGCATCCAGGTCCCCTTCCTCGCCGACCTCGTCACCCTCGCCGACCCCACCAGCCCCTGGACCTTCCTCAACTACCTCAAGACCCACCAACGCCTCTACCCCTTCTACTTCGCCGAGCGCTTCCACATCCAACGCGCCGAATACGACACCTACTGCCGCTGGGTCGCCGACAACCTCCCCGGACTCCACTTCCGCCACCAAGTGGACGCCGCCCGCTGGAACCCCGAACGCGACGTCTTCGAAGTCGACTTCACCCACCTCGACACCGACGGCGAAGCCGAAGCCCTCGGCCGCACCTACACCAGAAACATCGTCCTCGGCATCGGCACCGAGCCCTACGTCCCCGACCCCCTACGCCCCCTCGTCGACGCCCCCGGCGTCCCCGTCGTCCACGCCACCGACTACCTCGCCCACCGCGACACCCTCCTCACCGCCGGCCACATCACCGTCGTCGGCTCAGGACAGTCCGGCGCCGAAGTCTTCCTCGACCTCCTCCGCAACCGCCCCACCGGCCGCGAACAACTCCACTGGATCGGCCGCACCGACGCGTTCGCCCCCATGGAGTACTCCAAACTCGGCCTCGAACACTTCACCCCCGACTACACCCGCTACTTCCACTCCCTCCCCGAAGGCGTCCGCGACCGCCTCGTCACCACCCAATGGCAACTCCACAAAGGCATCGACGCCGACACCCTCGCCGCCATCCACGACGAGCTCTACCGCCGCACCCTGGGCGGCAGCTGGCCCGACACCGTCCTCACCCCCGGCGTCCGCGTCCGCACCGCAGGCCGCATCGCCACCACCAAAATCGAACTCCACCTCGAACACATCCAGCAGAACACCCGCACCCGCCTCACCACCGACGCCGTCGTCCTCGCCACCGGCCACCGCGAACGCCCCCTCGACCGCATCCTCGCCGGCCTCGACCCCTACATCCGCCGCGACAACAGCGAACGCCCCCGCATCGACCAACACTTCCGCCTCGTCCTCGACCCCTCCGTCACCGCCACCGGCTGCAACATCTACGTCCAGAACGCCGAACGCCACACCCACGGCGTAGGAGCTCCCGACCTCGGCCTCGCCGCCTGGCGCAGCGCCACCATCCTCAACACCCTCACCGACAAGGAGACCTACCCCCTCCCCACCCGAACCGCCTTCACCACCTTCGGACTCGAACAACAACCCCGAGTCCCCCACGCCCGACAAGCCCCACCCACCCTCACCCCCCTCGTCGACCGACGCTAGCAACGGCAACGGCGCCGACTCGAAAGCCGGCGCCGCACACCAACAACTCCTACCAGGACCAGCCCCTAGAACACCGGCGTACCGGCACGCGTCAACTTCCAGTCCACCGACGCGAAGTCCTTCGGGTCCAGCACACCCTTCGCCGTCACCCACTCCGAAATCCGCGTACGGATCTCCGTCGACTCCGCCCACAGCTCCTGCGCCGCCGCCACATACGGGAACGCGCCACCGCCGTTCGCCCGATAGTTGTTCACCGCGAACACGAACTGCTGAGCATCGTCCAGAGCAGCGCCGTTGTACGTCAGATTCCTGATCCGCGAACCCGCCGCCTGCGCGATGTCGATCTCGTACACCAGACCCGACACATAGTCGTAGTTGTAGTCCGGACGCCCCGCCGCATTCGTCAGCTTCTCCGTGTCGACCACCGCATCCGCCGCCGTCTGCACGAAGTACTGCGCCGAGTACTCCAGGTACGCCCGCACCTGCGCACCCGTCAGCAACTTCGCCACCAGCGTGTTGTCGTACACATACAGGCTCGACAGATCCCGGATCGTCACCTCGCCCGCCGGAATCTCCGACGTCCGCGAGAACGGCGAAGCCTGCGCGATCACCGGCAGCGACGCATACGACGTACCGGCCAGAGCCGCCCTGACGACGTCCTCCTGCACCTTCGTGATCAGATCGATGATCGGCGCGTCCTTGTACCGCGCCTCCACCGTCGTCAACGTCTCCGTCGCCGAACCGACCACCTGGTTGACGTACGCCACGACCTTCGCGTGCTCGTCACCCAGCAGCTTCGTGATCTTCGGGTCGTCGGCGACCGTGTTCGAGTTCAGCACCTTCGAAGCGACGGACTCGACCGCCCACCGCCCCTTCTCGAACACCAGCGCGATATCGAAGACCGACAGCCGCTCCGCGTACGCCAGCGGCTCCGACAGCACGACCGTCTTCCCCGACTTCGCGTTGACGACCTTCAGCTCCGGAATCTCCACATGCGCGTGACCCACCAGAATCGCATCGATGTCCGGCACCTGCTGCGCCACCAACGCCGCCGAATTCTCCACATACGGCAGCTGATCACCGTACGACGACGTACCCGACGAACCCGAGTGCGCCGACACGATCACCACATCCGCACCCAGCGACTTCAGCTTCGGCACCCACTTCGCCGCCTGCTCCTCGAGCCCCGGGAACGCCAGCTTGCCCTGCACATACGCCTTGTCCCAGATCGCGATACCCGGGTTCGTCAGCCCCAGCACCGCCACCTTCACCGGCGGCGCGCCCTTCACACAGAACGTCTTCATGACGTACGGCGGGAAGGCCGGCTTCAGCGTCTTCGCGTCCACCGCGTTCGCACCCAGCAGCGGGAACCGCAGCTGCGACTCGAACTTCCGCAGCGTCTCGATGCCGTAGTTGAACTCGTGATTGCCCAGCGCCGCCGCGTCGTACCCGATCGCGTTCATCGCCTGCGCCATCGGATGCACCGGACCACCCTTGGCGGTGATCGGGTCCACCTTCGCGTAGTAGTACGTCAGCGGAGTGCCCTGGATCGTGTCGCCCGCGTCCAGCAGCAGCGTGTTCTCGCGCCCCTTCTCCGCACGGATCTGGTTCACCAGCGTCGAGATACGCGCCAGACCCTGAGCGTTACCGGCCGCGTCCTTGTACTCCGCGTCCTTGAAGTAGTCCCAGTTGAACACATGACCATGCAGGTCCGTCGTCCCCAGCACCGTCAGCGCATACCGCTTCGGCTGCTTGACCGGCTTACCCGGCCTCTTCGCCTCGGCGGCCTGCGCCGGCGCCACGGCAGCACCCGCGATCGCCACCCCCGCCCCGGTCACAGCGGACTTCTTCAGGAACTTCCGGCGATTCAACGGCATGTCTCATGCTCCTCGGGGAATGGTCAACGACGCGCGTAGATTCTGACCCGCGCATGACCGACGGCAACAGGTCCAGGAGGTTTCGATCTGATGACCAGAACGGTCAACTCCCGCCGGACACCAGGGAAAGCCATGACAAGCTGGGACGTATGACCTCACCGCAGGATCCCCCACACGGCACCCCCGACGCCCCCCTCCTCACAGTCCGCGGCGAGGCCGAACTCGAAGTCGACCCCGAGATCGCCCGCATCGGCATCACCGTCACCGCCCGCGGCCGCGACCGCCGCACCACCCTCGACGACCTCACCCGCCGCAACACCGCCGCCCTCGACCTCATCAAGTCCTACGGCGACGCCATCGAGAACCTCTCCACCGGCGCCGTCACCCTCACCCCCGAACTCACCCAGCGCGGACGAGGCGAACGCATCCGCACCCACCACGGCACCATCCACCTCACCGCCGAACTCAACGACTTCACCGCCCTCGGCGAACTCACCACCCGCCTCGCCGACCTCGACCTCACCAGATTCGACGGCCCCTCCTGGGAACTCCGCCCCACCTCACCCGTCCACCGCCAAGCCCGCCAACAAGCCGTACGCGAAGCCGTACAACGCGCCAACGAATACGCCGAAGCCCTCGGCACCACCGTCGCAGCCCTCCTCGAACTCGCCGACACCGGCACCGGCACCACGGGCCCCCGCTCGGCCTTTGGCCGCCGCGCCGTCCGCTTCTCCATGGCTGGCGCCGAAGCGGAATCGGCAGCCCCCGAACCCCTCGACCTCGAACCCCAGCGCATCCACGTCAGCGCAGAGGTGAACGCCCGGTTCACCATGAATCCACCGACCCTGTAAAAGTAGTCCGCAAAAGCCGATGCTCATTCGAGCGGCAGCCCGCACAATTTATTAGTTGTCAACAACCCTTCACGCAAAGGTTGTTGAGCAGCCATGTGCCACGAATTCCCTACCCATCGGTAAGCAATAAGCTCGAAACATGCGCCGAGCGAAAATCGTCTGCACCCTGGGCCCCGCCACCGACACATACGACCAGATCAAAGCCCTGGTCGACGCCGGAATGGACGTCGCCCGCTTCAACCTCAGCCACGGCAGCCACGCCGAACACGAGGAGCGCTACCACCGCGTCCGCAAGGCCTCCGACGAAACCGGCCACAGCGTCGGCCTCCTCGCCGACCTTCAAGGCCCGAAGATCCGCCTCGGCCACTTCACCGAAGGCCCCGTACTCCTTGAACGCGGCGACACCTTCACCATCAGCGTCCAAGAAGGCACCCAAGGCGACCGAGACCGCTGCGGCACCACCTACGCCGGCCTCGCCGACGACGTCACCCCGGGCGAACGCATCCTCGTCGACGACGGCAAGGTCTGCCTCGAAGTCACGACCGTCGACGGCCCACACGTACACACCCGAGTGATCGAGGGAGGCCTGGTCTCCGACCACAAAGGCCTCAACCTCCCCGGCGTCGCCGTCTCCGTCCCCGCCCTCTCCAAAAAGGACGAGGACGACCTCCGCTGGGCGCTCCGCACCGGCTTCGACGTCATCGCCCTCTCCTTCGTCCGCAGCGGCCGCGACATCCTCGACGTCCACCGCATCATGGACGAAGAAGGCCGCCGACTCCCCGTCATCGCCAAGGTTGAGAAACCCCAGGCCGTCGAGAACATCGACGACATCGTCGCCGCCTTCGACGGCATCATGGTCGCCCGCGGAGACCTCGGCGTCGAGATGCCGCTGGAACAGGTCCCGATCGTCCAGAAGAGGGCCATCAAACTGGCGAAGCGCAACGCCAAGCCCGTCATCGTCGCCACCCAGATGCTCGACTCCATGATCGAGAACTCCCGCCCCACCCGCGCGGAAGCCTCCGACGTGGCCAACGCGGTCATCGACGGCACCGACGCGGTGATGCTCTCCGGCGAGACCAGCGTCGGCAAATACGCGATCCAGACGGTCCGCACGATGGCGAAAATCGTCGAGGCGGCGGAAGAGGACATCCTCGCGAAGGGCCTCCCGCCCCTGACCGACAGCAACAAGCCGCGCACCCAGGCCGGCGCGGTCGCCCGGGCGGCGGCGGAGATCGGCGACTTCCTCGGCGCGAAGTTCCTGGTCGCCTTCACCCAGAGCGGCGACACGGTCCGCCGCCTCTCCCGCTACCGCTCCCCGATCCCCCTCCTCGCCTTCACGCCCGAACCGGCGACGCGCTCCCAGCTGAACCTGACGTGGGGCGTGGAGACGTTCCTCGGCCCGCAGGTGGACTCGACGGACGCGATGGTCGACCAGGTGGACGAACTGCTGTTGCGGTACGGGCGCTGCCAGAAGGGCGACGTGGTCGTGATCACGGCCGGTTCGCCTCCCGGCGTGACGGGCTCGACGAACCTGGTCCGCGTCCACCACATCGGAGAGGACGACAGCCCCAAGTAGGGGACTGTCGGGGTCAGTGCTTGGGGCCTACGTGGGTGTCCATGAGAGCTACGGCGGCTCTCTTGGCGATCGAGACGTTCCTGGGGTTCGCCATTTTCCATTCGACGCCCACGTGGTCCAGCGTGTCGGTGAAGAGACCGATGATGTCGCCCGACAGGTTGCTGAAGAAGTAGCGCGGGTATTCGTAGCGCTTGGTTACACCGCCGACCGTCCTCTCGGTCCAGTTGGTGATGCGACAGCCGTCGGAGTGGATGAGACCCCGGATGAACTCCCAGGGATGTTCGTGGACGATGGCCTGCTGCCAGGGTTCCAGGGCGATCCGCCGGTCGTGCTTCTTGCCGGGGCCGTGCTGTGGGAACAGGTGGGGCCAATGCGCGTAGTAGCCCACTACTGATACGCAGCCCACTGCCTGGACACGGTGCACGGTGTGTGTGGGGCTGATGGCGCGGAGGGCGGCTTCACAGGCGTCGATGAGCCCCGGCCAGGCATCCGCACACGCGATGCGGAGGTAGTGGCCGGTGCCGCGCGGGTGGGCGCTGATGCATCCGTCACCCAGATAGAGGCCGAGCAGGTACGAGTACGCGACTCGGTCGCTCGGAGGGTCAGGAAGCGGGGCCGCCATTCGGGGCAGCGGTTCAAGTCGGTCCTGCCAGGAGCGAATTGCGGCGCGTGAGATGCCTGTCTCGCGGCTCACGGAGTTCAGGCTGCGGCCCTGTGAAACCAGCGCGATTGCTCGCTTGCGTGTGCTGACGTCGTACATGTGCCCACTCTGTGAGCGTGATCGCGCCGACACGCAGCAAAAAGCGGATGTTCACGAGAACGGGAACATCCGCTTTCTAATGCCAACCTTGGAATCGAAGGAAAAGTGCCCCGGGTCGGACTCGAACCGACACTGTATGGGTTTTGAATCCATTGCCTGCTGCCAATTGGGCTACCGGGGCTCGATGAATCAAAGGTTTCCCTTGACCCTCCGCGCACCCACCTTACCGCAGCTAGGTAGGCTCTTGTCAGCAGTACCCCTGTGCCCTGAACGAGGAGCCCACGTGACCGCCCCCGAGTCGCCCCAGCCCGTAGACGCGCCCGACGACGACAAGTCGCACGTGCCTCCGCTGACGACCCGTGTCGTCATCGCCGAGGACGAGGCCCTGATCCGCCTCGACCTCAAAGAGATGCTGGAGGAAGAGGGCTACAGCGTCGTCGGCGAGGCCGGTGACGGTGAGCAGGCCGTCGAGCTCGCCCGTGAGCACAAGCCCGACCTCGTCATCCTCGATGTGAAGATGCCGAAGCTCGACGGCATCTCGGCCGCCGAGAAGATCGCCGAGGAGCGCATCGCGCCCGTCCTCATGCTGACCGCGTTCTCGCAGCGCGACCTCGTCGAGCGGGCGCGTGACGCCGGTGCGATGGCGTACCTGGTGAAGCCGTTCAGCAAGAGTGACGTCGTCCCGGCGATCGAGATGGCCGTCTCGCGGTTCACGGAGCTGCGGGAGTTGGAGAACGAGGTCGCGGACCTGACGCTGCGGCTGGAGACCCGCAAGCTGGTGGACCGGGCGAAGTCGATCCTTCAGACGGAGTACGGGCTGACTGAGCCTGCGGCCTTCCGGTGGATCCAGAAGACCTCCATGGACCGCCGCATGTCGATGCAGCAGGTCGCGGAGGCGGTCATTCAGGACGCCGACGAGAAGAAGTCGTCCAAGGGCTGAGCCCGGACGGACACACGACGAGGCCCGCGCCCGGAGAAGGGGTGCGGGCCTCGTCGTATGGGAGGGGAGGGCTCAGTCCTCGCCGAGGTAGGCCTTGCGGACGGACTCGTCGTGGAGGAGGTCCTGGCCGGTGCCGGAGAGGACGATGTTGCCGACCTCCATGACGTGGCCGTGGTCGGCGAGCGACAGGGCGGCCTGGGCGTTCTGCTCGATGAGCAGGATGGTCATGCCCTGGGACTTGAGCTCGGCGATGGTCGCCATGATCTTCTGCATCATGATGGGGGAGAGGCCCATGGAGGGCTCGTCCAGCATGAGCAGTTTGGGCTGGGACATGAGGGCGCGGCCCATGGCGAGCATTTGCTGTTCGCCGCCGGAGAGGGTGCCGGCGGCCTGCTTGCGGCGCTCTCCCAGGATGGGGAAGAGGTCGTAGGCGCGCTGGATGTCCTTCTCGATGCCTGCCTTGTCGCTGCGGAGGAAGGCGCCGAGGCGGAGGTTGTCCTCGATCGTCATGCGGGGGAAGATGTGCCGGCCCTCGGGGGAGTGGGCGAGTCCCAGCGAGACGATGTTGTGGGCGGGGATCTTCTTCAGCGATTTGCCGTTGAATTTGATCTGGCCGCCGACGGGCTTGAGGAGTCCGGAGAGGGTGCGCAGGGTGGTGGTCTTGCCGGCGCCGTTGGTGCCGATGAGGGTGACGACTTCGCCGGCCTCGACCTTGAACGAGATGCCCTTGACGGCTTCGATCTTGCCGTAGGCGACTCGGAGGTCTTCGACTTCGAGCAGTGCGGTCATCGGTCGTTCTCCTTGCCGGGCGCGGCGTCCGTCGGGGTGGCGGCGCTTTCGGCGTGTGCTTCGGCGGCCTCGACTTCGGCTATTTCTTCTTCGCCGGGGGCGTTTTCGAAGGGTTCGCCGAGGTATGCGGCGACGACGCGTTCGTCGCCCTGGACGGTGGCGCTGTCGCCTTCGACGAGTTTTTCGCCTTGGACGAGGACGGCGACGCGGTCGCAGAGGTTGAAGATGAAGCGCATGTCGTGCTCGATGACGAGGACGGCGATGCCTTGGTCGCGGATGGCGAAGACGAGTTCTTCGGTGGCGCGGGTTTCCTGGGGGTTCATGCCGGCCGTCGGCTCGTCGAGCAGGAGCAGGCCGGGCTCGCTCGCCAGTGCGCGGGCGATCTCGAGCTTGCGCTGTTCGCCGTAGGGGAGGTTGCGGGCGAGGTGGTCGGCTTTTTTCTCCAGTCCGACGAACGCGAGGAGTTCCATGGCGCGTTCGCGGGAGGCGGCTTCGGCTTTGTGGAAGCCGGGGAGGCGGAGGATGGCCGACCAGAAGCCTTCTTTGGTGCGGGTGTGGCGGCCGACGAGGACGTTTTCCAGGACCGTCATGTTGGCGAAGAGGCGGATGTTCTGGAAGGTGCGGGCGATGCCGGCTGCGGTGACCTTGAAGGATTTGGGCGGCAGGACGTTGCCTTTGAAGCGGACCTCTCCCTCGGTGGGGATGTAGAGGCCGGTGAGGCAGTTGAAGAAGGTGGTCTTGCCGGCGCCGTTGGGGCCGATGAGGCCGACGATCTCGCCGCTGTTGACGGTGAGGTCGACGTTGCGGACGGCGGTGAGGCCGCCGAATCGCATGGTGACGCCGCGGGCGTCGAGGACCGTTTCGCCGACCGGGGCGACAGGGGCGTCCTTGGTGGTGGTGTCGGTGGTCATGGTGGTCAGGCCCCTGCCTTCGTGAGGACGGTGGGCGCTTCCGCGTCTTCGTGGAACTCGAGCTGGCGGCGCCGGTTGGGGATCATGCCTTCCGGGCGGAAGCGCATCAGCAGGATGAGTGCGAGGCCGAAGGCGAAGAGCTGGTAGTCGCCGAGGAACTGGAGCTTGTTGGGGATGAGGAAGAGCAGGGAGGCGCCGATGAGGGGGCCGCCGATGGTGCCCATGCCGCCGAGGACGACTGCGGCGAGCAGGAAGGCGGAGTTGGGCGGGATGGGGCCGGCGAAGACGTACTGCTCGGGGGTCACGGTGTAGGTGACGTGGGCTTGTACGGTGCCGGCGAGTCCGGCGAGGGAGGCGCCGACGGCGAAGGCGATGAGTTTGACGCGGAAGCCGTTGATGCCCATGGCGAGGGCGGCGGTCTCGTCTTCGCGGATGGCGACCCAGGCGCGGCCGATGCGGGAGTCGCCGCTGCGTCGGAAGACGGTCACGACGATGGCGGTGATGATCAGCATCAGGAAGAAGTAGTTGGCGAAGCGGCCGATGCTGAATCCGGCGATGTCGTGGACGGCTCCGAAGTCGAACCCGAGGATGTTGAGGTTCGGGATGGAGGAGATGCCGTTGGAGCCGTTGGTGATGTCGGGGCCGGAGGTGCCGTCGAGGTTGTTGGCGGTGATGCGGAAGATCTCTCCGAAGCCGAGGGTGACGATGGCGAGGTAGTCGCCGCGCAGTCGCAGGGTCGGGGCGCCGATGAGGACGCCGAAGACGAGTGAGGCGGCGGTGCCGACGAGGGCGGCGGCCCAGAACGGGAAGTGCACGCCGAAGGGGGAGCTGGGGGAGCCGGAGACGAGTGAGGCGGCGTAGGCGCCGACGCCGAGGAAGGCGACGTAGCCGAGGTCGAGGAGTCCGGCGAGGCCGACGACGATGTTGAGGCCGAGGGCGACGGTGGCGAAGATGAGGATGTAGACGCCTACGGTCGCGTACTGGTCGTCGGTCTGGGTGAAGGGGAAGAGTGCTGCGGCGACGAAGGCTCCGCAGGTGGTGATGTTCTGGTGCCGGGCGGTGATCTGGCTTGCCTGGGCGACGAGGCCGGACTTGCTGAGGGCGGCGAAGCCGAATCCGGCGGTGATGAGGAAGCCGACGAAGAGTTCGTCGTACTCGGTGCCGATGCCGTAGGTGAAGACGGTGAGGCCGAGGGCGAGTACGGCGACGATGATCAGGATCTCGGCGTAGGAGGGGAGCTTGCCGACGGGCTTGGGGGTGCCGGAGGCGAAGGCGGCCTTGACGGTGTCCCACTGGTGGGCGGCCTGGTGCCTGCGGTGTTCCCAGGGGGTGTCGTCGGGGTCGATCGGGTCGGCTTCGGGGTGCTCGAAGGGCAGGGCGAGGGCGCCGAGGAAGGCGGCGAGGCTGCCTATGGCGACGAGGTAGCCGCCGATTTCGAGGTTGACGACGCCGCCGAGGTCGGCGCTGATCGCGATGACCGTGTACCAGCTGGTGGCGAAGGTGGCGAGGGCGGCGAACTTGATGGCGCCGTCGGCGCCGGCGGGGATGAGCCAGCCGAGGCCCTTGATGCCGTAGGAGGCGAGGGCGAAGAGGGTGGTGAGGGCGCCGCCGATGAGGGCGAGGACCTGGAGGCCGCCGGGGTAGCCGTAGACGGTGAGGTCGCCGGGGAAGGCGCTGGTCCAGGTCCAGGCGAGGAAGGTGGAGATGATGGTGAGGATGCCGCCGCCGGTGGCGAGGGCGCGGGCGATGGGTGCCGGGATGCCGAGGAGGCCGGCCGGGGCGGAAGCGGTCTTGCCGAGCGCTTCGGCGGTGGTGGTCTGTGTCGTCATCGGTGTCACGCCCTGTCCGCGACGCGCTCGCCGAGCAGGCCCTGGGGCCGCAGGAGGAGCACGAGGATGAGGAGTACGAAGGCCCAGACGTCGGCCCAGGCGTTGCTGCCGAATTGGCTCATGCCGGGGATGTCGGCGATGTAGGCGGTGGCGAGGGTTTCGGCGATGCCGAGGACGAGGCCGCCGATCATGGCTCCGTAGATGTTGCCGATGCCGCCGAGGACGGCTGCGGTGAAGGCCTTGAGGCCGAGGAGGAAGCCCATGGTGAAGGAGATCTGGCCGTACTTGAGGCCGTAGGCGACGCCTCCGATGGCGGCGAAGGTGGCGCCGAGGGCGAAGGCGACCACGATGATGCGGTCGGTGTTGACGCCCATGAGCTTGGCGGTGTCGGGGTCCTGGGCGGTGGCCTGCATGCCGCGGCCGGTGCGGGTCTTCATGACGAAGTAGCCGAGGATGGCCATGCTGATGGGGGCGGCGACGAGCAGGAAGATGTCGCCGGTCTGGATGGTGACGTTGCCGATCTCGAAGGGGCCGCCGTCGATCTGGGGGAAGACGCGGGCGGACTTGGCTTCGGGGTACCAGGCCCAGACGGCTTGCTGGAGGGCGAGGGAGAGGCCGATGGCGGTGATGAGCGGGGCGAGGCGGGGTGCGTTGCGGAGGGGACGGTAGGCGAACCGTTCCGCTCCCACGGCGACGGTCACGGAGACCATCACTGCTCCGACGAGCATCAGTGGCAGGGCGATGGCCATGGATGTGCCGTCGGGGAGTATGTAGGCATAGACCGTGAGAGCGCCGAACGCTCCGGTCATGAAGATCTCGCCGTGGGCGAAGTTGATGAGCTGGACGATGCCATAGACCATTGTGTAGCCGATGGCGACAAGCCCGTACATGGATCCCAGTAGCAGGCCGTTGACCAGCTGCTGCGGCAGTTCGTTCACCGCATGTCCTCCGAGACGGTTCGGATGTTTCGACGGGGGGCCGGATGTGAGTCCGCGCGGGGCGCTTGTGGAACAGCGCCCCGCGCGGCTCAGCTGTGGTGCGGGTGGTGGGTCAGCCGGTGTAGGTGCCGGACTTGACGGCCTTCCAGGCACCGTTCTCGACGGCGTAGACGGTGAGCTGCTTGTTGGTGGCGTCGCCGTATTCGTCGAAGGAGACCTTGCCGGTCACGCCGTCGAAGGAGACGTTCTGGACGGCTGCGGTGACCTTGGCGCGGGCGTCGTCGGGGAGCTTGCCGCTGTTGTCGTCGACGACCTTCTTGACGGCCTCGATGATCGCCCAGGCGGAGTCGTAGGAGTAGCCGCCGTAGGCCTCGTAGGCCTCCTTGTAGCCCTCGGTCTTGTAGTTGGCCACGAACTCCTTGGCGGAGGCCAGTTCCTCGACGGGCGCGCCGACGGAGGTGGCGAGGTCGCCGGTGGCGGTGGCGCCGGCGAGCTTGATGAAGTCGGCGCTGTAGATGCCGTCACCGCCGACCACGGGGATCTTGGCGCCGGCGGCCTTGATCTGCTTGCTGAGCGGGCCGGCCTGCGGGTACTCGCCGCCGTAGTAGACGACGTCGGCGCCGGAGTTCTTGACCTGGGTGGCGACCGCGGAGAAGTCCTTGCTGTCCGGGTTGATGTGCTGGGTGCCGGCGATGGTGCCGCCGAGCTTCTTGAACTCCGCGGTGAAGGTGGCGGCGAGGCCGGCGCCGTAGGTCTTCTTGTCGTCGATGACGAAGACCTTCTTCTTCTTCGCGTCGTTGAAGACGTACTGCGCGGCGAACGGGCCCTGGATGGCGTCCGTGGTCGCGGTGCGGAAGTACGAGGTGTAGGGGCGCTTCTTGGTGGTCGCCCAGTCGGTGCCCTGGGTGAGCGCCGGGTTGGTGTTGGCCGGGGAGATCTCGACCAGCTTGGCGTCGTCGAAGACCTTCTGCATCGACTCGGCGACGGAGGAGTTCAGCGGGCCGACGACGCCGAGGACGCTCTTGTCGGCGACGAGGGCGGTGGCGTTCTGCTGGCCCGCGGAGGGCTGCGCCTGGTCGTCCTTGGCGACGATCTTGAAGGTGACCCCGTCGACGTACTTCTGCTTGTTGGCCGTCTTGACGGCGAGGTCGACGGAGTTCTTGATGCCGAGGCCCAGCGCGGACAGGTCGCCGGTGAGCGGGGCGTCGACGCCGATGGTGACGGTGGTGCCACCGCTGTCGGTGCCCTTGTCGTCACTGTCGCGCGAACCGCAGGCGGTCAGGGTGAGAGCTCCGGCGGACAGCGCGGCGGTGATGGCGATGAGCGAACGTTGACGCACGTTCCAGTCCTTTCCATGGGCGGCCCTCCCCCCTGGAAGAGGCCGAGTCGAGCGTCTGGCCGAAGGGGTATTCCAGCCGCGCGGTGACTGGGCGTGACTCTAAGCGGGTGGGGGTTACGGGGAGGAGGGTCTGACCCATGCTGTGACTCTCTTGTTATGACACGAGGTAATGCAGAGCGGTACGTGGTGGGTGGAACGGCTGAATTCAGGCCGATTCGCCCTGTCCGCATGTTGAGAAAGTGCAGGATGAACCCGGGCGGGTTCAGGTGTCTCAGGCATTTTGGTGATTACGCGGATTCGTTGCCGCAGGCGACCTGTAGGGCTTCGGAGAGGTCGTGCGCATAGCGCGGGCCCAGGATGAAACTGTGGTCCTGTATTGCGCGCGCATTACGTAGAGTTACGTCCAGAAAAGGCAGTCCGACGTTCCTCGGCGCTTTCCCGCATTCCGTCACATGCATGGTGACGACGATCTTGCGTGCTGCGCCCTGCTCGGTCGTGAACGGCGCCGCCGGGGCGGAGGTCAGGGTGAGCCCGGCGTACGGCTGGGCCAGCCGGGTCAGGGTGACCGGCGGGCCCGAGTCCACGGAGAGCAGCACTTCGAAGGCGAAGGTGCGCGGCCGGGTGCCGGGCGGTACGGCGGTCTCGCCGAGGTAGCTGACGTCCACGGTCTGGGACGGGAACGGCGGTGCGGGGGCGGCCGGTTCGGCGTCGTGCGGCCGGGTCGCGTACAGGTAGCCGCCGCCGGCGAGGAGCAGCGTGGCGGCGAGGGCGGCGGGCACGGCCCGGCGGTGGGCACTGTGGAAGCGGCTGAGGCGAGCGAGGGCGCGGCTGAAGGGAGTTGGGGGCTGCGCGGCGGGGGAGTCGGGGTCGTGGTGCGGGTCGGGCGGCTGCGGGGTGTCCCACGCGCGGGTGCCCTCGCCGGGCTCCACGGGGCCGACGCCGCTCACTGCCAGGGGCCTTCGTCGGGGCCGCCGGAGCGGTACCGGTCGACGCAGCCCTCGCGTGCCTCGCGGTCGATCAACTCGTCCGCGGCGTCGGCTCCTTGGGTCTTCTCGGCGGCCCTTGCGGCGTCCACGACGGTCCGCAGGATGTCGAACTGCCCGTTGGACAGCCCCATCGACTGGTAGTCCCCGTACGTGGTGCCGTCCAGGACCTCGCGTGACCAGTGGGCGACGATGCGCGTGCACAACTCCTCGGGCGAGGCGCTGGAAGAGGACGGGGACGGGGACCGGGGCGAGGAGGGCGTGCGGGCGGTGTTGCCGTCGCCGGACGCGCCGCCGCAGCCGGTCGCGGTCGCCAACGCCCCCGCCAGCAGTGCCGGTCCGAGCAGCCGTGCAGCCGCTCCCGCCCTTGGGGCCCGTCCCGTGGTCATGCTCCGACGCTAGGCCGCCGTGCCGCCGTGAAGCAACGGCCGCGCGCGGGTGGCCTGTCGGGGCGCCGGGGCGTCAGCCGGCCGCGGGGATGTTCGCCCCGTCGCCGGCCCGTACGTCCCGCAGCAGACAGGTCAGCCGCGCGGTGCACACGCGCCGCCCCTTCTCGTCGCTGATGACGATCTCGTACGTCGCCGTGGAGCGCCCCTGGTGCACGGGGGTGGCCACGCCGGTGACGAGGCCGGAGCGGACCCCGCGGTGGTGGGTGCAGTTCAGGTCGACGCCGACGGCGATCTTGGAGCTGCCGCCGTGCAGCATGGCGCCGACCGAGCCGAGGGTCTCGGCGAGGACGGCGGAGGCGCCGCCGTGCAGCAGTCCGTAGGGCTGGGTGTTGCCCTCGACCGGCATACGGCCGACGACGCGGTCCGCGGCGGCCTCGACGATCTGCACGCCCATGCGGTTGCCGAGGTGTCCGGCGGAGAACAGGGCGAGGATGTCGACGCCGAGCGCGGCGTACTCGTCGATGACTTCCTGCGGGAACTTCACGTGCTGCTGCTCGCCCATGGGGCCCGGCTCCGTTCGTCGATCCAGTCCAGCGTCACTGAGCAAACGCTCAGTCGGTGGACGATTGTTCCAGACGGACAACGACGGACTTGCTGGCCGGGGTGTTGCTGGTGTCCGCGGTGGCGTCCAGCGGGACCAGCACGTTCGTCTCCGGGTAGTAGGCGGCCGCGCAGCCCCGGGTGGTCGGGTAGAGCACGACGCGGAAGCCGGGCGCGCGCCGCTCCACGCCGTCCCTCCACTCGCTCACCAGGTCCACGTAGGAGCCCTCCGCGAGCCCGAACGCGCGTGCGTCCTCGGCGTTGACCAGGACGACCCGGCGGCCGTTCTTGATGCCGCGGTAGCGGTCGTCCAGGCCGTAGATCGTGGTGTTGTACTGGTCGTGCGAGCGCAGCGTCTGCAGCAGCAGGCGGCCCTCGGGCAGCTCCGGGTACTCGACCGGGGCGGCGGTGAAGTTGGCCTTGCCGGTGGCGGTGGGGAAACGGCGCTCGTCGCGAGGGCCGTGCGGGAGGGTGAAGCCGCCCGGTTCGGCCACGCGCGCGTTGAAGTCCTCGAAGCCGGGGATCACCCGCGCGATGCGGTCCCGGATGGTCGCGTAGTCCTTCTCGAACTCCTCCCACGGCACCTTGCTGTCCTCGCCGAGCACGCGCCGCGCGAGGCGGCAGACGATGGCCGGCTCGGACAGCAGGTGGGCGCTCGCGGGCGCGAGCCGGCCGCGGGAGGCGTGCACCATGCCCATGGAGTCCTCGACGGTCACGAACTGCTCGCCGCCGCCCTGGAGGTCGCGCTCGGTGCGTCCGAGGGTGGGCAGGATCAGGGCACGCGCGCCCGTGACGACATGGCTGCGGTTGAGCTTCGTCGACACGTGCACGGTCAGCCGGGCGCGGCGCATGGCCGCTTCGGTGACGTCGGTGTCGGGGGAGGCGGCCACGAAGTTGCCGCCCATGGCGAAGAAGAGTTTCGCCTCGCCGTCGCGCAGTGCGCGGATGGCGCGCACGACGTCGAAGCCGTGCTCGCGCGGGGGCGCGAAGCCGAACTCCTTCTCCAGGGCGTCCAGGAAGGCCGGGGCGGGCCGTTCGAAGATGCCCATGGTGCGGTCGCCCTGCACGTTCGAGTGGCCGCGCACCGGGCAGACGCCGGCGCCCGGGCGGCCGATGTTGCCGCGCAGGAGAAGGAAGTTGACGACCTCTCGGATGGTCGGCACGGAGTGCTTGTGCTGGGTGAGGCCCATGGCCCAGCAGACGATGGTGCGCTCGGAGGCGAGCACCATGCGCAGGGTTTCCTCGATCTCCGCGCGCGTGAGGCCGGTCGCGGTGAGCGTCTCCTCCCAGTCGGCGGCGCGGGCCGTCTCGGCGAACTCCTCGAAGCCGTGGGTGTGTTCGCCGATGAACGCCTCGTCGAGCGCGCCCTCGGTCTCGAGGACGAGCTTGTTGAGGAGGCGGAAGAGGGCCTGGTCGCCGCCGATGCGGATCTGTAGGAAGAGGTCGGTGAGGGAGGCGCCCTTGAACATGCCCTGCGGGGTCTGCGGGTTCTTGAACTTCTCCAGGCCGGCCTCGGGCAGCGGGTTGACGCTGATGATCTTCGCGCCGCCCGCCTTGGCCTTCTCCAGCGCGGAGAGCATGCGCGGGTGGTTGGTGCCCGGGTTCTGTCCGGCGACGATGATCAGGTCGGCCTGGTAGAGGTCCTCGAGCAGGACGCTGCCCTTGCCGATGCCGATGGTCTCCGACAGGGCCGAGCCGGAGGACTCGTGGCACATGTTGGAGCAGTCCGGCAGGTTGTTCGTGCCGAGCTCGCGGGCGAAGAGCTGGTAGAGGAACGCGGCCTCGTTGCTGGTGCGGCCCGAGGTGTAGAAGACGGCCTCGTCGGGGGAGGCGAGGGCGGCGCTCTCCTCGGCGATGATGTCGAAGGCGCGCTCCCAGGTGACCGGCTCGTAGCGCTCCGCGCCCTCGGGGAGGTACATGGGGTGGGTGAGCCGGCCCTGCTGGCCCAGCCAGTAGCCGCTGCGGCCGGCGAGGTCGGCGACGGGGTGCGCGGCGAAGAACTCGGGGGTGACCCGGCGCAGCGTCGCCTCCTCGGCGACGGCCTTCGCGCCGTTCTCGCAGAACTCCGCGGCGTGCCGGTGGTCGGGCTCGGGCCAGGCGCAGCCGGGGCAGTCGAAGCCGTTCTTCTGGTTCACGCGCAGCAGCGTCAGCGCGGTGCGCTTCACGCCCATCTGCTGCTGGGCGATCCGCAGGGAGTGCCCGACGGCCGGCAGGCCGGCCGCCGCGTGCTTGGGCTCGGCGATCTGCGGTGCGTCCTGGACCGGATCGGCTTTGGGCGGCTTCGTAGCCATCGCACGCTCTCCTTCGACCTGCCGTGAGTGCCGTCCCGCGGTGAATGCGGTACCTGTCCGATCCTCGCACGTGGTGCCGACAACGATCTCCTGTGGGTTTGCTCACCGTCGTGCACATTGCTTGCGCGGGCCGGTCCCGCGCGTGCGGGGAGGCGGGGCGGAGAGCGGGGCGGAGAGCGGGGTGGGTCGCGGTGGCCGGGGCCGAGTGTCAGTGGGGCGTGGCAGGATCGGGGGCGTGGCAGAGACAGCAGCGAAGAAGACCGACACCCCCTCCGGCGCAAGCCGCCCGCGCCTGATGCTCATGGACGGGCACTCGCTGGCGTACCGCGCGTTCTTCGCGCTGCCCGCGGAGAACTTCACCACCGCGACGGGCCAGCCGACGAACGCGATCTACGGTTTCGCCTCGATGCTGGCCAACACGTTGCGCGACGAGTCGCCCACGCACTTCGCGGTCGCCTTCGACGTCTCCCGCAAGACCTGGCGCTCCGAGGAGTTCACCGAGTACAAGGCGAACCGTTCCAAGACGCCGGACGAGTTCAAGGGGCAGGTCGAGCTGATCGGCGAGCTGCTCGACGCGATGCACGTCTCGCGGTTCGCGGTGGACGGCTTCGAGGCCGACGACGTCATCGCCACGCTCGCCACCCAGGCCGAGGCCGAGGGCTTCGAGGTGCTGATCGTCACGGGCGACCGGGACTCCTTCCAGCTGGTGTCGGAGCACACCACGGTGCTGTATCCGACGAAGGGCGTCTCCGAGCTGACCCGGTTCACCCCGGAGAAGGTCGTCGAGAAGTACGGGTTGACGCCCGCCCAGTACCCCGACTTCGCGGCGCTGCGCGGCGACCCGTCCGACAACCTCCCGGGCATCCCCGGCGTCGGCGAGAAGACGGCCGCGAAGTGGATCAACCAGTTCGGTTCGTTCGCGGAACTGGTCGAGCGCGTCGAGGAGGTCAAGGGCAAGGCCGGGCAGAACCTGCGCGACCACCTGGACGCCGTCAAGCTCAACCGCCGTCTCACCGAGATGGTCAAGGACGTCGAGCTGCCCAAGGCGGTCACCGACCTGGAGCGCGCCCCTTACGACCGCACGGCCGTCGCGATGGTCCTGGACACCCTGGAGATCAGGAACCCCTCCCTGCGCGAGCGGCTGCTCGCCGTCGACCCGGGCGGCGAGGAGGCCGAGACGACCCCGGTGGCCACCGGCGGGGTGGAGGTGGACGGCACGGTGCTGGGCACGGGCGAGCTGGCCGGCTGGCTCGCGGAGCACGGCGCCGAGACCCTCGGCGTCGCCACCGTCGACACCTGGGCGCTGGGCGCCGGCTCGGTCGCCGAGGTCGCGCTCGCCGCCGCCGCGGGAGCGGCCGCCTGGTTCGACCCGACGGAGCTGGACGAGAGCGACGAGACCGCGTGGGCGGCCTGGCTCGCCGCCGAGGACCGCCCCAAGGTCCTGCACAACGCCAAGGGCGCCATGCGCGTCTTCGCCGAGCACGGCTGGTCCGTCGCCGGCGTCTTCATGGACACCGCGCTCGCCGCCTACCTGGTCAAGCCGGGCCGCCGCTCCTTCGACCTGGACGCGTTGTCCCTGGAGTACCTGGGCCGCGAGCTGGCGCCCGCCGCCGCGGCCGACGGCCAGCTCGCCTTCGGCGCGGACGACGGCGCCGAGGCCGAGGCCCTGATGGTGCAGGCCCGCACGATCGTCGACCTCGGCGAGGCCTTCCGCGGCCGTCTGGAGGAGGTCGGCGCGACCGACCTGCTGCGTGACATGGAGCTGCCCACCTCCGCCCTCCTGGCCCGTCTGGAGCGGCACGGCATCGCGGCCGACCGCGCCCATCTGGAGGCCATGGAGCAGATGTTCGCGGGCGCCGTCCAGCAGGCCGTGAAGGAGGCGCACGCGGCGGCCGGGCACGAGTTCAACCTGGGTTCGCCCAAGCAGCTCCAGGAGGTCCTCTTCGGCGAACTGGGCCTGCCCAAGACCAAGAAGACCAAGACCGGCTACACCACCGACGCCGACGCCCTGGCCTGGCTCGCCGGGCAGACGGACAACGAGCTGCCGGTGATCATGCTGCGCCACCGGGAGCAGGCGAAGCTGCGTGTCACCGTCGAGGGCCTGATCAAGACGATCGCCTCCGACGGCCGTATCCACACCACGTTCAACCAGACGGTCGCCGCGACCGGCCGGCTGTCGTCGACGGACCCGAACCTGCAGAACATCCCCGTCCGCACGGACGAGGGCCGGGCGATCCGCCGCGGCTTCGTCGTCGGCGAGGGCTTCGAGTCGCTGATGACGGCCGACTACAGCCAGATCGAACTGCGGGTGATGGCCCACCTGTCGGAGGACGAGGGCCTCATCGAGGCGTTCACCTCCGGCGAGGACCTGCACACCACGGCCGCCTCCCAGGTGTTCGGCGTCGAGCCCGCCGCGGTGGACGCGGAGATGCGCCGCAAGATCAAGGCGATGTCCTACGGTCTGGCCTACGGCCTGTCCGCGTTCGGCCTGTCCCAGCAGCTCAACATCGACGCGGGCGAGGCCCGCGCCCTGATGGACGCCTACTTCGAACGCTTCGGCGGTGTACGCGACTATCTGCGCCGGGCGGTCGACGAGGCCCGCGCGACCGGCTACACGGCGACGCTGTTCGGCCGCCGCCGCTACCTGCCCGACCTCAACAGCGACAACCGTCAGCGCCGCGAGGCGGCCGAGCGGATGGCCCTGAACGCGCCGATCCAGGGCACGGCGGCGGACATCGTCAAGATCGCCATGCTCAAGGTCGACGCGGCCCTGCGCGCGGCGGACCTCAAGTCCCGCATGCTCCTCCAGGTCCACGACGAAGTCGTCCTGGAGATCGCCCCCGGCGAGCGCGCGGCGACCGAGGAACTGCTGCGTCGCGAGATGCCCGCAGCCGTCCACCTCAGGGCCCCGCTGGACGTGTCGGTGGGCGCGGGCCCCGACTGGGAGTCGGCGGCCCACTAGGCGCTCCGCTGGGGGTGCGGCGCTGTGCCGCCGTTCCGCTGCGGCGCCGTCGTGGCTGGTCGCGCAGTTCCCCGCGCCCCTTCGGGGCCCTGTCGGCGGCGACAGGGCCCCCTTCGCGTCCCGCGGCAAGGAGCCTGCGCCCCGCGGGACGCGTCGTCACCCCTGGTCATCCCCCGAAGGGCCCTCACCCGCGTGGCCCCCGAGAACAAGCCTCTCCCCACCGCGGCCAGCCAGGATGCCGCCATGGGTATACGCATGCTTCACCGCCGGAAGGCCCACGCACGCGTGCACGCCACGGCCACCGCGGACACACAGGTCGACCCCGGCGCGGCACGTCGGCGGCGACCGCGCCCCGCCCTCGCGCCCGGCGCCGCCGCGCCCCGCGTCCCGAAGACCCCCGGCACGGTCTGGCGCGCGGTCGCCGCGCGGCTCCGCTGCCCGGCCGCCCTCACCCGGCTGCTGCCCCGGGGCGACAGTTGGCGTCGGTGGGCGGAGGCGGCGCGCGGCTTCCTGACGCTCGCCGTCGGCGTCCTGGGCCGGCTCCGCAGACCCCGTACGGCTCGCAGGGTCCGCCGTATCCCCGTCTTCGTCGCGACCGTGACGCCCCTCACCGAACGCCCGGGCGGCTCCGCTGCGCGCTGACCCGCTCCGGCTGCCCCGTCGAGCCGTCCCGGGCGGCGGGGCGCCACAGCCGCACGCCGACGGCGTACAGCAGCACCCCCAGCACCAGCCCGGCGCCCGCCCCGAAGCACAGCGTCGGGATGAACTCCCACGGCTTCGCCCCGCGCGAGCCCCAGTAGTCCCACCACCGCGTCGCCCGCCGCACCGCCGCGACCAGCGCGCAGCCGCCGATCAGGGCGCCGGCCCACCAGCGGTCCCGCACCGACAGCAGCGGGACGCCCACCGGCTCGGCGGCGGGCGTCCGGCGCAGCGCGTACGTCACGAACACGGCGATCACGACGGCGGCCACGGCCGAACCCCCGTACTGCAGGTACCAGTACAGCGGTGAGCCGGCGATCTGCTCGCCGAGGACCGGGAACAGCCGCATGCCCCAGCGGTCGAGGTGCGTGAAGGCGTCCCACACCACATGGGTCAGGGCGCCGAGAACCGCCGAGACGTACCACCACAGGACTGTGGACGGCCGTACACGCGCGCGTGGCGTTCCGCAGCGGGTCAGGGCCGCCGTCCGGCCCTGCCGGCCCCGTGGCAGCAGGGCGGTCAGCGGTTCGCGCACCAGCAGCCAGAGCCCCACCAGCGCCCAGGCGACCAGCACGTCGACCGTGAACACGCCGGGGAAGGAGTGGGTGACGTCCCCGAACTCCATCGCCCCGGACAGGAAGCTCGCCGCGTAGTAGGTCATGTCGGGGGCGAAGGAGCCCGCCAGGAGCGCGGAAGGCACCAGCCGTCCGCGGCCGGTGCCGTCGACGCGGAGCGCGGGCAGCACGGCCGCGGCGTGACTCAGGGTGAACGGCAACGGGGCTCCCGGAGGCGGACGTTGGCGGGCCGGGCGGCCCGGTGATCGAAGACGTCCAGTATGCGGGCGTCGGTTCCCGGCCAACGGCGCGTGACCAGTCGGTGAAAACGGCGCTCGAACGGGTGCCGGTGCAAAAGAAGTTGTCGTAGGGTCGCCTGGGTCGCCGTGTCTGTGGGGCACGTCGAACACCACAACAGAACAGTGCAAACCGCCCACGGTGCAACCTCCGGGGTGGGTTGATCGTCACAAGAGCAGCAGCCGCACCAGCGTGGCAACGGCAACAACAGGGTGCAGACGTAGACGGGCGTTCGGCGTCCCACGGGAGGGTTCACTTCATGTCGGCGCATTTCGGCACGAGACTGCGCAAAGGGGCGGTCAACACGACCGTGGCTGCATTGGTGGTAGCGGCTCTGGCCGCGTCCCAGGCACCGGACGTCACGGCCGACAGCCAGGGCAGGCGGACGGCCGCCGATGTCCCGTCCGCGGATTCCGTGGACCCCGGCACGAGCGGCAGCGCCACCGGCAACTCGCCGTACTACACGGACCTGCCGCCGCTGAACACCCCCGCCCCGGCGCCGAGCGAGAGCTCCGCCACCACCACCCCGGCCACCGCCGTCGGCAGCAGCGAGGCGGGCATCCCCGCCACCGTCCTGGACGCCTACAAGAAGGCCGAGGCGGCGCTCGCGCAGTCCAAGGCGGGCTGCAACCTGCCCTGGCAACTCCTCGCCGCCATCGGCAAGGTCGAGTCGGGCCAGGCGGGCGGCGGCAACGTGACCGCCGACGGCACCACGATCACGCCGATCCTCGGCCCGGTCCTCAACGGCAACGGCTTCGCCAACATCAGCGACACCGACAACGGCGCGTACGACGGCGACAGCGCCTACGACCGCGCCGTGGGCCCCATGCAGTTCATCCCCTCCACCTGGGCGTGGGCGGGCCGTGACGGCAACGGCGACGGCAAGAAGGACCCCAACAACATCTACGACGCCGCGCTCGCCGCCGGCCACTACCTGTGCCGCTACGACTGGGACATGGCCACCACGTCCGGGATGCGCAGCGCGATCCTCAGCTACAACAACTCGACGGACTACCTCAACACCGTCCTGTCGTGGCTGGAGTACTACCGCAAGGGCACGCACGCGATCCCCGACGGCACCGGCACCGTGCCGGGCAACCGCAGCGACGACGACACCGGCTCCACGCCCACCTCGCCGTCCACCCCGTCGACGCCCGGCACCCCGACCACGCCGGCGACTCCGAGCGTGCCCAGCAAGCCCTCCACGCCCCCCGGCACCCCGACCCCGACGCCCACGCCGACCGACACGGTCGACCATCTGGAGGCCGCGGGCGCGGCGAGCCTCACCGCCATGGCGGGCGACACGTTCGCCGAGCAGATCGCCGCCCGCGCGGAGACGACGGCCGGCAAGACCGTCGCCAAGGTCAGGATCCGCTTCACCATCGTCGGCGACACGGACGCCGTCTTCGCCGGCGGCGAGAGCGTCGCCACGATCGTCACCGACAGCAAGGGCGTCGCCCTCGCACCCGCGCTCAAGGCGGGCGAGAACACCGGTGACTTCATCGTCCGCGCCACGCTCGTCGGCCGCACGCTCTCCGCCGTCGACTACAAGGCCACGGTCACCGCCCGCGCCGCCGACGCCCTCGTCGCCACCGGCGGCACCGCGCTGACCTGCACCGCCGGCGGCGAGTTCGCCGACCAGGTCGGGGTGAAGGCCACGTACCAGGGCGCCGCGGCGGGCAAGGTCGCGGCCACCGCCACCCTGCTCGAGTCGACCGGCGACAGCGGCCCCTACTTCAAGGACGCCGCCACCGGCAACGCCGTGCGCACGCTGAACCTGCAGACGGACGCGAACGGCCTGCTGCAGCTGCCCCAGCTGTACGCGGGCGACACCGCCGGCACGTACGTGCTGCGCATCACCACCACCGGCGGAGCGACCCTCACGGTCGAACTGACCGTCACGGCCGCCCCGACCTCCACGCCGAGCGACACGCCGAGCGCCACGCCCACCGAGTCGGAGTCGACGGCCCCGGCTTCGTAACCGCTCCCGTATCACGACGACGGCGGCGCCCCTCTTCGGAGAGGGGCGCCGCCGTCGTCGTGCACGACCTGTTCTCATCTCACGCGCGCGTTGCTACCGTGCCGGACCTGACGACCTGTCAGTTCCGTCGGGAGGCCCGCATGCGTGCCCTGATCGCCGCCGCGACCGGCCTCGCCGTCGCGTTCGCCCTGGTCCTCACCCTCACCGCACTGGGCACGCCGACCGCCAAGACCTCCCCGAAACCCATGCTCACGACGGTCCCCGCCCACCCGTAGGACGGCCGACCGCCCACCGCCCGCCCGGTCCGCTCGCGAAGGAGGCCGAGATGCGCCGCAAGGCCGCCCTGATCCTGCTCGCCCTCGCCGTGTTCTTCGCGGCGCTGTCCCCACTGCTGCGCTGGTACGCCTTCCCGCGCCTGGCCAAGATCCCGGCGAACGAGTACCAGACGATGGTCCTCGAGGCCAAGAACGCCACCCTCCTCGACTACGACGGCCTGGTCGCCCGCACGGTCCCCAAGGTCACCATCGTGCAGACCCTCAAGGGCAACGTGGAGGCCTCCGAGAAGATAGAGAAGACGGCAGGCCGGGACGTCGTCGTCTGGGACGGCCTGTCCTACATCCAGGGACCCGACGGCAAGATGGTCTCCAGGGTCCCCGAGCGCTACATCTTCGACGCCCACACACAGGAACCCGTGCACGCCACCGGCGAGTCCGTCGACGGCGACCCGGTCCGCCGCGAAGGCATCGAGTTCAAGTGGCCGTTCCTGACGGAGAAGCGGGACTACCAGTACTTCGACGCCCAGACCCGCACCACGGCCCCCATCCACTACAAGGGCACCCAGACCTTCCGCGGCCTGGAGGTCTACTACTTCGAGCAGACCGTCCCCTGGACCAAGGTCTCGATGCCCAAGACCTTGCCCGTCGCGGGCATCACCCCCGAGGACATCGCCAAGACCGGCACCACCCGCTGGTACACCACGGTCCGCAAGTTCTGGGTCGAACCCGTCACCGGAGCGCCCGTCAACGGCGAGGAGATCCACCAGGAGGAACTGCGCGGCGGCACCCTGCTCGCAGGCCGCGAGAAGGTCACCGCGTTCGCCGGCCACGTCAAGATGCGTGAGGACTACATCGAACACACCGTGTCCGTGGTCAAGTCCAACCGCAACCTGGTCCTGCTGCTGACGTCCTACCTGCCCTGGGGCTTCCTGACACTGGGCGTCCTGCTCCTGTTCCTCTCCCTCTACCTGGAGGCGCGCGCCCGCCGCCCACGGCAGCCGACGCCCGCCCGACCCGCCGCACCGCAGCCCGTCACCGCCTGAGCCGCGCATTGGTGAACCGCGTCGGCTCGGCGCCGGCCGGATCCTCGGGCCAGGGATGCTTCGGATACCGGCCGCGCAACTCCGCCCGCACCCCCTTGTAACCGTCCTTCCAGAACGAGGCCAGATCGGCGGTGACCGCCGCGGGCCGCCCGGCGGGGGACAGGAGATGCACCGTCACCGGCACACCCGCGACCCGGGGAGTCTCGGCCAGCCCGAACATCTCCTGCAGCTTCACCGCCAGCACCGGCCGATCGGGGTCGGCATAGTCGATCCGGATTCTGGAGCCGCTGGGAACGGCGATCCGCTCGGGCGCCAGCTCGTCCAGCCGGGCCGCCTCGCCGGAGGCCCACGGCAGCAGCCTGCCGAGCGCCTTTTCGGCATCGATCCGCCCCAGATCGCTGCGCCGCCGGGCCCGGCTCAGCTCGGGTTCCAGCCATTCCTCCACACGCGCGTGCAGCGACGCGTCCGAGACATCGGGCCACGGCTCCCCGAGACGGCGCCGCAGAAACGCGAGCCGCTGCCGCAGCACGCCCGCCTCGGGCGACCACCGCAGCAGCCGCAGCCCCTCCTTCTCCAGCCCGTCGAGCAGCGCACCGCGCACGAGCGCCGCGTCGGCGTTCCGCAGCGGACGCACCGTCAGCTCCACCGCCCCGAGCCGCTCCACCCGCCGCGCCACGACGTCCCCGTCGGCCCAGCGGACCTCGTCCCGCTCGTCGAGCAGGACACCGGCCGCGAGCCGGGCCGCCCCCTCGTCCACGACCGCCGCGAGCTGCACGCGCGCGTGCCCCTTGCCGACAGGCCGGTCGGCGACGGCGACGGCGAGCCAGGAGGCGCCGCGCAGATCGGTGCCCTCGCGGACCTCGGCCCGGGTACCGGAGACCATGAGGTACGAACCGCCGTCGGCCTTGGCGAGACGTTCGGGAAAAGCGAGGGCGGCGACGAGGCCCGTCGAGCCCTCGACGCTCCCTTCCCCCGGAAGGGAGCCACGGACAGGCGGGCGGGAACCGTCCGTGCCGACGACGGCCCGTAGTCGCCGGACCTCCGCACGCCACCGCCCGGAGTAGGCGTCACCCCCACGCCGCGCACTTCGCAGGGCAGCCGCGAGATCGTCCCCGTACTCCCGAGGAGCCTCCTCGCTCAGCAGCGCGATGACCTCCGCCGCCCGCTCCACCCCGACGACAGCGGCCCCGTCCAACAACGCCCGCCCCAGCCGGGGGTGCAGTCCGAGCCCGGCCAGCTGCAACCCCCGGGGCGTGGCCCTGCCGACGGAGTCCACCGCGCCGATCGCCGTCAGCACCGACCGCGCCGCCGCCATCGCCCCGCCCGGCGGCGGATCCAGCAACGCCAGCCCGGACGCCTCCGGATCGCCCCAGCAGGCCGCCTGGAGGGCGAACGCCGTCAGATCGGCCACTTTGATCTCAGGGGACGGGAACGGCGGCAGGCGGGCCCCCTCGGCCTCCGCCCAGCACCGGTACACCGCACCCGGCGCCTCCCGCCCGGCCCGCCCCGCCCGCTGCCGTCCCGCCGCCTGCGACGCCCGAACCGTCGTGAGCGCGCTCAGCCCGCGCGCGTGGTCCACCCGCGGCTCCCGTGCCAGCCCCGAGTCGACGACCACCCGCACCCCGGGAACCGTCAGCGAGGACTCCGCCACCGAAGTGGCCAGCACCACCCGGCGCCGCGCACCGGGCGCCAGCACCGCATCCTGCACGGCCGCCGGCGCCCGCCCGTGCACCTGAAGCACGTCCACCCCGGCCGGCACACCGAGCTGACCCGCGACCCGCGCGATCTCCCCGACGCCCGGCAGGAAGCACAGCACGTCCCCCGACCGCTCGGCCAGCGCCCGCCGCACCACCGACGCCACATGCGTCAACAGCGCGGGATCCACCCGCATCCCGTGCGGCGGCCGCACCGGACGCGCCGGCGGCGCATGCACCACCTCGACGTCGAAAGCGGCCGCCCGGGCCTCCACCACCGGCGCCCCGCCCAGCAGCCGCGCCCACCCGGCCGTGTCGGTCGTCGCCGAAGCGGCCACCAGCCACAGCTCCGGCCGCAGCGTCTCGCGCACGTCCCACAGGAACGCGGCCGACGTGTCCGCGTCCAGATGCCGCTCGTGGCACTCGTCCAGCATCACCACGTCGACGCCCGTCAGCTCCTGATCGCGCTGCAGCCGCTGCAACAGCACACCGGTCGTGACGACCTCCACACGCGTGTGCCGTCCGACGACCCGCTCCCCGCGCACGGTGAAACCGACGCTCTCCCCGGGCCGCTCGCCCAGCAGCCACGCCATCCGCCGGGCGGCCGCCCGCGCCGCGATCCGCCGCGGCTCGGCCACCACCACCCGCCGCGCGGACCCCTCGCCCAGCAGCCCGGCCAGCGCCAGCGGCACCAACGTCGTCTTGCCGGTGCCGGGCGGCGCGGCGAGGACGGCCGTCCCGTGCCCCTCCAGAGCCTCGGTCAGGGCGGGCAGCACAGCGCGCACGGGCAGGGCGTCCAGGGCGTCGTCACGGAGAATCACGCCCCCAGTGTCGTACGGCTCCCGGAGCCGCCCGGTGCTAGTCGCGCTCGCAGACGAAGACGGCCGTCCCCGGGATCAGGTTGCCGCGCAGCGGGGACCAGCCGCCCCACTCCGACGAGTTCCAGGCCGGCCACTCCGGCTCGACCAGGTCCACCAGCCGGAAGCCGCCCGCCACGATGTCGCGGACCCGGTCGCCGAGCGTGCGGTGATGCTCCACGTACACCGCGCGGCCCTGGTCGTCCTGCTCGACATAAGGAGTGCGGTCGAAGTAGGAAGAGGACACCGACAGGCCCTCGGGCCCCGGCTCGTCCGGGAACGCCCAGCGGATCGGATGGGTCGCGGAGAACACGAAACGGCCGCCCGGCCGCAGCACCCGCCGCACCTCCTTCAGGACCAGCACCGGATCGGCGACGAAGGGCAGCGCCCCGTACGCCGAGCAGGCCAGGTCGAAGGACGCGTCCGCGAAGGGCAGCGCGCCCGCGTCGGCGCACACCAGGGGGAACGCCCCGCCGATGCGCAGCGCGTGCTGGAGCTGGCGGTGGGAGAGGTCCAGGGCGACCGGCCGGGCGCCCTGCGCGGCCAGCCAGCGCGCGCACTGGGCCGCGCCGGCGCCGATCTCCAGGACCGACTTCCCCTTCAGTTCCTCCGGCGGGCCGAGCAGCTCGGCCTCCACCTCGTCCAGGCCCTCGGGACCCCACACGAAGCGGTCGTCGCCGAGGAAAGTGCCGTGCTCGATCTGGTATTCGTCCGCGTTGCGGTCCCACCAGCCCCGGTTGGCCCGGGAACTCTCTGCGACGTCGGCATCACGTCGGGTGGCTTCCGGCTCGAAGGCCGGCTCGGACGATCTGGGCTCTTGGATGATCGGCTCCCTCGTCGTACTCTTCCGTGCAACCCGCCCGACGGTGCCGCTCAGGTGTCACCGAAGGGGCTTCCTGCGGCCTGCGTGGCCTCAGGAGAAAGGTTTTGTGCCGGGTTTGCGGCGATCCGCCCCGGGTGTGCGCCTTCGTGCATTGACCCTGTCCGGCTGCCCCCGTATGCTACAAGTTGCGCTGCGGGCCTGCGCACCTCAGACCTAGCAGGCTGCGCTCGCATCTGTTGCATGTCCCCTCGGTTGTCGAGGCGTCACCACCAGTTCACTGGTGTGGCGCTTCCTTGGCTGTCCGGCTTCTTCAGAGCGACACGGGCTCCCGGCGTAGCAGTACCTACGACTTCAATGTCCGTACCGGAGCCCTTTCCCACATGACGAGCAGCACCGAGACCACCGCCACCACCCCGCAGGTTGCGGTCAACGACATCGGTAACGAGGAAGCATTCCTCGCCGCTATCGACGAGACGATCAAGTACTTCAACGATGGTGACATCGTCGACGGCGTCATCGTCAAGGTTGACCGGGACGAGGTTCTCCTCGACATCGGTTACAAGACCGAAGGTGTCATCCCGAGCCGCGAGCTCTCGATCAAGCACGACGTCGACCCGAACGAGGTCGTCAAGGTCGGCGACGAGATCGAAGCCCTTGTTCTCCAGAAGGAGGACAAGGAAGGCCGCCTGATCCTCTCGAAGAAGCGCGCCCAGTACGAGCGCGCCTGGGGCACCATCGAGAAGATCAAGGAAGAGGACGGCATCGTCACCGGTACCGTCATCGAGGTCGTCAAGGGTGGACTCATCCTCGACATCGGCCTCCGTGGCTTCCTGCCGGCTTCCCTCGTCGAGATGCGCCGCGTCCGCGACCTCCAGCCCTACGTGGGCAAGGAGCTCGAGGCGAAGATCATCGAGCTGGACAAGAACCGCAACAACGTGGTCCTGTCCCGCCGTGCCTGGCTGGAGCAGACCCAGAGCGAGGTCCGCCAGACCTTCCTCACGACCCTGCAGAAGGGCCAGGTCCGCTCCGGCGTCGTCTCCTCGATCGTCAACTTCGGTGCGTTCGTGGACCTCGGTGGCGTCGACGGTCTGGTCCACGTCTCCGAGCTCTCCTGGAAGCACATCGACCACCCGTCCGAGGTTGTCGAGGTCGGCCAGGAAGTCACCGTCGAGGTTCTCGACGTCGACATGGACCGCGAGCGTGTCTCCCTGTCGCTGAAGGCGACGCAGGAAGACCCGTGGCAGCAGTTCGCCCGCACCCACCAGATCGGCCAGGTCGTGCCCGGCAAGGTCACGAAGCTGGTTCCGTTCGGTGCGTTCGTCCGCGTGGACGAGGGCATCGAGGGTCTGGTCCACATCTCCGAGCTGGCCGAGCGCCACGTGGAGATCCCGGAGCAGGTCGTCCAGGTCAACGACGAGATCTTCGTCAAGGTCATCGACATCGACCTCGAGCGCCGTCGCATCAGCCTCTCGCTGAAGCAGGCCAACGAGTCCTTCGGTGCCGACCCGGCCTCGGTCGAGTTCGACCCGACCCTGTACGGCATGGCCGCGTCGTACGACGACCAGGGGAACTACATCTACCCCGAGGGCTTCGACCCCGAGACCAACGACTGGCTCGAGGGCTACGAGACCCAGCGCGAGGCCTGGGAGCACCAGTACGCCGAGGCGCAGACGCGCTTCGAGCAGCACCAGGCTCAGGTCATCAAGTCCCGCGAGGCCGACGAGGCCGCTGCGGCCGAGGGCGGCGAGGCTGCTGCTCCGGCTGCTGCCGGTGGCGGCGGCGGTTCGTACTCCTCCGAGGGTGCCGACACCTCCGGCGCGCTGGCCTCGGACGAGGCGCTCGCAGCGCTCCGCGAGAAGCTGGCCGGCGGCCAGAGCTGATCGCATGATCGCAAGCCGCTGATCTCCAGCAGCTGACTGAAGGCCCGCACCTTTCGAGGTGCGGGCCTTCAGCGTTGCCGTCGGCCGGCCCCGTCGCTGGTCCTGTCGCTGGTCCCGTCGGCCGCGGGCCGGTGGGGGGCCGGCGAGGGCCGGTCGCGCGCAGTTCCCCGCACCCCTCAAGGGAGTTGGGCTCGGCCGGCGCGTCATGAGAAGGCGCTGAGACTCGGCTGATCAAGGACGTCGGACGGGAATGCCCACGCCTCCACGCGCGTTGTGCAGTAGGAACACGAGGAGGAGCGGTCCAAGTGCTTGATCCGCAGGATTTGTACGCATGGGAGCCGAAAGGCCTGGCAGTCGTCGACATGGCGCTGGCACAGGAGTCGGCCGGCCTTGTCATGCTCTACCACTTCGACGGATACATCGACGCGGGCGAGACCGGCGACCAGATCGTCGACCGGCTGCTCGACTCGCTGCCCAACCAACTCGTCGCCCGCTTCGACCACGACCGGCTCGTGGACTACCGCGCCCGCCGCCCGCTGCTGACCTTCAAGCGTGACCGGTGGACCGAGTACGAAGAGCCGGCCATCGAGGTGCGGCTCGTGCAGGACACCACCGGCGCGCCCTTCCTGCTGCTCTCCGGCCCCGAGCCGGACGTCGAGTGGGAGCGCTTCGCCGTCGCCGTGAAGCAGATCGTGGAGCGGCTCGGCGTCCGCCTGTCGGTCACCTTCCACGGCATCCCCATGGGCGTCCCCCACACGCGGCCCGTCGGCCTCACCCCGCACGGCAACCGCACGGACCTCGTGCCCGGCCACCGCAGCCCCTTCGACGAGGCCCAGGTCCCCGGCAGCGCCGAGGCGCTCGTCGAGTACCGCCTCATGGAGGCCGGCCACGACGTCCTGGGCGTCGCCGCGCACGTCCCGCACTACATCGCGCGCTCTACGTACCCGGACGCGGCCCTGACCGTCCTGGAAGCGGTCACGGGGGCCACCGGCCTGGTCCTGCCGAGCATCGCGCACGCCCTGCGCACGGACGCGCACCGCACCCAGACCGAGATCGACCGCCAGATCCAGGAGGGCGACGAAGAGCTCACCTCCCTCGTCCAGGGCCTTGAACACCAGTACGACGCCGCCGCCGGGGCCGAGACCCGCGGCAACATGCTCGCCGAACCGGTCGACATCCCGTCGGCGGACGAGATCGGGCTGGAGTTCGAACGCTTCCTCGCAGAGCGAGAAGGCGAGGGCTGACCACCCCGGAACGGGTGGCCCAGGGGGCGGCGCGGAAAGGGCGGCGGGCCGCACCGGGTCCTGCGGCTCCTACGGATCCTGCGGGTCCTGCCGGTTCCAATGTCACCGGCAGGCCCTAAGCTTCCCGTCATGCTGAAGGTGGGCCTGACCGGCGGGATCGGCGCCGGCAAGAGCGAGGTGTCACGGCTGCTCGTCCGGTGCGGAGCCGTACTGATCGACGCGGACCGGATCGCCCGCGAGGTCGTCGCGCCGGGGACCCCGGGTCTCACGGCCGTCGTCGAGAACTTCGGCGAGGACGTACTCGCCCCGGACGGCAGCCTCGACCGCCCCCGGCTCGGCTCGATCGTCTTCGCCGACCCCGAGAAGCTGGCGCTCCTCAACTCGATCGTCCACCCCCTCGTCGGCGCCCGCTCCCACGAGCTGGAGACGGCCGCCCCCGAGGACTCCGTCGTCGTGCACGACGTCCCCCTCCTCACCGAGAACGGCCTCGCCGCCCTGTACGACCTCGTGATCGTCGTGGACGTCGACACCAAGACCCAGCTCGACCGGCTCGTCCGGCTGCGCGGCATGACGGAAGACGACGCACGCGCGCGCATGGCCGCCCAGGCGACGCGCGAGAAGCGCCGGGAGATCGCCGACATCGTGATCGACAACGACGTACCGCTGCCCGAACTGGAGCGGCGCGTGAAGGACGTGTGGTCCGACCTCGCGCGCAGAGCGCACGCGCCGCGCTAGGGCCGGTCCGGAGCCGCGCCAGGGCCGGTCCGGAATAGCGGTGCTCGCTCCGCGCGTTGAATCCACCGAGCCAGGGAAGGATTTTTCCGTGCCCGATACCGCAGGTTCGACCGGACGTACTCCGGAGACGCACGTCATCGACTTCCGTGCCGCCGAGCATCTGCTCGCCGCACGGGACCCGCGGGGCGCGGTGAAGTTGCTCGACCGAGTCATCGCCGCACACCCCGAGAACACCGCCGCCCGGCTGCTGCGCGCGCGTGCCTTCTTCGCCGCCGCTCAACTGCGGCCCGCCGAGCTGGAGTTCACCATCGTCCTGGAGCGGGAGCCGGACAACGCGTTCGCGCACTTCGCGCTCGCCCGCACCTACGAGCGGCAGGGCCGCGGCGACCAGGCCAAGCGCCACTTCCGGCTGGCCGCGGCACTGGACCCGAAACCGCAGTACCTGAAGGCCGCCCGCTTCGAGACCTGAGCCCGACCCCGACGGTCAGGGGTGACGGTGCTCCGGCGGCCGGTACGGCGGGATGTCGCGGCCCGGCTGATAGTGGGGGCCCTGCCGGATGTGCCGCAGGACCAGCGTCAGATCGACGGTGACCACCACCCACAGCATTCCGCACGCCGCCGCCCAGCCCGGGCGTCCCGCGAGCGCGAACGCCGCCGTCCCGAAGATCGCCCAGGCCAGTCCCCACAGGGTCAGCCACAGACGCATCCGCAGCGCACTGCGCGCTGTCGTCGGCTCACTGCCCGTACGCATCCCGATCACGGCTCCTACTCTGCAACGTACTCTCCGCCCCGGCCGTTCTCCAGAGACGCCCGGAGTTCTCACCTCCTACGGAGCTCGAACAGAGTGCGTTCCCTCGAACGAGTGAACTGGCGAGCGGTGGGAACGACCCCGCAAAGCCTGGCCGTTGGAATGGCATGAAGCGAAAAATGCGAGAGGGATACGAAGGAACCGGTCCCGGCGCGATCACGCCGGACGGCTGCGCGGTCGAGTTCTACTCGCGCCTGCCCGTGGGGAACGAGCCGGACGTCATCTCCGCGGCGGTGCCCGCAGGCGCGCACATCCTGGAGCTGGGCAGCGGCGCCGGGCGAGTGACCCACGCCCTGCTGGAGCGCGGGTTCACGGTCACGGCGGTGGACGAGTCCGCGGAGATGCTGGAGCGGGTCCGCGGGGCGCGCACGATATGCAGCCCGGTCGAGGATCTCGACCTGGAAGAGACGTTCGACGTGGTCATGCTCGCGTCGTTCCTCGTGCACAACGGCGACGTGGAGGTACGGCGACGGATGCTGCGCGCCTGCGCCCGGCATCTCGCGAAAGGCGGATGCGTGCTGATCCAACGGGAGGGAGAGGACTACCACACCGCGCTGCCGCGTGAGCGCGTCGACCCGAGCGGCTTCACCTTACGCATCAGCTCGGCCGGGCCGATCGAGGACGGCGTCCACTCCGTGCGCGCGGAGTACGAGTTCGCGGACGCGGTATGGACCCAGACCTTCCGGACCCGCCCCCTGACCAAGGAACAGTTCGAGGAGGCCCTGGCGGAAGCGGACCTGCGCGTGGACCGGTACCTGACAGAGGACCGGATCTGGGTGAGAGCGGTGCCGGTGGCGGAGTAGGCGCGGACAGGTCCTAGGCGGACGGTGCTTCGGAGAGGTCTCCGAAGAGGTGCCGGACCGTGGAGCGGTAGTTGGCCTGTACGTGCTGCAGGGCGTGGGCGCGGGCGCGGTCGGGGTCGCCGGAGGCGATGGCGTCGTAGAGCTCCTGGTGTTCGGTCAGGAGTTGGGGCCATTCCTCGTTGCGCCGGGTGAGCCATTGCAGGCGGCCGGCGACCGGCTCCATGACCGAGATGAGCAGGGCGTTCCCGGCCAGGGCGAGGAGGCGGTCATGGAAGCGGGTGTTGATGTCGGTGATCGCCTCCGCGTCCCCGGCCTCGGTGGCGCTCGCCGCGCTCGCCAGTAGTTCGCGCAGCTCGGCGAGGGTTTCAGGGGTCGCCCGGGTGGCGGCCAGTCCCGCCGCGTACACCTCCAACGCCTCGCGCAGTTCGAAGAGTTCCTTGACGTCCGTGGGGCTCAGGGGCCGGACGACGGTGCGGCGTGGGGTCTCGAAGTGGACGAAGCCCTCGGCGACCAGTGCCCGGATGGCTTCCCGGACGGGGACCCGGGAGACGCCGAACCGGTCGGCCAGCTCGCGCTCGACGAGCCGGTCCCCGGGGCGGAGCCGACCGGCGATGATCTCCTGCCGCAGGGTTCCGAGGACCCGCTCGCGCACCGCTCCGAGCGGTTCGATCTTCGTCATGGGCCCATCTTCGCCGATGCGGAGGGGCTTTTACGGAGCCGTAACGGGACGGACATCGGTCGGAATGCTTGACGGCGGGACTATGTCGGCAGTTTGGTATACCAAAAGACCCGGCCAGTAGTCCTCCTCCGTCCCCTTGCCCAAGGAGGCCCCGTGTCCCTCGCCGACAGCGCCGAAGCCACCGACGCCCCAGCGTTCGTCCCCGACCCCCGGCTCACCAACGAAGACCTCGCGCCCGCCGACAAGCGCACCTGGAAGGTCTTCGACCTCTTCGCCCTGTGGATGTCGGACGTCCACAACCTCGGCAACTACACCTTCGCCGCCGGCCTGCTCGTCCTCGGCATGAACGTCTGGCAGGTCTTCACCTCCCTTCTCGTCGGCTTCGTGCTCATCTACATCGGCATGAACTGGATGGGGAAGATCGGCCAGCGGCACGGCGTGCCCTTCCCGGTGGTCAGCCGCATCAGCTTCGGCGTCTGGGGCGCCAACATCCCGGCTCTCATCCGCGCCGTGATCGCCATCATGTGGTACGGCATCCAGACCTACCTCGCCTCCGTCGCCGTCAACGTGATGCTGCTGGCGGCCTGGCCGGGCCTGGAGTCCTGGACGCACAGCTCCTTCCTGGGCCTCGACGCGCTCGGCTGGCTCTCCTTCGTGTCCCTGTGGCTGATCCAGGCGCTGATCATCAGCCAGGGCATGGAGTCGGTGCGCAAGTTCCAGGACTTCTGCGGCCCGGCGATCTGGCTCGTGATGATCGCGCTGGCGATCTGGGTCCTGGCCAAGGCCGGCTGGACCATCTCGCTCACCAGCACCCCGCACCCCGTCTCCGTGGGCGAGCAGTGGCGGCAGTGGTTCGGCGCGATCGGCCTGATCCTCGCCACGTACGGCACGCTGATGCTGAACTTCTGCGACTTCTCCCGCTTCGCCCCCGACTACCGGACGGTCCGCCGCGGAAACTTCTGGGGCCTGCCGCTCAACTCGACGGCGTTCGTGGTCGTTTCCGTGATCGTCACCGCCGGCTCGCTGGAGGTGTTCGGCGAGGCCATCACCGACCCGGCGGAGCTGGTCGCCAAGGTCGGCAACACCTGGGTGCTGGTCCTGGGCGCGCTGACCTTCGCCGTGGCCACCATGGGCGTCAACATCGTCGCCAACTTCGTGTCCCCGGCGTACGACCTCGCCAACGTCTGGCCGCAGAAGATCACCTTCAGGGTGGGCGGCATGATCAGCACGGTCGCGGCCCTGGTGGTCACCCCGTGGAACCTGTTCTCCAACCCGACAGTCGTCAACTACTTCCTCGGCGGACTCGGCGCCTTCCTCGGACCGCTGTTCGGCGTGATCATGGTCGACTACTACTGGGTCAAGCGCGGCCGCGTCGATGTGAACGAGCTGTTCGACGCCACCCCCGGCTCCCGCTACTACTACCGCAAGGGCGTCAACCCCAAGGCTCTGTGGGCGTTCCTCCCCTCGGCCGCGGTCGCGGCGGTGCTCGCGCTGGTGAAGACGTTCAGCGATGTGGCTCCCTACTCCTGGTTCATCGGGACGGCCCTCGGCGCCGGCCTCTATCTGCTGCTGTGCCGCAGCGAGCGGACGGCAGGGTCCGTGGCCGCCGTCGAGAAGCCCGCGGAGGTCTGAGCAGCGTGCGCAGTGAGCGGAACGTGCGGATCGTCGTCACCAACTGCAACACCACGCGGGAGATGACCGAGGAGATCGTGCGAGGTGCCCGGGCCGCGGCAGGCCCGGGCACCGCCGTGAGCGGGCTGACCCCCGGGTGGGGGCCCGAGTCCGCGGAGGGCTGGCTCGACAGCTACCTCTCCGCGGCGGCCGTCATGGACGCGCTGCGGACCTACGACGGACCGGCCTACGACGCCGTCGTCATGGCCGGCTTCGGCGAGCACGGACGCGAGGGCGTACGCGAGCTGGTGGACGTGCCCGTCGTCGACATCACCGAGGCCGCGGCGCATCTGGCCTGTCTGCTGGGGCGCCGGTACGGGGTCGTGACCACGCTGGAGCGCTCCTGCGGCCAGATCGAGGACAGCCTGGAGCTGGCCGGAGTGGGCCGCAACTGCGCAGCCGTCGTGGGCACCGGGCTGGGCGTTCTCGACCTGGCCGACGCCGACCGCACGGAGACGGCCTTCCTGGCGGCCGCCGAACGGGCCCGGAAGGCGGGGGCCGAGGTGCTGGTGCTGGGATGCGCCGGGATGACGGGACTGCAGCGCATGGTGGGGGACAAGCTGGGCCTTCCGGTGGTGGACGGGGTGGCGGCCGCGGTGAAGCTGGCGGAGGCGCTCGTGGGGCTGGGGTTGAGGACGAGCCGGGTGGGCAGCTTTGCGAAGCCGGTGCCGAAGCGGAGGATCTGGCGGGCGTAGTGGCGCGCGGGGTCGCTCGATCGGTTGAACCACTGCGATCACGGGCGATCACGGGCGACCAAGGATGATCAAGGGGACTCTCCGCGGCCGTGGACCCGTGGGGCCGGTGCCCGTGGGACAGGCGCCCGCGGGGCGCATTCCTTCAGGAATTCCTCGCTGCGCTCGGCCGCTTCGACCCGCTCGACGCGATAGAGGCGCAGCTGGGGTGCGGCCCGCGCGCGTGGATCGATGCTGAGCCGGTCCGGCGGCCCCAGCAGCCGGTGCACCAGCGCGCCGGTCCAGCCCCGCATCCGCAGCCCCGCCAGCGACACATACCGCCGTCCGTCCTCCACGTACCTGTCCAAGATCTGCTCCCCCCGACGCACTCCGGTCGTGACGCTCTGTGACGACACCTCCCATTGAAGCGCGCACCACTGACAATCGCCTCGCGCCGGAAACCGTTGGACAACGCCCGCCCCCGTTGACCACGCTTTCTTCCATGCGGAGCAGGAGCAAGCACCTCGGTCGTTTCACGGCGGCGGACTTCTTAGGGGCCACGCCGGAAGTCCCGGTGGGCCCCCGGAGGTCTGCCATGTCCCGAACCGTCCATCACGTCCGCCCACGACACCGCCTCCACCCTGCTCACCGGCCGTACACACTCGCCGGCACGATCGTCGGTCACCGTCTCGGCGACCTTCGATACAGCGCACAGGAACTGACCCGTGCACGTCGTGAGCGGCGTCGCCCGGTCCCGGACCCGCTGGTGCACACCTTTCGCGCCCACACCTACCCCCGGAGCCTGAACGAGAAGGTCGACGGCCCGTACGAGTCCCGGGCGCGCGCCGCACTGTCGGTGTTCCGTTCGACCGCCCGCAACCGCCTTCGCGCGGCCCCGCCCGGCGCGCTCCTCTCCGTGGCCGAGGAACTGGACCACCCGCCGACCCGCCACCGCCACGGGAACCTGTGGGACTTCTGAACCGGAGTACGGAAATCTGATGCCCTCCTCCCCTTCCCCCTCCCGCACCGACGACGCCTTCCTCGGCGATGTCACCGCCCGCCTCGCCGCCCTCCCCGCCGTGCGTGCCGTCGCGCTCGGCGGTTCCCGCGCGCAGGGCACTCACCGTCCCGACAGCGACTGGGACCTGGCCGTCTACTACCGGGGGTCCTTCGACCCCGGCGACCTGCGCGCCCTCGGCTGGGAGGGGGAGGTGTCGGAGGTCGGCGGGTGGGGCGGCGGCGTCTTCAACGGGGGCGCGTGGCTGACGATCGACGAGCGGCGGGTCGACGTGCACTACCGGGATCTCGACGTCGTCGAGCACGAGGCGGCGGAGGCGGAGGAAGGGCGGTTCCGGGTGGAGCCGTTGATGTTCCATCTCGCGGGGATCCCGAGCTATCTGGTGGTCGCCGAGCTGGCCGTCAACCAGGTGCTGAGCGGTGAGTTGCCGCGGCCCGCGGCGTACCCCGCGAAGCTGCGCCGAGCCGCGTGCGAACGCTGGCACGGAACGGCCCGCGCCACGCTCGCCTACGCCGGGGCCAACCATGCGCCGGCCGGCCGGCGCACCGAGGTCGCCGGCGCGCTCGCCGTGGCGGCGACACAGGTGGGGCACGCGGTGCTGGCGGCCCGCGGGGAGTGGGTGACGAACGAGAAACGGCTGCTGGAGCGGGCCGGACTACGGGATGTGGACGAGTTCGTCGCGCTCGTGGGGAGCGCCGATCCCGACGGAGCCGGGGCCGCACTGGCAGCGACCGTCGCCCAGGCCGAGGCGTTCTTCGCCGAGCGGGTACGGGCGGCCCGCGGGTAGGCGGACGACCATGTTCTCCGGAGCCCTTGCCACGAGCGGCATCGGGAACAGTGCCGCGAGCGGCATCGGGAACAGTGGCGCGAACCGGTGCGAAGCGCACCGCGAACGGAATTGCGTTCATAAAGAACGCGGGTTTCGGGCGAAGCGTCACCTCGCCGAAACGCAAGCGCCCCCATCTCTCCAGGATCGACCCCTACGGTGGACACCGCAGCTCATCGCTGACCGCCCCGGCCGTCGTCGCCCGAAGGCACACCCCGCCCTCGTCACGACAGGAGCTTCGTGTCCCCGCGCCCGCACATTCCCGCTCGCGCATTCACCACCCTGCCGCCCTGGCTCGCCCACGCCCTGCGCGCCCAGCGCGGGCCCGTCCCCTGGAGCGCGGTCACCCGCGGGGCGTTGGCGGCCGGACCCCTCCTGCTGGCCGCCGTCCTCGTCGACCGCACCGGCCTCGGGGTCGTCGCGGCCATCGCCGCCATGCTCGCCGGGATCAACGACCGGCCCGGCAGCCGACGGGCCTCCGTCCGGCGGCTCGGCGCGCCCGCGCTCGCGGGAGCGGGCGGACTGCTCGTCGGGACGTACGCCGGGGACCAGGTCGGGGCCGTCGCGCTGACGGCCGTCCTCACCGGCCTCGGGCTCCTCGCCGGCGGGATGAGCGCCCTAGGGCCGGTGGCCTCCGGCGCGGGCACGCAGTTGCTGGTCGGCGCGGCGATCGGGGCCGGGATGCCGGTGCCGGAGTCGAGCTGGGCCCGCGCCCTCGCCTTCCTCGCCGGGGCCGGGTGGCTGGTCGCGCTGCGGCTCGTGCTGCCCACGCCCGGCGCGATGACCGGTGACTTCCGGTTCGACGGGGAACGAGACGCGGTGGCCCGCGTGTACGACGCGGTCGCGGAGCTGCTCGACGCCTCCGGAACCGAGGCCGCCACGGCCCGCCGCGCCGCGCTCACCGCCGCCCTCGACCACGCCCAGGACGCCCTCGCCGGGCCCCGGCTGCGACGCCACGCCAGCTCCTCGGCCGAACGGCGGCTGCACGCCCAGTACGCCGCCGCGCTGCCCCTCGCGGAGGCCGCGACCGCACTCGCCTGGGTCGGGGAGCCCGTCGCCGAGCGGGCCTGCGCCGGGCCCCGCCGGCTCGCCGCCGCCGTCCGCGAGAACACGCACACCGGGCCGCTGCCCGCCCCCTCCCGGTCCGCTCCCGCACTGCGCGCCCTGGACGACGCCCTGCTGCACGCGGCCGACGCCTTCGACCAGGGCGGCGGGGGCGACCTGCACACCCGTCGGCGCAGCGCCCGCGATCTGCTGCGCACCGCGTTCGGGGCGGGCGGGCGCGAGTACGGGCTCCGGGTCGCGCTCTCCTTCGGCGCCGCCGTCGCCGTCGCCCAGGCCCTGCACCACTCCCACTGGTACGGGCAGCACACGCACTGGTACTGGCTGCCCGCCACCGCCGTGTTCCTGGTCAAGCCCGACCTGGGGCCGCTGGTGTCCCGGGTGCTGTGCCGGGCCGCGGGGACCGTGCTCGGGGCGCTGCTCTTCGCCGGCTTCGCCGCCGTGCTGCCCCGGCCGGAGGGGCTCGTGGCGCTGGTCGCCCTCTGCGGTGCGCTGATACCGGTCTCCACCCGGCACTTCGCCGCCCAGACCGCCGTCGTCACCGTGCTCGTGCTGTCCCTGGTGATGGTCGGCGGCGAGCCCCAGGCCTCCGTCAGCCGGATCGTGGAGACCCTGCTGGCCTGCGCGATCGTGCTGATCGTCGGACATCTGCCGATGCCGGGGGAGCGGGGCGGACATGTCCGCGCCCGGCTCGCCGCCGCCGAGGGCGCCGCGCACGCCTACCTCACCCATGTCCTCGACGGCCCCGACGACCGCGCCGCCCGCTGGACCCTGCGCCGCGAGGCCTACCGCACGCTCGCCGAGGCCCGTGCCGCCAGCGCCCTCGCCGCCCACGAACTGCCCGCCCTCGCCCGGCACTCGGAGGGCACGGACGAGGTCGCCGCCGTCCTGGAACGGCTCGTGGACACGACCACCGCCTGCGCCGTCCACCTCGACGACACGGGCCGGCTCACCTCCCGGCACCGGGAGCGGCTCGCCGAACTCCTCGACGAACTCGCCGCGGGGCGGGATCGGGTGGGACTGCCGGCGGCACTGCCGACCCTGTCGGTAGCCGTCCACGCCCACGCCGCCCGACAGGCCCGTTGACCGATCCGCACCCGCACCGGCGCGTGCTCCGACACCGGTTCGGTCCTGCGGGTCGCCGGGCCCGCGCCCACTGACGGAAGCCGCAGCCCCGCCTCCGTGGCTGGTCAGTATGTGGTCGATCAGTTCGCTGAGTTCGCTGAGTTCGCGACGAGATGCGGGCCACGGCTCACGCCGGGGCATGACTCCGCCGTACGTTGACGCAATGACGCCTTCTCCGACGCCCGCCCCGGGGCCGGCCCGTGGCGCGGACCTCGTCATCACCGGCTGCACCGTCCTCACCCACGACAGCGACGAACGCGTCGTGTTCCGGGAGGACGCCGCGATCGTCGTCCGCGACGGGGTCGTGGACGACGTCACGAGCACCGCCGAGGCGGCCGGGCTCGCCGCCGGCGAGCGCATCGACGCGCGCGGGCAGGTCGCGATGCCCGGCCTGGTCAACTGCCATACGCACGCCCCGATGGTGGCCCTGCGCGGTCTCGCCGAGGACCTGCCCACCGAGGAGTGGTTCAACGACGTCGTCTGGCCCGTGGAGGCCAACCTCACCGAGCAGGACGTCGAGTCGGGCGCGCGACTGGCGTGCGCGGAGATGATCCGCGGCGGCGTCACCTGCTTCGCCGACCACTACTTCGCCATGGCCGCGGTCGCCGCGGTCGTCGCCGAGTGCGGGATGCGCGCGCACCTGGGGCAGGCCTACTTCTCCTCCCAGGGCGACCGGGGCCGCGAGGAGTCGCTGGAGTTCGCGCTGCGGCACCGCGGCGGCGCCGGCGGCCGCATCACCACCGCCCTCGCCCCGCACGCCCCCTACACCGTGACCGACGCCGACCTCGCCGCCACCGCCGAACTCGCCCGCGCACACGGCCTGCCCGTCCACCTGCACGCGTCCGAGAACCGCGACCAGGCCGACACCAGCCTCGCCCGGCACGGCGTCACCCCCATCGAGGTGCTGGAGCGCACCGGCGTCCTCGACACGGACGTCCTCATCGCGCACGGCACCGGCATCCTGGAGCGCGACCTGCCCGTCCTCGCACGCGCGCGTGGCCGTACGGCCGTGGCGAGCGCGCCCCGCGGCTACCTCAAGTTCGGCTGGCCCACCACCACCCCCGTCCGAGCCCTGCGCGAGATCGGCGTGCCCGTCGGACTCGCCACCGACGGGGCCGCCTCCAACAACTCCCTCGACGTGTGGGAGGCCATGGCGCTCACCGCCCTGATCCAGAAGTCGACCACCGGCGACCCGCGCTGGCTGACCTCCCGGCAGGCCCTGCACCACGCCACGCTCCAGAGCGCACAGGCCGTCGGACTCGCCGGCCAGGTGGGCTCCATCGCCCCCGGGCGACGCGCCGACATCGTCCTCGTGGACCTCACCGGACCGCACACCCAGCCCGTCCACGACCTCGCCGCGACCCTGGTGCACAGCGCCCGCTCCTCCGATGTGCGCACCACGATCGTGGACGGACGGATCCTGATGCGCGACCGTGAACTGCTGACGATCGACGTGCCGGAGGTCGTGGCGGAGCTCGGCCGGCGGATGCCCGCGCTCCTCGACCGCAGCCACGGCCGCCGCATCCAGGAGTACGACACCTAGGACCTGTCCGGCCGATCATGCCGCAGACGCGGGGGCTGGCACGCGCATCTGCCGCGTTGTCGTCGGTTGCCGACGCTCCGCGTCGACGCCCTCCTCCGCCTTGCAGCTGCCCGCACCAGCCCCCACTCGCCGGTGTCATACAAGCAACGTCGCTTTCCTGCGACTTGATCGACCGGACAGGTCCTGGCCCGACCCGCAGACCAGGTTCCGCACGTGAAAAACGTGCGGCCGCAGCGATGAGTTCCGCCGAACCCGCCGGTCACCCCCTCGAACGGACCGTTGCACAGGAGGGGCAGCCATGGCGCAGCCGGAGCTTCCGGAGATCGTCTCGCGCGCGCAGTGGCGCGCGGCGCGCGAGGAACTGCTGGTCAAGGAGAAGGTTGTGACACGCGCGCGTGACGCGCTGAACGCACAGCGGCGCGGGCTGCCCATGGTCGCGGTCGACACGGAGTACGTCTTCGAGGGCGGCGACGGCAAGGCGACCCTGCTGGACCTCTTCGAAGGGCGCGCGCAACTCGTCGTCCACCACTTCATGTTCGCGCCCGAGTGGGAGGCGGGCTGCCGCGGCTGCTCGGCGTTCCTGGACCAGATCGGCCACCTCGCGCACCTGAAGGCACGCGGCACCACGTTCGCCGCCGTGTCGCGGGCGCCGTATCCGAGGATCCTGCCGTTCAAGGCGCGGATGGGCTGGACGCTGCCCTGGTACTCGTCCAACGGCAGCGCCTTCAATCGCGACTTCGAGGTCACTCTGGGGGACGACGGCGGGGAACTCGTCGAGCGGCCCGGGCTCAGCTGCTTCCTGCGGCAGGGCGACCGGGTCTTCCACACCTATTCGACGTACGAGCGCGGCCTCGACGGGCTGGGCTCGGCCACCAGCCTGCTGGATCTGACGGCCCTGGGGCGGCAGGAGGAGTGGGAGGAGCCCAAGGGGCGGGCGTCGAGCCTCGGGGCGCCCGCAGGCAGTGCACGCGTGCGGTATCACGACGAGTACGAGTTCTGACACAGAGGGTGCCCGAGATGTTCGTAAGGTGACCGGATTCTCACACTCTGCGTTGAACCCGTGTCAACTACGTCTCAGTCCCGCAACTGGGCGAGGCGTACGGCCTCCGAGGAGCGTTAACTCCTACAAGTACGACGCTTATCGGAGGTGCGAGATGGTGAACGGGCGAACCGTGCTCCAGCGCTTTCCCGCCGGCGGGCCGCGTGGTTCGTGGCCCGCGGAGGAATTCGCCCACGCGCGGCGCATGGAGGGGCTGCCCGCCGAGGTCGTCATGGACCTGGCCACGGACACGTTCCTGGTGGTCGTCCGGGGCGGCGACGCCACGAGGTGAAGCCGCGCGGCGACGCCATGCGGTGAAGCCGTGCGGTGGATCGTCAGCCCGCCTGTGACGGGGCGGGCACGGACACCGGCACCGGCACCGGCGGCTGCGCGGTGAACTGCTCGGCCTGCAGCGCGTACAGCTCGGCGTAGACGCCGCCGCCTGCCAACAGCTCGTCCGGAGTCCCGGACTCCACCAGCCGGCCCTGGTCCAGGACGTGCACCAGGTCAGCGTGCCGGACCGACGCCAGCCGATGGGTGATCAGAACCACCGTCTGGCCGCTGTCCGCCAGCGCGCGGATCTTCTCGAAGACCTCCAGCTCGGCCCGGGCGTCCAGCGCCGCCGTCGGCTCGTCCACGATCAGGATCCGCCCGCGCCGGTAGGCCGCCCGTGCGATGCCGAGGCGCTGCCACTGGCCGCCGGACAGCTCGTGACCGCCGCTGAAGTGCCGGGCGAGCAGGGTGTCCAGACCGCGCGGCAGGTCCGCGACCACCTCCTCGGCGCCCGCCTCGGCGATCGACGCGGCCAGCCGTTCCTCGGTGAGCGGCGCGGCGGACCGGCCGATGGCGATGTTGACCCGGGCCGTGAACGGCCACCGCTTGAAGTCCTGTGCCACCATCGCGACGCGCTCGGCCAGTTGGCGCCGGTCCGCGTCCGCCGCGTCCACGTCGTCCCACAGGATCCGCCCCCGGTCCGGCTTGTACAGCCCGGCCAGCAGCTTCACCAGGGTCGTCTTGCCGGACCCGTTCTCGCCGACGAGCGCGATGATCCGGCCGAGCGGGAGGGAGAGCGTGACGTCGTCGAGGGCCGGCCGCGTCGACTCGCCCGGATAGCCGAACGTGACGTTCTCGAAGCGGATCTCGCGCGGATCCTCCGGAAGCGCCGCACCGCCCACCGGGATCGCCCGTTCGGCCGCCTCGACGTACAGCCGTTGCAGGTCGCCCACGAACAGGGCTTCCTCGTGCAGCTGGTTGACCTCCAGGACCAGGGTGTTCAGGCTCGCGGAGCCGCTGCGGATCGCGATGACGGCCGTGCCCGCCACCGCCAGCGCCATCGTCCCGCTGAGCAGCAGCCCGCCGAGCGTGGTGTACGTCGCCAGCGTCGCCAGGCCAGTCCAGGTCGCCGCGAACAGACCGGTGCGGGCCGCCAGCCGGGCCAGCCGGGCCTGTTCCGCCTCCGCCGTCTCCGACATCGCGCGGAAGTGCCGCAACAGGAAGGGGCCGACCCCGTGGACGCGGATCTCGGGCGCCGCCTCCGGCTCGGTGAGGAGACTGGCGATCAGGTGTCCCGCGCGCGCGTGCTGCACCCAGGTGTGGAAGGACTCGTAGCGGCGCCGCGCGTTCGTCAGGGCGCTCCAGGCGGACGGCAGGGTCATCGTCACCAGCAGCGGCAGCAGGAGCGGATGCAGGACGGTCAGCACGCCGGCCGCCGCGGCCAGCGAGATCACCGCGTTCACCACGCGTGCGCCGTAGCTGATCATCCGGCGGGCGGACGACGCGCCGTACTGCGCGGTGTCCAGCAGCTTGTGGAAGGCGTGGTCCTCGATCGCGGCGAGCTCGACCGCGGCCGCCCGCTCCAGGTACAACTCGGTGGCCACCCGCTCCACCTTGGGCTCGAGCCGCCCGGTGGCGTACGTCGACGCGGCCCGCAGCAGCGCCCCGATCAGCAGGACGGCGCCCATCACGGCCAGCGCGGGGGCGGCGCCGCGCAGCCGGTCCTCGATCGGACCGTCGTCGATCAGCCGGCCCAGCACGGTGTTCATCGCGAGCAGCGCGATCGCCTGGGCCACGCCCCGGGCGATCTCGGCGGACAGCACGACGCGAGCGGCTCTCGGGTCGGCCTGCCGGGCGAGGCGGAGGCTGGCGGCGAGCAGGGACGGCAGCCGGGTCACCATGGCGCGGAAGTTCAGCTCCAGGAAGGCGTCCCGGTGCTGGTTCCAGCCCATGTCGTAGCGGAGCGGGCCGCCGAAGAGCAGCCGTTCCGACTCGGACACGTCACGTTCGTCGGGACCTTGTGGTTTCCGTGCGTTCCCCGGCTTGCCTGCCTTGCCTGTCTTGGCTGCCTTGTCCGCGCTGTCCGTCTGCCGTGCCTGCCCCACCGTCAGCCTCCCGGTCGCCATCGTGGACGACGGCCACTATCGCGGGACGAGACGCGTGCGGGCAGGGCGCAGGAAGGGAGAGCCGGGGCACGCGGGCGTGCGCCGGGGACGGCGCCGCGGCCGCCTCGCGCAGGGCGGGCGGGATCAGGCGCTGATCGGCCGTGACCAGGTGGGCGTCGTGCCCGTGAGACGGCACAGCGCCAGGTAGAGGGGGATCGGCGGGGTGTACGGAAGCGTGCCGTCCGGTCGGTGGATCAGGCCGGGGACGTGCGGGGAGTCCGGGAGGATCGCGCCCGTGGCGTAGCGCGCGGGGGCGGGCCACTCCAGCGCGTAGTCGGAGTCGGACGGCACCAGCCACCACCAGTGCGCCTGGTCGGCGTAGACGCAGCCCATGCGCGGCAGCCGCGGCATCAGCAGCGGGCCGAGGTGGGCGGGGGCGGAGACGGCGTCACAGCCCAGCGGGGCCGTCATGCCGTCGGGCACGGCCAGTCGGCGCAGTGGCCCGGGGGCGGGGTCGCCGCCCGGCCCGCGCCGCAGGCGGACGAGCGTGTCGAGGGTCAGCACCGGTGCGGGACCGGGCCTGGCGCTCATATGCGTCCCCGCTCGCGACCGTGCTCGAACGGCAGGGGGGCGGCGGAGTGTCCGGGCGTCCATCCGGGGCGGCCCTCGCGCCCGTCGGGCCCGTGGTGCCAGTCGGGTCCGTCGTGGTCGGGAGCCCGGTGCCACTGGGGCGCCACCCGGGGGGACAGGCCGCCCGGTATGGACGTGGACTTGGACTTGGATATGGATCCGGGGGCGGGGTGCGGCCGGGGCACGGCCGGTCCGCGGTGGCGCTGCTCGGCGTGCTCGTCCTCGTCGCCCGGGCCGTCGGACGGTCCCGGCTTCGGCGGGGCGCCCCAGCCGAGGTCGTCGCGGGGCGCGACGGGGTCGAGGTGCGGTCCGGCGCGGTCGTCGTCGGAGTCGTCGAGCGCGTCGAGGAACTCGCCGAGGTCGGCGTGGTGCGGCTCGACGGGGGCGGGCGGGGCGGCGGCGGCCTGGCGGGGCAGGTCGGCCCAGACCAGCAGGCCGGGCCCGTGCTCCTGGGCGCCCCAGGACTGACAGAGGGCCTCGACGAGGAGCAGTCCCCTCCCGTGCTCCTCCTCGGGACGCTGCGGGGAGGGGTGCGGCTCACCCGGCGCGCAACCCTCGTCACGCACGGCTATGCGGACCAGGTCGCCGCCGTCGTGCAGCTCGCAGACGACGACGTCGCTCGCGGTGTGCACGATCGCGTTGGTGACCAGCTCGGATACGACCAGGACGGCGGTGTCGCAGGTGTCCTCGCAGACCGACCAGCCGATCAGCCGGGCCCTCGTCAGGCGTCTGGCCTGGGCGGGGGAACCCGGATGGGCGGCCAGTTCGAATCGGAACCGGCGCTCGGCAGCGGCCTGGTCGGGGCCTGCTCCCGCGCTGGCACCGAGACCCTGGGGGCGGCCTGCGGCGGCGTCTGTTCCTAAGGGCGCGGACGGAATCACGCTTGCCACTATCGCCCCGCCGTGAACACTTGGCAAGTGTCACTCTGAAAAATGCAGAGTGCTGTGTGACGCGGTGGGGGGCCGTGGCACACTGCTCGCAACAGCACGCAGGACGGCGCCAATTGGGATCACCGAAGATCCGTACGCATCCGTACAGATCTTCGAATCGGTCTTCGAGCGGCGCCGTAGGGCTGTCGGGATTCTTTTCGTGACCGGCCGGGTCGGGGCCCGCGTAAGCCCCCGCGCGGTCGGCCGGGCTCTTCGTGGAGGTGGAGCGTGAGCGAACCGCGGTCCGCGCCGACGGTCGGACAGGTCGTCCTCGGTCGGCGCCTGCTGGACCTGCGGGAACGCGCCGGGCTCAAACGCGAGGAAGCCGCCCGCATCCTGCGCGTCGCACCCGCCACCGTCCGCCGTATGGAGATGGCCGAGGTCAGTCTCAAGATCCCGTACCTCCAGCTGCTGTTGAAGGCCTACGGGATCACCGACGACGAGGCCGAGGGCTTCGTCCAGCTGGCCGAGGAGGCCAACAAGCCGGGCTGGTGGCAGCGGTTCCACGACGTGCTGCCCGGCTGGTTCTCCATGCACGTCAGCCTCGAGGGCGCCGCCGCCCTGATCCGCCAGTACGAGCCGCACTTCGTCCCCGGGCTGCTCCAGACCGTGGACTACGCGCGCGGGGTCCTGAAGTCCGGCGCCATCGGCCAGACCCGGCCGGAGGACATCGAGCGCCTCGTCGACCTGCGCATACAACGCCAGGATCTGCTCACTCGTCACGATGCGCCCCGGTTGTGGGTCGTCATGGACGAGACGGTGCTGCGCCGCCCGGTGGGCGGCCCGGAGGTGATGCGAGCGCAGATCGACAAACTGCTCGAGGCCGCGAAGCTGCCCAATGTGACGCTGCAGATCGCCCCGTTCGAGAACGGGCCGCATCCGGGCACGTACGGGCCCTTCGTGCTGTTCCGATTCGCCATGCCGGAGCTTCCGGACATGGTCTACAGCGAGTACCTGACCGGCGCCGTGTACCTCGACGCCCGCACCGAGGTGGCGACCCACCTCGAGGTCATGGACCGCATGGCGGCGCAGGCCGCTACAGCACATCGCACGAAGGAGATCCTCCGGGGTCTCCGCAAGGAGTTGTGAATGAATCACATCAAGACCCAGTCCAGGCCGCGGATCCGAGCTCAGCGGATCTACAACGGCATGCCGGCCCGGGAACTGGGCAGCGAGGGCTGGCACAAGCCGTGGAGCGGCGGCAACGGAGGCAACTGCCTGGAAGCGATGAAGCTCGCCGACGGCCGGATCGCCGTCCGGCAGTCCACCGACCCGGACGGACCGGCGCTGATCTACACCACCGACGAGATGACTGCCTTCATCCAGGGAGCCAAGGCGGGGGAGGCCGACTTCCTGCTGTCCTGACCGGATCTGTCTTTTGTTTTTTGGTACTGACGTTGTTCTGGTACTGACTTGATCATTAATCGCGTCACATGTTTACGGAGTGCCTCATGACCGGGCAGGACCCCGCCGACGCCGTCGAGATCGACACCAGCAAGCCCCATCCCGCACGTATGTACGACTGGTATCTCGGAGGCAAGGACAACTATCCCGTCGACGAAGCGATGGGCCGGCAGATGCTCGCCCTCGACCCGCGAGTGCCGGTGATGGCACGAGTCAACCGTGCCTTCATGCACCGCTCCACCCGCTGGCTGGCCGAGAACGGCGTCCGGCAGTTCCTGGACATCGGCACGGGCATCCCGACCGAGCCCAACCTGCACCAGGTCGCCCAGCAGATCGCGCCCGACGCCCGGGTGGTCTACTGCGACAACGATCCGATCGTCCTGGCCCACGCGGCCGCCCTGCTGCGCAGCACGTCCGAGGGGGTCACGGAGTACCTGCAGGCGGACGTCCGCGACCCGGCCGCCATCGTCGAGGGGGCCAGGAAGACCCTGGACCTCAGTCGGCCGGTGGCCCTGTCGCTGGTCGCGCTGCTGCACTTCGTGTCCGACGAGGACGGCGCGCACGAGCTGGTGAGCCGGCTGCTCGCCGAACTCCCCTCCGGCAGCTACCTGATGATGACCCACGCCACCGCGGACTTCTCCCCGGAGGAGTCCGCGGCGGCCACGGAGAAGCTCAAGGCGGCGGGCGTCACCCTCGCCCTGCGCTCCCGCGAGGAGTTCGCCCGCTTCTTCGCCGGACTCGACCTGGTCGAACCCGGTGTCGCGGTGGTGCCCGAGTGGCACCCCGAACTCGGCGAACCGGTGCCGGGGCAGGACGACGGGGTCATCCCGGGCTATGGGGCGGTGGCCCGCAAGCCCTGAGTCCGGCTCTCGGCTCTCGGCTCTCGGCTTCCGGCTCCGGCTGCATCCAGGACCGCATGCGCCGTGGGGCGTCCACCGGACGCCTCACGGCAGCCCGCGAGCGGCGGCTGCCCGGCCTCGCTCGGCACGGGCCGCGCGCGGTCTGTGCGGAGGTCGTGCGCGGGTCGTGCGCGGTCTGTGCGGGGGTCGTGCGGGAGTCGGCTTCGCCGCCGACGGCCCGGGGAGCCTCATCCGGAGGCAGGACCCCGCCGGGTGTCCGGCGGCGGCAGCACCTGGCACAGCGCGTCCAGGGCCGCCGCGTACGCGTGCTCCGGCGGCGTCGCGTAACCGACGACGAGTCCGTCCTCCATCGCCAGGTCCGTTGCCAGGTCCGTCGCCATGTCCGTTGCCGGGTGTCGGAAGGCGGCCAGGCCGTCCAGGGCGACGCCCTGCCAGGCGGCCGCCTTGAGCGCGGCCCGCTCCGTGCCCGGCGGCAGCCGCAGCACCGCGTGGAGCCCTGCCGCGACCCCGGTGACCTCGACGTGCGGAGCCTGCGCGGCGAGCGCCTCGACCAGCCGGTCCCGGCGACCGCGGTAGCGCTGCCGCATCCGCCGTACATGACGGTCGTACGCCCCGGACCCGATGAGGTCGGCCAGGCTCAGCTGGTCCAGGACGCTCGCCCAGGCCTCCCGCTCGCCCTTGGCCGCGAGGACGCCGTGCACGTACCGCTCGGGCAGCACCATCCACCCCAGTCGCAGCGCGGGCGACAGGCTCTTGCTGACCGAGCCGATGTAGATCACCCGCTCGGGGTCGAGCCCCTGAAGCGCGCCGACGGGCTTGCGGTCGTAGCGGAACTCCCCGTCGTAGTCGTCCTCGACGATCACACCGCCACGCGCGCGTGCCCAGTCGATCACGGCGGCCCGGCGGCTCGCGTGCAGCGGCCCGCCGGTCGGGAACTGGTGCGCGGGCGTCAGCAGCACCGCCCGCTCGCGCACCAACCGCTCCACGCGGGCCCCGTCCGCGTCCAGGGGCAGCGGGACCGTCCGCACTCCCGCCGCCGTCAGCAGCTCCCGGTGGAAGTCCAGCCCGTACGCCTCCACCGCCAGCGGACCGCGCAGCACCCCGCCGCCGGCCGGGCCGAACAGCAGGCGCAGCCCGTGCGCGAAACCGGAGCAGACCACGATCCGCTCCGGCTCGGTGCGCACGCCACGCGCGCGTGCCAGGTACTCGGTCAGGGCCTCGCGCAGCTCCCGGCGCCCGGCGGGATCGCCGGGCCCGAACACCTCGTTGGGCGCCTGCTGCAACGCCCGCCGGTAGGAGGCCAGCCAGGCCGCGCGGGGGAACGCCGACGCGTCCGGGGTGCCCTGCCGAAGGTCGTGCCGGGGGCCACGCGCGCGTAGCGGCGTTTTTCCGGGCGTCCGCTCGGCGCGGCGCAGCGGCTCGGCGCGGTCGGCGACCCGGGTGCCCGAGCCCTGGCGGGCGGTCAGCCAGCCCTCCGCGACGAGCTCGGAGTATGCGTCGGCCACCGTGTTGCGGGCGACGCCCAGGTCGGCGGCGAGCGAACGGTACGGCGGCAGCCGGGTCCCCGGCGCCAGCCGTCCACTGCGCACGGCCTCGCGCAACGCCCCGATGAGCGCGGCTCGACGCCCTCCCGGCCCGGCCAGCTCCAGGTGCAGGTCGGCACCGATCCGCTCTGCAGAATTGACCCACGAATCCACCATGAAAATGCACCCTACAGCGGGTCTTTCCGGCCCGTAGGTTGGTGGACATGACGACGAACACGCACATCAACGCCGCCGCCGACACCACGAGCACCCGGATGCCGCGCCTCGACTTCGGGAAGGCCGCCCCCAAGGCGTTCCGCGCCCTGATCGGCTTCGACGCCGCCGCCCGCCAGGGCCTCGACCCGGCCCTCGTCGAACTGATCCAGATCCGTGCCTCCCACCTCAACCACTGCGCGTACTGCCTGCACATGCACACGAACGACGCCCGCAAGGCCGGCGAGAGCGAGGACCGGCTGCACATGGTCGCCGTCTGGCGCGAGGCCCGCCACTTCTTCACCGAGCGGGAACAGGCGGCCCTGGCTCTGACGGAGGCGGTCACACTGGTGGCCGACGGAGGCGTCCCGGACGACGTCTACGCCGAGGCCGCAGCCCGGTTCGACGAACAGGAACTGGCCCAGCTGCTGGCCCTGATCTGCACGATCAACATCTGGAACCGGGTGGCCCTGGCGACGGCGAAGACGGCCGGGACGGACGAGCGCCGCTGAGGCGTCAGCCCGTGAGCCGTCCGCCCCTGCGCGTCCTGGTGCCGGTGCCGGTGCCGGTGCGGGTGCAGGTCCTAGACGCCCATCGGCCGGTCGTACGGGCCGATGGGCGTCGGCAGCCGTGAACCTCCCGTCAGGCGACGGTCGACTGCCGCCGCCACCGCCCGCCCCTCCGCGATGGCCCACACGATCAGCGACTGCCCGCGCGCCGCGTCCCCCGCGGCGAAGACGCCGGGGACGTTCGTCGCGAAGTCGGCGTCCCGCGCGATCGTGCCGCGCGGCTCCAGCGTCAGCCCGAGCTGCTCGACGAGCCCGTCCTCCCGGTCCGGCCCGGTGAAGCCGAGGGCGAGCAGCACGAGGTCGGCGGGGAGCGCCCGTGCGGTGCCCACCACCGGCCGCCGTCGTGCGTCGACCTCGACGAGGTGCAGCGCCCGTACGTGCCCGGTGTCGTCGCCGGTGAAGCGGAGCGTGGACGCGGCGAAGAGACGTGCGTCCGCGTCCGCCGCCGGCGCGGACTGAAGATCGCGCGCCTCCTCGTGCGCCGCCGAGAGCCGGTAGATCTTCGGATAGGTCGGCCAGGGATCGCTGTCCTCGTCGCGCTCCACGCCGGGCTGCGCGTAGATGTCCAACTGGGTCACGGACGCGGCGCCCTCGCGCACCGCCGTGCCCAGACAGTCGGCCCCCGTGTCGCCGCCGCCGACGATCACGACGTGCTTTCCGGCAGCGGACATCGGGGACTTCGCCAGGTCCCCCTCGCACACCCGGTTGGCCAGCGGAAGATACTCCATCGCCTGCTGGATACCGGTCAACTCCCGCCCCGGAACGTGCAGTTCCCGCCACTCGGTCGCCCCGGTGGCGATCACGACGGCGTCGTAGCGCGTCCGTAGATCCGCGGCCATCACGTCCCGCCCGATGGTCGTCGACGTACGGAACCGCGTGCCCTCCGCCCGCATCTGCTCGATCCGGCGTTCCAGGTGGCGCTTCTCCATCTTGAACTCGGGGATCCCGTACCGCATCAGCCCGCCGACCCGGTCGTCCTTCTCGTAGACGGCGACCGTGTGCCCGGCCCGGGTCAGCTGCTGTGCCGCGGCCAGCCCGGTGGGCCCGGAACCGATCACCGCCACCGTCTTCCCGGACAACCGGTCCGGCGGCCGCGGCGGCGTGAGACCGTCGGCCCAGGCCCGGTCGGCTATGGCTACCTCGACGTTCTTGATGGTGACGGCGGGCTGGTTGATGGCGAGGACACACCCGGCCTCGCAGGGCGCCGGACACAACCGGCCGGTGAACTCGGGGAAGTTGTTCGTCGCGTGCAGCCGGTCGCTCGCCGCCCGCCAGTCCTCCCGCGACACCAGGTCGTTCCACTCCGGGATCAGATTGCCGAGCGGACAGGCCTCGTGGCAGAACGGTACGCCGCAGTCCATGCACCGGTCGGCCTGTCTGCTGATCAGGGGCAGCAGCGCCCCCGGGACGTACACCTCGTCCCAGTCCCGGACCCGCTCCTCGACCGGCCGGCGGGGCCAGTCCTGGCGGGGTGTGGTCATGAATCCCTTGGGATCGGCCATGGGCGTGTTCCTCGCCTACGCGTACAGCAGGCCGAGCGTCATCGGGCGGCACTCTTTCGGCCACGATACGTCCCGTCGGCCACCCCCGCAGAGTCGAAGCGGCGTCAGACCATCGCCAGCATGTACACGACCGCCGAGGCTGTGCAGGCGACCGCGCGCACATGGTTCCATCTCGTCCACTCGCGCACATAGGTCGGCCAGTACGTGACGGCCTCCGGCGTGCCCGGCTCCAGCTTCATCAGCGCGTCGTTGCGCGGCACGTTGGCCATCACGGTCACGCCGAACGACCCGCACAGATACAGTCCGCTGCCCAGCAGCAGGTGGACCGTTCCGTGGTCCGGCCACAGCACGAACGTCACCACGGCGATCACCGTGCACACCGCCGCCGAGCCGAGGAACAGAACCATGAACGCCGGCGTCATCGCCGAGGAGTTGATCGCGTTCATCGCCGCGACGCCCTGCGTCGGCGGCAGCGCGGCGAGCCCCCGCATCACCAGGACCGAGAAGGCGCAGAACACCCCGGCCATCACAGCGGTCACCACGGCGCCCAGGACGGCGAGCACCAGATACGGTCCTTCGATCATGACAACGTCAACTCCCACCCGTCGAGCGGAGATCCTGCCCGGTACCGTCCGTCACCTCAAGTGAAATCCCTTTCATGATCGGTGACCATGTCCGAAACGCGCGTCGACATGCGCGGACGTCACCATTGCCGTGCGGCGGACCCGTCCCGCCACATCCGTAGCCGTGCCTCCACGTCCGCCGCGATCCGGCGGCGCGCCTCGTGCCGTGGCACGCCGCTCATCAGCAGCCGGTCGTACGGCGTGTCCAGATGCCGTACGGACGCCACGACCGCGGAGACGACCGGTCCCTCGGCCAGCGCCCGCCCGGCGGCGCTGCGCCCGACCCGGCCACTGCCCCGGAGCGAGGCGTGCGCGGCGATCCCGTGCGCCCGGTCTTCCGGGCAGCGCGGAAACAGCCGCAGGATCTCCGCGGCGAACGCCTCCGCGAACCGCAGGTCCTGGGCCGCCCGACGCCCGGCGTCCCGCACCCGGCGCCGCCGTCGTGCCTCGGCGTCCGCCAGACACCGCTCCTCGGCCCGTCGGAGCCCCGCCTCCTCGACGAGGACGCCCTGCCGCTCGTAACGGCCCTTGCGCCGGTTGAACCGGACGACCACCGCCGACAGCCCGCTCTCCTCCCGCGATCTGCGGGTCAGCGCCGTGTCACCGCGCGGCAGGAACACCAGGTGCCCCAGATCGGCGCAGTCGAGGCAGCGCGGCTGGGCGTCCTCCAGGATCAGCATCGACAGCGGCCCGCGACGACATCCGACGCAGTGCGTCCGCCGAAGCGGCTGGACGACGAGAAGCCCGTAACGGGGCGGTGGAGCAGGAGGAGTGGGGAGGGCTTCGGTTGCCATACGGGCTTCATTCCCCCTGGTGGGCACGGCGGCACCTGGTCATCGTCCGGTGTCCTCCTCTCTGTTCGCCCCCTGGCGCATGATGAACGTTGTGCGACTCGAAGCGATCACCTGGGAACGGCTCGGCGACCTTCTCGCCCAGCGGCTGCTCGACCTGAAACCGGACGACGGCAGCCCCTGGCCGCGTGTCGCCTTCGACGGCGCCCCGGCGGCCCGTCCCGGAGACCTCGCCGAGCGCGTCGCCGAGGCGCTGCGCACCCGCGGACGGCCCTCGCGTGTCGTGGACACGCACGGCTTCCTCCGGCCCGCCTCCCTCCGCCTGGAGTACGGCCGTCACGACGTGGAGGCCTACTACGACGGCTGGTTCGACATCGGCGCCCTGTGGCGCGAGGTGTTCAACCCCCTCGAACCGGACGGCGGCGGACGGATACTGCCCGACCTCCTGGACCCCGTCACCGACCGCGCCACCCGCAGCCCCTATGTCCAACTCCCGCCCGGCGGCTTCCTGTTGCTGCACGGACCGCTGCTCCTGCGGCACTGGTTCCCGTTCGACTTCACCGTCCACGTCCTCCTCTCCCCGGCCGCCCTGCGCCGGCGCACCCCCGAAGCCGACCACTGGACGCTGCCCGCCTTCGAGCGCTACGCCCAGGAGACCGATCCGGCCGTCACGGCCGATGTCGTCGTCCGCGCGGACGACCCTCGCCGCCCGGCCTGGAGTGGCTGATTTCAGCCGGGGCAACCCGCTTTTAAGTGCATGTGCATGTAAGTAGTCTGGTGGGCATGTCGATCTCGATCTCCTTCCCCGACTCCGTCCGTGCTCTTCTCGACGGCAAGAACTTCGCCGGCGTCGCCACCCTCGGCCCCGACGGAGCCCCGCAGAACTCTGTGGTCTGGATCAAGCGCGAGGGCGACACCGTCCTCTTCTCCTCCACCGACCGCCGTCAGAAGGTGCGCAACCTCCGTCGTGACGCCCGCGTCAGCCTCTCGGTCTTCGATCTTGCCGACCCGTACACCTCGGTCGAGATCCGCGGCCTCGCCGAGATCCTCCCGGACCCGGACAAACGGCTCCCGCACGAGCTGTCGCACGAATACCTCGGCATCGACCCGCCCGCGGAGAAGGAAGACGAGGTCCGCGTGATCGTCCGGATCGTCCCGCACAAGATCGTGGGCTTCTCCGTCTGAGAGCCTCCGCGCGCCGTTCCGGCACCGGCGTCGCCTTCCGGGTGCGGGCGCCTGGCCGCGCGGCGAGAATGTAGGGCGCCGGGACTAGCGGCGCCCGCCCGCGCCGCGCCGGCTGTCCGGCACCGGGAGGCACTTCATGACCACCGCCGCAGACATCATGCACCGGGGCGCCCAGTGGATCCCCGCCCACGAGACCCTCGACCGCGCCGCCCAGCTGATGCGCGACTTGAACGTCGGGGCACTGCCCATCAGCGACCAGGACGAGCGGCTCTGCGGCATCCTCACCGACCGGGACATCGTCGTCGGCTGTGTGGCCATGGGCCACGACCCCGCAAAGGTCACCGCCGGCGAGATGGCCCAGGGCACACCACGCTGGATCGACGCGGGCGCCGACGTCGGCGAGGTGCTCCAGGAGATGCAGGACCACCAGATCCGACGGCTGCCCGTCATCGAGAACAAGCGCCTCGTGGGCATGATCAGCGAGGCCGATCTTGCCCGGCACCTGCCCGAGGACCAGATCGCCACCTGGGCCGGGAACGTCTACGCCAGGACCGGCCCCGCCCGCCACTGACCACCGTCACGGACCGCCGCGACTGATCACCGTCACCCGACCGCTGTGACTGACCACCGTCACCGGCCGCCGTCACGGGCGTGGTCGCTCAGAGCCAGCCGTTGCGCCGGAAGCCGCGGTACAGGACCGAGCAGGCGACGCCTATCACGCCGATCACCAGGGGGTAGCCGAACCTCCAGTGCAGTTCCGGCATGTGGTCGAAGTTCATGCCGTACACCCCGCACACCATCGTCGGCACGGCGATCACCGCGGCCCAGGCCGTGATCTTCCGCATGTCCTCGTTCTGCGCGACCGTGACCTGCGCCAGATGCGCCTGCAGGATCGAGTTGAGCAGTTCGTCGAAGGCGGCGATCTGCTCCGTGGCCCGCAACAGGTGGTCGGAGACGTCCCGGAAGTACGCCTGTATCTCTGGATCGACCACCCGGGTCGGCCGGTCCGCGAGGTCCAGCAGCGGACGGCCGAGCGGCACCACCGCCCGCTTCAGCTCCAGGAGTTCACGCTTGAGCTGGTAGATGCGCCCGGGGTCCGCACGTGCGCCGTCCGCCGCGAACACGTCCGTCTCGACCTGGTCGATGTCCGCCTGCACCGAGTCGATGACGTTGAGGTAGTCGTCCACCACGTGGTCCGCTATCGCGTGCAGCACCGCCGACGGGCCTTTGGCCAGCTGAGCCGTGTCGGACTCCAGCTCCTCGCGCAACGGGCCGAGCGAGCCGTGCCGTCCGTGGCGCACCGTGATCACGAAGTCCCGGCCGACGAACACCATGATCTCGCCGGTGTTGACCACCTCGCTCGTCGCCGTGAGCTCCTCGTGCTCGACGTAGCAGACCGTCTTGAACACCGCGAACAAGGTCTCGCCGTACCGCTCGACCTTCGGCCGCTGATGGGCCTCGACGGCGTCCTCCACCGCCAGCGGATGCAGCTCGAAGAGCTCGGCGATGCCCGCGAACTCGTCGTTCGTCGGCTCGTGCAGACCGAGCCACACAAAACCGTGGCCGTTCTTGCGCACCCGTTCCACGGTGTCGACCAGATCCCCGCCGCGCAGTGCCCGGACGCCGCCCTGGTACGTCACGCAGTTCACCACCGAGGACCCCAGCGGGGATCGTGAGTGGTGACTCAGGTCGACCCGCGGCAGCCGCCGGGACAACCGAGCCACCCTGCGCAGGCCGCCGCCCCTTCCCAGGCCGGTGACCTTCCGCAGATTCCCTGCCATGGTCATCTGGGTCTCCTTGTGTGGATCTCCTCGCGCCGCATATTTGCGCCCTGGCGCGCCAGTCTGCCAGGCCCGCGTATGCCCTGGGTAAGCCTGTGGAAACGGGAGGTTCCGTTTTGTTCCCGCCTGTGGACGACGGGAACTTCGGACTGCTCACGAGACCGGCCGCACGCCCTTGCGGGCACTGATCCCGGCCGCGTCGACCACGTCCGGCAAGCGGGACTGCTGGGATGATCGCCGTATGACGCGATCCGACGGGTACCTGCTCGACAACCGGCAGCCGGAGGCGGGGGAACGCTTCGACGCCTTCGCCGCTCTCTTCGACCCCACGACGTTCCGCCACCTCGAAGGGCTCGGGATCGGACCCGGATGGCGCTGCTGGGAGGCCGGTGCCGGCGGCACCTCCGTGGTGTCCTGGCTGGCGAAGAAGGTCGGCCCGACGGGCAAGGTCCTCGCGACCGACATCGACACCTCCCGGCTGACGTCGGTCGCCCGCCCGCCGGTCGACGTACGCGTCCACGACCTCGGCACGGACGAGCCGCCGATGGAGGGCTTCGATCTGATCCACACCCGACTCCTCCTGGTCCATGTGCCGGACCGGGAGCGGGCGTTGACGTCGATGGTCAAGGCCCTGCGCCCCGGCGGACGGCTCCTCGTCGAGGACGCCGACCCCGCCCTGCAGCCCCTGCTCTGCCCCGACGAGCACGGCCCCGAACAGCAGCTGGCGAACCGTCTGCGCCACGGCTTCCGCAAGCTCCTCGCCGGCCGGGGCGCCGACCTCTCCTACGGCCGCAAGCTCCCGCGGCTGCTCCGTGAGGCCGGGCTGCGCCGGGTCGAGGCCGATGCCTACTTCCCCATCACCTCGCCCGCCTGCGCCGCGCTGGAGTCCGCGACGGTCCGCCAGATCCGCGACGAACTCGTCAGGGCAGGCCACGCGACCGACGAGGACATCGACCGCCACCTCGCGAACGTCGCCTCCGGCAGCATGGACCTGGCGACGGCGCCGATGATCTCGGCATGGGGGCGAAAGGGGTAGAAGAGGCAGAAGGGGGTCGGCTCGGCGCCCTCAGCCGACGTGGACAGGGTGAGTCGTCGACGCCGTGTCGCCGTCGCCCGCCGTGGCCGGTCTGCCGCCCACCTGCTCCACCGCCCGAGCCCCCGCCCGACACCCCTGCACCGCCGCGTCCCGGACATCGGCGCCCGTGAGCAGCGCGGCGAGGAACGCTCCCGTGAAAGCGTCGCCGGCGCCCGTGGTGTCCCGGGGAGCCGCCGGAGCCGCGGGTACATGGGCGAGCACGGTGCCGTTCCGGGCCACCAGAGCGCCGTCCGCCCCCTGCTTGGACACCACCAGCGGAACATGCCGGCTCAAGTCGGCCGCCGCATCCGCCCCGTCGAGCAGCCCGGTGAGCAGAGCGGCCTCGTCGCGGCTCGGCAGCAGCACGTCCACCCCCTCCACCAGGGTCAGGAAACGCTCGACGCCCAGTTCCACCAGAAAGCCCGCCGACGCCGGATCCAGACTCACCGGCACACCGTGCGCGCGTGCCGACGCCGATGCCCTGCGTACGAGCGCCCGCCCGGACTCCGAGAACAGCAGGTAGCCCGACAGATGCAGTCGGCCGACCCCGTCCAGGAGGGCGTCCGACCAGTCGTCGGGTTCGAGCCGCAGGGCCGCGCCGCTGTCCGTGAGGAACGTCCGCTCGGCCGCGGCATCCGTGTCGACCAGACAGATCACCGTCCCGGTCGCCGCCTCCGGGTCGACGACGAGACGGGGCCGCACCCCGCAGGCGGTCAGCTCCCGTTCGTGCCAGGCCGCGGAGTCCGCGCCCACCCGGCCGAGCAGCCGCACGTCCGTACACCCCCAGTGAGCCGCCCAGCAGGCCACGTTGGCGCCCGCGCCGCCCGGCAGGGTTCGGATCACCGAGGCCGTGTCCGTCCCGGAGGCCAGCGGGCCCCGATACCGGGCGATGACGTCCGTCACGACGTCCCCGACGACCAGCAGCGCCCCGCCGCCCGGCGCGCCCCCGCCGCCCTGCGCGCCCCGGTCGTCGGATCGCCCGGTGCCGTCGGGCCGCCCGGTCATGCCTGGGCCCACGCCGTCGCGATCCCTGCCGCCAGCCGTACGTTGCCGCGCACCGCCGCCAGATTGGCGCTCAGGGACGCGCCGTCGGTGTGCCGGACCAGATAGTCGAGCAGGAACGGCGTGACGCCCTGGCCGCTGACCCCGGCCTCCTCGCACGCGTGCAGCGCATCGGCGAGCACACGCGTGTGCAGCTCGGGATCCAGCTGCTCCTCCTCGGGAACCGGGTTGGCGACGATCAGCGCCGACCCGGGCGCCCCGAGCGCGTCCTGGGCCCGCATCACATCGGCCACCTGCTGCGGGGTGTGCAGCGTCCAGTCCACGGGATGCCCCGAGTCGGACAGATAGAACCCGGGGAAGCGGTCGGTGCCGTAGCCGGCGACCGCGACTCCCAGCGTCTCCAGCCGCTGCAGGGTCGCCGGCACGTCCAGGATCGACTTGACCCCCGCGCACACCACCGTGATCCGGGTGCTCGCCAGCAGCCCCAGGTCGGCCGACTCGTCCTGGGTGAGCGTCCACTCCCGGTGCACCCCGCCGAGCCCGCCCGTCGCGAACACCCGTACCCCCGCCAGCGCCGCCAGCAGCGCCGTCGCCGACACCGTGGTCGCCCCGCTCGCCCCCGAGGCCACCGCGAGCGGCAGATCGCGATGGCCCAGCTTGCGGAACCCGTCCTCGTTGGCGACCCGCTCCAGCTGCTGCTTGTCCAGGCCCACATGGGGCCGTCCGTCCAGCACGGCGATCGTCGCCGGCACGGCGCCCTGCGCACGTACGACCGCCTCCAGCTCCAGTGCCACCTGCAGGTTGCGCGGGCGGGGCAGCCCGTGCGAGATGATCGTGGACTCCAGGGCCACCACGGGTCGACGCGCGTCAACCGCGTCCCGCACCTCTTCCGACACCACCAGCACCACGCGCCCGCCTCCTGTCCGTCGGTCTCCTCTCATCTCTGGCAGCCGACGCACCCGGTCAAACCCTTGCGACCTGTGGGGGACGCCACCAGCCTGGGTGGCATGACCGACAACACGGCACCCGGCACGACACGACTCGACCACGTCGTCCTCTGGGTGCGCGACCCGATCGCCGCCGTCGACTTCTACGAGAAGGCCGTCGGCCTGGAGCCGGTGAGACTCCCGGAGTTCACCGCCGGCGAAGAACCCTTTCCCTCCGTACGCGTCAACGAGGAGGCCCTGCTCGACCTCATGCCGTTGTCGATGGCGGAGCGCATGAAGATGCTCCCCGGTGCCGCCGACAGCTCCGGACACCCCGTGAACCACGTCTGCCTCGCCCTCCCACAAGGCGACTTCGACGCCCTCCGCACCCGCCTCGAGGAGCGCGCGGTCCCCGTCTCGGACGTCTCGCACGGCTCCTTCGGCGCCCGCGGCGAGGCCGAGCGCAGCTTCTACTTCCGCGACCCGGACGGCAACGTCGTCGAGGCACGCCACTACGACTGACGCACGCCGGTCGGGCTGTCGGCAGCAGCGGTCCCGCTCCCTTCCCCGCTCCCCTTTCCGCTCCGGCGGCTCCTGCTGCGGGTGAGCAGCACCAGGGCGGCGAGCGGGACGAGCAGACCCGCCGTGGCCAGGTTGAGCCACGCGTAGCTCGCCTGCGCGACCACGAGCCCGGCGATCGCTCCGCCGACGCCCGCCGAGGTGTTCATGGCGAGGTCCGAGAGCCCCTGGGCGGCAGCCCGCGCGGACTGCGGCACCGCGTCCGTGAGCAGCGCGGAACCGGACACCAGCCCTGCCGACCAGCCCAGGCCGAGCACGAACAGCGCGGCCGCGATCTGCCCGTGGCTGTCGCCGGCGGTCCCCGCCAGGAACAGCGCAACGGCCAGCAGCCCCGCCGCGAGCCCCGCCACCGAGAGCCGCCCCACCCGGTCCGCCAGCCGGCCCATCAGCGGCGCGAACGCGTACATGCCCGCGATGTGCCCACTGATGACCAGCCCGATCAGATCGATGCCCGCGCCATGGTGGGCGAGGTCGACCGGGGTCATCGACATGACCGAGACCATCGCCGTGTGCGACACGGTCACCGTCACGAGTGCCAGCCGCGCGCGGGGAGAGGCGGCGACGGCCGTCAGCCCGGCGCGCAGGGAACGGGCTTCCGGGGTCCGCTCCTCCTCCGGCGCGAGCGCGCGGGCCGTCAGCAGCGGGTCGGGGCGCAGCAGCACGCCCACCACGACCGCCGCTATGACGAAGATCCCGGCCGCCCACAGGAAGGGGCCCGCCGTGGCGGGTATCCCGAGCCCGGTGACGCTCCGGCCGGCGGGCGCGGCGATGTTCGGGCCCAGGACCGCGCCCAGGGTCGTCGCCCACACCACGTTCGAGATGGCCCGGGCACGGTGGTGCGGCTCGGCCAGGTCTGCGGCGGCGAACCGGGCCTGCAGGTTCGCCGAGGAGGCCGCGCCGAAGGCGGCCAGGCCGCACAGCAGCAGCGGAAAGCTGCCGACCCGCGCCGCCACCACGACGACACCGGCGCCGAGGGCGCCCACCAGGTAGGCGAGCACCAGCCCCGGCCGCCGCCCGCGCGCGGTCATCAGCGCGGCCATCGGCATCGACAGCACGGCCGTGCCGGTGACGGTCGCGGTGGGCGCGAGCCCGGACAGCGCGTCGGTGCCGCTGATCTGCCGGGCCAGCACGGTGGCCAGCGCGATGCCGGTGGCGACGCCGAGCCCGCCGAGGATCTGACTCGCGACCAGCACCGCCGTCGTACGCCGCCGCAGGGCGGGCAGACGATCGGCGTCGACGGGCCCCACGGCGGCGCGCCCGACGCCGGTCACGGCTCGTGCCTGACCGCTGCGCGGCCGAACCGGCGCGCGGAGAATGTGGTCATCGGCGCAGTCTCCCCCCTGCGGTCCGCGCCGCCCAGACCCCCTGCGGAGGCGGATCAGGACCGTCGTCCGGAAATCAGAACAGCGGTTCGGGCAGAACCCCTTCGAGCGCCAGCAGCTTGCGCTTGGTCTCCAGACCGCCGCCGAACCCGCCGAGGCCGCCGTCGCTCTCGACCACCCGGTGGCAGGGCACGACGACCGGCAGGGGGTTGGAGCCCATGGCCACGCCCACCGCCTGCGCCGCCCCCGGCTGCCCCACCCGCCTGGCCAGATCGCCGTAGCCGACGACCGCCCCGTACGGGACTCCGGACGCGAGCTCGCGCAGCACCTGCCGGTTGAATCCCGAGATCAGGGACCAGTCCAGCGGTAGCTCGAAGTCGCGTCGCTCACCCGCGAAGTAGGCCTTGACCTGCTGTATCGCCTCGGCCAGCAGAGGGGAGTCGGGCGCTTCGACGGGCTCCGTGCCCAGTCGGCTCGCGAGCCGGCCGAGCGTCTGGTCACGCACGGTGTCGTCGGCGTGGAACACGACGTTGAGCAGACCCTCGTGGGTCGCCGCCAGCAGCAGCGGACCGATGTCGGTGCCGACGACGGTCCACACGACCTGCTGCTCGTACTGCCCATGGCTGTCCATGCGCCCACCGTACGACCTGCCACTGACAACGCCCCGGGGCCGCCGCCACGCCCTCGGACGTCAGTACCAGTACAGGGCTCGCCGCACCACCTCGGGCTTGTCGGTGATGATGCCGTCGACGCCGTACCCGGCGACGGTCCGTGCGGTCACGGCGTCGTCGACGGTCCAGACGAAGACCTCCATCGGCGCGCCGTGCGGTCCGGTCAGCGCGTGCACGGCCGATACGTACTCCTCGGACAAGGAGGTGTACGACGGATTGATCATGTCGGCGAAGTCCGTGTACCGGTGCAGGTCCGCGACGGCCGGCACACCGAGCAGACCGGTCCGCACCCCCGGCTTCGACTCGTGCACGATCCGCAGACAGTCGGCGCTGAAGCTCTGCACGATCAGCCGGTCGGCGAGGTGCCGCCCGTCGAGCCAGCCCTCGTTGCTCAGAAGCTTCAGGGTCTGCTGCTCGATCCCCGGATACAGCTCGGGGTTCTTGATCTCCAGGAGCAGCTTCTGGTGGTTGCGCCCGACCCGGTCGACGTACTCCTGCAGCGTCGGCACGCGCGCGCCCGCGTACGCGGCACCGAACCAGCTGCCCGCGTCGAGCCGTGCGATCTCGGCCGCAGTGAAGTCCCTCACCTTCCAGGGAGCGCGGCCGGGAAACACCTCCTCGGCGTCGGTCGTCCGGCGGAGACTGTCGTCGTGGATCACCACGAGCTCGCCGTCCTTGGTGCGCTGGACGTCGTTCTCCACCCACCGGATGCCCAGCGCGGCGGCCTCGTCGACGGCCTCCAGTGTGTTCTCGGGAGCCAGGGCGGAAGCGCCCCGGTGGGCGATCACCGAGGGCCGCAGGGCGATGCCCGCCCGCGCGTCGGGGACGGGGAGCAGGAGGGCGACGGTGCCGAGGACGGCGGTGGCCATGGCGACAGCTACGCGTGCGTGCATGCGTACTCCTCGCGTCGGGCGATCACGTACAGCTCAACTGTGACAGCAGAGGGTCGACGACGGCGAAGTGCAGGATGGCCACAGAATGGAGGGAGACGCCCGACGCCGCTCACCGGTGCCGCACATGTGGGGTAAGGGCGTGTTTCTTTGCCGGAAAATCGTTCGACCATTCCGGTGGGAGTCATACTCTCTCTCAGCCTTGACCGCGCTCAGCGGTCCTGGGAGGGGCGTTTCAGGAAAATCGAGCAACAGGGCGAAGGGCAACCGCGCATGCAAGGCACGGTCGACGGTTTCAGCTACGGACTCGTCACACCGCTGGTGGCCTACCTCATGGCCTGCCTCGGCGGTGCTCTTGGTCTGCGCTGCACCACCAGAGCCCTGCTCGTCGCCCAGACCTGGCGCCCCGGGTGGCTCGCCCTCGGCTCGGCGGCCATCGGCTCCGGCATCTGGACCATGCACTTCGTGGCGATGATCGGCTTCACGGTCGAAGGCGCGCCGATCCACTACGACAAACCCCTGACCTTCGCGAGCCTGGGTGTCGCCATCCTGATGGTGGGCATCGGGATCTTCATCGTCGGCTACAAGGGCGCGACCGGATCCGCGCTCTTCACCGGAGGCACCATCACCGGCCTGGGCATCGCGTCGATGCACTATCTCGGCATGGCCGGAATGCGATTCGACGGCAAGCTCGAATACAACACGCTCACCGTCGCCGCCTCCGTCGCCATAGCCATGGCCGCAGCCACCGCCGCCCTGTGGTCCGCGGGGCAGGTCAGGGGCTTCCTGTGGAGCGTCGGCGCCAGCCTGGTCATGGGGCTGGCCGTCACCGGCATGCACTACACCGGCATGGCCGCCCTCAGGGTCCATCTGCACACGGCCAAGGTCCCGACCGCGGGCGACTCGCCCGCCGCGCTCCTCGCGCCGATGCTGATCGGCCCCCTCGCCTTCCTCTGCCTCGCGGGCTTCGTCGTGGTGTTCGACCCGCTGATGGTCATGGGCAAGCCCGACTGGACCCCCGCCGAGCACAAGCCCGGCGTCCCGGCGCACCCGCCGGCCGCGCACCCGTCACGCCGCTCCCAGCTCCACAACCGCCGCAAGGTGACACACCGCGACTCCCGAACCCCCCAGAACCGCTGACCCCGCCAGCTCCGCGAGCCTGCTTACGAGGAGCCGCGGGGCCGTCCCCCGGCCCCCCTGACAGGCAGCCACGCCACCGCCGGGGGACCGCCGGGCAGGCCTGGAAGTCCCGGGCCGGACGCCGTGGACCCCAGTTCGACACCCGCGAGGCCGTCGGATCGGACGTCGCGGACCTGCGGGTCCGGACGCCGTGAAGCGGCTGGACCGGCCCCTCCAACGCAGTGGGCCGGTCCCCGGACCCCCTGATCGGCACCCGCCAAGCCGCCGGGCGGGGGCCTGCGGAACCCCGGGCCGGACTCTGCGGAGCCGCCGGGGCCGGGTCCTGCGGAACCGCCCGGCCTGCCCCGCTGAACCTCGGGCCGGGCCCCGCGAAGCTTTGGGGCGGGGCACTGGAAGGCCTGATCGGAGCCCGTTGTCAGTGGGGGGCCGTACGGTGGATGTCATGCGGCCCGTTTCCCAGATCGAACGCACGGTGGCGCCCTTCGAGGTCGTCAGCTCCTACCAGCCCAGCGGTGACCAGCCGGCGGCCATCGCCGAGCTGGCCAAGCGCGTCGAGGCAGGTGAGAAGGACGTCGTCCTGCTCGGCGCGACCGGCACCGGAAAGTCCGCGACCACCGCGTGGATGATCGAGAAGCTCCAGCGCCCCACCCTGGTGATGGCCCCGAACAAGACCCTGGCCGCCCAGCTGGCGAACGAGTTCCGCGAACTGCTGCCGAACAACGCGGTCGAATACTTCGTCTCGTACTACGACTACTACCAGCCCGAGGCGTACGTCCCGCAGTCGGACACCTACATCGAGAAGGACTCCTCGATCAACGAGGAGGTCGAGCGCCTGCGCCACTCCGCGACCAACTCGCTGCTCACCCGGCGGGACGTCGTGGTGGTCGCCTCCGTCTCCTGCATCTACGGCCTCGGCACCCCGCAGGAGTACGTGGACCGGATGGTCCCCCTCAAGGTCGGTGACGAACTCGACCGGGACCAACTGCTGCGCCGCTTCGTAGACATCCAGTACACACGCAACGACCTGGCGTTCACCCGCGGCACCTTCCGGGTGCGCGGCGACACCATCGAGATCTTCCCGGTCTACGAGGAACTCGCCGTCCGCATCGAGATGTTCGGCGACGAGATCGAGGCCCTGTCCACCCTGCACCCGCTCACCGGCGAGATCATCAGCGACGACGAACACCTGTATGTCTTCCCGGCCACCCACTACGTCGCGGGACCCCAGCGCCTCGAACGGGCCGCCAACGACATCGAGAAGGAGCTCGGTGAGCGCCTCGCCGAACTGGAGAAGCAGGGCAAGCTCCTGGAGGCCCAGCGCCTGCGGATGCGCACCACCTACGACCTCGAGATGCTCCGCCAGATCGGCTCCTGCTCCGGCGTGGAGAACTACTCGATGCACTTCGACGGCCGCCTGCCCGGCTCCCCGCCGAACACCCTGCTGGACTACTTCCCGGACGACTTCCTGCTCGTCATCGACGAGTCCCATGTCACCGTCCCGCAGATCGGCGCCATGTACGAGGGAGACGCGTCCCGCAAGCGCACCCTCGTCGACCACGGCTTCCGGCTCCCCTCCGCCCTCGACAACCGCCCTCTGAAGTGGGAGGAGTTCCAGGAGCGCATCGGGCAGACCGTCTATCTGTCGGCGACCCCCGGCAAGTACGAGCTCTCCCGCGGGGACGGCGTCGTCGAGCAGATCATCCGCCCCACCGGCCTCATCGACCCGGAGGTCGTCGTCAAGCCCACCGAGGGCCAGATCGACGACCTGGTGCACGAGATCCGGGAGCGCGTCGAGAAGGACGAGCGGGTCCTGGTCACCACGCTCACCAAGAAGATGGCCGAGGACCTCACGGACTACTTCCTCGAACTCGGCATCCAGGTGCGCTACCTGCACAGTGACGTCGACACGCTGCGCCGTATCGAGCTGCTGCGCGAGCTGCGGGCCGGCGAGTTCGACGTGCTGGTCGGCATCAACCTGCTCCGGGAGGGCCTCGACCTGCCCGAGGTGTCCCTGGTGGCGATCCTCGACGCCGACAAGGAGGGCTTCCTGCGCTCCGGCACCTCGCTGATCCAGACCATCGGCCGCGCGGCGCGCAACGTCTCCGGCCAGGTCCACATGTACGCCGACAAGATCACCCCGGGCATGGAGCGGGCCATCGAGGAGACCAACCGCCGCCGGGAGCGGCAGGTCGCCTACAACACGGCGAACGGCATCGACCCGCAGCCGCTCCGCAAGAAGATCAACGACATCGTCGCGCAGATCTCCCGCGAGGAGGTCGACACGGAGCAGCTGCTCGGCTCCGGCTACCGCGCGAAGAAGGACGGACGGGGCACCAAGGCCCCGGTGCCCTCCCTCGGCGACAAGGCGGCCAAGGGCGCCAAGTCCAAGGCGGCCAAGGGCGCCAAGTCCAAGGCGGCCAAGGGCAAGGCGACGGTGCCGACGGACCGCCCCGCGGCCGAACTCGCCGAGCAGATCGAGGAGATGACCGAGCGCATGCGGGCCGCCGCCGCGGACCTCCAGTTCGAGGTCGCCGCCCGGATCCGCGACGAGGTCTCCGAAATGAAGAAGGAACTGCGCCAGATGAGAGAGGCGGGTCTGGCCTGACGGGCTCGTGCGGTTGCTGTGCCCCGGCCACGCACTCGCTGTGTTGCAAGACCGACACAAAGTGCGGGCCTGGGTACGGCACTGTCAGTGCTTTTGCGTAGGGTTTCCGTCAACCGCGGGCGCCGCGGCAACAGGGGACAGTTCGAGAGGGGAATCAGCGCGTGACCGTCAACATGACCAAGGGTCAGGCCATCAGTCTGCAGAAGAACGACGGGGGCAGCCTGACTGCGGTGCGCATGGGTCTCGGCTGGCAGGCGGCCCCGCGGCGCGGCCTGTTCGGCTCGCGGACCCGGGAGATCGACCTCGACGCCTCCGCCGTTCTGTTCGCGGACAAGCAGCCGGTCGACGTCGTCTTCTTCCGTCACCTGGTGAGCGACGACGGCTCGGTCCGTCACACCGGTGACAACCTCGTCGGCGGTGTCGGCCAGGGCGGCGACGACGAGGCGATCCTCGTCGACCTCTCGCGCGTTCCGGTCCACATCGACCAGATCATCTTCACCGTGAACTCCTTCACCGGTCAGACGTTCCAGGAGGTGCAGAACGCCTTCTGCCGTCTGGTCGACGAGACCAACGGCCAGGAGCTCGCGCGCTACACGCTCGCGGGCGGCGGCGCCTACACGGCCCAGATCATGGCGAAGGTGCACCGGGTGGGCGGCGGCTGGAACATGACGGCCCTCGGCACCCCGGCCAACGGCCGCACCTTCCAGGACCTGATGCCCGCGATCCTGCCGGCGCTTTAAGGCGCACGAGCGGCACACGACGACACCGACACACGCGACGCAGGGGGACGACAGGCGATGACGGCCGAGCTGGCGCGGGGGCAGAACCACCCGCTCTCCCAGGTCCGGCTCGAGATCCGGGTCTCGGCCGGCAAGCCCGTCGCGGCGGTGGCCACACTCGGCGACGAGACCGGCAAGATCCACGGCGTCGAGTGGGTGGTGCACCCGGGCGTGCCCGCACTGCCCGGGCTGGAGGTCTCCCGGCAGGCGGCCGCCGACCACCGGCTCGCGGTGGATCTGGACGCCATGCCGGCGGCCGTGCACCGGGTCAACATCCTGCTCGCGCTGCCCACGGGGGTCGGGGGGCCGGCCAGTTTCGGCTCCCTCGCCTCCCCGTTCGTCGCGGTCACCGGCCTCGACGGCACCGAGATCGCCACCTACACCATCACCGGCCTGGAGGCGGAGTCGGCGGTCGTCGCGCTGGAGCTGTACCGGCGCCAGGGCGCCTGGAAGGTGCGCGCCGTCGGTCAGGGCTACGCGGGCGGTCTCGCCGAACTCCTCGCCGACCAGGGCCTGTCGCAGGCGCACCAGCTCGCGGCCGGCATCAACGATGCCGTGGCCCAGGGCCTGGCCCGCTCGGTGCCGGCCCCGCCACCGCGTACGGCCGACGCCGACCGCTCCCGGCAGGCGGCCGCGTCCGCGCTCGGCCCGGACCAGAGCGGCTCGCCGTACGGGGCACAGGGCGCTCAAGGCGCCCAGAGCGGCACCGGTCCGTACGGGGCCGCCCAGAACCCGCAGGGACCCTCGGGGGCGGGCTATCCGCCGGGCTCCGCGCCGGGCGGCCCGGCGGACCCGGCCGCCACCCAGCCGACGCCGGCCCCCTCCACGGGCGCTCCGATCGACTACAGCCACCCCCGTCGGCGGAACGCGGCTCCGCCCCCGCCGCCCACCGCGCCCCCGGCACAGCCCGGGCAGCCCGCCCGGCCCGTGGCGGGCGACGCGACCGGCTGGTCCATGGAGGAGCGGCTCTACAACCAGGCCTGGGGCATGTTCGAGGACCTGGCGCGTGCCGCCGCCGCTTTCCGCAGCGCGGTCGACTTCGCGGACACGCGGATGGAGAAGGAGCTCGACCAGGTCCTGTCCGACCCGCGCAGCAGGATCGGCGGCCAGGGCGACGCCGCCCGCGAGGCCGCGCAGGCGAAGTACGGCCAGCTCGTCGACCAGGCCCGGGAGGCGCTGGACCGGGATCTCGCCCAGCTCGCCGCCGAGGCCGAGGTCGTCGAACCGGCACTGCCCGCGGCGTTCGCGCGCTGGGACAGCCCCGTCTGGCACGCCTACCGCGTCCCCATGGAGATGCCCATGGCCCTGCGCCTGGGTGATCTTCACCTGCCCGAGAGCGAGCCGCTGCGCGTCCCGATGCTGGTCCGGCTCCCGCTGGAGCGCGGCCTGTGGATCGACAGCGGGCGCATGTCGTCGTCCGACGGATCGTTCGCCGACTCCCACGAACTGCGCCGCCTCGCCATGGAGTCGGCGGTGGCGCACACGGCCCGGCTGCTGGCCGTGCATCCGGCCGGCGAGTTCACCGTGCATGTCATCGATCCGGCCGGTTCGGGCGCCCGGGAACTCGCACCGCTGGTGCAGAGCGGGGTGCTCGCGGGTCCGCCCGCGGTCGGCGCGGCAGGCGTCGCCACGGTCCTCGGCCGGCTCACCGAGCGCGTCGACCTCGTGCAGATGGCGGTGCGCGGCGGCGCGGCCGACTCGCTCCCTCCCGGGTTCGACACGTCCCAGCAGCTCCTGGTCGTCAACGACTTCCCGCACGGCTTCGACGACCGTGCCGTGACCCAGCTGCGTTATCTGGCGGACGAGGGCCCGGCGGTCGGCGTGCACCTGATGATGGTGGCCGACCGGGAGGACGCCGACGGTTACGGTCCGTTGCTGGACCCGCTGTGGCGCGGGTTGCTACGGCTGACGCCGGTACCGGACGATCACCTCGCGGACCCGTGGGTGGGACACGCGTGGACGTACGAACCGGCCCTGGTGCCGCCCGGCAGCCGGGTGCTCCAGCAGGTCCTCGCCCAGCTGGCGATGGCTCGCCCCAAGAACACGTAAAGGACCCTGACCAGGGAACTTGGTCTTTCTTTTGCCAATCGCTTTACCTTTTCTTGGTGGTTGGGGTACTGTTTTCCTCACGGAGGGGAGTACTCCCTGCTGCGGCGTACCCGTCAATACGGATCAGAGTCGATCCCGGGGCGTCGGCCCGTTCCTGATGGATCGGGTGGAAGAGACCTCCGGCAGCGCGACGACGCTGATTACCTGCCGTTACGTACTGCCGGAGGCGCAGTGGATGTTTCCCTGGCCCTATGGGTCCTGACCATCGCGGGCCTTGCCGCCCTCATCGCGGTCGATTTCTTCATCGGCCGCAAGCCGCACGACGTGTCCATCAAGGAAGCCGGGATCTGGACGGTCGTCTGGATCGCCCTGGCCGGGCTCTTCGGACTCGGTCTGCTGATCTTCGGCGGCGGTGAGCCCGCCGGCGAGTTCTTCGCGGGCTTCATCACCGAGAAGTCGCTCAGCGTCGACAACCTCTTCGTCTTCGTCCTGATCATGGCGAAGTTCGCGGTCCCGTCGCAGTACCAGCAGCGGGTCCTGCTCGTCGGCGTCCTCATAGCCCTGGTCCTGCGGGCGATCTTCATCGCCGCAGGCGCCGCGATCCTCGCCAGCTTCGCATGGGTGTTCTACCTCTTCGGCGCCTTCCTGATCTGGACCGCCTGGAAGCTCATCCAGGAGGCCCGCTCCGGCGAGGAGGAAGAGGAGTTCGAGGAGAACAAGCTGCTCAAGTCCGTGGAGAAGCGCTTCGGCGTCGCCGACCGCTACCACGGCACGAAGCTGTGGATCCAGCAGAACGGCAAGCGGGTCATGACCCCGATGCTGGTCGTCATGCTCGCGATCGGCTCCACCGACGTGCTCTTCGCCCTAGACTCCATCCCGGCGATCTTCGGCCTGACGCAGGACCCGTACATCGTCTTCACGGCCAACGCCTTCGCCCTGATGGGCCTCAGGCAGCTGTACTTCCTCATCGGCGGCCTGCTGAGGAAGCTGGTCCACCTCAGTTACGGCCTCTCGGTCATCCTGGGCTTCATCGGCGTGAAGCTGGTGCTGCACGCCCTGCACGAGTCTGGGGTGCACGTGCCCGAGATCAGCATCCCGGTCTCGCTCGGCGTCATCTGCTCCGTCCTGATCATCACCACGCTCACCAGCCTGCGAGCCTCGAAGAAGCAGGCGGCGGCCGAGGCGGCGCAGACGGCGGGCGAAGGCGCTCCGAAGGACAGCATCGAAGCCTGACCACGGACGACGTAGGAACAACCACCCCCGGGAGCGGTGCGCGGCGCATTGCCGAGCACCGCTCCCGGTGCTTCGTTGGGAGCTGGGCGTTTTCGTGCGAAGACGCCGGATACGGGTGGAGGCACCATGAGTACATCGCAGCGGTTCGTGCAGATCGTCGAGTTCGAGACCGACAGCATCGACGAGATGCGAGCCCTGGCCGAGGAAGGGGAGCAACGCCTCACCGAACGGGCCGACGGCCCGACCCGCCGCCTCGTCCTCAAGGACAGGAACCGTCCCGACCGCTACCTCGTGGTGATCGAGTTCGACTCCTACGACGAGGCCATGCGCAACAGCGAAGACCCGGAGACGGGCAAGTTCGCGGAGCGGATGGCCGCACTGTGCACCAGGCCCCCGTCCTTCACCGACTGCGACGTCGAGGACACCACCGAATTCAGGTGACGACCGAGTTCAGGTGACGGCCGAGTTCAGGTGACAGTCAAGTTCGGGTCGGCCGAGTTCAAGCAACGTCGGTCGCCGCAGGGGTTGTAGAAGCCGCAGGGGCCGTACGGGCCGGAATGCGAAGCCCGTACGGCTCTGCGACGATCGCTGCATGATCGCTCGGCTCAGGCCGGTCACGACCCGGTGGACGTCCCTCGTGCCGGCGCTCGCGGTCGTCCTGCTGGCGCTGACCTGGGGACGCGACCTGGCCGGCGCGGTCGTCGCACTGGTCACCCTGGTCCTCGCCGGAGCCGTACTGGCGGCCGTGCACCACGCGGAGGTCGTCGCCCACCGGGTCGGTGAACCCTTCGGCTCCCTCGTCCTCGCGGTCGCCGTGACGATCATCGAGGTCGCCCTGATCGTCACGCTGATGGCGGACGGCGGCGACAAGAGCTCGACGCTGGCCAGGGACACGGTCTTCGCGGCCGTGATGATCACCTGCAACGGCATCGTCGGCCTGTGCCTCCTGGTCGCCTCCCTGCGCCACGGCACGGCGATCTTCAACCCGGAGGGCACCGGCGCCGCCCTGGCGACCGTCGCGACCCTGGCCACGCTCAGCCTGGTCCTGCCGACGTTCACCACCAGCAAACCGGGCCCGGAGTTCTCCAGCGTCCAGCTCACCTTCGCCGCACTGTCCTCGCTGATCCTGTACGGCCTGTTCGTGGCGACGCAGACCGTCCGGCACCGCGACTACTTCCTGCCCGTCACCCGGCAGGGCGACGTCATCAGCGTGGACGACCACGCCGGCGTCCCGAGCTCCCGGACCGCCCTGATCAGCCTCGGGCTGCTCGGCCTGGCCCTGATCGGCGTCGTCGGCCTCGCCAAGGGCGTCTCGCCCACCATCGAGTCCGCAGTCGAGGCCGCCGGTCTCCACCAAGCGGTCGTCGGAGTGATCATCGCGCTGCTGGTGCTGCTCCCCGAGACCATCGCCGCGCTGCGCTCCGCCCGCCGCGACCGGGTGCAGACCAGCCTCAACCTCGCGCTCGGCTCCGCGATGGCCAGCATCGGTCTGACGATCCCCGCGGTCGCCCTGGCCTCCGTCTGGCTCTCGGGGCCGCTCGTCCTCGGCCTCGGCTCCACCCACCTGGTGCTGCTCGCGCTGACCATCGTGGTCAGCTCGCTGACGGTGGTCCCGGGCCGGGCCACGCCGTTGCAGGGCGGCGTCCATCTCGTGCTGTTCGCCGCGTACCTGGAACTGGCGATCAACCCGTAGCGGCGCGTAAACGCTTGCGCAGTCGCTTGCGTAAACGCTTACGCAGGCGTTTGCGTAGACGTTTGCGCAAGCGTTTACCTAAGCGTTTACGCGCACTCCCCGGAGGCCGCCCCGGCCGTCCCGGCCGCCTCGGCCGCCGCCACCGGCCCCGCCGCCGGCTCCGCCGTCTGCTCCGGCACCGGCCGGGTCTCCGGCAGCAGTGCGAAACAGCCCAGGCTGAGCAGCGCGACCCCCGTCAGATACGCGCCCACGCCCCACGGAACCCGCCCCGAGTGCTCCGCGAGGGCCGTCGCCACGATCGGCGTGAGCGCGCCTCCGAGGACGCCGCCGAGGTTGTAGCCGACCGCCGCACCGGTGCAGCGCACGCGCGGCGCGTACAGCTCCGGCAGATACGCCGCGATCACCGAGAACATCGTGACGAAGGCGATCAGCGCCCCCAGGATGCCGAGGAATATCGGCAGCGGCTCGCCGGTCGCGAGCAGTGCGACCATCGGGAACATCCACAGCGCGGCAGCCGCGCATCCGGCGAGGCACAGCGGCCGTCGGCCGTAGCGGTCGCCGAGCAGCGCCATCACGGGCGTCAGCGCCCCCTTCACCACCACGGCGGCCAGGATGCAGGCCAGCATGACCGTACGGGCCACCCCGAGCCGCTCCGTCGCGTACGCCAGGGACCAGGTCGTCACGGCATAGAAGATCGCGTACCCGACGGACAGCGCGCCGGCGGTCAGCAGGACGAGCCGCCAGTGGTCGCGCACGACCTCGACGAGCGGCACGCGCGCGTGGTCGTCGATCTCCAGGAACCGAGGGCTCTCGGGCAACGACGACCTGAGCCACAGCCCGAGCACCGCCAGCGCCCCGGCCGCCCAGAAGGGCACCCGCCACCCCCACTGTGTGAACTGCGCCTCGGTCAGCGTCGCCGACAGGACCAGCACGACCCCGTTGGCGAGCACGAAGCCCACCGCGGGCCCGACCTGCGGGAAGCTCGACCACAGGGCGCGCCGCTCGGCGGGCGCGTGCTCGGCGGTCAGCAGCACCGCGCCGCCCCACTCCCCGCCGAGCCCCAGCCCCTGCAGAAAACGCAGGACGAGCAGCAGCAGGGGAGCGGCCACACCGATCGTGTCGTAGGTCGGCACGCAGCCGACCGCGACCGTAGCGGCGCCGGTCAGCAGCAGGGAGACGACGAGCACCGGCCGGCGCCCGTGCCGGTCCCCGACATGTCCGAACAGCACCGACCCCAGCGGCCGCGCCACGAACCCCACGCCGAACGTCGCGAACGCGGCCAGCGTCCCCGCGAGCGGCGAGAACGTCGGGAAGAACAACGGACCCAGGACCAGCGCGGCCGCCGTCCCGTAGACGAAGAAGTCGTAGAACTCGATGGCGGTCCCGGCGAGCGAGGCGGCCGCGAGCCGTGGCATGGAGGGCGTCTTCACGGTGTGTACGTCGTGCATGCCGCGTCAACTACCCACGGTGACCACGGGTTACGGGGGCGCGTGGGAGCGCGGCGCGCCTCCGGGAGCCTCAGTAGACGACGGTGATGCGCCGCGCGGGACCGTCGACGCGGACCGTGCCGCCATAGGGGATGACGAGCTGGGGATCGGTGTGCCCGAAGTCCACGTCGAAGACGGCCAGGGTGTCCGGGGCGTACGCCTTCAGCGCGCGCTGCACCGCCTCGCGCTGCTCGGCGGCGTAACGGGCGCCCTCCTGAGGGCTGTTGGGGTGCTCGAAGGACCATGTCTTGGCGCGGGCCGTCAGCAGCGCCGGGAAGCGCCGCAGCAGGCCGCGCTCGCCCATGTTGCGCAGGATCCGGAAGACCTCCGTGGCGCTCGGCAGCTCCTCCGAGGTCTCCAGGAACAGCACGCCGCCGTCGTACACCGACGGGTCGCGGGCGATCTCACGGTCGGCCATCAGCAGCCACGACAGGATCTCCAGATTGCCGCCCCAACTGCGGCCCTCCACCACGCGATCGGCGTTGACCCAGCTCCAACCCTCGCCCGGCCGGCTCTCCGGCTCCGACGCGAAGGTCGCCGGGTCGGCCCAGTCCCGGTCGACGTCGTTCCAGCGCTCGGCGGGCCGCAGCTCGTAGGGGCCCGAAGTGAACAGTGCGGCGCGCAGCGAGTCGGCGGTCCGCGGGTGCAGGGCCCCGGGCCGCCCGAACTCGCACATCACGCTCCCACCGTGGTAACCGACGACGCCGGCGTTGTACAGGAACGCCAGCAGGTTGGTGTTGTCGCTCGTCCCGAAGAACGGCTTCGGGTTCGCCCGCAGCAACTCCCGGTCCAGCAACGGCAGCACGGTGATCTGGTCCTCGCCGCCGATCGACGCGACGACCGCCCTGACGTCCGGGTCCGCGAACGCGGCGTGGATGTCGTCGGCGCGCTCCTGCGGCGTCGTCCCCATCCTGCGCGTCGTGGGGTATTCGACCGGCTTCAGGCCGAACTCCTCACGCAGCCGCTCCAGGCCCAGCTCGAAGGGGCGCGGGAAGAGCTGCGGCAGGCCCGCGGAGGGCGAGATGACGGCGATGCGGTCGCCGGGCGAGGGCTTGGGAGGATACGTGGGCGTCGTCATGTCGGGGAGGGTACGGCCTGCTGCGCTGCGGTTTCATCGTGATAAACCGGTCTGAGCGGCGGTCCCCGACGGATCGCTCCCGAACGGACCGGAGGAACCGTGCCCCGCACCCTGGCCAACGCCCCGATCATGATCCTGAACGGCCCCAACCTGAACCTCCTGGGCCAGCGTCAGCCGGAGATCTACGGTTCCGACACGCTCGCCGACGTCGAGGCGCTGTGCGTCAAGGCTGCGGCCGCGCACGGCGGCACGGTGGACTTCCGCCAGTCCAACCACGAGGGCGAACTGGTCGACTGGATCCACGAGGCGCGGCTCAACCACTGCGGCATCGTGATCAACCCGGGGGCCTACTCGCACACCTCGGTCGCGATCCTGGACGCCCTCAATACCTGCGACGGCCTGCCGGTGCTGGAGGTCCACATCTCCAACATCCACCGGCGCGAGGCCTTCCGGCACCACTCCTACGTCTCGCTGCGCGCCGACGGCGTCATCGCCGGCTGCGGGGTGCAGGGATATGTGTTCGGCGTGGAGCGCGTCGCCGCACTCGCGGGCACGGGGAAGACCGACGCGTAACGACCGGCCTCCAGGCGCACGCCCCTTACCCTTACGCGGCTTACCGCGGCCGACCGCGGCTTTTCGCGGCCCCTGGAGGCGCCTCGCAGCGCCTCAGAGGCGGCCGGCTTCGACGATCCGCCGCAGGAACTGTTGCGTGCGCTCCTGCTGCGGGTCGCCGAAGACCTGCTCGGCGGTGCCGCGCTCCAGCACTACCCCGCCGTCCAGGAAGCAGACCTGGTCGGCCACCTCGCGCGCGAAGCCCATCTCGTGCGTGGCCAGCACCATGGTCATGCCGTCGCCCTTCAGGTCGCGGACGACGTTGAGGACCTCGCCCACCAGCTCCGGGTCCAGCGCCGCCGTGATCTCGTCGAGCAGCAGCAGCCGGGGACGCACGGCCAGGGCGCGCACGATCGCGACCCGCTGCTGCTGGCCGCCGCTGAGCCGGTCGGGGTACTCGTCCGCCTTGCCGGCCAGCCCGAGCCGCTCCAGGAGCTCCCTGGCGTACTCCTCGGCCCGCGCGCGGGCGACGCCGTGCACGCGGCGCGGGGCGAGCGTGATGTTCTCCAGCACCGTCATGTGCGGGAACAGGTTGTACGCCTGGAAGACCACGCCGATCCGGCGCCGTACCGCGTCCTGGTCGACGCGCGGGTCGGTGATCTCCTCGCCGTCCAGCCAGATCGCGCCGTCGTCGACGTCCTCGAGCAGGTTGGCACAGCGCAGCAGCGTGGACTTGCCGGAGCCGGAGGCCCCGATCAGCGCGGTGACCGTGTGCGGGGCGACCTCCAGGTCCACGTCCCGCAGGACGACGGAGTCGCCGAAGGTCTTGCGGACGGACTCCATCCGCAGCACCGGAGCGTCGCTCATGTCGTTCCTCCTTGCGCCCGCTGACGGTCCATCCGGGCCGTCACCCAGTCCGTGAAGCGGGTCATCGGGATGGTCAGGGCCACGAAGAGCAGCCCCGCGACGATGTACGGCGTGTAGTTCAGGCTCCGGCCCACGATGATGTCCGCCGCACGCACGGCGTCGACCGCGCCGCCGATCGAGACGAGACCCGTGTCCTTCTGCAGCGACACCAGGTCGTTCAGCAGCGGCGGCACCTGCCGGCGCACCGCCTGCGGGAGCACCACGTACCGCAGCGCCTGCCGGTTGGACAGGCCCAGCGAGCGGGCCGCGGCGCGCTGCGAGGGGTGCACGGACTCGATGCCGGCGCGGAACACCTCGGCGACGTACGCCGAGTACGTCAGCGTCAGCGCCGTACCGCCCAGCAGCACGGGGTCCACGGTGACGCCCTGCAGCCTCAGCGCCGGGACGCCCAGCACCACGATCATCAGGTTGATGATCAGCGGCAGACCGCGGAAGAAGTCCGTGTACGCCGCCGCCAGCACCCGCAGCGGGAAGAACACCGGGCCGCGCAGTGTGCGGGCCACGGCGATGAGCATGCCGAGCACCAGCACCGCGGCGCCGCAGACCAGCAGCAGCCGGACGTTCAGCCACAGCCCTTCGAGGACCTTGGGCAGCGCCTCGCGCGCGTACTGCCCGTTGAAGAAGGTCTCCTTGGTACGCGGCCAGCCGGGCGCGCCGACGACGACGAAGTAGAGGGCGACACCCGTGGCCAGGGTCGAGAGCGCGGCGATCGCCGTGGCGCGGCGGGCACGCGCGCGTCTGTAGCGTTCACGCTCCAGCCGCCGCTGCGACGGGGCGTACCCGTCACCGGCGCCGTCACCGCCCCCGGACAGGTCGTCCTCGTCGTCCGCGCCCTCCCGGCCGGACTCGTCCTTGGTGACCGTCACTTGAGCACCGGGGCGTCGACGGCGTCGGCGAGCCACTGCTGCTCGATCTTCGCCAGGCTGCCGTCCTTGCGGAGCGTGTCCACGGCCGCGGTCACGCAGGCCGTGAGCGGGCTGCCCTTGTCGAGTACGAGCCCGAACTGCTCCGGCGCGGTGCCCTGGTTCTCGAACTGGCCGACGATCTCGGCGTCGGTCACCTCGGCGGCGGTGATGTAGAAGGCGGTCGGCAGGTCGACCACGATGGCGTCGACCTGACCGTTCTTCAGCGCGGACTTGGCCTGGTCGTTCTTGGCGTACACGGCCGCCTGCTGAGACGGCTTCACCACGTCGTCGATGTAGTCGAGGCTGGTCGTGCCGACCTGGGCGCCCAGCTTGAGGCCCTTGAGGCCGGCGATGGTCGTCGCGCTCGCGGCCTTCGTGCCCTTGAGGGCGATGACGGCCTGACGCACGTCGTAGTAGCCGGACGAGAAGTCCACGGCCTTCTTGCGCTCGTCGCTGATCGACACCTGGTTGATGTCGAAGTCGAAGGTCTTCTCGCCCGGCGCGAAGGCCTTGTTGAACGGCACGCTCTGCCAGACCACCGCGCTCTTGTCGTAGCCGAGCTGCTCCGCGACGGCGTACGCCACCGCGGACTCGAAGCCCTGGCCGTTGGCCGGCTTGTCGTCCTTGAACCACGGCTCGTACGCGGGCTCGTCGGTCCCTATGGTCAGCTTGCCGGAGGTCTCGGTGGCCAGCTTGCCCTTGGCGCAGGTGTCCGTGCTCGAAGCGGAAGGCGTGGTGGCCGCCTTGTCCTCCGGTTGCGGAGCGCAGCCGACGGCGGTCGCGAGGAGGGCTACGGTGGCGCCGGCCACGGCGCGGCGCAGAACACGAGGGGCGAGAGACATGGCGGGAGAGTGGCAGCCAAATCCCTGTTTGTCGAGGTCACACCATCAGTTGTTCGCATAGTGGGAACGGGTGTTGCAGTCTCGTGAACAGGTTGTGAGGACTGCGCCCGGTCGCCTGGTCGCCCGGCCCGCTGAGCGCCTGGGCCGCCGGTCGAGGGCGGGGATCGTGGACCGGCGGCCCGATCCGCGCCGGAGCCGTCATCCCGCGCGGGGCTGCCACCAGTTGACCGCGCAACCACGTGTGCGGGGAGCGCGTGCAGAGGGTCGGCGCGTGCGCGCGATTCACACGGGGCGCGCGTTCGGCAACGCGCGCCCCTGCGTGGACGACTCAGCTCACCACCCGCGCGCGTGCCACTCCGGAAGGTGCGGCCGCTCCGCGCCCAGCGTGGTGTCGTTGCCGTGTCCCGGATAGACCCAGGTCTCGTCCGGCAGCGCGCCGAAGATCTTCGTCTCGACGTCGTGGATCAGGCTGGCGAACGCCTCCGGGTCCTTGCGGGTGTTGCCCACGCCCCCGGGGAAGAGGCAGTCGCCGGTGAAGACGTGGGGGTGGCCGTGCGGGTCGTCGTAGACCAGGGCGATCGAGCCGGGCGTGTGCCCGACCAGATGGCGTGCGGTGAGGCTCACGTTCCCCACCCGGATGACGTCGCCGTCGTCGACCGGGACGTCGGTCGGCACGGGGATGCCCTCGGCGTCCTCCCGGCCGGCGTAGGTACGCGCGTGCGTGCCGGCCACCACCTCGGCGAGCGCCTGCCAGTGGTCGCCGTGCTGATGCGTGGTGACGACGGACGCGATGCCGTCGTCACCGATCATGCCGAGCAGGGCCTCCGCGTCGTTGGCCGCGTCGATCAGCAACTGCTCGTCCGTGGCCCGACAGCGCAGCAGATAGGCGTTGTTGTTCATCGGGCCGACCGCGATCTTGGTGATCATGAGGTCCTTGAGCTCGTGCACGTCGGCAGGGCCGCCGACCGTCACCTCTCCGCTGTACGTCATGGCGGCAGCCTATAGCGGGGGAAGGGCCGGGAGCGTGCCGCCGTCGACCGTCAGTCCGGATCCGTCACGGCGGCCCGCGAGCCAGCCCAGGAGGTCGGCGGGGGCGCCGGTGACGGTCACCTCGGGACCGTCGGCCTTGCGGCCCGTGCTCCACGCGCGCGAGGTGTCCGTCAGGCGGGTCGGCGGGACGTCGGGATGTCCGTCGAACCGCTCCGCGAGGAACTCGATCTCCCGCCCGGTGAACTCCTCCGGCAGGTCCTCCAGCTCGTAGCCGATGCCGAGGTCCACGTGGTGCAGCTCGACCTCCACCCACCGTCGGAAGGGCACGCGGGCCGCCGCGTCGACCACCCCGTTGCGCAGTTGCACCGTGCGCGACCAGTCCGCGGGCGCCGCTCCCGCCTCCTGGAAGCGGACCCCGCTCTCCCGCAGGTCCGCGAGCTGCACGTCCAGTGGGCGAGGGGCGTCCCGCTCGATGTCGGCGTCGCGCACGTGCGCGTCGGCGTACATGGGGCGCCCTTCCAGGACGTTCACGAGGGCGTCGGCGTTGCGGGCGATGTGGGCGAGCACATGGCCGCGGCTCCAGCCGGGCAGGCGTGACGGCTCGGCCGCCGACGCGTTGTCCAGTGCCCCGACTTCGGTGAGCAGTCGCTCGGTCGCGGCACGTACAGACTCCAGGTCATGAGCGTGATCAATCATGCTGCTGACCCTAGTCCCGCCACCCCTTCGGGTGAAGGTGGCCGCTCTGGCCCGCAAATCGAATGCACGTGCTATATGGTCGGTGGCGGCGTCGGGCATGCTGGAAGGCCGGGGATTGTTGTGAACCGGTGAATCCCGACCGGCGTTGTCAGTGGCTCCCCCTAGTCTGAAAAAGACGGGGGCCCCGCCCCTGTCACTTCTCTCAAGAAAGGTGCGGACCGGCGTGGCCGACCGTCTCATCGTCCGTGGCGCGCGCGAGCACAACCTCAAGAATGTCTCGCTCGATCTGCCACGCGACTCGCTCATCGTCTTCACGGGCCTGTCGGGGTCGGGCAAGTCCTCGCTGGCCTTCGACACCATCTTCGCCGAGGGACAGCGGCGCTATGTCGAGTCCCTCTCCTCCTACGCCCGCCAGTTCCTCGGCCAGATGGACAAGCCGGACGTCGACTTCATCGAGGGCCTCTCCCCGGCCGTCTCCATCGACCAGAAGTCGACCTCGCGCAACCCGCGCTCCACGGTCGGCACCATCACCGAGGTCTACGACTACCTGCGGCTGCTCTTCGCGCGCATCGGCAAGCCGCACTGCCCCGAGTGCGGCCGGCCGATCTCGCGCCAGTCCCCGCAGGCCATCGTCGACAAGGTGCTGGAGCTGCCGGAGGGCAGCCGCTTCCAGGTGCTGTCGCCGCTGGTGCGCGAGCGCAAGGGAGAGTTCGTCGACCTGTTCGCCGAACTCCAGACCAAGGGCTACTCCCGCGCGCGGGTCGACGGCGAGACGATCCAGCTCTCCACCCCGCCCACGCTGAAGAAGCAGGAGAAGCACACCATCGAGGTGGTCATCGACCGCCTCACGGTGAAGGAGTCCGCCAAGCGCCGTCTCACCGACTCGGTGGAGACCGCCCTGGGCCTGGCCGGCGGCATGGTCGTGCTCGACTTCGTCGACCTTCCCGAGGACGATCCCGAGCGCGAGCGCATGTACTCGGAGCACCTGTACTGCGCCTACGACGACCTGTCCTTCGAGGAGCTGGAGCCCCGCTCCTTCTCCTTCAACTCGCCCTTCGGCGCCTGCCCCGAGTGCTCCGGCATCGGCACGCGCATGGAGGTCGACGCCGAGCTGATCGTCCCGGACGAGGACAAGTCCCTCGACGAGGGCGCGATCCACCCCTGGTCGCACGGTCACACCAAGGACTACTTCGGCCGGCTGATCGGCGCTCTCGCCGAAGCGCTCGGCTTCCGCACCGACATCCCCTTCGCGGGCCTGCCGCTGCGCGCCAGGAAGGCCCTGCTGCACGGCCACAAGACGCAGATCGAGGTCCGCTACCGCAACCGGTACGGGCGCGAGCGCGTCTACACGACGCCCTTCGAGGGCGCCGTCCCGTTCGTGAAGCGCCGGCACAGCGAGTCCGAGAGCGACGCCAGCCGTGAGCGCTTCGAGGGCTATATGCGCGAGGTGCCCTGCCCCACCTGTCAGGGCACGCGTCTGAAGCCGCTCGTCCTCGCGGTCACGGTCATGGACAAGTCCATCGCCGAGGTCTCCGGCATGTCCATCAGCGACTGCGCGGAGTTCCTGGGCGAGCTGAAGCTCAACGCCCGCGACAAGAAGATCGCCGAGCGGGTCCTGAAAGAGGTCAACGAGCGGCTGCGGTTCCTGGTCGACGTCGGCCTGGACTACCTCTCGCTCAACCGCGCGGCCGGCACGCTCTCCGGCGGCGAGGCCCAGCGCATCCGCCTGGCCACCCAGATCGGCTCCGGTCTCGTCGGCGTCCTGTACGTCCTCGACGAGCCGTCCATCGGTCTGCACCAGCGCGACAACCACCGGCTGATCGAGACCCTCGTCCGGCTGCGGGACATGGGCAACACGCTCATCGTCGTCGAGCACGACGAGGACACCATCAAGGTCGCCGACTGGATCGTGGACATCGGCCCCGGCGCCGGCGAGCACGGCGGCAAGGTCGTGCACAGCGGCTCCTACAAGGAGCTGCTCGACAACGCCGAGTCGCAGACCGGGCAGTACCTGTCCGGCAAGAAGGCGATCCCGCTGCCCGAGATCCGGCGCCCGCAGGACCCGTCCCGCAGGCTCACCGTGCACGGCGCCCGCGAGAACAACCTGCAGGACATCGACGTGTCCTTCCCGCTGGGCGTGTTCACCGCGGTCACCGGTGTGTCCGGCTCCGGCAAGTCGACGCTGGTCAACGACATCCTGTACACGCACCTGGCCCGCGAGCTGAACGGCGCACGGAACGTTCCCGGGCGGCACACGCGTGTGGACGGCGACGACCTCGTCGACAAGGTCGTACACGTCGACCAGTCGCCCATCGGCCGCACCCCGCGCTCCAACCCGGCCACGTACACCGGCGTCTTCGACCACGTCCGCAAGCTGTTCGCGGAGACGACCGAGGCGAAGGTCCGCGGCTATCTGCCCGGCCGCTTCTCCTTCAACGTCAAGGGCGGCCGCTGCGAGAACTGCGCGGGCGACGGCACGATCAAGATCGAGATGAACTTCCTCCCGGACGTCTATGTCCCGTGCGAGGTCTGCCACGGCGCCCGGTACAACCGGGAGACCCTGGAGGTCCACTACAAGGGCAAGTCCATCGCCGACGTCCTGAACATGCCGATCGAGGAGGCGACGGAGTTCTTCGAGGCCGTCCCCTCGATCGCCCGCCACCTCAACACCCTGAAGGACGTCGGCCTCGGCTACGTCCGGCTCGGCCAGTCCGCGACCACCCTGTCCGGCGGTGAGGCCCAGCGCGTCAAGCTCGCCAGCGAGCTGCAGCGCCGCTCCACCGGCCGCACGGTCTATGTCCTGGACGAGCCGACGACGGGTCTGCACTTCGAGGACATCAGCAAGCTCCTGACGGTCCTCGCCGGCCTGGTCGACAAGGGCAACACGGTCATCGTCATCGAGCACAACCTCGACGTGATCAAGACCGCCGACTGGGTCGTGGACATGGGCCCCGAGGGCGGCGCCGGCGGCGGCCTGGTCATCGCCGAGGGCACGCCGGAGGAGGTGGCCGCGGTGTCGACCAGCCACACCGGCAAGTTCCTCCGGGAGGTCCTGGGCGCCGAGCGCATCAGCGACGCGGCCCCGGTGAAGGCCCCGCGCAAGACGGCGGCGAAGAAGACGGTCGCGGCCAGGACGGCGACGGCACGGAAGACCGCGACCGCCAAGACGGCGACCGCGAAGACCGCCACGGCCAAGTCCGCCGCCGCGAACGACACGGCGACGAAGAAGGCCGCCGGGGCGACGACGAAGGCCACGCCCGCGAAGAAGACGACGAAGTCGACGCGGGCGACCAAGGCCTGACACCACGCGCGAAAGGACGGCGCCCCGCGGGAACTCCCCACGGGGCGCCGTCCGTTCCTCCTACAGCTCGCCCACCTCGGAGGCGTACGGCGGTTCCGCACCGGCCCGGGAACACGTGATCGCCGCCGCGCGTGCGGCGAACCGCAGCAACCGCGTCCAGTCGTCGGCGCCGAGGAACTCGACGGCGGTCGGGGACAGGGCGTCGCGCAGCGCGAGACCGTGCAGCAGCGCCGCGTTCACGGTGTCCCCGGCGCCGATGGTGTCCACCACCTCGACCTCCTCGCCGGGCACGGGGTGGATCGAGCCGTCGCGGGTGAAGACGCTCAGTCCGGCGCCGCCGTGCGTGAGCACCACCGCCGTCGGCCCGGCGGACAGCCACTCGTGCGGGGTGCCGCCCAGCCACCGGGCGTCCTCCTCGGAGAGCTTGAGCAGGGACACCGAGGGCAGCCAGCTCTTGAAGCGGGCCCGGTACGCGTCGGCGTCCGGGATCAGCCCGGGCCGGATGTTCGGATCGAGCGCGGTGAACAGGCCCTGCGCGGCGGAGGTCCGCATCAGCTCCTCGTACGCGCTCGCGCCCGGCTCCAGGACGAGCGAGCAGGTGCCGAAGGACACCGCACGCGTCCCTGCGGGCAGCGCAGCCGGGGCCGTGAACAGCCGGTCGGCGGTGCCGTCGACGTAGAAGGAGTACGCGGCCGAACCGTCCCCGTCGACCGTGGCGACCGCGAGGGTGGTCGGCTCCGTGCCGCGCTGCACCGCGGACACGTCCACGCCCGATTCCCGCAGTCTGCCGAGCAGCGCTTCGCCGAAGGCATCCAGGGAGGTGCGCGAGCAGAAGGCCGTGGGGGAGCCGAGGCGGCCGAGCGCGACCGCCGTGTTGTAGGGACCGCCGCCGAGTGCCGGCTGCAGCCCCGCGAGGGCGCCCGTGCCCTGCGGTACCAGGTCGATCAGGGCCTCACCGGCAACGACGATCACAGGGCGGATCCTTCCTCGGGGCTGTCGGGGCTGTCGGGGCTGTCGGGGCCAACGGTGCTCGTTCCGTCCTTGCAGCCGCACGACGTGCGATGGACGAAGGTGCAGGGAAGCCGTACGGTCCGGGCCGGGCGGTCGGGCGCGGCGAGGCGTTCGAGCAGCATCCGGACGGCCAGGGCGCCCAGGTCCCGGCTGGGCTGGGCGATCGCGGTGAGCCGGGGGGAGAACACGTCCGCCCAGGCGAAGTCGTCGAAACAGCACAGCGCGATGTCCTCGGGCACGGAGAGGCCGCGGTCGCGCAGGGCACGCAGGGCGCCGATGGTCATCGCGTTGTTGGCGGTGACGAGGGCGGTGGGCGGTGCGGCCTGGGAGAGCAGGGCCGCGGTGGCCCGTTCGGCGCCGGCCGACGCGGAGTCGCCGTGGGCCAGGAGGCGCTCGTCGTAGGGGAGTCCGGCGGCGGCGAGGCCGTGCCGGTAGCCGGAGATCCGTTCGCCGGTGGTGCTCAGGCCGGGCAGGCCGGCGACCAGGGCGATGCGGCGGTGGCCCAGTTCGGCGAGGTGGGCGACCAGTCGGGCCGTCGGTGCGGCGTTCTCGGCGCAGACCTGGTCGAAGCGGGGAGCGCCGTCCGCCGCCGCCTCGACGACCCGGTCGAGGAGCACGGTCGGCACGGCGTGGCGGCCGAGGTAGGACAGGAGGCCGCGCGGGTCCGCGGACGGGGCGACGATCAGGCCGTCGACGCGGCGCTCGTGCAGGAGCTGGACGACCTTGCGTTCGTGCTCGGGCTCGTCGTGCGGATCGGCGATCAGGAGGCTGTACCCCTGCTCCAGGGCTCCGGCCTCGACGCCCTGGAGGATCTCCGTGAAGTAGGGATTGCTGATCGCCGACACCGCGAGCCCGATGGAACGGGTGCGGGAGGTCACCAGGGAGCGGGCGAGGGTGTTGGGCGTGTAGCCCAGCTCGTCGATGGCGTCGAGGACGGCCTGGCGGGTGTGGGGGAGCACCGGGCGGGTGTCGTTCAGCACGTGCGAGACGGTCGCCACGGACACTCCCGCGTGCCGTGCGACGTCGGCCATGGTCGGCATCTGGTCGCCTCGCCTCCCCGGGGCCCCGCGGTCCGGGCCCGTGCCCGTCCTTCCGGCGGGAAGCTATCTCATTCAGCGCCCCGCGTAAACGCTTGCGCAAGCGTTTACGTCAGTCGAACGGTCATCCGAACTCACTCCCAGTCCCATCCGATGCCCACCATGCCCGACCGCACCCGCGGCTCCACGAGGTGCACCGAACGGTGTCGGCCGCTGATCGGCAGTTCCTGGCGGCCGCCGCGCGGGGCCGCCGCCGAGTGCTGGGTGAACCGATGGCAGCGCACGGGCAGGGCGTGCTCGTCGAAGCGGATCTGGAGGGCGTACTGGCCGCCCGCCGCACCGAAGCCGCGCACGTACTCACGGCACACGTCGGCGGTCCCGTCCTCCACGCCGTAACGGAAGAGGAATGTGTCGCCGGCCCGCAGGCGGGTGTCGAAGAGGAACTCGGCCACGAGCACGCCGGTGTCGTGATGGCGGCGGACGCGACCGGCCCGGCAGTTCTCCAGGGCATGCACCGCCATCCGCTCCGGTGCGCACCCGGGGTCGCCGTGGTGGACGGCCACGAAGCGGTCGACGCCGTCGCGGTGGGCGCGCACGATGTGCTGCGACTCGCGCCCCAGGAGTTCACGGCGTGCCCCGATGCGGACCCGCTCATGGTGGCCGAGCGTGTGCAGTCCGCCGTCGACGGGGCACTCCAGTTCAACGAGCAGCTGTTCGAGAGCGCCGGTGGCCTCCAGGAACGAGCGGTAGGAGCGGCCCGCGGACTGCCCGGCCGTCGTGCCGCCGTTGCCGCCGTTCCCGCCGTCGGAGTCCGCGAGCAGCCGGATCAGGGACTCGTCCGGCAGGTGCAGGATCTCCTCCAGCGCCCGCACCGCCCGCAACGACTCGGGACGCTGCGGACGCCGGGCGCCCTGCTGCCAGTAGCTCAGGCTTGTCACGCCCACCTTGACCCCGTAGCGCGACAGATGATGCTGGACGCGCTGCAGCGGCAGTCCACGGGCGGCGATCGCGGCACGCAGCGCCACGTGGAAGGGGCCGCCGCGCAGGGCCGTGTCCAGTTCCGCGGTGGTGGCGACGACGACGGCGGCGTCCGCGTGCTGTGTGGCGTGCGGCATGCAGGGGCCTTTCTGTGAATGCTCACGACGGCTGGTCGGACCGTTCGCGTGGGTGGTCGGGGTCTTGCCCGTGACGCAGCAGCTCCTTCACATCCGTAAGGCGCCCTTCAGGGCCCCGAGTTCCCCCGCATTGAAGCGTGTTGACCAAGTCCCGACAACACCTGATGCCCGAGTGGCACGTGCGTGTGGCCGAGTCGCTGCCCCCGGGCCCGTCCCTGCTGTGCCCGGTCGTCCACAGCCCCGCCGGACACCCCTGCCGTTGTCCACAGCCCCGTCGGAGTGTCACTCCGCGCCAGTAGGGTGTGAGACATGGCCGACCCCTCCAGCTACCGCCCCAAGCCGGGACAGATCCCGGACTCTCCCGGGGTGTACCGCTTCCGCGACGAGCACCGCCGGGTGATCTACGTCGGAAAGGCGAAGAGCCTGCGCCAACGCCTGGCGAACTACTTCCAGGATGTGGCAGGCCTCCACCCGCGCACCCGCACGATGGTCACCACGGCCGCGTCGGTGGAGTGGACGGTGGTGTCCACGGAGGTCGAGGCGCTGCAGCTGGAGTACTCCTGGATCAAGGAGTACGACCCCCGGTTCAACGTCAAGTACCGCGACGACAAGAGCTACCCCTACCTCGCGGTCACGATGAACGAGGAGTTCCCGCGCGTGCAGGTGATGCGCGGCCACAAGAAGAAGGGCGTCAGGTACTTCGGACCGTACGCGCACGCGTGGGCGATCCGGGACACGGTCGACCTGCTGCTGCGCGTCTTCCCCGTGCGCACCTGCTCCGCCGGCGTCTTCAAGAACGCCGCCCGCACCGGCCGGCCCTGTCTGCTCGGCTACATCGGCAAGTGCTCCGCGCCCTGCGTCGGCCGGATCACCCCCGAGGAGCACAGCGAACTGGCCGACGAGTTCTGCGACTTCATGACCGGCCGCACCGGAGCCTACCTCCGCCGTCTGGAGAAGCAGATGATGGAGGCGGCCGAGGAGATGGAGTACGAGCGGGCCGCCCGCCTGCGCGACGACATCGAGGCCCTGAAGAAGGCCATGGAGAAGAACGCGGTCGTGCTCGCGGACGCGACCGACGCCGACCTGATCGCGGTCGCCGAGGACGAGTTGGAGGCGGCCGTCCAGATCTTCCACGTCCGCGGCGGGCGCGTGCGCGGCCAGCGCGGCTGGGTGACCGACAAGGTCGAGGACGTCACGACCGGCGCCCTCGTCGAGCACGCCCTGCAACAGCTGTACGGCGAGGAGCGCGGCGACTCCGTCCCCAAGGAGGTGCTGGTCCCCGCCCTGCCCGAGCCCGCGCTGCCCGTCCAGGAGTGGCTCACCGAGCGCCGCGGGTCCAACGTGTCGCTGCGCATCCCGCAGCGGGGCGACAAGAGGGCCCTGATGGAGACCGTCGAGCGCAACGCACAGCAGTCGCTCGTCCTGCACAAGACCAAGCGGGCCTCCGACCTGACCACGCGCTCGCGTGCCCTGGAGGAGATCGCCGAGGCCCTCGACCTGGACAGCGCCCCGCTCCGGATCGAGTGCTACGACATCTCGCACCTCCAGGGCGACGACGTCGTGGCCTCCATGGTCGTCTTCGAGGACGGTCTGCAGCGCAAGAGCGAGTACCGCCGCTTCCAGATCAAGGGCTTCGAGGGTCAGGACGACGTCCGCTCCATGCACGAGGTGATCACCCGCCGCTTCCGGCGCTACATCGCCGAGCAGGGGAAGACGGGGGAGTGGACCGACGGCGAGCCCCCGCTCACGGACGGCGCCCCGCTCACCGTCGGCGCCGATGCCGATGCCGACGCCATGGAAACCGTCCTCGCCGGCACCCTCACCGAGGACGACGGCCGTCCCAAACGGTTCGCCTACCCGCCCCAGCTCGTCGTCGTCGACGGCGGACAGCCGCAGGTCGCGGCCGCCAAGCGGGCGCTGGACGAACTGGGAATCGACGACGTCGCCGTCTGCGGCCTCGCCAAGCGCCTGGAGGAGGTCTGGCTGCCCGGCGACGACGACCCGGTCGTCCTGCCCCGCAGCAGCGAAGGCCTCTACCTGCTGCAGCGCGTCCGCGACGAGGCCCACCGCTTCGCGATCACCTACCAGCGCACCAAGCGGGCCAAGCGCTTCCGCGCCGGGCCGCTGGACGAGGTGCCGGGCCTCGGCGAGACCCGCAAACAGGCGCTGATCAAGCACTTCGGGTCGGTGAAGAGGCTGCGGGCTGCGACGATCGACCAGATCTGCGAGGTCCCGGGCATAGGCCGCAAGACGGCCGAGACCATCGCCGTGGCCCTCGCGCAGGCGGCGCCGCCCGCTCCCGCCGTGAACACGGCGACCGGAGAGATCATTGAAGACGAGGAACCCGATACGACGGCGGGTTCCCCCGGAGATCCCGTGACGGCGGGCGCCCCGGAAGAACGACTGGGGCAGGAGACATGACCGAGCACGATGCACACCCCACAGACCAGAGAGAACAGGCGCCCCCGGACCCCGGGGCCGCCGACAGCCCCCGGCAAGAAGCACGCCACGAAGACGGAGCACAGGTGAGTACGGACGTCACGCCGCCCGGGATCCCCGAGGCGGCCATCCCCGAGCTGGTGATCATCTCCGGCATGTCCGGGGCCGGTCGCTCGACGGCAGCCAAGTGTCTGGAGGACCTCGGCTGGTTCGTCGTCGACAACCTCCCGCCCGCCCTGATCCCCACCATGGTGGAGCTGGGCGCCCGCTCGCAGGGCAACGTGGCGCGGATCGCGGTGGTCGTCGACGTCCGCGGCCGGCGCTTCTTCGACAACCTCCGTGAGTCCCTCGCCGACCTCGAGGCCAAGGGCGTCACCCGGCGGATCGTCTTCCTGGAGTCCTCCGACGACGCCCTGGTGCGCCGCTTCGAGTCCGTGCGCCGCCCGCACCCCCTCCAGGGCGACGGCCGCATCGTCGACGGCATCGCCGCCGAACGCGAGCTGCTGCGCGAGCTGCGCGGCGACGCCGACCTGGTGATCGACACCTCCAGCCTCAACGTGCACGAGCTGCGCGCCAAGATGGACGCCCAGTTCGCGGGCGACGAGGAGCCCGAGCTGCGGGCCACCGTGATGTCCTTCGGCTTCAAGTACGGCCTGCCGGTCGACGCCGACCTGGTCGTCGACATGCGCTTCCTGCCCAACCCGCACTGGGTCCCGGAGCTGCGCCCCTACACCGGCCTCAACGAGGAGGTCTCGGCGTACGTCCTCAACCAGCCCGGCGCGAAGGAGTTCCTCGACCGGTACGCGGAGCTCCTCCAACTGGTCGCCGCGGGCTACCGCCGGGAGGGCAAGCGCTATGTGACCATCGCGGTCGGCTGCACGGGCGGCAAGCACCGCTCGGTGGCCATGTCGGAGAAGCTCGCCGCGCGCCTCGCGGCCGAGGGCGTGGAGACGGTGGTCGTACACCGGGACATGGGACGGGAATGACAGGACGTACTCCACGGCTCGGCCGGCTGCGCAGGGTCGCCCTGGAGGGGCGCGCGGGCCGGCCGGTCGAGGCCCGAGGCGGCAAACCGCGCCGCCGCGGCACCCAGCCCAAGGTCGTCGCCCTCGGCGGCGGCATGGGTCTGTCCGCCTCGCTCACGGCGCTGCGCCGGATCACCGGCGACCTCACGGGCGTCGTCACGGTGGCGGACGACGGCGGCTCCAGCGGCCGCCTGCGGGACGAACTGGGCGTGCTGCCGCCCGGTGACCTGCGCAAGGCGCTGGCCGCGCTGTGCGGCGACGACGACTGGGGCCAGACCTGGGCCCGCGTCATCCAGCACCGTTTCCAGTCGCAGGGCGAGATCAACGGCCACGCGGTCGGCAATCTGCTGATCGTCGCCCTGTGGGAGCAGCTCGGCGACCATGTGCAGGCCCTGGACCTGGTCGGCAAGCTGCTCGGCGCGCAGGGCCGGGTGCTGCCCATGTCCGCCGTGCCGCTGGAGCTCCAGGCGCTGGTCAAGGGGCACGATCCGCTGCGGCCGGACGACATCGACACCGTCCGGGGACAGGCGACCGTGGCGCTCACGCCCGGCGAGGTGCAGTCCGTGCACCTGGTGCCGAACGACCCGCCGGCCGTCCCGGAGGCCGTCGCCGCCGTCCTGGACGCGGACTGGGTGGTGCTCGGGCCCGGCTCCTGGTTCTCCTCGGTCATGCCGCACCTGCTGGTGCCCGGCCTGCTCGACGCGCTCATGGAGACCAAGGCCCGCCTGGTGCTCTCCTTGAACCTCGCCCCGCAGCCGGGAGAAACCGACGGCTTCTCCCCGCAGCGTCATTTGGAGGTTTTGGGACGACACGCCCCTAAACTCGCCCTGGACGTGGTGCTGGCCGACGAGGCCGCCGTGCCCGACCGCGACTCGCTGACCGACGCCGCCAAGCGGTTCGGGGCCGTGGTCGAGCTGGCGCCGGTGGCCCGGCCCGACGGAACCCCGAGGCACGACCCGGAGTTGTTGGCCGCCGCGTACGACCGTATTTTTCGGATGCATGGAAGGATCGGCCCATGGCGATGACGGCAGCGGTGAAGGATGAGATTTCCCGGCTCCCCGTCACCCGGACCTGCTGCAGAAAGGCGGAGGTCTCCGCGATTCTGCGGTTCGCCGGCGGCCTCCACCTGGTGAGCGGGCGCATTGTGATCGAGGCGGAGCTGGACACGGCGATGGCGGCCCGTCGGCTCAAGCGGGACATCCTGGAGATCTTCGGCCACAGCTCGGAGCTGATCGTGATGGCCCCGGGCGGTCTGCGCCGCGGCTCGCGCTATGTCGTGCGGGTCGTCGCGGGCGGTGACCAGCTGGCCCGGCAGACGGGACTCGTCGACGGCCGCGGCCGCCCGATCCGGGGTCTGCCCCCGCAGGTGGTCTCCGGCGCGACCTGCGACGCGGAGGCGGCCTGGCGAGGGGCTTTCCTGGCGCACGGCTCGCTCACCGAGCCCGGCCGCTCCTCCTCCCTGGAGGTGACCTGCCCGGGTCCGGAGGCGGCGCTCGCGCTGGTCGGCGCGGCCCGTCGGCTCTCCATCGCCGCGAAGGCCCGAGAGGTGCGCGGCGTCGACCGGGTCGTCGTCCGCGACGGCGACGCGATCGGCGCGCTGCTCACCCGCCTCGGCGCCCATGAGTCGGTGCTGGCCTGGGAGGAGCGCCGGATGCGCCGCGAGGTGCGCGCCACGGCGAACCGGCTCGCCAACTTCGACGACGCCAACCTGCGCCGCTCGGCACGCGCCGCCGTCGCCGCGGGAGCCCGTGTCCAGCGCGCGCTGGAGATCCTCGGCGAGGAGGTGCCCGAGCACCTCGCGGCGGCCGGCCGGCTGCGCATGGATCACAAGCAGGCCTCTCTGGAGGAGCTCGGCGCGCTCGCCGACCCGCCGCTGACGAAGGACGCGGTCGCCGGCCGTATCCGCCGGCTGCTGGCGATGGCCGACAAGCGTGCCTCCGACCTCGGCATCCCGGGCACGGAGGCCAACCTCAGCGAGGACCTCGCCGACAATCTGGTCGGCTGATCACCCGTCAGAGTGCCGGTGGTGGGGGGCCGGGGGGGGGGCCCCCCCCCCAGTTTGTGGGGTTGTGTGGGTTTGGAGTAGAACACCAC